>NZ_RYFV01000005.1 GCF_004104015.1 Actinomyces oricola | reverse complement strand
CCACCACCATCCGACGCTTCATCGACACCTACAACAAGACCTGCAAACCCTTCTCCTGGACCAAGCCCGCCGACCAGATACTCAAGAAAGCCAAGCGCCCAACTACTTCAGAAACACGACACTAGGAGATCTGGCCGTGCTCGTCGGGCCGAATGGAGCGGGAAAGTCGAACATTTTGGACGCGCTCGTCTTCCTCAAAGACGCTCTCACGATGAATCTGCGAAGAGCGGTTTACAGGAGGGGGGCCGACCAGATCGCGCTGCGTGGCTCGGAGCAACTCGTGCATGGTGATACCCGGGTTGGGCGCGTTACAGCGGAGGACTCGAATGGAGGCGGGATATCGGAGAATCCTAATACTTCGCTTGTCACCGTCGCTGTGCACGTCGCAGGTCTTCCGGACGGTCGCTCGTGTGAGTACTCGATGTCATTCTCGGTCCGGCTGAATGATATGGATCCAGAGGTGACGGTGCGATCAGAGACGTGCAGTGTGTGCAGCGAGAACGATAAGGTGTGCTCCTCCTTTGACAGGTCCTCGGGAGTGACTGAGATTGGTGGAAATCGCGTCCCCGTTCCCGCAACCGAGGGATCCTCTCTCGTCCTGGGAGTGTTGACCGCGTACGAGGCATTCGCGCCAGTTCATAGGGCGCTGACCTCCACGGCGCTGATTAGTCCTCATCCCGATGCGGTGCACTACACTGAGGCGCCTGCCTCGGGAGGGGAGCTCCAGGCTGACGCCGGCAATCTTGCTGCCGTCCTGCTCTGGCTTGAGAAGCACATGCCCGAAGCGAAAGAACGGATCGACGAGTACCTGAGTCTGATCGTCCCGGGCATTCGTCGGGCCGTCCCGAGAGATCTCGGAGGGGTGTTTACCCTGGAGTTCGACAGAGAGGCGAGGGAGCCTGGTGAGATGTTCTTGCTCCGCGCGGTGACCATGAGCGACGGCACGCTCCGTGCGCTGGGCATCCTCACTGCCCTGTTCGCGCCCAGCGGTGACGGCACCTTCGGCCCGGTGATCATCGAGGAGCCCGAGACCGCCCTGCACCCGGCCGCTGCGGGAGTGCTATTCGACGCCATCCGCGAGGCTTCCACTATGAGGCAGGTCCTCGTCACCACGCACAGCGGTGATCTGCTCGATGCCGGGGATCTGGGGTTCTCCGAGATCTTCGCGGTGCGGTCGGAGGCGGGCAGCACGAAGGTCGGGCCCCTTGATGCAGGCGGAAGACTCGCTCTGGAGGAGTCCCTCTTCAGTGCCGGCGAGCTCCTGCGATCCGACCAACTCCAGCCCGCACCGGACACTCAGCCATGACCAGGATCGTTGCCTCCGTCGTTGAGGGGCATGGTGAGGTGAAGGCGCTTCCCGCGTTGCTGCGCAGAATCGCCTACGGGGCAGGTATCTACGAGATTGACGTGCGCCCGCCCCATCGGCTGGGGTGTGACCAGATGCGCTCCACCAAGGTGCGGGACGCGGTGAGGATCCAGCGCGCAAGCCTTGTTGAGCGGGGAGGGGCTGGCGTGGTCGTTGTCCTCTACGACTCCGACGACGATGATCCGACCGAGTGCGTGGAGGCGACCCGGGCGGCACTGGAGGGCCAGGAGGCCGTCGTCGCTGTGGCCGTCCGCGAGTACGAGGCGTGGTTCCTCGCCGGAATCGAGTCGCTCCGCAGGCACAAGGAGGTCCTGGATGACGCCTCGTATTCCAAGGACCCTGAGGCCAAGCGAGGTGCCAAAGAGGCTCTCCAGGAGCAGATGACTGGAAAGTACATTGAGACGCGACACCAGGACGCGTTCTCCTCGATTCTCGACCTCGATGCCACCGCGCGGCGGTCCCCATCCTTCGCGCGCTTCCGTGAGCAGCTCCTCGCGGCGCTGGAAGCGGCCTGACGCCTCCGGTCCGTGCCCCGCGGCCCGCCGGTAGCTACAGCCACCCGTTGCGCTCGGCGGTGCGGGCGGCCTCGGTGCGGTTACGGGCGTGGGTCTTGGCGATCGCGCTCGACAGGTAGTTGCGCACCGTCCCCTCACCCAGGTGCAGGCCCGCCGCGATCCCGTGGGCGTCGTCGCCCCGGGCCGCCAGACGCAGCACCTCCTTCTCCCGCTCGGTCAGCGGGTTAGGACCCAGCAGCACCGACTCCTGGGCGAGCGTCGGGTCGATGACCCGCAGGCCTGCGTGGATCCGGCGGATAGCGTCCGCCAGCTGCTCCGGGGGAGTGTCCTTGACCAGGAAGCCGCTGGACCCGGCCTCCAGCGCCCGCGACAGGTAGCCGGGGCGCCCGAAGGTCGTCACGATGAGACTGCGGCACGTCAGTCCTGAGGCGCTCAGCGCCGCTGCGGCGGCCAGGCCGTCGCCGTCGGGCATGTCAATGTCCAGCAGCGCCACGTCCGCGCCGCTGTCGCGAGCCGCTGCCACGACCGCGTTGCCGGTGCCCACCTGGGCCACGACCTCCAGGTCGCTCTCCAGGCCGAGCAGCGTGGCCAGGGCGCCACGCACCAGCGCCTGGTCGTCGGCGATGAGCAGGCGGATCACGTCACCGCCAGACTCCACGAGGCCCCCGGTCCTCTCAGTGCCCCCACCGCTCACAGCAGGACCTCCATCCTTGTCCCAGGACCACCCTGCTCCCCTGGGCCGCCGTCCGGCGGCGCAGGGCTGACCATCCGCAGCTCGCCGCCGGCCGCCTCCACGCGCTGGCGCAGGCCCCGCAGACCGTTGCCCGGTGCGGAACCGGTCAGCCCGCGCCCGTTGTCGGCGACGACCAGCAGCCCCGGGGACAGCGCCACCCGGACCCGCGTGGCCTCCGCGTGCCGCAGAATGTTCGTCGTGGCCTCACGCAGTGCCCAGGACACCAGCTCGCGCAGGCCCAGAGGAACCTCCTCGGCGTCCCCGATGATCTCAGTATCGATCTGGGCCGCGGTGAAGGCCGTGCGCGAGGACTCGATCTGGCTGGCCAGATCCGGGGTGCGTAGCCGCGTGACGGTCGCCCGCACGTCCGCCAGGGCGGCCCGGGAGAGCTCGATGACCTCCGCGAGCTCCTTCTCGGCAGCATCAGGGTCCCGGTGCAGCAGACGCTGGACGACCTCTGCCTTGAGCGTGAGCACCGTCAGCGAGTGGCCGAGAAGATCGTGCACGTCCCGGCTGATCTCCTCGCGCTCCGCCGCGGTCGCCTCGGCCCGGTTCTGGCGGGCGCGCACCAGCTCCTGCTCGGCGGAGAACCGGGAGAGGACGACGAACCCTGACGACGTGACGCAACCGATCGTCATGTACAGGAACTCGACAGCACCGGCACCCCCGACCAGTACGACCAGCAGGCTCGACATGCAGATCAGGGCGCAGCACGTCAGACCGGTGCGCAGCGTCGTGGTGAACAGGAGGATCGCGCAGAAGTAGGGCAGGAAGACGGGGAAGTACCAGCCGATCGCGATCGTCGCCGCCGCCGCGCACGTGCCCAGCAGGACGAGCGGCCTGATCGCCGGGGCCAGCTCCTCGCGCAGGGTGGACTGGGGGGACAGACGGGTGAAGTCCTCGCGCTTGGAGATGACGCTCACCTCAATGACGTAGAGGACTGCGAAGGCCGCCATCCCCGCGGTTCCCAGAACCTTCCTCCACATGGGGGCCTCCGAGATCAGCAGGGCGGCGGCGCTCACGACCAGGAAGACGATCCAGACGCAGGCCTGCCAGTCGACGCCGGGCCACCCGGGCGTGCCGGGCCAGGTCCGCCTCCAGTCCCTCCAACTCGGGGACCGGGGCGCGGCCGGCCCGGCTGCCTGCCATCGCGCACTCATCGCCGGCTCGTCCCCCGACGGCGGGAGACCAGGCAGATCGCGGCGAGGACAAGCGTCCATGCGGCAAGGTTAGCGACCTGGAGCCAGGGGCTCTCGTGGACGATTCCTGTGCCGGTGTTGATGACGTCCTTCATGATGGGGCGCTGCGCCAGGGTCGCTGCCCCGTACAGCGGGGTGAAGTGGGCGATGGTGAACAGCGTTCCGGAGATCGGCATGAAGATGTTGGACAGGAAGGCCCACACCGTCACCGAGGCCGCCGCCGTGCCGACCGCCCCCTGGGAGGGGAACCACATGCCGATGGCCAGCCCGTACAGGGCGAAGGGGATGGTCGGCAGCAGGCAGCCCAGGTAGGAGCCCGCCCAGATCAGCGGGGTGTCGCACCGGGCGCCCGTGAGGACCCCGGCGATGAAGAGCAGGGTGGTGGGCACCAGTGACAGGAGGACCGCCGAGGCGGACTTGACCAGGTAGTACGAGCGTATCCCGCCGGGAGTCAGCCCCATCTGGCGGCCCCAGCCGCCGGCCAGCTCGATGGCACTGCTCCCGGCGACGGTCGTGGAGGACACGGCGGCGCTGAAGGCGGCCATGTTGACCATGACGACGGCGGCGACGTTCCCCCGTCCGGCATCGAGGTCGCTGTAGGAGGTTATCGCACCGAAGAGGAGGTACATGCCCAGGGGCATGACGATGATGAAGATGATCGTGTCCGCCCTCAGCACTGTTGTGCGCAGCTCGGTGAGCAGGTACGGCAGGAGGCTGGGGCGCTCCCGGTTGGCTGTGGGACGGGCAGGGGCGGCGGTGGCGGTCATGGCGTTCTCCAGGTCGTGGTTCTCAGCATCGTGGCTGCTGCGGTTGCTGTGGCTGGCGTGGTTGTCGCCGGGGCGGTGCGGGGGCGTTCTGCTTAGGCGGCGCCCGCCGGCCGGTCGGCGGAGTCCTCGACGTCTTCGACGTCCTCGACGAGCTCGGTGAACACATCGTCCAGGCTCAGCGCCGTAATCCCCAGGTGATGGGCGGGGGTGCGGGTCAGCAGGAGGCGGGCGACGTCGTCGGGTGCGGTGGTACGGATCTCGAGGTGCTCCCCGTGGACCGCCACGCCCGCCAGCGTCCCGCGCAGCGGCACCAACTCCGCCTCCAGCTCTGCGACACCGGCCAGGCCCGGCCATGTGGCCGACACGATCGTGCCCTCACCGAGTGCACGCACCTCGTCCACGGAGCCCGACGCCACGATCCGCCCCTTGGAGATGATGACGATCCGATCCGCGAAATCCGAGGCCTCCTGCAGGTAGTGGGTGGCGAAGAGGACGGCCTTGTCCTCGGCGGTGCGCTCGCGGATCGCGGCCCAGAAGGCCCGGCGCGCGGTGACGTCCATGCCGGCCGTGGGCTCATCGAGCACCATGAGATCCGGATTGCCCAGCAGCGCCAGGGCCAGGCGCAGGCGCTGGCGCTCGCCGCCGGAGCACTTGGCAACCCGGCGGCGCAGGATCGGCTTAATCCCGGCCAGCTCGGTGACGGCGGCGACGTCGTGGCGGGCTCCGCGCATGGCGGCCACGACGTTGACGGTTTGACTCACCGTGTAGTCGGGCAGAAGACCGCCCTCTTGAAGGATGGCGCCAGTGAGCATCTCCCTGGCGGCTTGGGCCGGTGTGCGGCCGAAGACGCGGGTGGTGCCGGCGTCGGCCGCCGTGAAGCCGAGTATGACGTCCAGGGTGGTGGATTTTCCGGCCCCATTGGGGCCGAGGAAGGCGACGATCTCGCCGGGATGGACGGTCAGGTCAATATCGTCGACGGCGCGGACGTGCCCGAAGGTCTTGACCAAGCCGGTGATCTTCACGGCGAGGTCCGGGTCCGGCGTGGCGGCGGGGGCAGTGGTGGCGCGGCGAGGCGCGGTGGCGGCAATGTTCATAACTCCAGGGTCATCCGGCTGGCCCGCCGCCGGTACTGAGCGCTGTCACCGCCTGGGGATGACAGGTGTCATCTGATCCCGTCCCCTGTGGCCGGCAGCGGTGCGGGGAGCTCACGGCGCGCCGGGAGGGGGCCGCGACGGGGCAGTTGCGTCGCGGTTGGGCAGCGGGACGGGAGGAGTGGGGATGGTTTTGGCGAGCAGGAGGTCGAGGCCGGCACCCTGACGGGTGTCGACCTCGACCAGTGGCGGCGATGGCCCGGGCGCCCGCCGGGATTACTGGCGCGGCTCGTAACGGCGCAGCTGCAACCAGGTCCCCAGCGGGCCGATGACCACCAGCAGGGCGGTGCCCAGGGCGATCCACGCCGCCGCCCAGGGCGTGCCCCAGTGGGCGACGACCTGCCCCACGCACAGGGATCCGACGCTCAGGCCCACCAGGATCGCCGTGGTGCCCACCCACCAGGGGCGCCGCAGGAAGAGCAGGGTGACGCAGGCGCCCACCAGGTAGCACAGCAGGACTGCCGGTGCGGCCTGCACGGCCAGTTGCGGGATCGCGGTGAGGCGGATCCCCGTGACCTGGTCCTTGAGCAGGACGTCGGGGATCGTCAGCAGGCCGCACACGGCCGTGGACGCCGCGCCGAGGAGCAGCCCGGTCTGGGTCAGGTGCGCCATGACCGCGCTGCGCGTCAGCCCGGCGCGCAACCACGCCGGTGTGCGGGTGGCCATGACGACCCCGTGGGTGAAGCCGAGGTAGGCCGCGCAGCCGAAGGCGAACAGGCAGTAGCCGCCGAAGACGAAGGCGGTGTCCGCCGGGCGCCCGGGCAGCCCCGACGGCTCGGGGAGCAGCCCGGAGGCCTGCATGATGAGCACAACGGTCACGACCACGACCCCTGCTGCCTGGATCGCGCCCTGGATGGGCGTCAGCTCGCGCAGCGCCAGGAGGGTGAGCCTCCATGTGCGCGAGGCCGTGGTGCGGCGGGCCCCGGCCCGCTCCTGGGCGGGGCGGGACGGACGGGGCTGGGAGGCGTAGATGGCGGCGGTCATGACGGGTCTCCTTCGGTGATGTCGGTGATGTCGATGAGGGCCTCGCTCAGGGAGGCGAGCCCCTGTCCGGGACGGGAGTGGGCGGCGCGCAGCTCGTCGGCGGTGCCGGTGGCGGCCAGGCGGCCGTGGTGGAGGACGACGACGTCCTCCAGGAGGTCCTCGATCTCATCGACTTGGTGGGAGGCGATGACCACGGTGGGGCGCTCACGCAGGTACATGGCCAGCAGCTCGTCCCAGAAGCGGCGCCGTACCACGACGTCCATGCCCAGGTGGACCTCATCCAGGAGCAGCACGGGGCAGTGGCAGGCCAGGGCCAGGACGGCGTCCAGGGCGCTGCGTTGGCCCAGGGACATGCGCGAGGGCCTGGTGCGCAGGGGGACCTCGAAGCGGTCCATGAGCCGGGCGGCCTCCTGGGCGTCCCAGCCAGGGCGGGTGGCGGCCCACAGCTCCAGGGAGCGGCGCACGGGGGAGTCCTCGATCAGGGAGCGGGGCCCGCCCAGGTGGGCGGTGGCGGTCATGGTGGCGTTGTCGTCGAAGGCGGAGCGCCCCGCAACGGCCAGTGCCCCGTGGGTGGGGCGGCGCAGCCCGGAGATCAGGGACAGCAGGGTGGTCTTGCCCGAGCCGTTGCGGCCCAGCAGGCCGGTGATGGTGCCGGGGCGCAGGGTGAGCGTGAGCTCGGTGAGGGCCGGCTCGCGACCCCGCGCGTAGCGGTAGCCGAGGTCGGTCATGTCAATGGCCGGCCCGCCGGGGGCGGCGTCGGTGGCGGGGGCCGCGGGGGAGTGGGGCGAGATGGTCATTGGGTCTCCTCTGAGGTACGGGTTTCCAGATGGCTGGCGACGCTCTCGCGCAGCTCGGTGGGACTCAGGCCGAGTGCGAGGCCGGTGTCGAGCGCGGGGTGCAGGACGTCATCGGCGTAGGCGGCGCGCCGTGAGCGGCGCAGGCCCTCCAGTGCGCCCGCGGCGACGAACATGCCGATGCCGCGTCGCTTGACCACCAGGCCCTCGTCAACGAGAAGTGAGACGGCCTTGTTCGCAGTGGCCGGGTTAATGCGGTAGCGGGTGGCGTACTCGGTGGTGGAGATCAGGCGCGCCCCCTCGGCCAGGTCGCCGCTGAGGATCTGGGTGCGGATCTCCTCGGCGATCTGGAGGTAGATGGGGGACGCGTCGTCGAAGTGGGGCACGGACAAGCACCTCCTTGAGTGCTTCATTGGTTAGTTACATGAGTAGTTAACCATAGAAGTAGGAGCGTGGCAAGGTCGGTTCTGTGGGCGATCTCGCACCGTTGATCCACTGTGGGGCGTCATTGCCGCTGGCAGCCCATGGCGGCCCTCTGGCAGAATGCCCTGCTGTACTCGGCTGAGTGCGGCCCCTCTCCCGGACCAGTCGCGTCTCGGCGACCGCCGGAAACCGTTGCTTGACCCCACCGGGGGCCGGTGTGAGCCAAACCATCCAGAACCAGGAGTTCAACCAAGTGGCAGTCAAGATTCGCCTCAAGCGCATGGGCAAGAAGTTCGCCCCGTTCTACCGGGTCGTCGTCCTCGACGCCCGCAAGCGGCGCGATGGCCGTGTCATCGAGGAGATCGGTCTGTACGACCCCATGCAGGAGCCCTCGCTCATCCGCATTAACTCCGAGCGCGCCCAGTACTGGCTCGGCGTGGGCGCCCAGCCCACCGACGCCGTCTTCAAGCTGCTCAAGATCACCGGCGACTACCAGAAGTTCAAGGGCCTGCCGGGCGCCGAGGGACGCCTGAAGGTCAAGGACGCCGACGCCGCGACCGTTGCCAAGGCCGCCGCCGTCAAGGCGGCCGCCGACGACGCCGAGAAGCGCAAGGCGGCCGCCGCCAAGGTCAAGGCCGAGAAGGACGCCGCGCAGGCCGCTGAGGAGCCGGCCGAGGCTCCCGCCGAGGAGGCCTGACCGTGCTGGCCGACGCGCTCGAGCACCTCGTGCGCGGCATTGTCGACAACCCCGACGATGTCACTGTGACCTCCCGCTCCTTGCGCCGCGGCGACCTGTTGGAGGTGCGAGTCAATCCCGAGGACCTCGGTCGTGTCATTGGCCGCTCGGGTCGCACCGCCCGCGCATTGCGCACAGTCGTCGGCGCCCTGGCCGCCTCACCGGTGCGCGTCGACGTCGTCGACACCGACCGCCGCTGAGCGGGCCGCAACACGCATCGCGCTGAGCCGATCGGAGCCCGCCGCCCCACCCGGGGCGGCGGGCTCCGTTACTGCCCCCACCGCCCCCGTCCCCGCGCGGGCTTCGGCGGCGAGTCGGCGCACTTCCCGGTGATCTCCGCCATAACCCGCCTCGACAGCCCATTCCCCCTATCCGTCACAATCCGCGTATTCCCACTGGTTTTCGCTGGCGCTTCCGGATCGAGTCGCCGAACCCATTTCGCGGGCGCTGCCATGAGTCTCGTCGGAAAGTTGCCGCGGCCGCCGCTATTCCGTTATCTTCTATTCGCACCACAGGACACCCGTCCTGGACGTCGGCACCGCCGGCGCCCCGCTGATTGATGGAGACTCACATGGCCCGCAGCACGGCACATGCGACCGGCCGCGCCACCGCAGGCGCCGGCCTCCTCAACGCATGCACCCGCGCCATGTGCTGTCGCCCCTGTCGGCGAATGCTCAAGACGGCCGCCTGACGCGCTGGCGTGATCCCAGGGCTCGCACCGCCCACAACGCCGCCCGGCCCGTCCCGCGCACAGTCGTCAGCATGACGCGCTGAGCCGCCGCGCCCGGAGCCCGGCTCCCGTGCCTCCCGCCCGCACCGCCCGGGCGCAGTCGAGACAGTGGCGGCGGGCGGACCCCGCGCACCGCCGGCCGTATTCGCAGGGCGCCGGAAAAGAGATCGGCACCCATTCCCGGGGCGGCGGCCACGCATTTCATCGGAGTAATCCGACCACCCCTGGGATAAGTGCGCCCGAAAACAGCTCCCGCGTCATTCCCCCTCCAGTTCCTCATTCATTCCCCCTCCATTTCCTCCTCCACGCATTCCTCGACGGAGCCCGCCATGAACCACCCGACCACCCCGCTCACCAGCCGTCGCCTTTTCCTCGCCCTCACCGCCGCGACCGGCGCCGGCCTTCTCGCCTCCTGCGCCGCCACCCCCGGCAGCGCCACGGCCTCCGGCACGCCCATTGAGGGCGGCACCCTCACCGTCGCCCTCCCCTCCATCCCCGACATCCTCGACGCCTCCATCATCCCGGCCTGGAACTACCCCGGCCGCGCCGTCGTCGACAACCTCGTCGACCTCGACGCCGACGGCCAGATCGTCCCCTACCTCGCCACCAGCTGGGAGGTCAACGACGACAACACGCAGTTCACCTTCCACCTGCGCGACGACGTCACCTTCTCCAATGGGGAGCCGCTGACCGCCAACGACGTCAAGGCCACCTTCGACGGCGCCATCTCCTTCCGGCAGCGCGAGGGCCAGGGCGTCGCCGCCGGCTACCTCACCGGCTACGAGTCCACCACCGTCGTCGACGACCGCACCGCCGTCGTCACCTTCACCACCCCCAGGGCCGGCTTCCTCGAGGCCGCCTTCGAGAAGGCGCTGGGCATCATCTGGTCCGGCTCCCAGGCGGACTCCCTGGCGGACCGCTCCACCAAGGGCATCATCGGCTCCGGCCCCTTCACCATCACCGACTACATCGCCAACCAGTCGGTGACCATCACCCGGCGCGAGGACTACAACTGGTCCTCCTCCGTCACCGGCCACACCGGCCCGGCCCACCTGGAATCGGTGACCTTCGTCGAGGTGCCCGAGACCGGCGTCATTATCGACGAGCTCATCGCCGAGGAGGTCGATGCCGTCATCGAGCCGGACAGGGACCAGCGGGACCGCGTCACCGCCGCCGGCCTGGCCATCGACGATGCCATCGTCGCCGGCATCCCCTACAGCCTCATCCCCAATGTGCGCAAGACCGCCCTCGGGGACGTCAAGGTCCGCCGGGCCCTCCAGAAGGCCCTTAAACGACAGGAGATCCACGACACCGTCTACGGCGACGGCGCCGCCATCGCCTCGGCCCCCATCTCCTCGACCACCCCCTACTACGAGGACCTCTCCTCCTCGCTCGGCTACGACCTCGACGGCGCCACCGCCCTCCTCGAGGAGTCCGGGTGGACCGTCGGCGGCGACGGCATCCGCGTCAACGCCGCCGGCGACCGCCTCACCCTCACCTACCCCTTCACCTCCGAGACGGACAAGACGCTCCTGCAGCTCCTGCAATCCCAGCTCGCCGAGGCCAGCATTGAGCTGAGCACCGCGCAGCTGTCCGACGCCCAGTACACCGCCGCCTTCGCCGACGACGAGTGGGACCTGACCCGCATCGACTTCTCCCGCGCCGACCCCGACGCCCTCCTGTCCGGCTTCCACCCCGACTATCTCTACATGAACTGGTTCGACCACGACCACGTCGCCGAGCTCGTCTCCCTCCTCGACGCCGAGACCGGCGCCGCCAACGACACCGAGCGCGCCACCGCCGTCCACGAGCTGCTCACCTACATGATCAACGAGGCCTACACCTTCCCCCTCAACGAGCGCTCCCACTCCGTCGCCCACCTGACCACCGTCACGGTCGCCCACGAGCCGAACGGGTGGCCCCAGTTCTACGACGCCGCCCGCACGGCGTAAGGCAGGAGAACCGACCATGAGCCGCTACATCCTCAAGCGCCTGGGCCACGCCCTCCTCGTCATCTGGGGCGCCTTCACCCTCACCTTCCTCCTCCTGTACGCCCTGCCCTCCGACCCCGTGTCCATCCTCCTGGCCGCCTCCGGAGCGATGGGCGGGGGAGCGGCCACCGCAGCCGACCGCGCCGCCATCGCCGCCCGCTACGGCCTCGACCAGCCCCTGTGGAAGCAGTACCTCGACTCCCTGACCGGCATCCTCCACGGCGACCTCGGCACCTCCGTGTCCTCCGGGCTGCCGGTGAGCACCGAACTCGCCCAGGCGATCCCCAGCACTCTCGAGCTCGCCCTGGCCGGCCTCGCCATCGGGATCGTCCTGGGCACCCTCATCGCCGTGGCCGCCAACCTCACCCGCTCGCGCCGGCTGCACCGCCTGCTCCTGACCATTCCGCCCCTGCTCGCCTCCGTGCCCTCCTTCTGGCTCGCCCTCGTTCTCATGCAGGTCGTCTGCTTCCAGCTCGGCTGGCTGCCCTCGCGCGGCAACGGCGGACTGTCCCACCTCGTCCTGCCCGCCCTCACCCTCGGCCTGGGCTCCTCAACCGGCTTCGCCCAGGTCCTCGCCCGCGGCATCGCCCAGTCGCTGCGAGAGCCCTACGTCACCGAGCTGCGCGCCAAGGGCCTGAGCCGCTGGTCCATCCAGGTCGGCCACGTCCTGCGCAACGCCTTCCTGCCATGCCTGACCATGCTCGGCACCGCCGTCGGCGGCCTGTTCGCCGGCGCCGTCATCACCGAGACCGTTTACTCGCGCGCCGGCGTCGGCCGGCTCCTCCAGCAGGCCGTGAGCGAGCAGGACATGCCAGTCGTCCTCGTCCTGGTCCTCCTGGCCGCCACCACCTACGCCCTCGTCAACCTCGCCGTCGACCTGCTCTACCCGCGGCTCGACCCCCGGCTGCGTCCCGCCGTCGTCGCCGTCGCCTGAGGAAGGAACCCACCATGACCACCCAGCTCACCCTGACCGCCCCGACCCGGCCCCTGGCCCGCGTCCTCAGCATTCTCGTGCGCAGCCGCGAGATCACCGCCCCCAACCGCGTCGAGAGGCGGCGCCGCCTGCGTGCCGCCGTCGGCCTGGCCGCGCCCACCGCCGTCCTCGCCACCGTCCTCATCGCCGCCCTCGCCCCGACGCTGCTCACCAGCGCCGACCCGCTCGCCGTCGACGCCGGGGGCCGCTTCCTCGCCCCCAGCGCCGAGCACTGGTTCGGCACCGACTACCTCGGCCGCGACATCTTCTCGCGCGTCGTCCACGGCACCGGCCTCACCCTGCGCGCAACCGCCCTCGCCCTGGCCATCAGCCTCCTCGCCTCCAGCGCCCTCGGCCTGCTCGCCGGGTTCCTCGGCGGTTGGGTCGACACCGTCATCTCCCGGGCCGTCGACGTCGTCCTGTCCATCCCCGCGCTCCTGCTCTCCCTCGTCCTGGTCACCGCGCTGGGCACCGGCACCCTCAAGGTCGCCGTCGCCGTGGGCCTGGCCTCCGTCGCCGCCCTGACCCGCCTCACCCGGGGCGAGGTCCTCAAGGCCTCCACCTCCCGCTACGTCGAGGCCGCCCGACTCTCCGGCGTGCGCTGGTACACGATCCTGTGGCGCCACGTCCTGCCCCACGCCACCGGGCCGGTCATCGCCCTCCTCGCCCTGCAGATCGGCGAGGCCATCCTCACCATCGCGGGCCTGTCCTTCCTCGGCTTCGGCGCCCAGCTGCCCACCCCCGAGTGGGGCTCGATCGTCTCCGAGGGCCGCAACTACCTCGCCAACGCCCCCTGGATGACCACCCTGCCCGGTGCCGTCATTATCGCCACCGTCGTATCCGCCAACCGGCTCTCCCACGCGATCTCCGAGCACGGCAAGGAGGCCCTGCGATGACCACCGCCCTCCCCGTCGTCCACCCCGCGGGCGAGCAGGCCCCGGGGCGGGCGCCCGCCCTGGCCATTGACGGCCTCACCGTCGCCTACCGGCGCGCCATCGCCCCGGCCGTCGACTCGCTCAGCCTGACGCTGCGCGCCGGCGAGGTCCTCGCCCTCGTCGGCGAGTCCGGCTCCGGCAAATCGACCACGGCCGCCGCCATTATCGGCGTCCTGCCGCCCTCGGCCACCGCCACCGGCGCCATTGCCGTCGACGGCGAGGAGATCCTCGGCCTGGGGGAGGCGGCCCTGCGCCGCTACCTCGGCAGCCGCATCGGCTATGTACCCCAGGACCCCATGACCTCACTCGACCCCGTGCGCACCATCGGCTCCCAGATCGACGAATCACTGCGCCTGCACCTGGGCCTGGATCGCGCCGAGGCCCGGAAGCGCTCCATCGAACTGCTCGACGAGGTCGGCATCCACGAGCCCGAGCGCCGCCACGGCCAGTACCCGCACGAGCTCAGCGGCGGCATGCGCCAGCGCGTCCTCATCGCCATCGCCCTGGCCGCCAACCCCGATGTCCTCATTGCCGACGAGCCCACCTCGGGCCTCGACGTCACCGTCCAGCGCACCGTCCTGGACCGACTCGACCGCCTCACCCGAGAGCACGCCACCGCCGTCCTCCTCATCACCCACGACCTCGGGGTCGCCCACGACCGCGCCGACCGCATCGCCGTCATGCACCACGGGCGGATCGTCGAGACCGGCACCGCCGACGAGGTCCTGCGCCACCCGCGCCACGAGTACACCCGCCGCCTCATCGCGGCCGCCCCGAGCCTGGGCGCCAGGCCGCTCGTCGAGGCCGCCCGCCGCCGCGCCCACAACGACGACGGCGCCCGCCCCCTGCTCCAGACCCGGGGCCTGGCGAAGGCCTTCGGCCCCCTCACCGCCGTCGACGACGTCAACCTCACCGTGCGGCGCGGGCGCACCCTCGGCATCGTCGGCGAGTCCGGCTCCGGCAAGACCACGCTCGCCCGCATGGTCGTCGACGCCGAGACGCCCACGAGCGGCGACATCCTCCTCGACGGCCAGGGCCTGGAGGGCCTGGGCCGCCGCCGGCGGCGCGAACGCCGCCGCCGCGTCCAGTACGTCTACCAGAGCCCCTTCGAGTCCCTCGACCCGCGCCTGAGCATTGAGCGGATCATCACCGAGCCACTCGACGCCTTCCGCGTCGGCACCCGGGCCGAGCGCCGCCGTCGCGCCCACGAGCTCCTTGAGCTCGTCGCCCTCGACCCCGCCCTCGCGCGCCGCTCGCCCGTCGAGCTCTCCGGCGGCCAGCGCCAGCGCGTCGCCATCGCCCGTGCCCTCGCCCTGTCACCCGAGCTCCTCGTCCTCGACGAGCCCGTCTCCGCCCTCGACGTCTCGGTCCAGGCCCAGGTGCTCGACCTCCTCGTCGACCTGCAGGAGCGGCTCGGCCTCACCTACGTCCTCATCTCCCACGACCTGGCCGTCATCCGGCTCGTCGCCGACGACGTCCTCGTCCTCAAGGACGGCGCCGTCGTCGAGTACGGGCCCACCGACGCCGTCCTCGCCCGCCCCGACCACCCGTACACGCGTGCGCTCCTGGACGCCATCCCCGGGCGCGCCGCCCGCGAAGGATCAGCAGCATGACCACCGCGCCCACCACATCCGCCCCCGCGGCCCCCACGGCCGCCGACGAGGTCGTCTCCATCACCCGTGACCTCATCCGCATTGACACCTCCAACCGGGGCCCCGGCGCCGTCACCAGTGAGCGCGAGGCCGCCGAGTACGTCGTCGGCTCCCTCCAGGAGGTCGGCCTCGAACCCGACCTCATTGAGGCCGCCCCCGGCCGTTCCAGCGTTATTGTGCGCATCCCCGGCACCGACCCCGACGCCGGCGCCCTCGTCGTCCACGGCCACCTCGACGTCGTGCCCGCCGCCGCCGAGGACTGGAGCGTCGACCCCTTCGAGGCCGTCGTCGAGGACGGCGTCATCTGGGGCCGCGGCGCCGTCGACATGAAGGGCATGGACGCCGTCATCCTCTCCGTCGTCCGCCGGCGCCAGCGCGAGAGGCGCGCCCCCGCCCGCGACATTGTGCTCGCCTTCTTCGCCGACGAGGAGGCGGGAGGAACCCGGGGCGCCCGCTGGATCGTCGACCACCAGGCCGAGCGCTTCGCCGGCGCCACCCACGCCATTAGCGAGGTCGGCGGCTTCTCCGTCACCGTCGCCGGCCGGCGCGCCTACCTCGTCCAAACCGCCGAGAAGGGCCAGGCCTGGCTCAACCTCGTCGCCCGAGGCACCGCCGGCCACGGCAGCGCCATTAACACCGACAACGCCGTCGCCCACCTGACCGGGGCGCTGACCCGCATCGCGGCCGAGCCATGGCCCCTGCGCCTGACCCCCACCGTCACGCGCCTACTCGCCGGCATCGCCGACCTCACCGGCCTGCCCTTCGACGGCGAGGACCCGGCTCAGGTCGACGCCCTCCTCGACGCCCTCGGCCCCGCCCGCCGCTTCGCCGGCTCCTCCATCCGCACCCTCGCCAACCCGACCCGCCTGTCCGCCGGGTACAAGACGAACGTCGTGCCCGGCCTGGCCACCGGGGGCCTCGACCTGCGGCCCCTGCCCGGCGACCAGGAGGCGGCCCTGGCCCGGGTCGCCGAGCTCGCCGGCGACGCCGTGGACATCGAGGTCGAGGGCCAGGCCCCCGGCATTGAGGCGCCCGCCACCGGCGCCTTCTACGACACCCTCGCCGCCGCGATCCTCGCCCACGACCCCGGCGCCGTCATCCTGCCCTACATGCTCTCCGCCGGCACCGACAACAAGTCGCTGGCCGACCTCGGCATTGCCGGCTACGGATTCGCCCCCCTGCGCCTGCCCGCCGACCTCGACTTCACCGCCCTCTTCCACGGCGTCGACGAGCGCGTCCCGGTCGACTCCCTGCGCTTCGCCACCAGCGTCCTCGACGACCTCCTCGACCAGAGCGCCCCGCCCCGCCCCTGACCGCCGGCCCCAACCAGTCCTGCCAAGCCCCTACCGGCCGTACCTGCCACACCAGCAAGGAGCACCACCATGACCGCCACCACCGCATCCACCGCCACCACAGTCGTCCTCGGCGCCACCGGCCAGCTCGGCCGCGCCGTCATCGCCGCCCTCCTCGCCCGCGGTGCCCGGCCCGCCTCCATTACCGCCGCCGGGCGCAATACCGAGGCCCTCAACAACCTCGCCGCCCAGGGCGTGGCCACAGCCCGCGTCGACTACGACGACGAGGCCGGCCTCCAGGCCGCCCTCCACCCCGGGGCCACCGTCCTGCTCATCTCCGGCAGCGACATCGCCCACCGCCGCGCCCAGCACCAGCGCGTCATCGACGCTGCCGTGCGCGCCGGCGTCGACCGCCTCGTCTACACCTCCGTCCTGCGGGCGGGGGAGTCCGAGCTCTTCGTCGCCCCCGACCACCGCGCCGCCGAGGAGGCCCTGGCCGCCTCCGGCCTGGACACCACCATCCTGCGCAACGGCTGGTACACCGAGAACTACGCCCCCGCCGTCGTCGAGGCCGCCACCACCGGTGTCCTGACCGACTCCACCGGGTCCGGCCGCATCGCCTCGGCCACCCGCGCCGACTACGCCGAGGCCGCCGCCGTCGTCCTGGCCACCGACTCCCATGCCGGCCGCGTCTACGAGCTCGGCGGCGCCTCCTGGGACTACGACGACCTCGCCGCCGTCGCCACCCGCCTCACCGGCCGCCGAGTGCGCCGGGAGGTCCTCACCCACGACGAGCACGTCGCCCGCCTGACGGCCGCCGGCCTGGCCGAGATCATCCCCTTCACCGCAGGCCTCGACGACGCCGTCTCGCGCGGAGCCCTCGACACCGCCTCCACCGACCTGGCCGACCTCCTCGGACGCCGCCCGGCCGGCCTGGAGGAGGGCCTGCGCGGCGCCGTCGCCACCGCACTCGCCGCCGCCGGGCAGGGGGCCTGAGATGACTGTCGCAGCCCCGACGGCCCCGGCCGCGGCGCCCGCCCCGACCGCTGTGGCCGCCACGCCCGTCGGGGATGTAGTCGGGCGCCCCATCGGCGTCGCCGTGCGCGAGGCCCGCCGTGAGGAGTACCCGGCCATTGAGGACGCCATCGTCGCCGCCTACCGCGCCAGCATGGAGGTCTCCGAGGAGTACGAGGCCGACATGCGCCGCCTCGCCGAGCACGCCGCCTCCTACCGCGTGTGGGTGGCCGTCGACGACAGAGACGACGTCCTGGGCACCGTCCTCACCCCCCCCCGCGCCGACGCCCCCGACACAGGCCACCAGCCGGAGGGAGAGCGCGCCTTCCGCCTCCTGACCGTCGCCCCCTCCGCCCGCGGCAGGGGAGTGGGCCGCCTCCTCATTGACCACGCCGTCGCCCAGATCGCGGCCACGGGGGCGCACCGCGTCGGCATCTGGACCGGCGCCCAGATGCCCGCCGCCGTCCGCCTCTACGAGTCCTACGGCTTCACCCGCCGCCGAGAGCGCGAGACCTTCACCGTCGACGGCGGCAAGGTCCCCCTGTCCTACACCTACGACGTGCCCGACGCCCTCCTCGCCGCGTCCCGCTAATCACCCGCCACCGCCCACCCCGCCCCATACTGACCCGCACTGAGAGGAACCCGCCATGAGCTGGTCCAGGACCGAACGATTCCACGCCCTTCTCGCCGGTGAGAGGGCCGACCGCCCCGCCATCAGCGCCTACGCCCACCAGGTCGGCGCCGAGAGGAACGCCGACGACCTCGTGGCCGCCACCCTCGCCTACGCCCGGGCCGGCGACTGGGACTGGGTCAAGCTCAACCCCCGCACCGTCCACTACGCCGAGGCCTGGGGCAACACCTACGACTACGACCACTACGGCCCCGTCATCCCCATCCCCGCCCAGACCCACGCCGTCCTGGCCTCCCCTGCCGACCTGGGCTCCATCACCGACCTCGAGGTCGACGACGTGCCCGCCTTCACCGAGCAGCTCGAGGTGATCCGCCGCGTCAAGGCCGGCACGGACGCCGCCGTCGTCGCCACCGTCTACTCGCCATACAACGTCCTGGTCAAGCTCGCCGGCCTCCCCCTCGCCCCCGGCCTCCTCCCGCCGGGCTCGGCCACCGAGTGGACACTGAAGTCCTTCCTGGACGAGGACCGCGACGGCGTCCACGCCGCCCTGGGCGCCATCGCCCGCACCCTGGGCCGCTACACCGCCGCCCAGAAGGAGGCCGGGGCTGACGGCGTCATGATCGTCACCGCCGGCCAGGCGCGCGACCTGGGCCGCGACGGCAACGAGGAGCTCGGCCGGCCCTACGACTCGATCGTCCTCGACGGCGCCACCGGCATCCCGCGCCTGGTGCACACCTGCGGCCCCGACGCCCACCCCCACTGGTTCGAGGAGTACCCCCTCGAGGGCATTAACTGGGACACCTACGACCCGACCAACCCGGGCAACGACGCGGAGATCTCCAAGGTCTTCGTCGGCGGCGCCCAGGCGGCGCTCCTGGGCGGCCTGCGCGAGGACCTCGACGAGGCGGCCGCCGCCGACGAGATCCGCCGCCAGGTGCACTCGGCGCGCCGCCTGCACGGCGACCGCCTCGTCGTCGCCCCCTCCTGCTCCATCGTCGAGACCGCCCCGGCCCCCCTTCTGGCCGCCTACCGCCAGGCCGTCGAAGAGCCGCTGGGCTGACGCGCCCCGACGCCTCTTGAATACGTCTCCGGGGCGGTGATCCTCGTCGACGGGGGCCTCCTGGGCACGTAGCGTGAACGGGGAGCACTCCCCGAGCCCGGCCCGCCGACCACCGGTGGGCGGGCCCCAGGGCGCGGCAGAACAATGAGAACCGAAGAAGAAGGAGACACCATGCGACTAGGAGACTCAGACCTCGACGTGAGCCGGATCGGACTGGGGGGCAACGTCTTCGGCTGGACCGCCGACGAGGCCGCGTCCCACGCCGTCCTGGACGCCTATGTGGGCGCCGGCGGCACCCTCATCGACACCGCCGACGGCTACTCCGCCTGGGCGCCCGGCAACAAGGGCGGCGAGTCCGAGACCATTATCGGCACCTGGATCGCCCGGCGCGGCCGCCACGACGACGTCACCATTGCCACCAAAGTCGCCACCAAGCCCGACCGCAAGGGCCTCGCCCCCGCCACCATCCGCGCCGCCCTCGACGAGTCCCTGGCGCGCCTGGGCGTCGACGCCATCGACCTCTACTACGCCCACTTCGACGATCCCGACACCCCGCTCGCCGAGACCGTCGCCGCCTTCGAGGAGGCGCGGGCGGCCGGCAGGATCCGCTACGTCGGCCTGTCCAACTACACCCCCGAGCGCATCAATCAGTGGTGCCGCCTCGCCGACGAGCAGGGCGCCGCCCGCCCCGTCGCCCTCCAGCCCCACTACAACCTCCTCCACCGCGGCGACGTCGAGGGCCCCGCTAACCGGGGCGAGGTCGCCGCCGCCCACCACCTCGGCCTCGTGCCCTACTTCTCACTCGCAGCCGGCTTCCTCACCGGCAAGTACACCCGGGGCGCCGCACCCACCGGGGAGCGCGCCGGGATGGTCGCCGACTACCTGCGCGAGGAGTGCTTCGACGTCGTCGACGCCGTCGTCGAGGTCGCCGGCGCCCACGGCGTCGAGCCCGCCGCCGTGGCGCTCGCCTGGCTGCGCGAGCGCCCCGGCGTCGTCGCCCCGCTCGCCTCCGCCCGCAACACCCACCAGCTCGCCTCGATCACCCAGGCCCTCACCCTGGAGCTCAGCGCCGAGGAGACCGAGCGCCTCACCCGCCTCTCCGACGCGCTCTGAGCCGCGGACCCGCCTCCCCGCGCCCGCCGGGCCGGAGCAGGGGGCGAGCGGGCCGCCGCCCGCTGCCGCCCCGCCGAACGCGTCGCACGGTAGGTTGACCCCCGTGATGCTCACCGTCGCCGTCATCGGACCCGCCCACGCCCTCAAGGGGGAGGTGCGCCTCGACATGCGCACCGACGACCCCGAGGGCCGCCTCGCACCCGGTACCGCCCTGCCCACGGACCCCGCCGGGCACGGCCCGCTGACCGTGGCGCGCCTGCGCTTCGACGGGAAGCGCTGGTACGCCGCCTTCGCCGAGGCCCCGGGCCGCACCGCCGCCGAGGCCCTGCGCGGCACCCGCCTCCTGGTCGACACCGACGCCGAGGAGGAGACCGAGGACGACTCCTGGTACGCCCACGAGCTCATCGGCATGAGGGCCCTGCACGCCGACGGCCGCCTCCTGGGCGAGGTCACCGGCCTGGAGGAGGGCGTCGCCCAGGACCGCCTCGTCGTGCGCACCCCGGGCGGCGACGACGTCGCCGTCCCCTTCGTCGAGGAGATCGTCCCCGCCATTGACGAGGAGGCCGGCACCGTGACGATCGACCCGCCCGGCGGCCTCTTCCCGGGCCTCGGCGCGGCCGAGGAGGTCCGCTAATGCGCCTCGACGTCCTGACGATCTTCCCCGACTACCTGCGCGTGCTCGACCTGTCCCTCATCGGCCAGGCCGCCAGGTCCGGCACCCTCGACCTCGCCGTCCACGACCTGCGCGACTGGGCCCACGACCGCCACCGCACCGTTGACGACACGCCGCTGGGCGGCGGGGCCGGCATGGTGATGAGGCCCGACGTGTGGGGTGAGGCCCTCGACTCCGTCCTCGCCCGCGCGGCGGCCCCGGCCGCCGCGCCCACCCCGCCCGGAGATGACGGCGCGGGCGCACCAGGCGCCGCAGCGGCGGGCCCCGCCCCCGCGCCGCGGGACGACGACCGCACCGTCCTGGTCATCCCCACGCCGTCGGGCGACCTCTTCACCCAACGCGTCGCCCAGGACCTCGCCGGGGCCGACCACCTCATTATCGCCTGCGGGCGCTACGAGGGCATTGACGCCCGCGTCGCCGAGCACTACCGCAGCGCCGGCCGGCAGGTGCGCGAGCTGTCCATCGGCGACTACATCCTCAACGGGGGAGAGGCCGCCGCCCTCGTCATCATTGAGGCCGTCGCCCGCCTCCTGCCCGGGGTCCTGGGCAATCCCGCCTCCGTCGTCGAGGAGTCGCACTCCGAGGCCGGACTGCTCGAGTACCCCGTCTACACGCGCCCCGTCGCCTGGCGCGGCCACGACCTGGCCGCCGGCGAGCCCGTCCTCCTGACCGGCAACCACGCCCGCATCGCCCGCCACCGCCGCGACCAGGCCATTGCCCGCACCGCCGCACGCCGCCCCGACATGGTGCGCGCCCTGGACCCCAGCACCCTGGACGGCGCCGACCGCGCCGCCCTGGCCCGCTCCGGCTGGGCCCTGCCCGAGGGCGCCGCCGGCCCCCTGCCCCTGCGGCTGCGTCGGGCCGTCGACGCAGACCTGCCCGCCATTGTCGAGCTAGCCGCACGCACCTTCCCCGACGCCTGCCCCGCCTTCCTGAGCCCCACGGCCATTGCCGAGCACGTGGCCGCCAACCTCACTCTGGACCGCTTCGCCACCTGGCTCCACGACCCTCGCGTCACCCTGACCGTAGCCGACCTTCCCGAGGGCGCCCCCGGCATTGAAGCCGGTGCGGTCGTCGGCTACAGCGTGTTGCTGCTGGAGCGCCCCGACGACGACGGCGCTCCGCCAATCGGCCTGGACCCCCGGCCCACAGGGGTGGAGGCGGGCGGACAGGGGGCGCTGGCCGCCGAGCTGTCCAAGGTCTACGTTGACATGCGCCTGCGCGGCTCGGGCGCCGCCGCCGCCCTGCTCACCGGCGCCATAGAGCAGGCCGCCGACGCGGGGGTCACCACACTGTGGCTGGGCACTCACGCCGGCAACAAACGAGCCCAGAAAGCCTATAAGCGCGCAGGATTCCGCCAGGTCGGCACACGCACCTACGACGTCGGCGGACAGACCTGCCGGGACGTGGTCATGGCCCTCGACCCTCAGGAGTGCTGAGGCCGGCGGACGGTGCGGGGCCGGCGCAGAGCAGGGATGAGAGCCCCGCCAGGACGGCGCCTGCGCACCGGGCGGGTCCGCGGCCGGCCGCTCCAGACCGCCACCCCGCGGCCCCAGACCCTCCCGTGAGGTCGCGCACGTCCCTGTGGACGTGCTCGCCGCCCGCTGAGCGCCTGTGGCACACTGGCCTGGCCCCCGGGCCGCAGAGCGCCTCCGCCACTGGGGAGGTCTCACGAAGCAGGACCCGCGGGCATGGACACAGGCGCCGCCCCGCCCGCAGGCGGCGAGGCGCCACCGACCAAGCGCTCGTGACCAGTGGCACGCGCGTGGAGAGAACAATGAACCTGATCGACCAGATCAATGCCGCCTCGCTGCGCGAGGACATCCCCTCCTTCCGCCCCGGCGACACCCTCAAGGTGCACGTCAAGGTCGTTGAGGGCAATCGCTCACGTGTCCAGGTTTTCCAGGGCGTCGTCCTTGCCCGGCAGGGCGCGGGCGTCTCTGAGACCTACACGGTCCGCAAGATCTCCTTCGGTGTCGGTGTCGAGCGCACCTTCCCAGTCCATACCCCCTCGGTCGAGAAGATCGAGGTCGTCACTCGAGGCGACGTGCGTCGCGCCAAGCTTTACTACCTGCGCAACCTGCGCGGCAAGGCGGCCAAGATCAAGGAGCGCCGCGAGGACTGAGGTCCCGCTCCTCGGTGGCGCCCGGGACCCCCGTCCCCGGGCGCCACCCATGCTCCTCGCGCCCGCGCCGGGCAGGCCCCACGCAATCCGCCGATCGTGCCGACCATTACCCAGGAGAGGTCAACAGTGACATCGCAGCAGGAATCGGTGGACACCCCCACCGGGGCCCCAGCACCCGAAACACCCGACGACGCTGTGCACGAGGACTCCACCTCCGCGGGCAGCCCTGCCTCCGCGGCCAGCCCTGAACCGGCGGCGGACGAGCCGCTTGAGTTGCCGCCCTCCATCCCCCCGAGCAAGAAACCGACGGCCCCCACTGAGGAGTCGGCCGGGCCGGTGGTGTCGAGGCGCCGGCGCCTCGCCTCAAGACTGCTGGTGATCGCCTCTGTCATTGTCATTTCGGCCCTGTTCAAGACCTTCGTTCTCCAGACCTTCATCATCCCCTCCGGCTCCATGGAGAACACCCTCATGAAGGGTGATCGGGTGGCTGTCACCATGTTCGACGCCAAGGACATTGAAAGAGGGGACGTTGTCGTCTTCCGGGACCCCGCCCACTGGCTCGATGTCAAGGACCCCACCGGCCTGCATGGCCTGCTCCAAGATGTGCTGATCACCCTGCGGCTCTTGCCCAGCGAGTCCGGCCACTACCTCATTAAGCGCGTCATTGGCATGCCCGGGGACCGGGTCACCAGCGATGGCCAGGGCACCGTCCAGGTCAATGGCGTCACCCTGGAGGAGACCTACATCAAGGACGGCGTGCTGGCCTCCGAGATCGCCTTCGACGTCACCGTCCCCGCCGGGCACGTGTGGGTCATGGGGGACAACCGCCCCAACTCCGCTGACTCCCGCCTCCATCAAAACGACCCCAACGGCGGCTTCGTGCCCCTGGACAACGTCGTCGGCGTCGCCAAGAGCATTATCTGGCCGGTGAGCCGGTGGACCGGGCTGGGCAGCGGGGAGCAGGTCTTCACCGACGTCCCCGCCCCCGCCACCTCGTGAGCCCGGCGGCGCGCCCGGACCGGGACCTGGAGCTGGCCCTGCTCGCCGACCACGAATTGGTTGGCGGCCTGGACGAGGTGGGCCGCGGCGCCCTGGCCGGCCCCGTGAGCGTGGGCCTGGCCGTGGTCTCGCGCTCCACGGCTGACTCCTTCCCGCCGGGCCTGGCCGACTCCAAGCAGTTGAGCCCATCGCGGCGTCGGGCACTGGTCGGCCCCTGCCGCGGTTGGCTGGCCGACCACGCCGTGGCCCACGCCTCCCCAACCGAGATCGACGCCCTGGGCATTGTTGGGGCACTGCGCCTGGCCGGCCGGCGGGCCCTGGCGGAGGTGGCCTCGCGCGGGAGGGCCCCCGACATTGTCATCCTCGATGGCGCCTCCGACTGGCTCAGCGCCCCCGAGCCGGATCCAACCGCCGCCTCGGACGAGCGCGCCCAGGCAGCGAGCACCGGCCGGCCGGACGCCGCCTCCACCCCGCCGGTGCGCACGGAGGTCAAGGCCGACGCCCGCTGCGCCGTGGTGGCGGCCGCCTCAGTCCTGGCCAAGGTGGAGCGCGACGCCCTCATGGCGGCATTGCCGGACCCCGGCTACGACTGGGCGGCCAATAAGGGCTACGCCGCCCCCGCCCACGTCCAGGCGTTGAGGGCCTTGGGGGCCTGTGAGCAGCACCGCCTCTCCTGGCGCCTGCCCGGGCTGGGGCGCCACCGGCGCCCCCGGGGCTGAGCCCGGTCGACCAAGTCTTGAAGCGGCCCGGCGCGACATGATCGGGTCTGAGAAGCCCGGACCCGGGAGCGTCCCAGTGCGCCGACGCGCCCCTGGTGCCTGCTCGGCGCAGGCGCCGGCCGCGGGCATGATGAGCCCGTGAATGCTGAAGACCTTGAGGCATACGAGAACAACCTGGAGCTCGACCTGTACCGGGAATACCGGGACGTCGTGACCCTCTTCTCCTACGTCGTCGAGACCGAGCGGCGCTTCTACCTGGCCAACGCAGTGGATGTGCAGGTGCGCACCAATGGCGGGGAGGTCTTCTTCGAACTCACCCTCGAGGACGCCTGGGTGTGGGACATCTACCGGGCCTCACGCTTTGTCAAGTCAGTCCACGTGGTCACCTTCAAGGACGTCAATGTCGAGGAGCTGAGCAAGCCCGAGATGGATATCCCCGCCTAATCCGCATAATGGCGGGCAGCCCTGGGAACCACAGGCCCATCTCTGCCGGGATTGTCCACAGGGCTCGGCTAGTCCGCTGGCGCGCTGGGCGCCGCCGCGCGCACCCTGGCCACGGAGGTGATCCCCGTGGCCCCGACCACACCACAGCCCCGCCCTAGGGCGGTGGGCTCGGCCGGCTCCCCCCAGCAGACCGGTCAACGCGGTGAGGAGCTTGCCGCCCGCTACCTGAGCGACCTCGGGTGGACCGTCCTGGATCGCAACTGGCGCCCCAGCCCGCCGCGGCGCGGAGAACTCGACATTGTCGCCCTACAGCCCCCGCGAGCCGTCGCCGCAGAGCCGGCGCGCCCACTGCCCGGGGACGGTTCTCCGATTGGTCCCGGCGTCCCCGCCCTCCCGGGCGCCGGGGCGCGCCTGGTGGCCGTGGAGGTCAAAACCCGCACCGGACTCCGCCTGGGGCCGCCCGCGGCCGCCGTCGACTCCCGCAAACTTGCCCGCCTGCGGCGCCTGGCCGCCGCCTGGGCCGCCGCCCACGGCGCAGACCACGACGCCCTGCGCATTGACGTCATCTCGATTGTGCTGCGCCGCCACCGCCCCGCCCTGCTGTGCCACCACCAGGGGGTGGGGGTCTAATGGGACTGGCCCGCACCCTGGCCGTAACCCTCACCGGTTTGCAGGGCCACCTCGTGGACGTCGAGGCCCACTGCGCGTCCGGTCTACCGGCCTTCACGCTGGTGGGCCTGCCCGACGCCGCCGTGCGCGAGTCCCGCGACCGTGTTCGCGCGGCCCTGACCACCTGCGGAGTCACCTGGGGGGAGCAGCGTTTAACGGTCAACCTCTCCCCGGCTGATCTGCCGAAAACCGGCACGGGCCTCGACCTCGCCCTGGCCCTGGCGGTACTCGGCGCCCGCGGCAAGCTGCCGCGCGGCGCCGTGGCGCACCTGGAGCGCACGGTCCATATCGGTGAGCTCGGGCTCGACGGCTCGCTCCACCCCGTGCGCGGCGTCCTGCCCGCCGTCCATGCGGCCGTAGCGGCCGGGTTCACGGAGATCGTGGTCGCGGCAGGCGGTGCAGCCGAGGCCGCGCTGGTGCCCGGTGCGACTATTACCGCTGCGGCGCACGTGGGTGAACTGGTGTTGCGCTACGGCGGGCAACTGTCCGGGCCGGCCCTGGAACTGGTTCGGCGCGCCCAAACCCAAGCGGCTCCAGGGCGGGCCCGCCCAGGCGCCGCCGGGCCAGGTGGGCGGCGCGGCGCCACCGCCCCCGATCTCGCTGAGGTTGTCGGCCAGGCCGAGGCGCGCCACGCCCTGGAGGTGGCCGCCGCCGGCGGCCACCACCTGCTCATGGTCGGGCCGCCGGGAGCCGGCAAGACCATGCTCGCCGAGCGACTGCCCTCGATCCTGCCGCCCCTGGAGGGAGAAGACGCCGTGGCGGTGACCTCTCTTCACTCCCTGGCCGGCGCCTTCAACCCCGAGGCCGGCCTGGTCACCGACCCGCCTCTGCGCGCACCCCACCACACCGCCACCCGCGCCGCCATTATTGGCGGGGGCTCAGGCTCCCCCCGCCCCGGGGAAGTGTCCCTGGCTCATCGAGGCGTGCTCTTCCTCGACGAGGCCCCGGAATTCCCCAGCAGTCTCCTGGACTGCCTGCGTCAACCCCTGGAATCCGGGGAAATCACCATTGATCGAGTCGGGGGCCGCGCCACCTACCCTGCCGCCTTCCAGCTCGTTCTGGCCGCCAACCCCTGCCCGTGCGGCAAGGGAAGCGGACGGGGCCTGGACTGCACCTGCACCTCCCTGCAGCGCCGCCGGTACCTCACGCGCCTATCGGGGCCCCTCCTGGACCGTATTGACATTCAGGTCGAGGTCGGAGCCGTGGACGCCGGCGACCTGGTCCGCCCCACGCCCGCCGAGCCCAGTGCCGTCGTCGGCGCCCGCGTGAAGCGAGCCCGGCGCCGTGCCGCTGCGCGCCTGGCCCCCACCCCCTGGCGACTGGGCTCCCAGGTCCCCGGCTCCTACCTGCGCAGCCCCGAATCGGGTACCCGCCCCGAGCTGGTCGCCCGGCTCATGGGCAGCCTGGAGCGCGGCGAACTCTCCTTGCGGGGTGTGGATCGGGTCCTGCGCCTGGCCTGGACCCTGGCGGACCTGGGCGAGCGCGACGCCCCGACCCTGACCGACCTCGGGGCGGCCCTGGCCCTGCGCGCCACAGGTCTACGCCGATGAGACCGCCCCTCCTGCCCTACGACACCACCGACGACGCCCTGGCCCGCGCCACCTGGTCGCGTCTGGCCGAGCCGGGCGACAAGGCTGCCGCCGCCCTGGTGGTGGCGCTGGGCCCCGCTGACGCTATCGACTGGCTCCTGGGCGAGGCTCTCGATGAGGACGGCAGGCCCCGGCAGGCGCCGCGCCCACCCCTGCCACCGGTCCAAGACGCAGCCGGCGCCCGCGCCCAGTGGGCCCGTGCAGCCGGCCGCTGGGCGCCGCGCCTGCCCGACCTCGATATCCGCCGTGAACTCGACATCTTGGAACGGCTCGGTGGGAGCCTTATTACCCCCGCCGACCCCTGGTGGCCCCCGGGTCTGGATGACCTCGCCCAACCACCGCCGTGCCTATGGCTGCGCGGCGACCCCGCCCTTCTCGTCAGTGCCGCGCAGCGGGCCAGCAGAGACCACGACGCGAACCCGCCGGCCGCAGCGGCGCAGCCCGCTATTGGCGTGGGGACGACCGCGCAGCCAGGTGCGCCGAAGGTGCAAGCCCGAACCCCACAAGCTGAGGAAGAACCGGGGTGCCGCGGCACGGCGCCGAGCGGTCCCGCCCTCGGGGCGGAAGACGAACCGACTGACTCCATGCCCGTGATGCCTTCAGTGGCCCCGGGGGATAGCAGCGCCACAGCGGCGGCCGCGCCAGCCGCAGCGGAGCGGCCGGCCCTCGTGCCCCTGCCCACCCGTGAGGACCGCGTGCCGCCCGGGCCGGGGGCGGGGATCGCCGTCGCCCTGGTGGGCGCCCGCGCCGCCACCCGCTACGGTGAGCGCACCGCCTCCCAGCTGGGAAAGGATCTGGCCGCTCAGGGCTGTGTTGTCGTCTCCGGGGGAGCCCTGGGGATCGACGCCGCCGCCCACCGCGGGGCCCTCATGGGCGGGCGCACCCTGTGCGTGGCCGCAGGGGGCGTAGACCGTCTCTACCCGTCGGCCAACGCCGAACTCCAGGAAGCGATTATCGCCCACGGGGCGCTGCTGGCCGAGGTGCCGCCCGGCTGCCAGCCGGGCAGGCACCGGTTCCTCACCCGCAACCGGCTCATCGCCGCACTGTGCCAGGCCACAGTCGTGGTCGAGGCCGCCTGGCGCTCCGGGGCCCTGGCTACCGCCCGCCAGGCCCAGGACTTGGGGCGCCCCCTGGGGGCTGTGCCCGGCCCCGTCACCTCCATGGAGTCCGTGGGCTGCCACCGGCTCCTGCGTGCGGGTGCCGTGTGCGTCACCGACGCCGAGGAGGTGCTTGAGCTGGCCCTGCCCGTGGGCGCTACCGACCCCGACGGCAGGAAGGCCGCCGACCCCGCCAATCAGGGCGAGGGCCTGCTCGACGGCCTGGAGCCGGACAGCGCCGTCGTCCTGGACGCCCTGCCGGCCCGGGGGTCAGCCAGCATGGACTCCTTGATCCCGGCCAGCGGGCTGGCTGAAAGGGAGGTTATCGCCGCCCTGGGGCTGCTCGAGCTGGCCGGCAGGGTCGAGCGCGACGGATCCAGGTGGCGACGGCGTCGCACCTGAGAGCAGCCCGGCGCTCATGGGTCTGCGCGTCGGGAGGCACCGCGGCGTCAGGGCCCTATCCTGAAGGGGTGACAACCCCCAGGGACCACGCGGTGCGCACCCGTGGTCAGTTGCTGGACAGCTACGCGGCCCACCTGCGCCTTCAGCGCGGCATGTCCGAGCACACCGTGCGCGCCTACCTGGGGGACATTGGCGACCTGCTCAGCTTCCTGGGCGTGGGGGAGGAGGAGACTGAGATCGTCGGCCCGGCGTTGGGCACCCTCGACCTCGTGGACCTGCGCGCCTGGCTCGCCCACATGTCCGCCGCCGGCCGCACTCGCGCCACCCTGGCCCGGCGCGGCGCCGCCGCCCGCACCTTCTCCACCTGGGCCCACCGCAATGGCCTGCTGCCGGCCGATATCGCCGCCCGCCTGCGTTCCCCCCGCCCCGACAACCGCCTCCCCACCGTCCTGACCCTTGACCAGGCCCGCACCCTGCTCACGATCGCCGCCCAAGCGGCTGCTGCGGGCGGCCCCCTTCAGGTGCGTGATCTGGCCCTGCTGGAAACCCTCTACGCCACCGGTGTGCGCGTCAGTGAACTCGCCGGCATGGACGTGGGGGATCTGGACGCCTCCCGGCGAACCCTGCGCGTCCTGGGCAAAGGGGACAAGGAGCGCACCGTCCCCTACGGCCTTCCGGCCCAGCACGCCCTATCCGCTTGGCTCCGGGTGCGCAGCCGGGTCGCCGCCCCGGACGCGGGCGCCGCCCTGTTCCTGGGCGCCAGAGGGCGGCGCATCGACCCCCGGGTCATACGCGAGGTCGTTCACCGGGCGGCCGCAGCCGCCGGGGTCCCCGACCTGGGACCGCACGGGCTGCGCCACAGCGCCGCCACCCACGTGCTCAGTGGGGGAGCGGACCTGCGCAGCGTTCAGGAGCTCCTGGGGCACTCCTCCCTGGCCACCACCCAGCGCTACACCCACGTGTCGCCCGAGCGCCTGCGCGCCGTTTACGCCCAGGCCTTTCCCCGGGCCTGAGTCGCCGGACTCCGGGGCGGGACAGGGGCATGAGGACAGGGCCGCTGAGCGCCCACTTACGACTCCAGGGGCTTGAGCCTAATGACGGCGGGACTCAGCAGCCGCAGGGGGTTGACATAGCTCTTCGGCCCTGTGCGCGCACCCCAATGGAGGGCGTCTACGCCGTCGGCGCGGTGCCCGGCCAGCAGCGTCCCGATGATTTGCCCGCGGTGGACCCGCTCCCCGGCGGTGACCACCGGCTCGACCGGCTCATAGGTGGTGCGGATGCCGTCAGGATGGTCTATGGACACCACTGGGCGGCCGGCCACCATCCCGGCGAAGGCGACTGTTCCGGCCGCGGCGGCCAGCACCGGCGAGCCGGCCTCCAGTGCGAGATCCACGCCCCGGTGCCCGCGCCCCCAGACGACGGCCGGCGGGTCGAAGCCCTCCAACACCGGGGCCGGCCCGCCGGTGGGCCAGGTGTAGGAGCCGCGTGGGGCCGGGGACGGTGGAGCCGGCGCCTCGGTGAGCGCCACCGCACCCGCTACGACCCCGCCGGTCCGGGCGAGGCCGGGCACTGGCGGGCCGGATGCGGCCCCGGCCCAGGGGGAGCCGTTCATGAGCAGGGCCACGAGGAGCAGGCGAAGAACCGCCGTCGTCCACCGCGCGGGGCGCGGGCCGGATCGCGGGGCGCCCGGCCCGACTGCTGCCAGGCGCCCGCCCCGGTCGCGGAGCAGGGGCGGGGAGGCGAAGGGATAGAAGGTAACCACCGACCCAGAATCGGATGGTCGGCGCCCGGGTGCATTCACCGGCCACCAGCGCTGTGGAAAACCCGCCACAGCGGTTCTCCTGTGGTGACTGGGGCAACGCCGGTATTCCCAGCCCCGGTGCGGAAAGATCCCCCCGCTGTGGTAGCCTCACGGACGCAGTTCGCCGCGGGCCGTGCCGGCTCCCACCGACAGGGCCCGTAGCGGCTGACTACGCGTGCCCGCCTCCGAGTCTTTCGGAACGTCCTTTCGGTCGTCACGGTCGTGGTCCCGCCCTCCGCCACCAGGTGGGGGCGGGTGACCGTGCGTCTCGGGCACCAGGCCCCGGTCCGCCTGCGGCGCGCCGTGAGCGGGGCCGGGCCCGCCTTCGGGAGGGTCCGGTGGACGGGGAAGAACCGCACAGCACTACCGGGGTAACCCCATGCCACGGGCGCCCCTCGAATGACCGCGTGCCGGGCAGGCTCCCGGCAGGCACGGAAGGACCGTTATGGCCGTCGTCTCCATGCGCCAGCTCCTTGAGAGCGGTGTCCACTTCGGGCACCAGACCCGTCGCTGGAATCCCAAGATGAAGCGCTTCATCCTCACCGAGCGCAACGGCATCTACATCATCGACCTGCAGCAGTCGGTGGAGGGCATTAACACCGCCTACGACTTCGTCAAGGAGACTGTCGCCCGCGGAGGCAACATCCTCTTCGTCGGCACCAAGAAACAGGCCCAGGTGGCCGTGGCCGAGCAGGCCCAGCGTGTGGGCATGCCGTATGTCAACCAGCGCTGGCTGGGCGGCATGCTCACCAACTTCTCCACCGTGCGCGCCCGCCTGGACCGCATGAAGGAGCTCGAGCAGATCGACTTCGACGACGTCGCCGGCTCGGGCCGCACCAAGAAAGAGCTGCTCATGATGCGCCGGGAGAAGGACAAGCTCACGCGCACCCTGGGCGGTATTCGTGACATGGCCAAGCTCCCCTCGGCCATCTGGGTGGTGGACACCAAGAAGGAGCACCTGGCCATTGCCGAGGCCAGGAAGCTCAATATCCCCGTTATTGCGATCCTTGACACCAACTGCGACCCCGATGAGGTCACCTACGGCGTTCCCGGCAATGACGACGCCATCCGGGCCGTATCGCTGCTGACGCGCGTTATTGCCGACGCCGCCGCGGAGGGTCTTCTGGACCGCTCCGCCGGCCTGCGTCGCACCGGCGAGGAGGTCGACGTCACCCCCGAGGCCGAGCCACTGCCCGAGTGGGAGGCTCAGCTCCTGGCCGGCGCCGAGGAGGCCTCCGCCGAGGCCCCTGCCGACGCCCCCGAGGCCCCTGCCGCTGAGGCCGCCGAGCAGGCCTGAACCTGTTCGCACCAGAACCCGTCCTTCACCGAACTCACCAGGAGATATCCATGGCGAACTACACCACCGCTGACATTAAGGCGCTGCGCGAGAAGACCGGCGCGGGCATGCTCGACGTCAAGAAGGCTCTCGACGAGGCCGACGGCGACATTGAGAAGGCCATTGAGATTATCCGTGTCAAGGGCCTCAAGGGCATTGCCAAGCGCGAGGGCCGTTCGGCCTCCGCCGGCCTTATTGCGGCCAAGGTTGTTGACGGACCCGAGGGCCAGGTCGGTGTCCTCATTGAGGTCAATGCGGAGACCGACTTCGTGGCCAAGAACGAGAAGTTCCTCGCCTACGCCGAGCAGGTGCTGGCTGCGGCCCTGGTCTCGGGCGCCGAGTCCGTCGAGGCCCTGACGGCTGTTGAGGTCGACGGGTTCTCAGTCAAGAACCTCACCGACTCCATGCAGGCCGTCATTGGTGAGAAGATCGTGGTGCGTCGCGTCGCCCGCCTGACCGCCCCGAGGGTCGCGCTCTACCTGCACCACACGAACCCCGATCTGCCCGCCCAGGTCGGTGTGCTGCTCGGCACCGATGAGGCCGCCGCGGATGTCGCCCACGATGTCGCCATGCATATTGCCGCCTACTCCCCGCAGTACGTCGCCCGCGAGGACGTCCCCGCCGAGGTCGTGGCCAAGGAGCGCTCCATTGCGGAGGAGACCACCCGCGCCGAGGGCAAGCCCGAGAAGGCCATCCCCAAGATCGTCGAGGGCCGGCTGGGCGCCTTCTTCAAGGAGGCGGTGCTTCTGGACCAGGCCTTCGCCAGGGACCCCAAGAATACGGTCGGCGAGATCGTGACCGCCACCGGCGGCTCGGTGACCGGTTTCGTCCGCTTCCGCGTCGGCGCCTGAGCCCGCCCGGCGCGGTGCCCAACCCCAGGTCCTCAATAGGGTGGGAGCCGCGGCGCGCGCCGGGAGCGAAGGCCGGCTGCCCCGCCACGGATGTGGCGGGGCAGCCGGCCTTCGCATCTGCATGGTGGAGGTCTTACACCCCGTTGCGGACGCTCGCCATAATGATCATCTCAATCCACGCCGGTGGTGCTCTTGTCCTTGTTCTCAGCGCTCTCGGTGCTCTTGGCGCTCTCGGCCTTAGAGGAGATGATCCACCAGGTGGCCATGAAGCCCGCAATGACGAGCAGGGCCAGGCCCGCCCACAGGTTGGCGTTGATATCGCCGGTCTTCGCCATTTCGTCGGGCCCGTTGAGGAAAGCCGAGCAGACGAGCAGGTAGACGCCGATAATGCCCAGGACCGCGGCGATCACCGTGCGGATGTCCGCGAGGACCTTGAGGAATATGTTCATGGTGGACTCTCCGCTCAGTGGAAGATCGAGTTCAGAAGAATAACAAGGATGGCCGAGCAGATGGCCAGCGGCACCGGACGGCGGAACCACGCCAACTCGCCGGCCCGAGGATCGGTGCGCTGCTCCTTGGGGGTCAGGGAGTAGACGAAACCCTTGAGTTCGGGCTCGGGCTTGGGCTCCGTGGCCAGCGACACCAGGACGGTGACGACAATGTCCATGGTGAAGGCCGCACCAGCGGCCACGAAGGCCAGGCCCTGACCCGGCAGGTTCAACAGGCCCACCCAGTGCAGGATATTGAGGGTCAGCGCCGTCAACGTGCCGGAAACAAGACCGATCCAACCGGCTTGGGCCGTGGCCCGCTTCCAGAACATACCCACGATGAAGGTTGCGAACAACGGGGCGTTGAACATGGAGAAGAGCTGCTGGAGGTAGTCCATGAGGTTCTGGAACTGCGAGGCGATGAGTGCCGTGAAGATCGCCACAATGGTGGCGAAGGCGGTCGCCCGATGCCCCATCTTGAGATAGGTGGCGTCGTCGGCCTTCTTGTTGATGTAGCCCTCGTAGAGGTCGACGGTGAGCACCGTGTTGAAGGCGGAGATATTCGCCGCCATACCGGCCATGAAGGAGGCCAGCAATCCCGTGATGGCCAGGCCGAGCAAGCCATTGGGCAGCACGTCGCGCATGAGCAACAGGACGGCGTCATTGTAGGTGACGCCTTCGGTCCCCGCGGCTGCGCCGGCCAACGAGGCCTGTTTAATTTCGATGATCTCCTCAACGAAGACGGCCGCCACCATGCCGGGGATAATGACCAGGAAGGGAACCACCATCTTGGCGAAGGTGCCAATGATCGGGGCCGAGCGGGCCGATGAGATCGAGTCCGCGGCCATGGCCCGCTGGACCTCCACGAAGTTCGTGGTCCAGTAGCCGAAGGAGAGCACGAAGCCCAGGCCGAAGACAATGCCGACCACCGACAGAACGGGGGATTCGAATCCGGACAGGAGCTGGCCGGGCCAGGAGTGCAGCTGGGCGGCGGGTTCCGCGTAGTGGCCGGTGCCGTACGCCAGCGCAGCATCAGTGATCTTTTCTTTTAGACCCGACCACCAGCCCACTCGGTGCAGTCCCAGCAGGGTTAGCGGCAGCAGTGCGACCACAATAATGAAGAACTGGAGCACCTCGTTGTAGATGGCTGCGGAAAGCCCTCCCAGGCTAATGTAGGAGAAGACGATGACCGCGGCCAGGATAAGCGCCACCCACAGCGGCCACCCCAGGAGGCGGTTAACGATCGAGCCGAGCAGGAAGAGGTTGACTCCCGCGATGAGCAACTGGGCCAGCGCAAAGGAGATTGCATTGATCAGGTGCGCCGTACTGCCGTAGCGCTTGAGCATGAACTCCGGCACGGAGCGGACCTTGGAGCCGTAGTAGAAGGGCATCATGACCAAGCCCAGGAAGAGCATGGCGGGAATGGCGCCAATCCAGAAGTAGTGGAAAGTCGGCAGACCGTACTGGGCGCCGGTGGCCGACATGCCCATAATCTCCACAGCACCGAGGTTCGCCGAGACGAAGGCGATTCCAGTCACCCAGGCCGGTAGGGAGCGGCCCGAGGTGAGGAATTCGTCGGAGGATGAGGTCTTCATCTTGGCCATGAATCCCACGGCGATGACGAAGCCGAAGTAGATGATAATGGGGAAGTAGTCGTACCAGCGCGCCTCGAGCAGAGTCTCGGAGGCGACTGGGAGTAGAAGCGGGGCGGTGGGCATAAGGCTCTCCTGGGCAGGGGATGGCGCGCGGCTATGGGCGCCTTGGCCCAGGATAGGCCCACGAGCCCCTGTTCACGGCTCTATGGGTGGATGGAACCGTCCTCCCAGTGGGGGGCGCTGGCCGGGGCCCATGGCGTCCCGGGTACCCCACGAGTGCTCGAAGCGGTGACCAGAGCCCTGAACAGGTACGCTCTAGCCGGCGGCTGAGCGCCCACCCGCAACCAGGAGGGATCCATCCATGACCGAGACCACTCCGCGAGATGACCGCGTTGCTCACGGGCCCCACCCTCGGCGCGTCCTGCTCAAACTCTCCGGGGAGGTTTTCGGCGGAGGCTCAGTGGGGCTGGACCCCGACGTCGTCTCTGACGCCGCCCAGCAGATCACTAAGGCCGTCCAGGCCGGCGTACAGGTCGCGGTCGTCGTGGGCGGGGGCAACTTCTTCCGCGGCGCCGAGCTCTCGGCCCGCGGCATGGATCGGGCCCGCGCCGACTACATGGGCATGCTGGGCACAGTCATGAACGCGCTGGCCCTGCAGGACTTCATTGAGAAGGCCGGCGTCCCCGCTCGCGTCCAGACCGCCATCACTATGGGGCAGGTCGCTGAGAGCTACGTGCCCCTGCGCGCCATCCGGCACCTGGAGAAGGGCCGGGTGGTCGTCTTCGGCGCCGGGGCGGGCCTGCCCTACTTCTCCACTGACACCGTCGCCGCGCAAAGAGCCCTGGAGACCCACTGCGACGAACTGCTCGTGGGCAAGAACGGCGTCGACGGCGTCTACACCGCCGACCCCCGTAAAGACCCCTCCGCGAAACTGCTGGACCACCTGACCTATGGGCGGGCCCTGGCCGAGGGCCTTCAGGTTGTCGACGCCGCGGCCTTCTCCCTGTGCCGTGACAACGGCCTGACCATGCGCGTCTTCGGCATGGGCGAGGGCGGGAACATTACCCGGGCGCTCCTGGGGGAGAAGATCGGAACCCTGGTGTCCAGCAAATCCGCCTGAGCACACCCACAGCATCAGCCCCAGATCCCACCGCACAGAAGGAACCTTCATGATTGACGACGTCATGCTCGAGGCCGAGGACAAGATGGAGCGCGCCCTGGAGGCCGCCAAGCACGAACTCGCCGCCATCCGCACCGGCCGCGCCAACCCCGCCATGTTCAATCAAATCCTCGTGGACTACTACGGGGCCCCCACCCCCCTGCAGCAGCTCGCCTCCCTGACCATCCCCGAGGCCCGCACCGTTATTGTCAGCCCCTTCGACCGCAGCGCCATGAAGGCCATTACAACGGCGATCCGCGAGTCCGACCTGGGTGTCAACCCCACCGACGACGGCACCATTATCCGCGTGACCCTGCCCGCCCTCACCGAGGAGCGCCGGCGCGACTACGTCAAACTCGCCCGCAACCGCGCTGAGGAATCCCGTATCCAGGTGCGCGGCATCCGCGGCAAGTCCAAGAAGGAGCTGGAGGCCATTAAGAAGGACGGCGGCGCCGGCGAGGATGAGGTCAAGCGCGCCGAGAACGAACTCGATGCCCTCACCAGGCGCTTCGTGGAGAAGATCGACGCCGCCCTGGCCGCCAAGGAATCCGAGCTCCTCGAGGTCTGAGACACCCTTTATCGACCTTATCGACGATCCTCACCCAACCCGAGCACCCCAGATGTCGCCTCTCAGCACGCTGCTGACACCGCCCCCGACGCGCAACCACGCCCCACTGCCGGCCACCGGCCGGGCTGGGCGCAACCTGCCGGCCGCGCTCGGGGTGGCGGTGCTGCTCATTGGCGGCATCCTCGCCTCACTGCTGTTCTACAAGACCGTCTTCGTTGGCGTCGTGGTAGTGGCCGTATGCGGCGCCCTGTGGGAGCTCGCCGGTGCCTTCGCCCGCAAGGGCATTCGCCTGCCGCTGCCCCCCCTGTGGCTGGGCACGCTCGGCATAGCGGTATCGGCCTGGATGGTTGGCGCCGAGGCCGCTCTGGGCGCCTACATTGCCACCGTGGGGGCCTGTGTTCTGTGGGCCTTTATGGACCAGGCCGAAGCCGAGACGGGCACCCCGCTGGAGGCCAGCGCCCACGACGTCCCCCGCACCGACGCCCACGACGAGGTGCGCCGCTCCCGCTCGGTGGATGCGGCCGCCGCGGTGTTCGCCGCCACCTATCTGCCCTTCCTGGCCGGCTTCGCCGTGCTCATAACGGCCCAGGATCAAGGGGTCGGCAAGGCCATTATGCTCATCGCCCTGCCGGTGGCCAGTGACACCGGCGGCTGGTTGGCCGGCATCACCCTGGGCAGGCACCCCATGGCGCCCTCAGTGTCGCCCAAGAAATCCTGGGAGGGCTTCGTCGGCTCCCTGGTTGCGACCATAGGCGCGGGTGCGCTGTGCCTGTGGGCCCTGGGCGGCCCCGTGCCGGCCGGGGCGGTGCTGGGGGCCTGCGCCGTGGTCGTCTCCACCCTGGGGGACTTAGGGGAGTCTCTTCTTAAACGGGACCTGGGCCTGAAGGACATGGGCACGCTCCTGCCCGGTCATGGCGGGCTCATGGACCGGCTCGACTCCATCCTGGTAGCCGCCCCCCTGATCTACGTCTTCACCCTTGTGGCTTGGTGACCCCGGTGCCGCCCGCCATGCCCGCAACTGAGAGGAGGCTCATTCCGTGAGCCCCGCCAGTGACCCCCACCGCCGTCGGCGCCGCGAGCCGGTCCCCATCATGCGCGCCCCGGCCCGGTCCGCCGCCGGTCAGGCCCAGGTCCTGCCCACCGACCAGCCGCCCGAGGGGGCCACCAGCCCCGACGCCCGCCCCCGCCTGTCCTTCGCAGTGCCTCCGGCGCGCGGCAAGGCCCCCCGGCATCTGGCCGATCTCGACCTGGCGGGGCGCAGGGCGGCCTTGCGTGAGGCGGGCCTGCCCGCTTTCCGCGCCGACCAGCTCTCCCGGCACTACTTCACCCGCCTCACCCGCCGGGGCCAGGAGATGACCGATCTGCCGGCCGGGCAGCGCGAGCAACTGTGCCATGAGCTCCTGCCCGAGCTCATCACCCCGGTGCGAACCCTGCGCGCCGACGGCGGACGCACCATGAAGCACTTGTGGGAGCTCCACGACGGTGTGCGCGTGGAGTCGGTCCTCATGCGCTACCAGGACCGCACCACCCTGTGCGTGTCCAGCCAGGTCGGCTGCGGTATGGCCTGCCCTTTCTGCGCCACCGGCCAGATGGGGTTAACGCGCAACCTGTCCACCGCCGAGATCGTCGAGCAGGTCCGCTGCGCGGCCCGACTTTCGGCGCACGGCGCGCTGACCGGTGGCCCGGCCCGCCTGTCCAACGTCGTGTTCATGGGGATGGGGGAGCCCATGATCAACTACAAGAACGTCGTCGCCGCCCTTCACCGCCTCATTGACCCGGCCCCCGAGGGATTCGGCCTATCGGCGCGCGCCATCACCGTCTCAACCGTCGGCCTGGTCCCACTGATCCGCAAGCTCGCCGGTGAAGGGATGCCGGTGACCCTGGCCGTGTCCCTCCACGCCCCTGACGACGAGCTGCGCGACGAACTCATCCCGGTCAACTCCCGGTGGAAGGTCGCAGAGCTACTTGACGCCGCCCATGACTATTTCCTGGCCACCGGTCGGCGCGTCTCAATCGAGTACGCCCTGATTAAAGATATGAACGATCATGCCTGGCGCGCTCAGCTCCTCGCCGAGGAGCTGACCCGCCGGGGCAGTGGCTGGGCCCACGTCAACCCAATCCCACTCAACCCCACCCCCGGTTCTATCTGGACTTGTTCAGAGGTTCACGTGCAGGATCGTTTCGTGGACACACTGCGCCGTGCGGGTATTACCACCACAGTGAGGGACACTCGTGGTAGCGACATCGACGGCGCCTGCGGCCAGCTGGCCACTGAGGTGCTCAACCAGGACAAGGCGAGGAGGACTCGATGAGCAAGACCTTCCCCAGGACCTCGATCATGCGGCCGGGGTACCACCGAGAGCAGGTCGACGGCTTTTTCGAGGCCGCCCACGAGATCTACGACGCCGGCGAGATTGATGAGATGGACTCTGAGGGCGTGCGCACCGTCGCCTTCGACATTGTGCGCGGTGGCTACAAGCCGGCCGCCGTGGACGCCGCCCTGGACCGGCTGGAGGCGGCTTTCCTCCAGCGCCGGCGTTCGGAGTTCGTGGCCGCCAACGGCCGCAAGGCGTGGATGGACCATGTCGCCAAACTCGCCACCACCCTCTACCCGCGCCTGCTGCGGCCCGCCGGCGAGCGCTTCGCCCCGGCGCGCAAGCGCGGCTACTCCAAGGTCGAGGTCGATCAACTCATGGACCGCGTGGCCGCCTACTTCGACTCCGACTCCGCCATCTCCTCCGCCGAAGTCCGCACCGTCACCTTCTCCGCGGCCCGCGGCTCCAAGGCCTACGAGGAGTCGAGTGTGGACCGCTACCTGGCCCGCGTGGTCGAGGTCCTCCTGTCCGTGGAGTGAACTAGGAGTGAACGAGAACGATGAGCCAGACGAGTCTCGCGCCCGCCGCCGTGGTCCTGCTCGGGTCCACCGGCTCCATTGGCACCCAGGCCCTGGAGGTCATTGAGCGCCTCGACCGGGATGGGCGGGCTCCACGGGTGGCGGGCCTGGTTGCGGGCGGCGCCCGCCTGGAACTCCTGGCTGAGCAGGCCATCCGTTTCGAGGTGCCCGTGGTGGGCGTATCCGCGGCCGGGACGCGGGCCGAGGAGGATCTGCGCGCCGCCCTGGCCCGCGCTTGCGCCGCCCTGGGGCGCCCCAACCCCGTGCGCGACATTCTCACCGGCCCGTCTGCGGCCACCGACCTCATCGAGGCCACCGGCGTGGGCCGAGGCGACACCATTCTGAACGGCATTACCGGGTCGGTGGGGCTCCTGCCCACCCTGGCCGCCCTGGCCAGCGGGGCGCGCCTGGCGCTGGCCAACAAGGAGTCCCTGGTGGTGGGCGGCGCCCTGGTCCGCGACGCCCTGGGCTACCCCGGCCAGGTGGTGCCGGTGGACTCCGAGCACAGTGCTATTGCTCAGGCCCTGGCCAGTGGCCGTCACGAAAAGGGGCTGACCAGCCCGGTGATCACTGGCCGCTCCGAGGTGCGCCGTCTGGTGCTCACCGCCTCCGGCGGGCCCTTCCGCGGGCGCAGCCGCACCGAGCTGGCCGGTGTCACCGCCGCCGCCGCCCTGGCCCATCCCACCTGGGCAATGGGGCCGGTGGTCACCGTCAACTCCTCAACCCTGGTCAACAAGGGCTTGGAACTCATTGAGGCCCACGTGCTGTTCGACGTCGATCCGGCCGACATCACCGTCGTGGTCCACCCCCAGTCGATCGTCCACTCCATGGTCGAGTTCATCGATGGCGCGACCATCGCCCAGGCCTCGCCCCCTGACATGCGCCTGCCCATCGCCCTGGGCCTGACCTGGCCCGACCGGCCCGACCTGTCCGACTTGGTGGCCCCCAACTCCTGGGAGGGGGCCATCGCCTGGACCTTCGAGCCCCTCGACTCCCAGACCTTCCCGGCCGTCGACCTGGCACGCCAGGCGGTGGCCGCCTCCGCCACGCACCCGGCCGTACTCAATGCGGCCAATGAGCAGGCGGTGGCCGCCTTCCTGCGCGGGGGCCTGGAGTGGCTTGACATCCTGGGGGTGGTGAGCACTGTCGTCGAGGAGCACCAAGGCGCGCCGGCCTCCGGCTTGGAGTCGATCCTGGCCGCTGAGGCCTGGGCCCGCACCCGTGCCGACGAGCTCATCGCCCGCCGAGGGGGTCGCCCATGAGCCAGACCATCGCCTATATTCTGGGGATTCTCATCCTGGTGGCCGGTATTGGCGTGTCCGTCGCCCTCCATGAGCTGGGGCACATGATCCCCGCCAAGTGCTTCGGGGTGAAGGTCCCCGAGTACTTCATCGGTTTTGGGCCGCGCCTGTGGTCCGTCAAACGTGGGGAAACCGAGTACGGCATTAAGGCCATCTGGCTGGGGGGGTACGTCAAGCTCGTGGGCATGCTGCCCCCGGAGAACCCGCAGCGCCCCGACCGACGCCGCAAGGACGGCTCTGTCGGAATGGTGGGGGAGGCCCGCGCCGAGGCGCTGGAGGAGATTGCGCCCGGCCAGGAGCACCGGGCCTTCTACCGTCTGAGCGTGCCCAAGAAGCTCGTGGTCATGGCCGGCGGCATCCTGACCAACCTGGTCCTGGGCGTGGTGCTGCTGACCGTGGCCATGGCCGGTGTCGGGGTGCCGGCCTACACCTCCACCTTGGCCACTGTCGCCCCCTGCGTCTCCTCCAGTATCGATGCCGGTGCCGCCTGCACCCAGGCCGACCCCGTTAGCCCCGCCACCGAGGCGGGGCTGGCCGCCGGCGACAGGATCATTAGCTGGAACAGCACCCCCGTGAGCTCCTGGGTGGACGTGCAGACCGCTATCGCCGACGCGGGGACCGGAACCGTCCCGGTCGTCGTGGAGCGCGACGGCCAGGAGCGCACCGTGTCGGTTACCGCCGTGGAGGTTGAACGCACCGTCTACGACGCCCAGGGGGTGCCCGTGACCGACGAGTCCGGGGAGGTGGTCACGCAGGTGCGCCCTTACGTGGGGGTCTCCCCGACCCTGGGAACCGTGCGCGCCCCGCTGAGCAGTGTGCCGGCGTTCGTCGGTCAGGCGGTCTCCCAGACCCTGGGGGCCATCGCCACCCTCCCGGTGGGCCTCTACCGTGCGGTGGCCGCGGGCCTGGGCCTCCAGGCCCGTGACGCGACTGGCGTCGTGGGCCTCGTGGGCGTGGGGCGGATGGCCGGGGAGGTTTCCAGCGCGGGAGCGGGGACAGGGGCCATCCCCTTCTCCATCCGCCTGTACTCCATGCTCAGCCTGCTGGGGTCGCTCAACCTGGCCCTTTTCGCCTTCAACCTGGTGCCTCTTCTCCCATTGGACGGCGGGCACGTGGCCGGGGCGCTGTGGGAGGGGGCGCGACGCCGGTGGGCCAGCGCGCGCGGCCGGCCGGATCCCGGTCCGGTGGACACCGCCCGGATGCTTCCGGTGGGGCAGGTCGTGTTCTACCTGCTCATTGCCATGGCGCTGGTGCTGGTCTGGGTGGATGTGGTCGCCCCCGTCTGAGCCGAGCCGGCCCGGGGCGGCGGGGAGTCACCGCGGAGGGGAGGCATCCCACACCGCCGGCCGGCTGCCGGGGAGGTGGAGGTGCGCGGCCCGGTGCCATACTGGGCGACGTGACCGAACCGATCGCTCTTGGCATCCCCTCCGTGCGCGAGGAGCGCCCTGTGCTGGCACCACGCAAACCCACCCGCACCATTAAGGTCGGTGACCGTGAGGTCGGCGGCGACGCCTCCATCACGGTGCAGTCCATGACCACCACCAAGACCCACGACATTGGCGCCACCCTCCAGCAGATTGCCGAGTTGACGGCTGCCGGCTGCGACATAGTGCGCGTGGCCTGCCCCACGGACAAGGACGCCGAGGCCTTGCCCGTCATTGCCACGCAGTCCCGCATCCCGGTGATCGCGGATATCCACTTCAACCCCAAATATGTTTTCGCCGCCATTAAGGCGGGCTGCGGCGCGGTGCGCGTCAACCCTGGGAACATCCGCAAGTTCGATGACAAGGTCGCCGAGATCTGCCGGGCGGCCTCGGATCACGGGGTCAGCCTGCGCATTGGCGTTAACGCCGGCTCTCTGGATCCGCGCCTGCTCAAGAAGCACGGGCGCGCCACCCCCGAGGCGCTTGTGGAGTCCGCCGTCTGGGAGGCCGGCCTATTCGAGGACTGCGGCTTCCACGACTTCAAGATCTCGGTGAAGCACCACGACGTGGTCACCATGGTCCAGGCCTACCGGCTCCTGTCCGCCCAGGGCGACTGGCCTCTTCACTTGGGGGTCACCGAGGCCGGCCCCGCTTTCCAGGGCACCATTAAGTCCTGTGCCGCCTTCGGCACGCTTCTCGCCGAGGGCATTGGAGACACCATCCGGGTGTCTCTGTCCGCCCCGCCGGTGGAGGAGGTCAAAGTCGGTACCAAGCTCCTGGAGTTCATGGGGCTGCGGGAACGCAAGTTGGAAATCGTCTCCTGTCCCTCCTGCGGGCGCGCCCAGGTGGACGTGTGGACGTTGGCGGAGCAGGTCGAGGAGGGGCTTAAGGACGTGACCGCCCCACTGCGGGTCGCCGTCATGGGCTGTGTGGTCAACGGCCCGGGGGAGGCCCGTGAGGCGGATCTGGGCTGCGCCTCGGGAAACGGTAAGGGCCAGATCTTCGTGCGCGGCAAGGTCGTCCAGACCGTGCCCGAGGACCGTGTTGTGGAGACGCTTCTCCAACACGCCGAGGACATGGCTGAGCAGATGCGCGCCGAGCTCGGCGAGGAGGCCCTGGAGGGCACCGCGCCGATGGTTTCGGCGATCTGACCCTCGTGGCGCCATTAGGCCCGGGCCGGCCGATTCGGGGCGCCACTGTCCCCAGGGCCGCCGTGTGAGCATCTTCCAACGGCGCCTGACTCCCATCAGCCCACGCCAACGCGACGGGCTGCTCGAGCTGTGCGCCGTCAACCCGGTCTTGGGCGTGGCCCTGGCCCACCAGGTCCTGCGCTGGGACCATTGGGGGACGGGCGACGTGGTCCTCCTGGGGCGCCCCGGCCGGCCCCGAGGGGCCGCTTGGGCCACCGGCTCTCTCATGGTCCTGGGCCTGGCGCCCGACCCGCACCTGGGCACCGGCGGCGCGGGCTCCGCCGAGCTACGGGCTCTGGCGGACCATGCCGGGCGGCGCTTGACCCGCCGCGGCTCGGTCTCCGGCCCCGCTCCTGATGTTGCAGCCATCTGGGGCCCACTGGAGGCCCAGGGCATGCTGGCTCGGGAGACGCGCTGGAACCAGCCGGTACTAGTCGCCCCCCACGCCCCGGACGCGGGGAACCTGGCGTCCTCCGCCGTGCGCCGCCGCCCCGGCCTGGAGTGGGTGTCGGTCTGCCTGCGGGCCGCCCGCCCCGAACATCAGGAGCTGGTCCTGCCCGCCTCGGTGGCCATGTTCATTGAGGAGGTCGGCTACGATCCCGGCACCTCGGGCGGCTCCTACGCCCGGCACGTGTCCTGGCTCATAGCCGCCGGGCGCACCTACATTGTCCTGGACGACGGCGCCGGCGGCCCAGTGCGCCGCGGCTCACCGCGCGCTGTGGCCTTCAAAGCCGATGTCGGCTCCCTGTGGCACTCCCCACGAGGCTCGGTCGCCCAGCTCACCGGGGTGTGGACCCGCCCCGACCTGCGCGGCCACGGGATTGGCTCGGTGGCGCTGGCGGCCACGGTCGACGCGGTGCGCCGCGAGCATGTGGGACTCCAGGGGGTGGTGAGCCTGTACGTCAACGACTTCAACGCCCCCGCCCTGGGCCTGTACTCCTCCCTGGGCTTCACCCAAGCCGGCACCTACGCCACCATCCTGCTCTAGGAGCGCCGGGCGGGGGGGCCGGGCGCGGTCGTGCGTTGCGCCGCCGGGCAGCACGTAGCATGGGCCCGTGCTCCAGAGAATGTCCACCGCCTTTATCCGCACCCTGCGCGACGACCCCGCCGACGCCGAGGTCGCCAGCCACAAGCTCCTGGTGCGCGCCGGGTACATCCGCCGCGCCGCCCCCGGGGTCTACACCTGGTTGCCCTTGGGGCTGCGCACACTGCGCAAGGTCGAACGGATCGTGCGCGAGGAGATGGACGCCATGGGGGGTCAGGAGGTCCACTTCCCGGCACTGCTTCCCGCCGAGCCCTACCAGGCCACCGGCCGTTGGGAGGACTACGGGCCCACCCTGTTCACCCTCCAGGACCGTCGGGGCGGGGACTATCTGCTGGCGCCCACCCATGAGGAGATGTTCACTCTGGCGGTCAAGGACTTGTACTCCTCCTATAAGGACCTGCCGCTGAGCCTCTACCAGATCCAGACCAAGTACCGTGACGAGGCCCGTCCCCGGGCCGGCCTTATCCGCGGGCGGGAGTTCATTATGAAGGACTCCTACTCCTTCGACATGGACGAGGAGGGCCTGGAGGCCTCCTACCAGGCGCACCGCGCCACCTACCAGCGGATCTTCGCCCGCCTGGGCCTGGAGTACGTCATTGTCAACGCCATGGCCGGCGCCATGGGTGGTTCCCACTCTGAGGAGTTCCTTCACCCCTCACCCGTCGGGGAGGACACTTTCGTGCGTTCCGAGGGCGGATACGCCGCTAACGCCGAGGCCGTCACCACCCCCGTGCCGCCGGATGCGGACGCCTCCGGCGTGGGGCCCGCCCGCGTCGTGGACACCCCCGACTGCCCGACCATTGACACCCTTGTCGACTTCGTCAATGCGGATCATCCACGCAGTGACGGGCGCTCCTGGCGGGCCGCCGACACCCTGAAGAACGTCGTCGTCGCCCTGACCCACCCCGGGGGTGAGCGCGAGCTCCTTGTGATCGGCGTCCCCGGCAACCGCGACATCGATATGAAGCGCCTGGAGGCCGCAGTATCGCCGGCCCAGGTGGAGATCGCCACCGACTCCGACTTCGAGGCCCACCCCGAACTGGTGCGCGGCTACATCGGGCCGGCCGCCGTGGGCCCGAACTCGCCCCTGCGCCGCATGAGGCGCAACGAAAACGGCCAGGAGGTTCCCACCGGCTCGGTGCGCTACCTGGTGGACCCGCGCGTGGTGGAGGGAACCAGCTGGGTCACCGGGGCCAATGCCGTCCAGCGTCACGTCCTGGACCTCGTTATGGGGCGCGACTTCACCGCCGATGGCACCATTGAGGCCGCCGAGATCCTTCCGGGCGACCCGGCCCCCGACGGCTCCGGCCCCCTACAGCTGGCCCGCGGCATAGAGATCGGTCACATCTTCGCCCTGGGCCGCAAGTACTCCCGGGCCCTGGGGTTGAGTGTTTTGGACGAGAACGGCAAAGCCCAAGTGGTCACCATGGGCTCCTACGGCATTGGCGTCTCACGCGTCATGGCCGCCCTGGCCGAGGCCCACCATGATGAGCACGGCCTGGCCTGGCCGGCGCAGGTGGCCCCCTTCCACGTCCAGGTGCTCGCCACCGGCAAGGACTCCGCTATCTCCGAGACCGCCGCTGACCTGGCTGAGGCCCTGGACGCCTCCGGCATTGAGGTCCTTTACGACGACCGTCGCAGGGCCAGTGCCGGGGTGAAATTCGCCGACGCCGAGTTGCTGGGCATGCCCTTCACCGTCGTGGTGGGCCGGGACCTGGCTACGAGGGGCACCGTGGAGATCCGTGACCGCCGCAGTGGCAGGCGCACCCAGGTGCCGGTGGCGGCTGCCGCCACCGGCATAGTCGACCTGGTGCGCTCCGCCCTAGCCTGACCCGGCCCGGGTGCGCGGCCCCCGTACTCGCGGGGGCGGCGCACGGCGGCTCGACCTGATGGAAGGAGCCCTGGAGCGGCCCCCGTACTCGTGGGGCGGCGCACCCGCAAGGGGGCCGCTACCGGGCAGCCGGAGCTGGCGAAACCCGCGTCCAGGGGCCGCCGGGCGGACCCGCGGCGGTAGCGATGAGGGAGATGAGGGATACCGGCTTGCGGGTCAGGGCAGGGCCGGGATGGCGGCACCCCAGGCCTGCGCCCGCAGGGCGGCGTCGAGGGCCGCGTCCAGCCCCGCCTCACGGGCCGCGCCACTGGCTGAACCGACACCAATGACCTCAGCGGCCATGACCTCACTCCACGCCTCACGGGCCCAGGTCACGTCGAGGCTCGTCGCGGCATCGGCCGCCTCGGTGGGGGGCGCGTAGGCCGCCGGGCAGACGTCTTGACTGCCGGCGGCCACCGAGGCGTTGACCAGGCCGCCGGCGTACCCGGCGTCAGTGACCGCATGGTCGCGCTGGCTCCCCTCGGAGCGGGCGGCCACCTCCTCCATGGCGTACCGGGCCGCGTCATAAGCCACCAGCACCTCCCCGGGCAGCGGCTCGCTCACGGCAGTGGCCTCGCGCGGCGCCGGGGTCACGGCGCCAGAGTTCAAGGTGTAGAGGGACACCGACCAGGAGACGAACAATGAGGCGTAGAGCTGGGCTGCGGCGGTGTCCTGGGCGCCCAGCGCGGCCTGACGGGCCTGGGCCACCCCCTCAGTGAGCTCGGTAACGAGGGTTTCGGTGGTGGCGCCCGGGTCAGCGGTCTCCACGGGTGAGGCAGTCGGGTAGGTGGTGGGCACCGTCGTCGCCCACGGCTGCCACACCCCCCCGAGGGCGTCGAGCTGGACCTGGGCGTCAGCCGCGACCGTTTGGGCCGTCGCCACGGCCCCCGCATCGGGGGACTGGGCGACCACCTGCGCCGTGGAGAGAATAAGAGTGGTGCGCCGTGCCAGGGAGTCACGCGTGGCCTCGGCCTGGGAGGCGGTGGGCAGGGAGGCGGCGGAGCCCTCGCCCAGCCGCAGCCCGCAGCCGGTAGAGGCCGCCAACGCCGCCACCAGGAGGACCACGCCGGCGCCCCGGCGCAAAAAACGGATTGGGCGCACGGCAGGAGGGGGACAGGCGTCGTCGGCGGACGGGGCGCGGTGGACGTGAGGGCTCATCACCCCCCGATCCTCCCACGCCGGGTAGCATGTCACCGCACCGGCCACGCCAAACAACGGGAGGAACCCCACATGGCAGACACGCTCGCCCAGAGCCTGACCGCACTGCTGGCCCCCGTGGTGGAGGGCACCGGCCTATTCCTGGAGGCCGTCGAGACCACCCGGGCCGGCAAGTACTCCGTGGTCCGCGTCCTGGTGGACCTGCCCGATGGCCCTGGCGATCTCAGCATTGACGGGCTCGGTGCCGTCACCGCCGCTGTTTCCCAGGCCCTCGATGAGGCCGACCCCGTCAAGGGGAGCTACACCCTTGAGGTCTCCACCCCCGGTGCTGAGCGGGCCTTGAGCACGCCGCGCCACTTCCGCCGCGCCGTGGGCCACGACGCCGAGGTCACGACCGCCGCAGGCGTGCGCACCGGAACCGTGCTCGCTGCTGACGATCAGGAGCTGACGCTCAAGGTCGACGGCCAAGACCTGACCATCCCCTTAGCCGAGATCACCGGTGCTCGCATGGTGGTTGTCCTATAAGGAGCCAGCCATGCACGCCGCCATCCATCGACATGCTCGACATGCGGGCCCGCGCCCGCCCCGCCGGCCGTCCCGGAGCCGGGCCACCAGCTAACGACGAAGAGGAACCATGGACATCAATATGCCCGAGCTGCGAGGCGCCGCCGACGAGCTCGGCATCGATCTCGACAACCTCCTGCCCGCCATTGAGGACGCCATTCTGGGCGCCTACTCCAAGGTGCCCGGGGCCATCCGCGGCGCCCATGTTGAGATCGATCGCAGGACCGGGCACATGTCGGTGCTGGCCCCTGAGGTCGACGAGGATGACCAGCCCACCGGCGAGTACTTCGACGACACCCCCGACGACTTCGGTCGCATCGCCCAGGCCACGGCCCGTTCGGTGATCGTCCAGCGCATCCAGGACCGCCGTGACTTCGAGGTTCTGGGCACCTTCAAGGATAAGACCGGCGAGCTCATCTCCGGCACTGTCGAGCAGGGCCGTGACCCGCGCATTGTCTACGTGCGCCTCGACGAGGAGCATGAGGGCTTCATGCCCCCGCACGAGCAGGTCCCCGGTGAGCGCTACCGCCACGGCGATCGCCTGCGCGTCTACGTCACGGAGGTCTCCCGGGGCCTGAAGGGGGCCCAGATCATTCTCTCGCGCACCCATCCCGGCCTGGTGCGCAAGCTCTTTGAGCGCGAGGTCCCCGAACTGGGCAAGGGCGACGTCGAGATCGTCTCGGTGGCCCGTGAAGCCGGGCATCGCACCAAGATGGCGGTGCGCTCGCGCGTGCGCGGCGTCAACGCCAAGGGCGCCTGCATTGGCCCCATGGGGCAGCGCGTGCGGGCCGTCATGGCCGAACTCGGCGGGGAGAAGATCGACATTGTCGACTACTCTGAGGATCCGGCACGATTCGTGGCCAACGCCCTGTCCCCGGCACGGGTGTCCTCCGTGCGGGTAGTCTCCGAATCCGAGCGCACCGCGCGCGTCGTCGTCCCCGACTTCCAGCTCTCCTTGGCCATTGGCAAGGAGGGGCAGAACGCGCGCCTGGCCGCGCGCCTGACCGGCTGGAAGATCGACATCCACGCCGACGCCGAGTCCGGGGAGATCACTCCTGGCGCTGAGTCCCAGGCGGACGACGTGACAGGTCCCTCAACTTTGGCCGAGGAAGCCTGAGCCGCTGGACCGGTAGACTCCTCGCGGGCCCTACCGGGGGTACAGGCTGCCGCCCAACGGCGAATTGTGCCTCCGCGACGGCGGTTGAGGCTGAGCGGAAGGACACGGTGACCGGTGGCACGCACCACCCACCAGCCTGAGCGCACGTGCATTGGCTGCCGTGGCAAGGCCCCCCGGGCGCAACTCCTGCGCCTGACCATGACGACGAGCGGCGAGCTCGCCGTTGACGCCCGCGCCACAGCGCCCGGGCGCGGCGCCTGGATCCACCCGGATCCGGCGTGCCTCGACCTCGCCGAGCGCAGGCGCGCCTTCCGGCGAGCCCTGCGCACCAGTGGGTCGCCAGATGCGACCCCCGTTCGGAGCTGGCTCACCAGCCGGCGGCCGGGCGAGTACGCCGGCCCCACCGGGGCCGGGACGACCGATAGCAAAGGCGGGTAGGAAGCCGATGGGCACCCGATGAGTACCCAGCGATGAGCTGCCTCTACTAGCGCCCACCCTGTCCGGGGTGGGCAACCGGACAGGAGAAAAGTGGCAAAACCACGCGTTCATGAGCTCGCGAAAGAGCTCGACCCTACTGGCAAGAAGATTACCTCCAGGATGATCCTGGCCTGGCTCAAGGACCAGGGGGAGTTCGTCAAGGCGGCCTCCTCGGCTGTTGAGCCCCCCGTCGCCCGTCGCGTTCGCGAGCACTTCGGTTCCCAGGCCTCCGCGCCCAAGGCCAAAGGCGGGGAGAAGAAGGGCGGGGAGAAGGCCGCCAAGCCCACCCCGAAGCCCGGCGCCCGCCCCGGTCCCAGGCCCAGCGCCCCCAAGCCCGGTCCCAAGCCCGCCCCCGCGGCGCCGCCGACCCCCAAGCCCACCCAGGGGCGCCCGGTGCCCCAGGCGCCCACACCGGCGCGCCCGACCTCGGCGGCACCGGCCGCTCGCAAACCTGAGCCCCCGGCGTCTCCGGCGGCCCCGGTTCCGGGCCCGCGCCGCAACGCCCCCACTCCGGGGCCGCGACCCAGTGCGCCGCGCCCGGGCAATAACCCCTTCGCCTCCTCCCAGGGCATGCCCCGCTCGGGGGGCCGCGGTGGTCGCTCCGGGCAGGGCGGGGGCCGCTCCGGTGGCGGGCCGCGGCCCAGTGCGCCGCGCCCGGGCAATAACCCCTTCGCCTCCTCCCAGGGCATGCCCCGCCCGGGAGGCTCCGGTGGGCCGCGCCCCCAGGGGGGGCAGCGCTCCGGCGGGCCCCGGCCTCAAGGCGGGCCTCGTCCCGGCGGCTCGGGGGGGACGCGCCCTCAGGGCGCCCCCGGCTCTCGCTCTCAGGGCGGCCCTCGCCCCGGGCCCCGTCCGGGCGGTCCTCGTCCCAACCCGGGCATGATGCCCGGACAGTCCTCCTTGGTTCGCCCCGGTGCCCCGGCCCGCGGCGGCGCCGGCGGCCGGGGCTCGCGCCCGGGCGGCGGTGGTCGTGGCGCCGCCGGCGGGGGCGCCCCGCGCGGTGGCTTTGGCGGCCCCCGTGGTGGTCGCGGCGGCCGCGGCTCCACCCAGGGCGCCTTCGGGCGCGGTGGTGGCGCTCCGCGCGGCCGCAAGTCCAGGCGCGCTAAGCGCCAGGAGTTCGAGCAGCAGTCCGCGCCGTCCATCGGCGGCGTGATCGTTCCGCGCGGCGACGGCTCCACCCCGGTGCGCGTGCGCCAGGGCGCCACACTCACCGACTTGGCCGAGAAGATCAACGCCAACCCCGCGGCCCTGGTCACCGTCCTGTTCCACCTGGGGGAGATGGCCACGGCCACCCAGTCCCTGGATGAGGACACCTTCGCCCTCCTGGGAGCCGAATTGGGCTACAACGTCCAGATCGTCTCACCCGAGGACGAGGACCGTGAGCTGCTGGAGTCCTTCTCCATCGACCTGGAGGCCGAGGAGGCCCAGGTCGACGACGCCGACCTGCGGCCGCGGCCCCCCGTGGTCACCGTCATGGGTCACGTCGACCACGGCAAGACCAAGCTCTTGGACGCCATCCGTTCCACCGATGTCGTCGCCGGCGAGGCCGGCGGCATCACCCAGTCCATTGGCGCCTACCAGGTGCATGTGGAACTCGGTGGCGAGGAGCGTCCCATCACCTTCATTGACACCCCCGGCCACGAGGCCTTTACGGCTATGCGCGCCCGCGGTGCGGAGGTGACGGACATAGCCATCCTCGTGGTGGCCGCCGACGACGGCGTTATGCCGCAGACTGTTGAGGCCCTCAACCATGCGCAGGCGGCGAGCGTGCCGATTGTGGTGGCGGTCAACAAGATCGACAAGGAGGGCGCTAACCCGGAGAAGATCCGCGGTCAGCTCACCGAGTACGGCCTGGTGCCTGAGGAGTACGGCGGCGACACCATGTTCGTCGACATCTCCGCCAAACAGCACCTCCATATTGATGAGCTGCTCGAGGCCGTCCTGCTCACCGCAGACGCCGCCCTGGACCTGCGGGCCGACCCGAGTAGCGATGCGCGCGGCGTGACCATTGAGGCCAAGCTGGACAAGGGCCGCGGCGCCGTCACCACCGTCCTGGTGGAGCGCGGCACCCTGCGCGTGGGTGATCCCATTGTCGCCGGCAGCGCCTACGGGCGCGTGCGCGCCATGTTCGACGAGCACGGCGAGAATCTGGAGGAGGCCGGCCCGGCCCGGCCGGCCCTCGTCCTGGGGCTGACCAGCGTGCCCAGCGCCGGCGACTCCTTCATTGTGGCGCCCGAGGACCGCACCGCCCGCCAGATCGCGGGCAAGCGGGAGGCGGCCGAGCGCGCCGCCCTGCTGGCCAAGCGCCGCAAGCGCGTCTCGCTGGAGAACCTCACCGATGTCCTCAAGGAGGGCAAGGTCGACACCCTCAACCTCATCCTCAAGGGCGACTCCTCGGGGGCGGTCGAGGCGCTGGAGGACTCCCTGCTCAAGATCGATGTGGGCGAGGAGGTTGCGCTGCGCGTCATCCATCGCGGCGTGGGTGCGATTACGCAGAACGATGTCAACCTCGCCACCGTGGACTCCGCCGTCATTATCGGTTTCAATGTGCGTCCCGCCGAGCGGGTGGCCGAGCTGGCTGACCGCGAGGGCGTTGACATGAAGTTCTACTCGGTGATCTACCAGGCCATTGAGGACGTCGAGTCCGCCATGAAGGGCATGCTCAAGCCCGTCTACGAAGAGGTCGGGTTGGGCAGCGCCGAGGTCCGTCAGGTCTTCTACTCCTCGAGGTTCGGCTCGATTGCGGGCTCTATTGTGCGCTCCGGCTCCATTAGGCGGGGTGCCAAGGCCCGCCTGGTGCGCGATGGCGTCGTCGTGGCCGGCGACCTCACCATTGAGACCCTGCGTCGCGAGAAGGATGACGTCACCGAGGTCCGTGAGGGCTACGAGTGCGGTATTAACCTGGGCTTCAAGGACATTGCTGAAGGCGATGTCATTGAGACCTGGGAGATGCGTGAGAAGCCGCGCGACTGACCGGCTCATTGTTCGGTCCTACTGACGGGCTCGTGTTGTGCGGCAGCACAACACGAGCCCGTTTCCGCATGTGTTCCCGCCCTCACGCTATGGCGAGGCCGGCCAGTCTCGACAGGAACAGGGATATAAGAGATTCACAGGAGATGAGTGCTCCATGTGAGTGCTCCATGGTGGGGGAAACGGCTGGGAGGCGGTCCTCAGCCGGGCGCGCGGAGGCGGGGGCGGCGCGCAGCCTGGTACAGAACATCGAGGACGAAAACGCCTACGGCCACCCACACCAGGATCATGGCCGCCCACCGGGCGGGCGAGATCTCCTCGTGGAAGACGCCCCAGGCCACCAGGAACTGGAGGACCGGGGCAATGTACTGGCTCAGGCCCACCACGCTCAGGGGCACGCGCCGCGTGCCCGCGGCGAAGAGCAGCAACGGCACCGCGGTCACGGGACCGGCGAGCACCAGGAGCCCTGCCAGGGCGGGGGAGGCCTCAGGGCCGTGGAGCACGTCAGCGCCACGGGCCGTCAGCCACACCAGGTAGGCCAGCGCCACAGGCGAAACCACGGCGCTCTCCACCGTCAGCCCCGTCAAAGCGTCCACCTGGGCGCCGACGCGCTTCTTGACCAGCCCGTACAGGCCGAAGCTGAACGCCAGTGCCAAAGAGATCCACGGAAGAGAGCCTTGCGCCACCACCAGTACTCCGACCCCCGCCGTCGCCAGGCACACGGCTGCGCCCTGGGCCGGGCGCAGGCGCTCGCCGAGGACAAGAGCCGCCAGGGCCACTGTGACCAGCGGGTTAATGAAGTAGCCCAGGGCAGCGTCGGCGGTGCGCGCCGTGTTGACGCCGTAGACGTAGACCAGCCAGTTCACCGTCACCAGCGCCCCCGAGACGGCGAGGACGCCCAGCCTTCGCGGGGAGCTCAGCACCCGCCGCAGCGGCGCCCAGGCACCCCGAAGGGCGACCAGGATCAGGCAGGTCACCAGCGTCCACACCAGCCGATGCCCAATGATCTCCACACTCCCGGCCGCTGAGAGCAGGACGAAGTACATGGGGAACAGCCCCCACAGCAGGTAGCACCCCAGGACCATGGCCATGCCCGCACTCGAGGTGCGGTCCTCCCCAGCCGCTGCCCTCGCGGCCGGTGGGGCAGAGTCGCTTGGGGGCGGGTCAGGGAGGCGGGTGGAGCCGGAGCCGCCGGGAGGGGGTACGGGCGGGGCGCTGTCGGTGGGCGGCATGAATAGGCGGTCCTTCACTGTGTGGGCTCTGATCCTACCGGCAGGTTGGGAGGCGCCCGCAGGGTGAGGTGCGCCGCAGCGCACCGGGGCACTGGTGAGGCACAATCGCTTGCTGCCGCTGAGGCGATTCCACTCATCCGCCAGTCGAGGAGCACACCATGGCCGACGCCGCCCGCGCCCGCAAGGTCGCCGACCGCATTCACGAGACCGTCGCCCGCCTCCTTCAAGGGCGGATCAAGGACCCGCGCCTGGGCTTCGTGACCATTACCGATGTGCGCGTCACCGGCGACTTGCAGCAGGCGACCGTCTTCTACACCGTCTACGGCACCGACAAGGACCGCCGCGACTCCGCCGCGGCTCTGGACTCGGCCAAGGGCCTCATCCGCTCCGAGGTCGGCAAGGCCCTGGAGATTCGCCTGACTCCAGCGCTCAGCTTTCAGCTCGACGCCCTGCCGACCGCCGCCAAGACACTGGAGGACGCCCTGGCCCAGGCCCGTGCCAGAGATGAGGAGATTGCCCGCGCCTCGGTGGGCGCCACCTACGCCGGGGACGCCGATCCTTACCGCCACGATGACGAGGCCCCCGGGCAGACCGACGCGGCCGAGGCCCCCGGGCGGGCGCCGGCCTCCGGTGCGGCGTCCCCCCAGGACCGGGAGCAGTGAACCGGTCCGTCCCGCCCGGGCGGGCCGACAAGGCCACCATGAGCTCCACGGGCCGGCCGGCCCTCGGCGAACCTGGGCCGGTGCTCCGCGAGGGTGTCGGCCCGGGGGCGGGGGCGCTCAGCCCGGCCGCCAGTGGCATGGGCCCGCGCCGGGCCCCGTGCGGGCGCCCCGCCCACGCTGTCCGCCCCCGGGTAGAGCGCGGGGCGGTCACCGCGGCCGATGGCCTGGTCCTGGTCGACAAGCCCGCCGGGATCACCAGCCATGATGTCGTGGCCGCCACCCGGCGCTTGGCCGCCACCCGCAAAGTGGGTCACGCCGGCACCCTGGATCCCATGGCCACCGGCCTGCTCGTGGTGGGCGTGGGCCGGGCCACACGCCTCCTGACCTACCTGGTGGGGGCCGACAAGGCCTACCTGGCGACCATTCGCCTGGGCCAGGAGACCCTTACCGAGGATGCTCAAGGAGAAGTCACCGCGGCCCGCGGCTGCCCCGGCCCCGGCAGCCCTCCGGACTGGGAACAGACCCTGGGCGCGCGCATTGAGGCGGCTCTAAGCGGTCTGAGAGGGCCGATTATGCAGGTTCCCAGCGCCGTATCCGCCATCAAGGTCGACGGCGTGCGCTCCTACACCCGGGTGCGGGAGGGGCAGGAGGTCACGCTCGGAGCCAGGCCCGTGACCATCCACGAACTGAATCTGCTGGCGCAGCCAAGACCCGCCACGGCCGCTGACGCCACCGCCGTGGTGGACCTGGAGGTGCAGGTCGTCTGCTCCTCGGGGACCTACGTACGGGCCCTGGCCCGGGACTTGGGCGCCTCCCTGGGGTGCGGGGCGCATCTGACGGCGCTGCGCCGCACCCGAGTGGGGCCCTTTGCGGTCGGCGAGGCCGTCGGCCTGGATGCGCTGAGTACCCAGGTGGAGGCCGACGCCGCCACCGAGTCCCCGCAGGGCCTGGCGGTGCTGCCGCTTCCGGATGCCGCCCGCCGCTGTTTCGCGTCCGTCGAGCTCAGTGAGGCGGAAGCCCGCGCCCTGGGTTACGGCCAGTACCTGCCTGTGGCCGTCCTGGACCGGGCCCGCTCCCCACAGCACCCCATCGCCTCCAAAGCGGTCCGCGGCACGGACAGCCGGCATCTGGCCGCCGGGTTCGCCCCCGACGGCGCGCTCGTGGCACTGTTGGCCCCCCAGGGCTCGAACGCCCGTCCCGTGCTGGTGTTCCCCCGTCCCGGCCAGGACGGACCGCTCGGGGCCGGCGGCGCGGATCGTGCTGGAAAACGCTCCGGGAAGCCAGGACTACAGGACTACAGGACTACAGGACAAACAGGACAAGAGGTGAGAGCCACTATGACCCAGCAGATGGACAACCGGGCCGGAGGACGAACTGGTCGGGGCTGCGCCTGCGGACACCACGGGCACCATGCGCCCAATAGTGCCAATGAGCCCGAAATGGCCCCCGTCGTCCAGGCGTCGGGAGTCGTCCAGGCGTCGGGAGAAGAGCACCGTCGCCCCGAGCCCGCGGAGCCCCTGGAGCCGGCGGGGGAGCGGGGGGCGGCCGGGCTCGCGATGGCCGCAACCACCACGGCGGCCTTGGACAATAGCCCGACTGGACCGACCGCTTGGGAGCAGGAGGATGAGGCGTTCTCCGGAGTCGCGCCCGGACGCAAGGAAGGCAATGTGCTGGGCCTCAGGGACGTCTCGGCCCCGGCCTCACAGGGCTGCGGTTGTGGCGGCCATGGCCGGGGGCACCATCAGGATGCTGAGGGTGGCCGCCATGGCGGCCACTGCGGCTGCCACGGCCACTGAGACGCACTCAGACGCTCGGCGAGTGGCCGCCAACGCGCCCTGGGAGACGACACCGGGGTCGCACCGGGCGTTGATTTCCCCGAACAGGTTGTGGGCCGGGGGCGGCGGTGAGTCGTCCCCGGCGCCCCCTGGGCGGGTGCCGGGCCGGGCGCGCACCGCGGCTCTCGTACGGGTTTTGGAATCGCGCGACCCGGCCCCGGGGAGGTCAACGGCCGGGGCTGCGGCTGGTTCGCGCGGCCCGGCCCGGTCGTGGCAGGGTTGACCGCAGGACCGGCGGCCCTACCCGCCGCAGTGGATCAAGGGTTGATGTGCCCGCAGTGGAGGTGCAGTGGAGGTCTGGTATGGCGCTGAGCAGGTGCCCGAGGCCCTTAGCGGCCCCCGGGGGATCGGCTCGGTGGTGACGGTCGGTGTTTTTGACGGCGTCCACCGCGGACACCAGGCCATTGTCACCCGGGTGGTCGAGCGGGCCCACGAGCTCGCCCCCCCGGCAGGCGCCGGGGACGGACGGCCCCTGGCGGTGGCCGTCACCTTCGCCCCTCACCCGCGTAGCGTCCACCGCCCAGATCTGGACTTGCCGCTGGTCAGTTCCCTGCCCGACCGCCTCGACGCCCTGGCCGACCTGGGCCTGGACGCCGTCCTGGTCATCGCCTACACCCTGAGCTTCGCCGACCAGAGCCCCGAGGATTTCGTGCGCACCTGGCTGGAGCGCCTGCTGGGAGCCCGCTCCATCATTGTGGGCGACGACGTGCGCTTCGGACGGGACAACTCCGGGGACGCCGCCACCCTGCGGGCCATTGGGGCCGCAGATGGCATCGAGGTCGACATACTCGACAAGGTCCGCTCCAGCCGGGGGCGGCGCTGGTCCTCCACCTGGGTGCGCGAGCTTCTGCGCGCCGGCGATGTGCGCGGCGCCGCCGAGGTGCTGGGCCGCCCCCACCGTATGCGCGGCGTTGTGGTTCACGGTCACAAGCGCGGGCGCGAGCTCGGCTTCCCCACCGCCAACCTGGATGCGGCCACCGCCGGCGTCGTCCCGCCCGACGGCGTCTACGCCGGCTGGCTCGTGCGCGGGGGCGAGGCCGCCCAACGCCTGCCCGCAGCCATATCGATTGGCACCAACCCCACCTTCGACGACGTTCCCCAGCGCACTGTCGAGGCGCACGTACTGGGTCGAGCCGACCTCAACCTCTACGGCGAAGAGGTCGCCATCGACCTGGTCGAGTACCTGCGCCCCATGCGCGCTTTCGACGGCTTGGAAGCGCTGCTGACCCAAATACGCGCCGATATTGAGCGCTCGGCCCAGATCCTGGGGGTGCCCGTGCCGGCGCCCATTGATCCCAGTGACGTTACCGCCTGAGGCCGGGGACGCCATCGTCTGGTGCCTTGCGCCTTGTGCCTTGTGCGCCATCCCACGACCCGCGACCACGAGCTCCCGGAAGGTGCGCTGGTAAAGTAGCCGGGCCGTCGATCGGCCACGGATGAGTCAAGCCCGGGTGAACCCGCCCCGGCGCTCCGTGCAACGAGAGTGAAGGAGTCCGCATGTCGGTCAGCCCTGAGCGCAAGCAGCAGATCATCGCCGAGTTCGCCACCCACGAGGGTGACACGGGCTCCCCCGAGGTGCAGGTCGCCATCCTGTCCGAGCGCATCGCCAACCTCACCGAGCACTTCAAGGACCACGCCCACGACCACCACTCGCGCCGTGGCCTCTACCTGCTCATCGGTAAGCGCCGCCGCCTCCTGGACTACCTCATGAAGGAGGACATTGAGCGCTACCGCTCCCTCATTGGCCGCCTGGGCATCCGTCGCTGAGCGGGAGCGCAGCGCGCAATCCGATCCTGCGGGCGCGGCCCCGCCTCACGCAGAGGCGGGGCCGCGCCGCTGTATGAGGGGGGGCCCCCGGGGCCAGAGGGCGAGCCCCGATAGCCGCCCCGGGAGGCGGCCCTCCTCCCGGGTACGCGGCCCATCTCACGCCCTCCCAGGAGGGGCTCATGGCCGCGCATTCCCGCAATCACGCTAGAATCGCCGCGTCTGCGTCTGCGCGGGCCCCACGAGCGGGCCTGCGCGGGGCCTACGGCTCGCACAGTGCGCCGGTCCCAGGACGCAGGGGCGCACCCAGAGCCAGACCGCCTCGGGTGCGGAAGCCGGATCCGTCGGTTTTCGGTGGTGGCCTCCGGAACCTCCCCCGCCGTCGGCGGGGCGAGAAGTGCTCCGTGGGCCTCGATCGAAGGCCACGGCCCGGCCCCAGATCGCATGAGAAAGAGACGCATCGCAGATGTTCATTGATGACCCCGAGGTCACGGCCGCCGAGGCCGTGATTGACAATGGCTCCTTCGGTAAGCGCGTGGTCCGCTTCGAGACCGGGCGCCTGGCCAAGCAGGCCGCCGGAAGCGCCATGGCGTACCTCGACGGGGAGACGGCCATCCTCTCGGCCACCACCGTGGGCAAGCACCCCAAGGACCAGTTCGACTTCTTCCCGCTGACCGTTGACGTCGAGGAGCGCCAGTACGCCGCCGGACGCATCCCCGGCTCCTTCTTCCGCCGCGAGGGCCGCGCCGGCACTGCCGCCATCCTCGCCTGCCGACTCATTGACCGGCCGCTGCGCCCCTCCTTCGTTAAGGGCCTGCGCAACGAGGTCCAGGTTGTTGAGACCGTCCTGGCCATTGAGCCCGACGACGCCTACGACGTCCTGGCCATTAACGCCGCCTCCATGTCCACCCAGATCGCCGGCCTGCCCTTCGCCGGACCGGTGGCCGGCACCCGCATCGCCCTCATTGACGGCACCTGGGTGGCTTTCCCCCGCTACTCCGACCTGGAGCGCGCCACCTTCCAGATGGTGGTGGCCGGCCGCATCCTGGAGACCGGCGATGTGGCCATTATGATGGTCGAGGCCGGCGCCACCGAGAACGCCTGGGGCCTCATTGCCGCCGGCGCCGTGGCGCCCACTGAGGCCGTCGTCGCCGAGGGCCTGGAGGCTGCCAAGCCGCACATTAAGGCCCTGTGCCAGGCCCAGCTGGAGGTCGCCGCCCACGCCTCCAAGCCGACCGCAGAGTTCCCGCTCTACATGGACTACAACGACGAGCAGTACGACGCCGTGGAGAAGGCCGCCAAGGCCCACGACCTGGCCGCGGCCATTGCCACCGAGGGCAAGCAGGCCCGCGACACCGCCATTGACGCCGTGCGCGAGCAGGTGATGGCCGACCTGGCCGACTCCTTCCCCGCCGAGGAGGACCTTAAGGCCCTCAAGGCCGCTTTCCGCGCCGTGACCAAGAAGGTTGTGCGCCACCGCACCCTCACTGAGGGCGTGCGCATGGACGGCCGCGGCCTCAAGGACATCCGCACCCTGGCCGCCGAGGTCGAGGTTCTGCCCCGCGTCCACGGTTCGGCCATCTTCGAGCGCGGCGAGACCCAGATCCTGGGGGTGACCACCCTCAATATGCTGCGCATGGAGCAGCAGATTGACGACCTCTCGCCGATCACCCACAAGCGCTATATGCACCAGTACGTCTTCCCCCCCTTCTCCACCGGCGAGACCGGTCGCGTGGGCGCCCCCAAGCGCCGCGAGATTGGGCACGGGGCCCTGGCCGAGCGCGCTGTGGCACCCGTGCTGCCCAGCCGCGAGGAGTTCCCCTACGCCATCCGTCAGGTCTCCGAGGCCCTGGGCTCCAATGGCTCAACCTCCATGGGCTCGGTGTGCGCCTCCACACTGTCCCTGCTCAACGCCGGCGTGCCACTGCGCGCCCCCGTGGCCGGCATTGCCATGGGCCTCATGCACGAGGAGATCGACGGCGAAACCAAGTGGGCCACTCTCACCGACATCCTGGGAAGCGAGGACGCCTTCGGCGACATGGACTTCAAGGTCGCCGGAACCCGCGACTTCATTACCGCCCTCCAGCTCGACACCAAGCTGGACGGACTGCCCTCCGAGGTCCTGGCCGGGGCCCTGGGCCAGGCCCGCGACGCCCGCCTGTTCATTCTCGACGTCCTGGGCCAGGCCATTGACGGCCCTGACGAAATGGCCCCCACGGCCCCACGGGTGCTCACCGTGCGCATCCCGGTGGACAAGATCGGCGAGGTCATTGGCCCCAAGGGCAAGATGATCAACCAGATCCAGGAGGACACCGGCGCGGACCTGACCGTGGAGGACGACGGCACTGTCTACATTGGCGCCTCCGACGGCCCCTCCGCTGAGGCCGCCCGCGACGCGGTCAACGCCATCGCCAACCCGCAGATGCCCGAGATCGGTGAGCGCTTCGTGGGCACCGTGGTCAAGACCACGACTTTCGGCGCTTTCGTGTCCCTGTCCCCGGGCAAGGACGGCCTGCTGCACATCTCCCAGATCCGCCGCCTTGTGGGCGGCAAGCGCGTGGAGAACGTCGAGGACGTCCTGAACGTGGGGGACAAGGTCGAGGTCGAGCTGGCTGAAATCGATCAGCGCGGCAAGCTCAGCCTGCACGCGGTCCTCACCGAGGAGCAGCTCGCCGCCGAGAACGAGGCCGCCTCCTCCCGCAGGTCGGGTCGCAACGGGGGCCGCGAGCAGGCTGCGGGAGACGAGCGCGCCGAGCGCCCGCGCCGCGCCCGCCGCCGCCGCACCCGCACCCAGCAGGAGTCCTTCGAGGAGGAGTGAGGCCCTCGAACTCAGGGTTCTCAGCCATTGGGCGACTCCGCGGGGCGCGCGCCGCAACCACTCGTGGTTGTGGGGCGCGCCCCGCAGCCCGTCCCACCGGGCTCATAGCCCCGGCCAGCCCCCCGGGTCCCGAGGAGAGTCGGGTGCCGCCCGGCCGGAGCAGGGCGTGGGTCCGGGCGTCATTGAATCGAGGCCGGGCGCGCCCGTATGCCCTGGCCGGCTCGATCGGGGCCGGACGGCCCGGAGCGCAATGTCGCGCCGCGGGTCCAGCACCGTTAGGCTCGCCCGGTGACCAGCATTGTCAACGCCCCGGGACCTGAGCAGCACCACCCCGCCGTCTTGGCCGGCAGTGGACCACAGACGAGTTACGCCGAGATGGACCTCGCCCGGGGCCCCGCCGGCGGGGCCGGCACCGAGCTGGAGCTAATCGATGACGGAGCCACCCTGCGCCGCTCCATCCTGCCAGGAGGGGTGCGCGTCATTACCGAGTTCGTGCCCGGGCTGCGCTCGGCCGCCCTGGGCATGTGGTTGGGCGTGGGCTCACGCGACGAGGCCCCCGGTCAGGAGGGCTCCACGCACTTCCTGGAGCACCTGCTGTTCAAGGGCACTGCCACCCGCGACGCCCACGCAATCGCCGAATCCTTCGATCTCATTGGCAGTGAGTCCAATGCCGCCACCTCCAAGGAGCACACCTCCTACTACGCCCGCGTCCAGGGGTCGGACGCACTGACGGCCCTGGATGTCATTACCGACATGGTCACCTCCTCCCTCCTGGACCCCACTGACGTGGAGACTGAGCGCGGCGTCATTGTCTCCGAGCTCGCCGAGGCCGCCGATGACCCCCACGAGGTCGCCCAGGAGGCCTTTGCCCGCGCCGCTTTCGGAGCGGGCACGCCACTGGGACGGCCCATTGGGGGCACTTATGAGACGGTGACGGCCGTGCCCCGCGACGCGGTGTGGGAGCACTACAAGCGCACCTACGCCTCGGATTCCCTGGTGGTGGCCGCAGCCGGGGCGGTGGACCATGATGCGGTCTGCGAGCGCGTCGCCGCCGACCTCGCCGCCGCGGGCTGGGACCAGGGCGCCGGCGCGCTGCCGCGCAAGCGCCGTTTTGAGACTGAGCCCCTCAGACGGCTCGATGTTCACGACGTCACCATCGACCGGGAGAGCGAGCAGGCGCACGTCTACCTCGCCTGCCAGGGCATCCCCGTGCGCGACGAGCGCCGCTGGGCCATGAGCGTGCTCATCACCATCCTCGGCGGCGGCATGAGCTCGCGCCTGTTCCAGGAGGTGCGCGAGAAGCGCGGCCTGGCCTACACCACCTACGCCTTCGACACCTCCTACGCGGGCGCGGGCGCCTTCGGCCTGTACGCCGGGTGCGCTCCGGGCGACGTCGACGAGGTGTGCGCCGTCATGACCGGCGAGTTCGAGCGGCTCGCCGCCGACGGCGTCACGGAGCGCGAGCTGGAGCGGGCCCGCGGCCAGATCCGCGGTTCCATGGTGCTCGGGGGAGAGGACTCCTTGGCGCGCATGGGGCGGCTGGGGCGCGGGGAGGTGGTGACCGGCCGCCTGCGCTCCATGGATGAGAACCTGCGCCGCCTTGGAGGGGTCACCGCTGAGGAGGTGCGCTCCCTGGCCGCCTGGCTGGTCGCCCAGGATCGCGCCCGCGTGCTGGTGGGGCCGGTGGCCGCTAACCTTGGCCCATGAGTATTCGCGTAGCTGTCGTGGGCGCCGCCGGGCGCATGGGCGCCACCGTCTGCCGGGCGGTAGAGACCGCCGAGGGGCTTGACCTCGTGGCTCGGCTCGACATTGGGGACGCCATTGACGCCGAGCACCTGGCCGGCGCCGAGGTCGCCGTGGACTTCACCGTTCCGGCGGTCACCGAGGCCAATGTTCACGCCCTTATTGAGGCCGGCTGCGACGTGGTGGTGGGCACCACCGGCTGGGATGAGGATTCCTACGGGCGTGTGCGCGAGCACCTGGCGCGCCCCGAGGCGGCGGGCCGGGCGGTCCTCATCGCCCCGAACTTCGCGCTCTCCGCGGTCCTGACCATGAGCTTTGCCGCCAAGGCCGCCCGCTTCTTCGAGTCCGCCGAGGTCATTGAGCTCCACCATCCCGGCAAGGTGGACGCCCCCTCGGGAACCGCCGTGGCCACGGCGAGAGGAATCGCGGCGGCCCGGGCGCAGGCGGGCCTGGCGCCGGGGCCCGACGCCACCCAGACCGACCCCCACGGCTCCCGGGGAGCCGTTATTGACGGCGTCCACGTCCACGCGGTGCGCCTTCGGGGCTTGACCGCCCACGAGGAGGTCCTGCTCGGCAACCCCGGCGAGCAGCTCACCATCCGCACCGACTCCTTCGATCGCTCCTCCTTCATGCCCGGTGTCATCCTGGCGGTGCGTCAGGTGGGACGGCGCCAGGGCCTGACTGTTGGCCTGGATGCGCTACTCGACCTGTGAGGAGCGCACTTGGGGACCACGCTTGGGGACCACGACGCCAGGCGGTGGTGTGAGGAGTCAGTCCGGACCGCTGGGTCGCCACCCGGGGCCGGCGCCCCGGGTGGCGGTGCGAGAAGGGCACCGGCCCTGGTGGCGTGGTCCTTGACTGGACCGCCGGCCCCTGAGGTGGGGGTACAAGAGGTGGGGAACAGGCGTCCCCTCACAAGGCCGCTGTCCAGCAGTTCTCAGTAATGCCCAGCCCCACTGGCAGGAGCCGATGCGCCCCCGAGGGTTGCAGGCCCGCGGCGGCCAGGAAGCGGGTGAGGGACTCGTCCCCGTGCACGGCCCACATGCTCAGGGCCCCGGCCCCGTCCGTGCGGGCCAGGTCAGCGGCGGCGGCCAGCAGTCGCGAGCCGTGCCCCTGGCGCTGGTGCGCCGGGTCCACGCCCAGTGCTGTGACCTCTGCGGCGCGCCTCCCGGGGATCGGGGCACCATCGTCGTCGAGCACCTGTGTGGGGGCCAGCCCGAGCAGCCCCACCACAGTCTCCCCCTGGGTGGCGAGCAGCACGTGATGGGCCGGGCTCGGCGGGTCGCCGACTGCCTGCTCCCAGCCGGTGGCGACCACCGGCGCGGAGATGACCGCCCGCACGCCCACCGGCAAGGGGGCGCCGTGCGCGCTGCGGTGAGCGGCCTCCAAGGAGGCGAGCATGGTGGCCGCGTGAAGGCGCCCCATGGCGGGCAGGTCCGTGGGTGCGGCCGGGCGCACAAAGCCGGTGCCCGAGGGCTGCCGGTCCTGGGCCGTGCCGCCACCCCGAGGTCCGCCACTGGTGCCCTGGGGGCCGGGGGAGGGGGCCGGGTCGGGCCGGCCCGAGGAGGTGACCATAGGGGTGAGACTAGTGACCGGGCGCGAACCGGTAAGACACCGGCACGTCATGAGCCATGACACCGTTAGGCTCCTGTCATGAGCACTTTGCCCTCCCGCTCCTTCGGCTCCGTCGGCGTGGCCATGGTCACGCCCTTCACCCCTGAGGGGGAGATTGATGTCGAGGCGGCCCAGTCCCTGGCCGTCTCCCTGGTTGACGACGGCGCTGACCTCATCCTCCTGGCCGGCACTACCGGTGAGGCCCCCACCACTCACCTGCCCGAGAAGCAGACTCTTCTGCGGGAGGTCAAGGACGCCCTGGCCGGTCGCGCCATGCTGCTGGCTGGTGCCGGATCCAATGACACCGCTCACGCGGTGCGCATAGGCGTGGGCAGCCAGGCCGCAGGGGCCCAGGGCCTGCTCATTAACGCCCCCTACTACAACCGTCCCAGCGCCGAGGGCGTCTACCGGCACATTATGGCGGTTGTCGAGGCCACCGAACTGCCGGTCATGATCTACGACATCCCCGGTCGTACCGGTGTGAGGATCACTGACGACACCCTGTCCCGTTTAGCCGAGCACCCCCGCGTCCTCGCGGTCAAAGACGCCACCGGGGACGTCGAGCAGGGCTTCCAGCGCATGGAGGCCACCGGCCTGGAGTACTACTCCGGTGACGACGGCCTCAACTTCGCCTGGCTGGCCCACGGCGCCTCAGGGGTGGTCTCCGTGGTGGCCCACGCCGACGCCCACTCCTGGCGCGAAATGATCACGGAGGTTGATGCCGGTGACCTGGCGGGGGCCCGCGGCGTCGCTCAGCGCATGCGCCCCCTGGTGCGCGCCATGATGGGCGGGGGCCAGGGCGCCGTTATGGCCAAGGAGGCCCTGCTGCTCCAGGGACGCATCCCCTCCGCCGCCGTGCGCCTGCCGCTCGTGCGCGCCGAGGCCGAGGAGGTGGCCGCTCTGCGCGCCACCCTGGAGTCCTGCGGGCTCTTGTAAGTGCGGGGCCCCGGATAACACCGTCAACGACTCCCTTCAGTTCCCCTCAGTCTTTCCGGGCCTGAGCCCGGTGGAGTCGTTGATCTCACTGCGCCGATTACCACGCCCGCCATTGCGGCCGGGCCCGTTGCCCCCGGGCTCAGCGGTCGGTGAGCTGTTCGCGTACAGCGCGCCGCAGTACTTTGCCGATTGCCGAGCGCGGCAGTGACTCAAGGACCTCCAGGCGCCGTGGCAGGGCGTAGTGCGGCAGGACGCGCTCGGCGTGAGCGCGCACCGTCTCCAGTGTGACAGTCCCAGCCGGCACCCCCTCAGTGAGAACAACAGCGGCGACAACCGTTTCCCCGCGGGCCCCGGCGTCCATCCCGACGACGGCGACGTCGGCTACACCGTCCATGTCCCTGATCGCCGCCTCCACCTGGGAGGGGTAGACGTTAAAGCCATTGGTCAAGATGAGCTCGCGCTTGCGGTCGGCCATCCACAAGAAGGACTCCTCACGGCGCACCATGTCCCCGGTGCGCAGCCAGCCGCCCGGCAGCATGACCTCCTCGGTGGCCTCGGAGTCGTCCCAGTAGCCGGCGAAGACCTGCGGTCCGCGCACAAGCAGCTCCCCGGGCTCGCCGTCGGGCACCTCGTGGTCCGGGTCCGCCTCCGCAGGGTCGACGACTCGCACATCCGTGGACGGGAAGGGCAGGCCGAGTGCGCCCAGGCGGCGGGTCGGGCCCATGGGGGTGCCGGCCACGATCGGGCTCGTCTCGGTCATCCCATACCCTTCGACGAAGAAGCCGCCCGTGGCCCGCTCCCACTCGGCCCCAACCGCCGGGGGCATGGGCGCCGCCCCGCACACGCCGAAGCGCAGGGACCCCAGGTCCACCCCCGCCTTCTGGGCCCCCCGCAGAATGCGCTCGAACATGACCGGGACGCCCACGAAGAAGGTCAGTGGCCGTCGCCGGTGGGAGCGCAGGACCTCGGCGACATCGAACTTGGGCATCATCATTTGGGTGGCGGCCTTCTGCACGGCGCAGAACAGGTTGAAGGTCAGGCCGAAGGCGTGGAAGAAGGGCAGGAGCGCGAGGAAGACCTCACCGCCCTCATGGAGCATGGGCACCCAGGCGATCGCCTGGTTCGTGTTGGCCCGCAGGTTGCGGTGGGTGAGCATTGCCGCCTTAGGGGTCCCGGTGGTGCCCCCGGTGTAGAGCAGGACGGCCACGTCGTCGGCTCGCGGCAGCGGGAGCGACGAATTCACGTGCGGGTGGCGGGCGACTTCGCGGTCCCAAGAGCGGGCGGCGGCAGGCAGGGAGGCCGCCTTGAAGGACTCGCGCTGCCTGCGCGCCCTGGCCACGGGCAAACGCAGTGCCGCCCGCAGTCGGGCGGGCATGGCCGCGGACAGGTCCACGGTGAGCACGGTCCGTGAGGCGGTCGGGTCCTCGACCTCGGCGAGGGTCTGGACGCCCTTCTCCCAGGCCACCAGGACGCGGGCGCGGTTGCCGGCGAGCTGGGCGTGGATCTCTTCGGCGGGGGCGAGGGGGTTGTGCTCGGCGACGACAGCGCCCAGGCGCAGCGCACCGTACACGGCGATCACATGCTGGGGGCAGTTGGGCAGGAGGAGTGCCACGCGGTCGCCGCTGCGGACCCCGGCCTCCCACAGCAGGCCGGCGGCGCGCAGCGAGGCATCGAGAAGCTCGGCGTAGGTCATGGTCGCCCTGAGGAAGTCAATGGCGACACGGCTGGGGTAGAAGGCCGCGGCGGCCTCCAGCAGTTCGGTCAACGGCGCATCCGGCACATCAATGACCGCCGGGATTCCCGGCTGGTAGTGCGGCCGCTGGTAGCGGCCCGAGTCCTGCGGGCCCAATGCGGCCGGCGCGCTCTCCGGGCGGCCGGGGGCGGAGGCGGTGAGCGGCGGGGCGGTGTCGTGGCCGGTACGCGGAGTCATGATCTCCTTAGTCACTTCTGGGCGTCGCGGTGCTGAATCTCTTCACGCACGAGGCGGCGCATCACTTTACCTATGGCGGAGCGGGGCATGTGGTCGACGATCTCCAGACGACGGGGCAGGGCGTAGCGGGAGATCGTCCGCTCGGCCCAGGCGCGGACCTGCTCCAAGGTTACCGTCTGCCCCTCATGGGGCACGATCACTGCGACCACGGACTCGTCGCCCGCTTCGGTGGGGAGCCCGACGACGGCGACCTCCTCGACCTGTGGCATGGAACGCACCGCGGCCTCCACCTCCGTGGGGTAGATATTGAACCCCCCGGAGATAATAAGCTCCTTGCGGCGGTCGGCCATGACATAGAAGCCGTCCTCCTCCTGGCGCACCAGGTCCCCAGTGCGCAGCCAGCCGCCGGGCAGCATGACCGCCTCCGTCTCCTCGGGGTTGTCCCAGTAGCCGGCGAAGACCTGCGGCCCGCGCACCACCAACTCGCCAATGCTGCCGGGATCGACCTCCACCTCGGGGTCCTCGGGGTCGACCAGGCGCACATCGGTGGAGGGGTAGGGCACGCCCAGGGCGCCGGGGCGGCGCTCCGGGGAGATGGGGTTGCCCAAGATAATGGGGGAGGTCTCTGTCATGCCGTAGCCCTCAATAATGACCCCGCCAGTGGCTTTCTCCCAGGCGGCCGCCACCGCCGCCGGGGTGGGGGCGGCCCCGCACACGGCGATCTTGCAGCTCGACAAGTCCGCGCCCGTGGCCCGGGCCCGCCCCAGGATGCGGTCGAACATGACCGGGACTCCGGGGAAGAAGGTGGCGGGATGCCGTTTCCAGGCGGACAGGACCATGTCGGCACCGAACTTGGGCAGCACCACCTGGGTTGCGCCCAGGCCGACGGCGCACAGCAGCGACAGTGACAGCCCAAAGGCGTGGAAGAAGGGCAGGACGGCGAAGAAGGTCTCCTCGCCCTCCACGCAGGTCTGAGAGGCCCAGGCCAGACTCATCTCGGCGTTGGCCCGCAGGTTGGTGTGGGTGAGTTTGACCGCCTTGGGGGTGCCGGTGGTACCGCCGGTGTGCAGCAGGACGGCGACTTCGTTCACCTCTGGGAGCGGATGCCCCGTGGGCAGGGGCGCGCTGGCGGCTACCAGGTCGTCCCAAGAGCGCACCCCGGCGGGCACGCGGCCGCGCAACTCCGAGCGCTTGGCCCGGGCCGCCGCGATCGGCAGGGCCAGGGCCAGGCGGCTGGTGCGCGGCAGCCCCCGGCTCAGATCCACTGACAGCACGTTCAGACCCGCCATGCCGGCCCCTTCCAGGGACCCGACGGCCTGGACCAGGTGGGCCAAGGACTTCTCCCAGGCAATAACAACCCGCCCCTGGTGCATTTCAATCTGCTCGCGGACCTGGGAGGCCGGGGCCAGGGGGTTGTGCTCGGCCAGGATCGCCCCAATACGCCAGGCCGCATAGGCCAGGACCACGTGCTGGGGGCAGTTGGGCAGGATAACGCCCACGACATCCCCGCGCCCCACCCCCAGGCGGCGCAGCGCCTCGGCGGCGCGGCCCACCTGCTCGGCCAGCTGGGCGTAGGTGGTCGAGCGTCCCAGGAAGTCCAGGGCAATGCGTTCAGGGAAACGGCGAACGGCGTCGTCGAGCATGCACGACAGCGGCTCGGCCACCGGCGCGATCACCGCCGGGACGCCCGGGGCGTAGTGGGGACGCTGGTACTGGTCGCTGATGCCGCCCGCCCGGCTGGTGTCCCGGGCCGTGGTCTGCTGAGCGCTCACGGGTTCCCCTTCCCCCAGGCGCTCGCGGCATGCGCAGCGGGCGCCAGTCCATTATTCCTACGCAACCGTAACCTACGGTTGCGTAGGAAGGCTCGTGCACGAACGACCAGCTCGGTGTGGGCTGCCGCTCACCGTTCGCCGGGGACCGGCGCGGAGGCATCCGAGGCCTCCAGGCCGGTCGGCAGCGGGGCGTGGGAAACCACGTGCAGACGGCGCGTGGGGCGGGTCATGGCCACGTACAAGTCCCCGGCGCTGACCGCTCCGAGGAGTCCAGGATCCACCAGGACGACGGTGTCGAACTCCAGGCCCTTGGACAGGATCGGGCCCATGACGGCCAGGCGGGCGCGCAGCACGTCCCCTCCAGGGGCCTCCATGGCCGCCTCCAGCGCAGGATCGGCCCGCAGAACTGCGGCCACCGCCGACGGGTCCGGAGCGATGACGGCAATGCGGCCGCTGTGGGGGCCAACCTCCTCGTCCAGGGCCCGGCACTCCTGGCGCACCGCCCCGCGCAGCGCCACCGCCCAGGCCGCCTCGTCGACCGCTGTCGGAGAGTGGTCCTCGACTATGAGGCAGCCGGGCAGGTCCCGCACTGAGGAGACCGGGTAGACCGGCGGGTGGCCCAAGGCGGTGACAACCGCCTCAGCGGCCGCCATAATCGTCGCCGGAGTGCGATAGCACACGGTGAGAACCTCCTCGTGCAGCGGAGTCGAGGCCATCCTTCGGCGCGAGGGCGCCGAGCCCCGGCCGGCTCCATCCGCCGTCGGGCGTCGATCGGATTCGGCGGCGCCCAGACAGGAGAGCACCTGCCCCCAGGACTCTGGGGCGCTGGGCCCCGAATACTGGGCCAGGTCGCCAACCACCGTGAAGGAGCGCACCGGGCAGCGCCGGGCCAGGGCCCGCCAGGCCATGGCCCCCAGTTCCTGAGCCTCATCGACCACCACATGGCCGTAGGTCCAGGTGCGGTCGGCCCGCGCCCGTTCGGCCAATGTCAGGGAGGGGCCGGTGTCAGCCATGCGGCTGGCGAGCATTTCGGCGTCGACCATGCCCCCGCCCAGGTCCTGGGACTCGATTGCCTGGGCGGCGTAGGCCACCAGTTCTTCGCGCCGGCGCGCCTCCAGGCGCGCCCGGCGGGCCTCGGCGTCTTCACTGGGGCCCAGCAGTTCAGCGAGTTCATCAATGAGCGGCACGTCCGCCGCCGTCAACTCGGAGCCGGCCGACCGCGCCAGCAGCGCCCGCTCGGCCGCTTCCAGCTCGGGGGCCAGGCGCTCCAGCAGGGCCGGACGGGACCAAAGGCGCTCCAGGAGGCCCACGGGCGCCGTCGGCATCCAGCACAGGTTGATCTCCCTGCGCGCATCCCGGGCGGTACGGATGTCCTCACGGATCCAGGCACGGGTGTCAGCGTCCGAGGCGTCCTGCCCGGTGGCGGCCGCGTACTGGTCGGTCAGGCGCTCCAGCAGCCACAGCACGAAGGGTTCGCGAGCCAGGTTGTGGGGCCGCCCGGAACGGCGGGCCCGGGCCATGGCCTCGCGCACGTCACCCGGTTGCAGGAGCAGGCGCGTGCCCTGGACCATAATCGCGCGCGGCGCCCGGGGCACTCGCTGCAGGTCGCGCACAGCCCGTCGCAGGACCTGCGCCCACACCACGCGCCCCTTGAGTTCAGCCACCGCCGCCGGCTCCGTGCCGCGCGCCCGCACCCCGGGCACCAGGTCGGCGACGGTCGTGGACACCACGCCGGTCTCACCCAGGGAGGGCAGCACCTGCTCCACATAGCGCAGGAAGGTGCGCGAGGGGCCCACCAGCAATACCCCCGAGCGCTCCAGGCGCGCCCGCTCGGCGTAGAAGAGGTAGGCCACCCGGTGCAGGGCCACCGCCGTCTTGCCCGTACCCGGGCCGCCCTGGACCACGAGCACGCCGGTGCCCGGGGCGGTGACAACGCGATCCTGCTCAGCCTGGATGGTGGCGACAATGTCGCCCATGCGCCCCTCGCGCGCCGCCGACATGGCGGCGATCAGCGCCCCCTCGCCTTGAAGCCCCGCAGTGGCCAGGCGGGCCTCGGCGCCCTGCCGGTCAGTGAGTGCGGACACGTCAATGAGCTCGTCCTCCACCCCCAGGACGCGGCGAGCACGAGTGTCGAGGTGGCGACGGCGCACCAGCCCCATGGGGTCGGAGGCGGTGGCCTGGTAGAAGGCCCGGGCCAGGGGCGCCCGCCAGTCCAGCACCACCTCGCGGCGGTTCGCGTCCTGCAGGCCAATGCGCCCCACGTAGTGCCGTGGGCGGTTCTGATGGGCCGGGGGGAGCACCGGGCCCCTGGGGCCGGCCGACGGGCCGGTGGGCGGGTCCTGCGGCCCTCCGACGCCGGGGCGGGCGGGGGTGTTCTGCACGCCGTCGGCCCCCTCCTCTTCGTCATGTTCGTCCTGGTCGCCGGGGGCATCGCCCCTGGCCGACTCGGTCATGTCCATGCGCCCGAACACCAGCCGGTCCTCCACACCCTCCAGGGCGGTGACGAGGTTGGTGTAGTGCACCGCATAGGCGTCGCGTTCCCCACGTGACTGGTGGGTGCCCGAGACCCCCTTGGCCTCCGTGGCCGCCAGCGCTTCTCGGGCCGCGGCCAACTGGCGGTCGAGCTCGGTGTAGGCGCGGTCGACCACCTTCTGCTCCGCGGCGATCTCCTGAAGCGGGTCGGCCCGGCCCAGCTCGGTGACCGTGCCATCCGGGTCATCCGGGGCTGAGGAGCGGCCGGCGGTCGCGGGGCGGCTCGGAGTGCTCACATAGTCTCCCTGGGTCGTGACGGAGTCTAAAGCCGGGCGCCTCGCGCCCTGGCCGAGCGCTAACGCGTCCTGAGTGCCGGCCCAAGACCGGGCACAGGCCGATCCATTATTCTCCTCGCCAGCGGGCCGCGCGGACGCCCACAGCGAACAGGCCCGCCGTGACCGGCATCCCGGAACACCCCGGCCGGCCGTGCTGTTGCAGCCAACGAGCCAGTTCCCCACAACCAGGCCCCCGCCCAGGGGGCAAGCGCCGCACCGACCCCCATCGGCAGGAGAGGAGAGGACCATGAGACCGTTGTTCACTATTGATCGTCACGCCGGCGAGCCCCTCTCCCCGCGTGTCCTTCTTCACCACCTCGACGGCGCCATGGATGCCGGGCACGTCGGCGCCCTGGCCATTGAGCAGCTTCTCATGACCCTGCCTCATGAGCGGTTGGCCACTTTTGATGTCGATGCCCTCCTGGACTACCGGGCCAGGCGCCCGGTCATGACCTTCTCCGAGCGCAGCTTCGCGCGGGTGTCCATGCCCGAGCTGGTCCTGGACCTGTTCCAGGACGACGACGGCGAGCAGCTTCTGGTCCTCCACGGCGCCGAGCCCGACTACCGCTGGGAGGAGTTCGGCGCCGCCGTGGCGCACCTGACCGTCTCCATGGGCGTCGGCCAAGCGGTGGGGCTGACCGGCATTCCGCTGGCCGTGCCCCACACCCGCCCCACGGTCATCCACTACCACGGCTCCAAGCGCGAGCTGCTGCCCGAGCAGCAGGACTTCTTCGGCACCGTCGAACTGCCCGCCACCATGGGCTCTTTCCTGGAGTTGCGCTTGGGCGAGACGGGCATGGACTCCCGGGGCCTGACAGCCTCAGTGCCCCACTACCTGGCCCGCGACGACTACCCGGCCGGGGCCGCCGCGCTGCTGCGGGCCGCCGCGGACACCACCGGCCTGGCCCTGCCCGTGGGCGATCTGGAGGCCGCCGCGAGCATTCACCGCGGCGAGATTGATGCGGAGGCCGCCGAGCACTCCGAGGTCAGCGCCGTCGTCGCCGCCCTGGAGGCGCAGTACGACGCCGTCGCCCCGCAGAGCGCCGAAGGGCTCTCCGACGCCTTCGACCTGCCCAGCGCCGACGAGATCGGGGCCCGCCTGGAGGCCTTCTTGGAGGCCAACGACACCGGGGCCGACTCCGAGGGCAGGCCTCGCGCCGAGCCGCCCGGTGGCCCCTGAGCTATACCCGGCTATGCCCGGAGGCCCCGAGCCATGGCTGTCGATGCCCGCGCCGGAGCCCGGGAGCCCGCGTCAGGGGCGGGGCAGCGCCGGGTTCTGCGGCTCCCAGGTGCGCACCGGCAGGGGCAGGCGCCGCACGGCCCGCTCCACGGCGTCGGCCTGGGCGGCAGTGAAGGGCTCTCGGCGGGCCACGGCCACCAGGTTTCCGCGCCGTTTGCCGCGCACCACCGCGGCGTCCCCCACGACGAGCACCCCGGCGAAAGTTTCTCGCAGGCGCACCAACTCCGCGCCGGCCCGGGAGCGGGGCACCGAGGAGGTGTTGACCAGGAATAGCCCGCCGGGCGCCAGGGCGCGCGCACAGGCGCGCAGGAATTCACGACTGCGACAGGGCTCGGGCACGCCCCCGGCGGCGAAGACATCACGCACGACCACATCCCACTGGCCCGGGCGCAATGTGGGGGCCACCTCGGCCGCATCACCCACCCTCATGCGCAGCTTCGGGGCGCGCGGCAGGTCGAACCACTGGCGCACCGAGGAGGCCAGGACCTCATCGATTTCCACCGCCAGCTGGGTCGAACCCGGGCGCGTAGCGTCCCAGGCCCGGGCCAGGGCGCAGCCCGCAGCCCCCAGGTGGACTGCCCGCACCGGAGTCCGGGGGCCGTGCAGCGCGGTCAGGGCGGCGTCCATCTGCTGAAGGTATTCAAAATCCAGGTGCGCAGGATCCTCCAGGTCGATCCAGGAGGACTCGGCGCCATCGAGGAGTAGGAGGATTCCCGTCTCGCGGCGCTGGAGCCGTGCAGTAGCCAGGGAGGTGGTCACCGGGCCGGCGGGCAGGTCCGCCAGGCTGCGGGCGCCACGGGAGCGCACCGGGGCGGGAGAGGAATGCCTCAGGGGGCGCTTCGGTGTCACAGGGGCACGTTAGCCTGGGTGCGGGCACTGGGCCCGTGGCCGGCAGCATTTCAGCGGGATCTGGCAGGACCTGACAGCACCTGACAGGACCTGACAGCACCCGGTAGAACGGCGGCGCGGGCAAGGCCCTTGAACCCTTGACGATGACGCTCCACCAAGGCCCCGGATGCCTACGGGGCGGGGGTGAGAGGAAGGAGGAACTATGAGCCGGGCACCGCGGGCGCCCGCCGCGCGCCGCTCCTGGGGCGAGGACGACTCCGCCACGCCCATCCTCCACGTCGATATGGACGCATTCTTCGCCGCCGTCGAGCTTCTGGACCACCCCGAACTGGAGGGCAGGCCCGTCATTGTGGGGGGCGCCGATGGGCGCGGCGTGGTCTCAGCGGCCTCCTATGAGGCCCGTGCCTTCGGGGTGAGTTCGGCCATGCCCATGGCCGAGGCTCGCCGCCGCTGCCCGCAGGCGGTGGTCCTGCCCGTGCGCCACAGCGTCTACTCGGCGGTTTCGGCCCAGGTCATGAGCATTCTGGGGGAGGTGACCCCCGTCCTGGAACGGGTCAGTGTCGACGAGGCCTTCTTGGATGTGACCGGCTCGCGCCGCCGCATGGGCACCCCGGTGGCCATCGGCCAATGGATCCGACGGCAGGTGCGCGCCCGGGTCGGGGTGCCCGCCTCGGTGGGGGTCGCCGCCACCAAGTTCGTTGCCAAGCTCGCCTCCGCCCACGCCAAGCCCGACGGCCTCCTCCTCGTCCCGGCCGCAGCCACCCAGGACTTCCTCAACGTCCTGCCGGTGGGCGCCCTGTGGGGAGTCGGAGAGAAGAGCGCCCAGGCCCTGGCGCGCTGGGGAATTGAGGATGTACGTACCCTGGCCGCCACCGAGGTGCGCCTCCTGGAACGAATCCTGGGCACGGCCGCCGCCCGCCACCTATCGGACCTGTCCCACGGCATTGACCCGCGCCCCGTGAGCCCGCGGCGCGAGGAGAAGTCCATTGGCACCGAGTCCACCTTCTTCGACACGATTACCGACCGTGATCATGCCCGCCGGGTGCTGCTGGACCAGTGCCACCAGTGCGCGGCGCGCCTGCGCGCGGGCTCGCTGCGGGCCCGGGTGGTCGTGCTCAAGGCCCGCGGCGCCGACTTCACCACCGTGACCCGTTCACGCACCATGCCCGCCTCCACGGATCTGGCGGTAGACCTGTGGGCCACCGTGGAGGCGCTTTTCGCGGCGCTGCCCACGCCCGGCGGGGGCTTCCGGCTCCTAGGGGTGCGGGTTGAGGGCCTGGGCCGGGACGCGGACGGCGTCCAGCTACTGCTGGACGACAATCCTCGTCGAGGCGCACCCGAGCGGGCGGCCGACGAGGTGCGGCGCCGCTGGGGCAAGAAGGCTGTGGCGCCGGCCAGCCTGCTGCCGCCGCCCTCCTGACCCGCCGCGGCGCCTTCTTCCCCGACCTTTTCTCAGTGCCCCTCACCCTCGTCATCCCCGCTATTTCCCCGCTTTGTACCGCTCCTTCGCGGTGTTCGCCCACCGTGGGGCGGTGGGCGAACACCGCGAAGAAGAGCGGAGGAGAGGGGAGGTTCCCGGGCGGCCGGGGTTGTGCGCCACCACCTGATGGGATAAACCCGGTTTCCCTCCAATGACCATGACCGCCTATCCTGGAGGTCCTGAGGCCGAGGGCGCCCTGTGCCCCTTCACGAGAGCCGGTCCCAGGTCGGGAAACGAGGTGTGCCATGGCATTGTCGGAGCGCGAGCAGCAGGTGCTGCGCGACTTGGAGGCGCAGTTGCACGCCGATGCCCCAGATTTGGTCGACTCCATGGAGACCACGACCACCGAGCCCCAGGCGGACCGCTTCTCCCCGCGCCATGTCGGGGCGGGCGCAGCCCTGGTCATGGTCGGCCTGTGCCTGGTCATTGCCGCGGTCATGGTCAACCACGGCGTTGTCTCCATCCTCATTGGCGTCGCTGGATTCGCCTTGGCCGTGTGCGGCGTGACACACATGCTCACCCGGGTCTCGCCGGGGGGCCCGCCCCCAGAAGGCGGCCGCGGCGGGGGCTCGAAGCGTCGGGGCCGTCCGGGATCGGCGACGCGTTCGACGTTCATGGAGCGTCAGGCCGAGCGCTGGGATCGCCGCCGCGACGAGGGCCACTGACCTCCCCATCACCCCACTGGCACCCCTCCACCCTCCTCCACCGCCCCGCCCGCTCCTTACCTTCAAGCCCCGTCATCCGCAGTGCAGGTGACGGGGCCTTTGCGTGCCCGTCCTACCCGGTACAGGCGGAAAACGGTGCCGTCGCAGGAAAGAGCATCCGGGTCTTCGGGCCCAGAACAATCCACTGAATATATGGCGCTAGTCATATTCGTGTAGGTGCCGGCCGGGTGGGGGCCCGCGGCGCGCGGGGGAGGCGTGACTTTTCCCTCCACTCTGCTCCACTGGAGAAAACGGCGGTATGGCGCGGTTTGAGATGAGATCGTGATGCTCAGGCAGTGTCGTTGTGGGCGAAAGGGGAGGGAAGTGGAGTAAGGTGGGGTGCATTGGATCGCCGGGGGTGAGGAGTGATGTCCGATGTTTCTGGGCACCCACGCTCCACGTCTCGACGAGAAGGGGCGCCTCATCCTTCCGGCCAAGTTCCGCGACGAGTTGGCAGGAGGGGTGGTGCTCACCCGAGGGCAGGAGCGCTGCATCTACGCCTTCACCACAGCCGAGTTCGAGCGCATGTACGCACAGTTGCGCGAGGCCCCGCTCGCCCAGAAGCAGGCCCGCGACTACATCCGCGTCATGCTCTCGGGCGCCGACTCCCAGATCCCCGACAAGCAGGGAAGAATCACCCTGCCCGCACAGCTGCGCAGCTACGCGGGCCTGGGGCGCGAGCTCGCCGTCATTGGCGCGGGCGCCCGGGTGGAGATCTGGGACGCCACCGCCTGGAGTGACTACCTGGCAGCCCAGGAGCCCGTGTTCGCCGACACAGCCGAGGAGATCATCCCCGGCTTCTTCTGACCCGTAACCAACAACGTTGTACGCCCCGCGGCCCCGCCCCGTGAGGTCTCCGCCCGCCCTACCGTCCGACGCCACTTCCCCGACGCCGGAACCTGCGGGAGGAGTCCTGGCGGGACGGCGCCGCCCGCACAGCCCCGCATTGGGGCACACACTTCGAGGAGGAGAGCATGAGCCAGCGCGCCACCCCGGCATCGAGCCTCCACTCTCCCGTGCTCCTCTCCCGCTGCCTCGACCTGCTGGCCCCGGCCATTGAGGACAGTGCCGCGGGCCGCCCCCCGGTTCTCATTGACGCCACCCTGGGCCTGGGTGGCCACGCCGAGGGCGCCCTGGAACGGTTCCCCACCGTGCAGGTCCTCGGCATTGACCGCGACCCCGAGGCCATAGCCCTGGCCGGTGAGCGCCTGGCCCGCTTCGGGCCGCGCTTCCGCGCCGTCCAAGCCACCTATGACCGCATTGACGAGGTCGCCGCCTCCGCCGGCGGCGCCGTCGATGCCGTACTCATGGACTTGGGGGTCTCCTCCCTCCAGCTTGACGAGGCCGCCCGCGGATTCTCCTACGCGCGCCCCGCGCAGTTGGACATGCGCATGGACCAGTCCGCCGCCGCCACCGCCCAGGACATTCTGGACACCGCCAACGCCGCAGAACTCACCCGCATTCTGCGCATCTACGGTGAGGAGCGATATGCGCCCCGCATTGCCGCAGCCATTATCGCCCGCCGTGAGGCGGGCGACCCTGTGACCAGCACCGATGCCCTGGCCGAGCTAGTGCGCCAAGCGATCCCGGCCCCGGCGCGCCGCACCGGCGGCCACCCCGCCAAAAGGACCTTCCAGGCCCTGCGCGTGGCCGTCAATACCGAACTGGAGATCCTGGAACGGGCCGTGCCCAGGGCCTTGAACTGCCTCCGGGTGGGCGGGCGCCTGGTGGTGGAGTCCTACCAGAGCCTGGAGGACCGCATTGTGAAGCGGGTTCTGGCCTTAGGCGCCGCCAGCCGCGCCCCGGACGGGCTGCCGATCGTTCCCGACAGCGACCGCCCCTACCTGAAACTGCTCACCCACGGCGCTGAAAGGGCCGGAGCCGCCGAGAAGGCCCGCAACCCGCGCAGCGCCCCAGTGCGCCTGCGGGCCGCCATGCGCACACGCCCGGCCGACCAGGCCCCGGCCCCCGAGCCCGCCCACGACCGCACCACCAGCAATCAACACACACCGTGTGCCCGAGGAAGGAGAAACCGGTGACCGCCTCCGCCGCCCACTCCATGGCCGACCCGGCGGGCCCCGCCAGCAGCTGGCGCCCAGGGGTCCGCACTGAGAGCCCCGCCCGCCGGTCCGCGTCCGCCACCGAGCGCGAGCGGCCCCAGCTCTACGTGGTGCGCAGCCTGGTCCCCTCACGCACCACCCTGCCGTTCCTCCTGGTCATTGTCGTCATTCTGGCGGGGGCCCTAGTCTCCTCCATGGTGCTTAACGCGCAGATGGCCGAGACCGCCTACCAGATGCAGGAGGCGCAGATTGAGCTCAATGTCGTGCGCGACCACGTTGAGACCCTGCGTCACGACGTTCAGGTCGCCTCCGCCCCCGACTCTCTGGCGGCACGGGCCGAGGGCCTGGGCATGGTGCCCGCCGCCCCTCCTGGCGTCGTCGACCTCACTACCTCCACACTGGCGGGCGGAACGCCCGCCAAGGGAGAGTAAGGGCTTGTGAACCCGAGTCGTCGTCGAGTCCTCCAGGTCCTCGGCCTAGGCGGTTTCTCGCTCCTGGCCGGGCGCACCGCCTGGCTGCAGGTAGTCGCCGGGCCCACCCTGGCGGCCGAGGCCCAGGCCGGGCGCACCCTGACCTGGGTCAACCGGGCCCTGCGCGGGAACATCCTGGGACGCGATGGCACGGTCCTGGCCTCCTCCGTCGTCACCTACGACATTGGTGTCAACCAGGTCAAAGTCGCCCAGTACTCCTATGAGGTCCCCCGCCAGAATCCACTGACCGGTGAAACGGTCGTGGAGACCGTCGGCTACGGGGCCGCAGCCGCAGCCGCCCAAATCGCACCGATCCTCGGCGTCGACCCCCTGGAGTTGGGCGCCAAAATGGTGGGCGACTCCACCTACGCGATCATTGCCGAGTCAGTGCCCCCCGACACCTGGCGCCAGGTCAACGCCCTGGGGATTAACGGCGTCGAACCCGACCAGCGCACCCGCCGCACCTATCCCGCCGGGAACGTGGCGGGCAATGTCCTGGGGCTGACCCGGGAGAATGAGGAGCGCGAGCGGGTGGGCATCGCCGGCCTGGAGAGTACTCAGGACGAAGTCCTGACCGGCATCAACGGCAAGGGCAGCGTCGAGGTGGGCAATAGCGGCGAGATCATCCCCACCGGTGAGCAGCACGACACCCCGGCCGTTCCGGGGACGAGCGTGCGCACCACTATTAACCCGGACCTGCAGCGCATTGCCCAGGCCGCCATTGACGAGGTCGTCGACGCCCAGAGCGCGGACTGGGGCTGTGTGGCCGTTATGGAGCCGGCCACGGGCAAGCTCCTGGTCCTGGCGGACTCCCACAGCGTCGACCCGGCCGACCCCGGGCAGACGGCCGAGGAGAACCGCGGCGCCCGCAGTGTGGAGGCGATCTTCGAGCCCGGGTCGGTGGGCAAGGTCGTCACCTTCGCCGCCGCCCTGGAGGAGGGGACGATTACGCCCCAGGACACGTGGACCGTCCCCGATACGTGGACCGCCCCCAACGGGGAGGTCTTTCGCGATTCCCATGACCACCCGGTGCAACAGCTCACCAGCGCCCAGGTGCTGGTGGAGTCCTCCAATGTCGGCACCGTCCAGATCGGCGACACCCTCTCCGATGAGACCCGCTACGCCTACATGGAGAAGTTCGGGTGGGGCTCCCAGACCGGCGTGGAGCTGCCCTATGAGCCCGACGGCCTGATCTATCCGCCCGACCAGTGGGACGAGCGCACCCGCTACACCACCATGTTCGGCCAGGGGGTGGCCTGCTCGACCCTCCAGGCGGTCCAGGTGCTCTCGGCCATCGCCAACGGCGGTGTGCTCATCCCCCCTCGGGTCGTCGACGCCTGGATAGGCCCGGACGGCACCGTCACCCCCCAGGTCCAGCCCGAGGGCAGGCGGGTCATTGGCCAGGAGGCGGCCACCACCCTGACCGAGATGCTCATCGGTGTCACCCAGGAGGGCGGGACCGCCGAGTCCGCCTCCATCGACGGCTACCTCGTGGCCGGCAAGACCGGCACCACCGAGATCCTCACCGAGGACGGCACTGTCGCCTCCTTCGTCGGATTCACCCCTGCCCGGGATCCGGCCATTGCCGTGGCCGTCATTGTCTACCGGCCCGAGGGCGTCTACGGGGGGGTCGTCTCGGCGCCCGTGTTCCGCAAGGTCGCCCTGGCCACCATGCACACGCTGGGGATAGCGCCCGACCCCACCGTCATTGCCGCCCAGGCCGCTGCACAGGCCGACGCCCAGGTCCAGCAGCCGGCGCAGGACGCCACCACCCCATAATTCTTCCCATAATCGGGACGTGAGCCCACAAGCGGCACCAGCGGCTCAGGCCTGCGTGTCGGGCCCTTTCACTGCGCACCAGGCGCGATGTCACCCCCAGGTCACGATAGATTGAGGAGCATGAGCAACCACGCGTACGAGTCGGCCGCGGCACTGCGCCCGCGCCGCAACGCCCCCACCGCTCTGAGCGATCTCGCACAGCGCTTCTCCCTGGCTCCGGCCTCCCCGGCCGACGCCTCGGCCCTGGGCTCGCTGAGCGTGACCGGAGTCAGCGTCGACTCCGGGGATGTTGCCGCCGGCGAGCTTTTCACCGGCCTGCCCGGGTTCAAGATGCACGGCGCCTCCTTCGCCGCCGAAGCCGTCAAGGCCGGGGCGGTGGCCGTTCTCACTGACGCCGCCGGGGCGGCCATTGCCCACGCCCAGGCCCCCGGTACCCCGGTGCTGGTCAGCGACGACCCCCGCGCCATTGTGGGGCCCTTGGCCGCCGAGATCTACCACCACCCGGCCGCGAACCTCACCACCACCGCCGTGACCGGGACCAATGGCAAGACCACCACCAGCTACTTCCTGGAGGCCGTGCTTTCGGCCCATCTGGGGGGCTGCGTGGTCGCCGGAACTGTCGAACTGCGCGTGGGGGAGCTATCCGTGGAGTCCCCCCGCACCACCGTCGAGGCGCCGGTCCTGGCCCGCATGATGGCCCGGGCCGTGGAGGACGGCGTGGGGGCCGCCTCCCTGGAGGCCTCCAGCCACGCCATTGTCCTGCACCGCCTCGACGGCATGGTCCTGGACGTTGTCGGTTTCACCAATCTCCAGCGCGACCACCTCGACTTCCACAAGACCATGGAGGGTTACCTGGAGGCCAAGGCCAGGCTGTTCACCCCCGAGCACGCCCGCCGCGCCGTGGTCTGCGTTGACGACGAGTGGGGTCCCCGGCTCGCGGCCATGACCGCCCTGCCGGTGGACCGTGTGCGCGCCTACCCCGGTGACGCCCAGTGCGAATGGTGGGTTTCCGACGCCGCAGTGTCCCTGACCGACTCGGCCACCACCTTCGTCCTCCATGGCCCGCAGGGGGAGGAGATCGCCGCCTCCTGCCCCTTGCCGGGCCTGGTCAATGTTCAGAACGCCGCCCTGGCCCTGGTCATGGCCATCCGCGCCGGCGTCCCCGCTGCCACCGCCGTGGCCGCCTTGGCCCGCGCCCACAACATTCCCGGACGCATGCAGCGCATTAGTCAGCGTGGTGAAGGGCGGGGCCTGTGCATTGTGGACTTCGCCCACACCCCCGATGCCCTTGAGCTCGCCCTGGAGGCCGTGCGCCCCATTACCCCGGGCCGCCTCATTGTCGTCTTCGGCGCTGACGGCGACCGCGACCAGGGCAAGAGGCCCATGCTGGGCGCCGTGGCCGCCCGCCTGGCCGACGTCCTGGTGGTCACCGATGAGAACCCCCGCTCCGAGGACCCCCAGCTCATTCGCGACGCCGTCCTCAATGGTGTGCGCTCAGTGCGCCCCGACCTGCATGACGTCGAGGAGTGCACCACCTGGCGCGGTGACGCCGTGCGCCGGGGCGTGGAGATCTGCGGCCCTGGGGACACGGTCATTGTCACCGGCAAGGGCCACGAGCCCTTCCTGGAGGTCGCCGGCGACTTCATCCGCTACAACGATGCCCCCGTCATGGCCGAGGCCGTGGCCGCCAAATGGGGTCGGGCATGATGACGCGCCCCCTGGTCGAAGTGGCCGAGTTCGCCCAGGGCACCCTCTTGAGCCCCCAAGCGGGGCGGGCCGCGGTCACCGGCGTGGTCACCGACTCCCGCCGGGCCGGCCCGGGGTCCTTCTTCGTGGCCATCAAGGGTGAGCGCACCGATGGTCACGCCCACCTGGCCGCCGCCGCCCGGGCCGGCGCGGTCGGCGCCCTGGTCAGTGATCAGCAGGCCGCCCGCGCTGCTCTGGCCGGGGCCGGCCTGACAGAGGAGGATCTGCCCTTGGTGCTCGTGGCCGACACGGTGACCGCGGTGGGTGACCTGGCCCGAGGCCACCTAGCGGATCTGCGTCGGCGGGCCAGGGCGCGCGGCAGTGCTTTGCGCGTGGTGGCCATGACCGGTTCAGTGGGCAAAACGACCACCAAGGACCTCACTCGCCAGCTCTTGGCGCCCACCGCCCCCACCATCGCCCCGGTGGCCAGCTTCAACAATGAGATTGGCCTGCCCCTGACCGTCCTTGAGGCCAGTGAGGCCACACGCTTCCTGGTTTTGGAGATGGGCGCCTCCGCTCCGGGGCACATTGACTACCTCACCGCCATTGCGCCGCCGGACGCCGCGGCGGTGCTCATGATCGGCCACGCCCACATGGGCGGCTTCGGCTCGATCGCGGGCGTCGCCCAGGCCAAGAGCGAGATCATTGCCGGCCTGGTGCCCGGGGGCACCGCCGTGCTCAACCACGATGACGCTCGTGCCCGCGCCATGGCGTCACTGGCCTCGGGGCCGGTACTGACTTTCTCAGCGCAGGGGGACCCGCAGGCCGCCGTGCGCGCCACCGGCACTGTTGTGGACGACCGGGCCCGTGCCGCCTTCGACCTGCACCTTCCCGGCGTCGAGCCCCGGCGGGTGCGCCTGGGGGTGCCCGGTGTCCACAACATTGTCAACGCCCTGGCGGCTTCCGGCCTGGCCCTGGCCGCAGGGCTGGGTGCCGAGGCGATCGCCGAGCGCCTGGAGGGCGCCCGTATGGAGAGCCCCCACCGCATGGACGTGGTTGCCCTGGGCGGCGACCTGCTCCTCGTCGATGACTCCTACAACGCCAACATTGACTCCATGAGCGCGGCCCTGCGCGCCCTGCCGGCGTTGGCCGGCCGCCGCCGCCGCGTGGTGGTCGTCTCGGAGATGCTGGAGCTCGGCGACTCCTCCCGGGCCGACCACCGCCGCACCGGCCAGGAGGCCGCCGCCGCCGGGGCCCAGCTGCTGGTGACCGTGGGGGCGGGGGCGGGGCCCGCAGCCCAGGAGGCCCGCGCCGCCGGTGTCGAGGTCGTTGAACTGCCCGACGCCACTACCGCTATTGCGCAGATTGACTCCCTGGTCCACGACGGCGACGCCGTCCTGGTCAAGGGCTCCCACGGCTCAGGCGCGTGGCGCCTGGCCGACCATCTCAAGGAGGTCCGTCCCCGATGACCGCCATCCTCGTGTCCGCCCTGGTGGGCCTCATCGTCTCGCTGCTGGGTACGCCCGTGCTCATCCGTTTCCTCCACAGACGCGAGTACGGGCAGTTCATCCGCGAGGACGGGCCGCAGGGGCACTTCGTTAAACGCGGTACCCCCACCATGGGGGGCCTGGTCATCCTGGCCTCCACCGTCCTGGGCTATGCAGTGGCCAATCTCGTTGAGTGGCGCACCCCCCGCGCCAGCGGCACCCTCCTGCTCATGCTCATTGTGGGGCTGGGGTTCATTGGTTTCCTGGACGACTTCGAGAAGATTTCTCAGCAGCAGTCCCTGGGGCTGCGCGCCTGGCAGAAGATGGTCGGGCAGGCGGTCATTGGCGTCGGCTTCTCAGTGATGGCCTTGTCCTTCGCTGACCGCAACGGTTTGACCCCGGCCTCCACGCGCGTCTCCTTCGCCCGCGACTCCGCCCTCGACCTGGCCTTCGCCGGCGCTGTGGTCGGCCTCATCCTCTTCGTGGTCTGGTCGAACTTCCTCATTACGGCGTGGTCCAACGCCGTCAACCTCGCCGATGGGCTCGACGGCCTGGCCGCCGGGGCCTCTGCCATGATCTTCGGCGCCTACACCCTCATTGGGGTGTGGCAGACCAACCAGTCCTGCCTCTACGCCCACGACCTGGTGGCCAGAACCTGCTACCAGGTGCGCGATCCGCGCGACCTGGCCATGGTGGCGGCGGCCCTCATGGGCGCCTGCTTCGGGTTCCTGTGGTGGAACGCCTCACCGGCCAAGATCTTCATGGGCGACACCGGTTCCCTGGCACTGGGCGGGGCGGTGGCGGGGCTGTCAATCCTGACCCGCACCGAGTTCCTCGCCGTCATTCTCGGCGGGCTCTTCCTGGCCGAGGTCATCTCGGTGTCGCTGCAGGTGGTCTCCTTCAAGCTCACCGGACGGCGCATCTTCCGTATGGCCCCGCTCCACCACCACTTCGAGTTGGGGGGATGGACGGAGGTCAACGTGGTCATCCGTTTCTGGATTATTGCCGGGATCTGCGTCGTGGCCGGCCTGTGCATGTTCTACGCCGAATACTTGGTGTCCTGACTCCCCGGTGGGTTGAGGGCCACGACGCGCCGGACGCCGAGGTTCCCGCCCCCAAGCCCTTACCGGGGGCAGCATCGGGGGTGGCCGCCGCGTGAGTCGGCTGCCAACGACCACCTCCGTTACGCTACGCCACGTCCACCACGCCAACCAGGGGGTAAGAGCCGCCGTGAGCAGCAGGACTGCCATTGCCAGCGTCAGGGACCTGGCCGGCGCGCGCGTGGGCGTGGTCGGCCTGGGACGCACCGGGCTGGCCGTCGTCGACGCCCTGGTAACCCTGGGTGCGCGGGTTCACGCCTTCGACTCCCGCCCCCAAGCCCTTGACTCCTTGCCGGCCGCCGTAGCGCGGGCGCAGTCAGGGGACGAGGAGGCCATGGCCCGAGCAGTGGGGGAGGCCGACCTCCGGCTCCTTATTGTCTCTCCGGGAGTGCCCGCGACTGGGGCGGTGCTGGCGGCGGCGCGCTCCCAGGGCGTTGAGACCTGGTCCGAGATCGAGCTGGCCTGGCGCCTCCAGCTGTCCTCAGCGCGCCCGCACGTGCCCTGGCTAGCGGTGACCGGAACCGACGGCAAGACGACGACGGTGGGCATGCTCTCAGCGGTGCTCGCCGCTGCCGGGCTCCGAGCCCCGGCTGTGGGCAATATTGGCGTGCCGGTGATCACCGCCGTGCTCGAGGGCCGCGCCGACGCCCTGGCCGTTGAGTTGTCCAGCTTCCAGCTGCACACCACCCGCACCCTGTCCCCGCTGGCGGCCGCCTGCCTTAACCTCGCCCCCGACCACCTCGATTGGCATGGGAGTTTGGAGGCCTATGCGGCCGATAAGGCGCGCGTCTACCGCCGGGCCCAGGTGGCGGCCGTCTACAACGTCGCCGATGCCGCCACTGTGTCCATGGTCGAGCAGGCCGACGTCTGCCAGGGCTGCCGGGCGGTTGGCTTCACTCTGGGAGTGCCCTTGCTGGGGCAGGTCGGCATGGTCGAGGGCGTCCTGGTGGATCGGGCGCTGCACGCCGGGCGCCACCATCAGGGCCTGGAACTGGCCACGGTGGCCGACCTGGCGCACCTGGCCCCCGGCTCCCAGCCCTCCCGCCTGCCGGCCCACATTGTCGCAGACGCCCTGGCCGCCTCCGCCCTGGCCTTAGCGGCCCGCGTCGAGCCGAACGCTATTGCCGCGGGACTGCGCTCCTTCAGCCCCGGCTCCCACCGCATGGTCACCGTCGCCCACTGCCGGGGCGTGACCTGGGTGGACGACTCCAAGGCCACCAACCCGCATTCAGCGCAGGCCGCTCTGGGCGGGCTGCCCGAGGGCACGGCCGTCTGGATCGCCGGCGGCGACACGAAGGGCGCCGAATTCTCCGATCTGGTGGGCGCCGTCGCCCCCATGCTGCGCGGCGCGGTCCTTATTGGCAAGGACCAGTCCGCCATGCTGGCCGCCCTGGAGCACCGGGCCCCCCGGGTACCGGTGCACCGGGTCCCCGACGCAGCGCCCCGGGAGGTTATTGAGGCCGCGGTCGCCGCCGCGGCTCGCATGGCGCGCGAGGGCGACACCGTCATGCTCGCCCCGGCCTGCGCCTCCTGGGACCAATTCGATTCCTACGCCCAGCGCGGCGACCTGTTCACCCAGGCGGTCCAGCGGCACTGCGCGGCCACTGGGGCCCCCAGTGGCCAGGGCGTCGACGAGGTGGCCTGAGATGGCCTCCGCCTCCTCTCCGAGCCCCGAGGGGCCTGAGCGGCCGGCGTCCCGCTCCCCGGCCGCCTGGTGGTACCGAGTCACTGGGCCCGACGGGCCGGTACCGGGGGAGAAGAGCACCCTGAGCTACTACACACTGCTGGTGGCGGTCCTATTCCTGCTCACCATCGGCCTCATTATGGTTTTCTCGGTGCAGTCGGTGATCCTCGCCCCGCAAGAGGAGAGCGCCTTTACGCTTTTTAGTCGCTACCTGCTCTATGCGGCCGGCGGCCTGGTGGCCATGTTCATCACCTCGCGCCTTCCCCAGCGCTGGATCCAGCTCATGACCTTCCCGGTACTGGGCTTGGGGGTTGCCCTGCAGGCGTCGATCTTCTTATTCCCCTCGGTGCGCACCTGCGGCGGCGGCAACTGCAACTGGGTGGCGGTCCCGGTCCTGGGCACTGTCCAGCCCTCAGAGTTCATTAAGCTGGGCCTGTGCCTGTTCGTCGGTTATATTGCCGCCCGCCACACGGAGCGTCTTAACGGGTTCAAGAACGTTGTTCTGTGGGTGCTGGTGCCGGTGGGCCTGGCCGTGGGGGCGGTGCTGCTGGGGCACGACCTGGGCACCGTCATTATTCTGGCCATGCTCGTGGCCGGCGCCCTGTGGATGGCCGGACTGCGATGGCCCTGGTTCGCCGCTCTGGGCAGCCTCGGGCTGATCGTCTTCTCGGGCATGTCCATGTTTCAACCCAATCGCCGCGCCCGCATTATGGCCTGGCTCCACCCCGAGATCGCCGACCCCTTCGATGCGGGCTATCAGCCCAAGCACGGGCGCTGGGCGCTGGGCACTGGCGGCTGGTGGGGGGTGGGCCCCGGCTCCTCAAGGCAGAAGTGGGGGTACCTCACCCAGGCCGACTCCGACTATATTTTCGCGGTTCTGGGTGAGGAGTTCGGGCTGGCCGGGTCATTGGTCGTCATTATCCTGTTCGCCGTGGTCGGGTGGTGCTGCGCGCGCATTATCCGCCGCTCCCAGTCCCTCTACGTCGCCGCCGTCACCGGTGGGATTATGACCTGGGTGGTGGGACAGGCACTGGTCAATATGAGCGTCGTTGTCGGCCTCCTGCCGGTTCTGGGCGTGCCCCTGCCGCTGGTCAGCCACGGGGGCAGCTCGTTGGTGTCGGTGCTGTTGGCCTGCGGGGTGCTGCTGTCCTTCGCGCGCAACGAGAGCGGTGCCGCTGAGGCGTTGCGCTCCCGCCCCTCCGCCGTGAGCCGTACCCTGGCTGTGATATCACCACGCAGGAGGAACCGTGCCTGACACCGACCCCCAAGGTCCCCCATCCACCGGCGCTCTGCGCGTACTGCTGGCTGGAGGCGGCACCGCGGGCCACGTCAATCCGCTGCTGGCCACCGCAGCGGCGCTGTGCGACCCGGCTCTGGGCGGCAATGCCGGGACCAAGGTTCTTGTTCTGGGTACCGCCGAGGGTCTGGAGAGCCAGCTCGTTCCCGAGGCGGGCTACAAGCTCGCCCTGGTTCCGCGCGTGCCCCTGCCGCGGCGCCCCTCCGGGGACCTCATCCGCCTGCCCCAGCGCCTGAGTCGCGCCATCTCCGCAGCCACCGAGGCCATAGAGAAGGTTGACGCGCAGGTGGTGGTCGGGTTCGGCGGCTACGTCTCAACCCCCGCTTACATTGCCGCTCGGCGCGCCGGCGTGCCCGTGGTCATTCACGAGCAGAATGCCCGCCCCGGGCTGGCCAACCGCCTAGGGGCCGGCTGGGCGGCCGCTGTGGGCCTGACCTTCGCCTCCACCCGCCTTAAGGCGTCTCGGGGTGTGACCGAGGTTACTGGCCTGCCCCTGCGTCCCGCCATTGCCGCCCTGGCCGAGGTCCGCGTCAGCGCCGAGGGCGCCGCCAGTGCCCGGGTCGATGGCGCCATGGCCCTGGGCCTGGACCCGCTGCGACCTATTCTGCTGGTCACCGGCGGGTCGCTGGGGGCCCAGCATCTCAATGAGGTGCTCTCAGCCTCCCTGGGGGAGCTGCCCGAGAGCCTGCAGATCCTCCACCTGACCGGCCGGGGCAAGGACGCCCCGGTGCGCGCGGCCCTCAAGGCGGCGATCGAGTCCGGTCAGGCGCCCGAGTCCATGGCCGGGCGCTATCACGTGCTGGACTACCTCAACACCATGGAGCAGGCCTACGCCTGCGCCGACGGCGTGGTGTGCCGCTCCGGGGCGGGCACCGTCGCCGAGCTCACCGCCCTGGGCCTGCCCGCCCTCTACGTGCCCTTGCCGGTGGGCAACGGCGAGCAGCGCCTCAATGCCGCCGACTGCGTCGGCGCCGGGGGCGGGCGCCTGGTCGCCGATGCGCAACTGGCGCCGGCCGACATTATCTCCTTCACCGAACTCGTGGCCGACCCTGAGCGCCACCGGGCCATGGCCGCCTGCGCCGCCTCCACCGGGGTGCGCGACGGCGCTGCGCGCTTGGCGGCGCTGGTGCGCGCCGCAGCCGACCCCAGATCTGACACACTCCAGTCCAGCGAGGAGGACTCATGAGCCAGACCCCTAGCCCCTCATCAGTTCCGGAACTCAAGCCAGGCAGCCTGGTGGGGGAGTCCTTTCATCTTATTGGTGTCGGCGGAGTGGGCATGAGCGTGGTCGCGACGCTCCTGGCCGAGCAGGGCGCCCACGTCACTGGCTCAGATGTTCACGAGGGCCCGGCCTTCATTGAGCTGCGCGAGGCCGGTAGGGAGGTTGTTCTCGGCCACGATGCCGCCAATGTCCCGGAGGACTCCGTCATTGTGATCTCCTCCGCCATTAAGGAGAGCAACCCGGAGTTGGCCATCGCCCGTGAACGCCGACAGGTCGTGGTGCACCGCTCCCAGGCCCTGACCCTCATTGCCGAGGGGAAGGACTTCGTGGCCGTGGCCGGAGCCCACGGCAAGACCACGACCTCGGCCATGCTCGCCCAGGCGCTCGGCGCCGCCGGGCAATCCCCGTCCTTCGCTATTGGCGGGGTGGTGCGCAGCCTGGGCACCGGCGCTCACCTGGGTGCCGGCGCGGCCTTCGTCGCTGAGGCCGACGAGTCCGACCGCTCCTTCCTCAACTACGGGCCCAGCATCGCCTTGGTCACCAATGTCGAGCCCGACCACCTCGACGTGTATGGGACCGCGGAGGCGTTCGAGGACGCCTTCCTCGACTTCGCCCATTGCCTGGTGGCCGACGGCCTGCTCATCGCCTGCGCCGATGACCCCGGCGCCCTGCGCCTGGCGCAGCACGCCGACGAGGACGGCCTGCGGGTGGTCACCTACGGCACCGGCGCGCCCGACTCCTTGCCCGGGGGCGCCCTGGTGGGGGAGGCCCACATCCAACTGACCATTACCGCCCGTTCCGCAAGTGGGACCAGCGCGGTGCTGACCCGGTTCGAGGCCGACGACGAGCAGGTCCGTTCCGAGGCGCCGGTCAACCTGGAGGTGGCGGTCCCCGGCGACCATATGGCCCTGAACGCCGCCGGTGCCTGGGCGGCCGGCCTTGAGCTCGGGGTCGAGGCCAATGCCATGGCGCAGGCGCTGGGCACCTTCGAGGGCACTGGGCGGCGCTTCGAGAACCGGGGGGAGGCCGCCGGGGTGCGCGTGGTGGATGACTACGCCCACCACCCCACTGAGATTGAGGCGCTTCTGGCCACGGCCCGTGAGGTCGCCCAGGGACGCGGCGGGCGCGTCCTGGTGCTCTTCCAGCCCCACCTGTTCTCCCGCACCCGTGACTTCGCCGAGCGCTTCGGCACCGCCCTGGGGCGGGCGGACCTTGTGATCGTCACCGACGTCTACCCCGCCCGCGAGGACCAGGCCGACTACCCGGGGGTGAGCGGTTCGACGGTGGCCTCCCAGGTTCCGGCGGGCCGGGCGCGTTTCGTGGCCGGACGCCGCGAGGCGGCCTGGGCCGTTGCCGATCAGGCCCGGGCCGGGGACCTGGTGCTGACCGTGGGCGCCGGTGATGTCACCGAGCTCGCCGACGTCATTTTGGAGCGGCTCGGGCAGCGAGATGAAAGCGCAGCCGGCGAGAGCACCGGCGGCGCATGAGGAAACCTCACGCACCCCGCCCCGAGGTCTATACCGGGGGCGCTGACGAGGTGGAGGAGGACTGGGGCGACGAGGAGCTACCCGAGCCGGTCCCCCCGGCGGCGTCCCGGGGCGCGCTGGTTCCGGTCGCGGGCGGCAGGGGCGCTGTATCGGGCCGGGTTGCACGTGAGCGGCGCGACCGGGTGGTGTCCACCGGCCTGACCGATCGTCTCGCCGAGCGCCGCCGGGCGCAGCGTCGGCTGCGTTTGCGCCTGCTGGGGCGCGTGACGGCCATTGTGGTCGGCGTAGTCGCGTTGGTGTGGGCGGCGTTGTTCTCCCCGTTGCTGGCACTGCGCACCTCTGAGATCGTGGTGCGCGACTCCGATGGGACGGTGGACGCCGCGGCAGTCCAGGAGGTACTGGCCCACCATGGGGGTACCTCCCTGCTGCGCCTGGACGTAGTCGAGCTGGGCGACGAGGTCGCCCAGGGGCTGGTGCGGGTGCGCTCGGCCAGCGTGACCCGCTCCTGGCCCCACGGCCTGGACATCTCCTTGACCATGAGGGTTCCGGTGGTGGCCCACCAGGTTGAGGGGGGCTATGAGGTCCTTGACGTGGACGCCGTCGTCCTGGAGACCGTGGAGCAGGCCCCCGCGGGCCTGGTGCCGATTACTGCCGCGGACGGGGAGGCGCTGACCAGCGACCAGGTGTCGGCGGTGGCCCTGGTGGTGGGGAGTCTGGAGCCGGCCACGCGCTCGAAGGTGGTTTCCGGCTCGGCCTCGGCCACCGGCCAGGTGACCCTGACGCTGAGTACCGGTGCGAGCGTGGTGTGGGGGGACACCTCAGACACCGAGCTCAAGGCCGAGGTTTTGGCCGTCCTGGTTCAGCACACCGCCAGCGTCTACGACGTGTCCTCCCCGCGCAGTCCCACAACGTCCTGAACTCGCGGATTCGCGGCCCCTTCCCGGTGGCCGGTCGACCCGATTCCCGACCCGGGGCGCGTGGTCCGACGGTGTTCGGCGGGTGTTTTCCGGGGGTGGGCGGGGCCCGCTCAGCCCGGCTCGCGCGACGGCGAAACACGCCGCACTAAATGCGCCGGGCGGGGGTCTGGTCCCCATAGCGTTGTCCTTGTCATCCTCAGAATGACATAAGTATTAACCTCTACTTGAGGTTGAGTGTTGAGGGGGTCCCGACACGGGGCCCAGCAGGAACTCGCGGAGGCAGACAGTGGCGGAATCCCAGCACTACCAGGCAATTATTAAGGTGGTGGGCGTCGGCGGCGGCGGCGTCAACGCCGTTAACCGGATGATTGAGTCCGGCCTGCGCGGTGTCGAGTTCATCGCCGTTAACACTGACGCGCAGGCCCTGCTCATGTCCGACGCCGACACCAAGCTCGACGTCGGTCGCGACCTGACCCGTGGGCTCGGTGCTGGAGCCGACCCGAGCATTGGTCGCAAGGCCGCCGAGGACCACGAGGACGACATTCGTGAGGCCCTTGTGGGCGCGGACATGGTCTTCGTGACCGCCGGGGAGGGCGGCGGCACCGGCACCGGGGCCGCACCGGTGGTCGCCCGCGTCGCCCGCGAACTCGGCGCCCTGACCATTGGCGTGGTCACTCGTCCCTTCGCCTTCGAGGGACGCCGCCGCGCCACCCAGGCCGAGGACGGCGTCAAGAACCTGCGCGCCGAGGTCGACACCCTCATTGTCATCCCCAACGATCGTCTCCTTCAGATTGCCGACCGGAATATCTCCGTGGTCGACGCTTTTAAACAGGCCGACCAAGTCCTCCTCCAAGGTGTTCAGGGCATTACCGAGCTCATCACCACCCCCGGCCTCATTAACGTCGACTTCAATGATGTCAAATCCGTTATGCAGGACGCCGGCAGCGCGCTCATGGGTATTGGCTCGGCCACCGGCTCCGACCGCGCCCTGACCGCCACCGAGCAGGCCATCGCCTCCCCGCTGCTGGAGTCCTCCATTGACGGGGCCCATGGCGTGCTCATCTTCTTCCAGGGCGGCTCGGACCTGGGCCTGTTCGAGATCAGCGAGGCCGCCAACCTGGTGCGCGAGGCGGTCCACCCCGAGGCCAATATCATCTTCGGCAACGTGGTCGACGGCGCCCTGGGCGACGAGGTCCGCGTCACCGTGATCGCCGCAGGCTTCGACGACGAGCCCACTGTCACCGGTGGTCTGGACGCCGCTCTTCAGCAGACCTCCCGGCACGCCAAGAGCCCCGCCCCGGCGCCCACCGCGGCAACCCCCAGCCCGACTCGTGGCGCCCACGTCGCCGACAGCCCGGTCCTGCGGCCGCTGACCTCCCCGGTCACCAGCGTCCCGAGTCCCGAGCCCGCGCCGGTCATCCCGGCGCCCTTGCCGGTGTCCATCTCCACCGGGGAAATCCCGGCCTACGTCGACGAAAGCGCTGCCGACGCCCCTGTCGAACTGGAGGTTCCCCCGGTATTCGGCGCCGACGTCGAGCCCGACGAGATCGACCTGCCTGATTTTCTGCGCTAATGCGCCCCGACCTGCTTCAGGCCGAACTGGGTCCTGGCGCCCGCGGGTACTTCACTACCCGCGGCGCACGGGGCGGTCGGCCCCCGGGCGGGACCGATTCGATCGGGGACCCCTACTCCGGTTTTAACCTCGCCGCCCACGTGGGGGACCGCCCCGAGGCGGTCCAGGCCAACCGGCGCGCCCTGGAGGAGGGGCTCGGGCTCGCCGCCCCGGGCTCCGCGGCTCCAGGCGCCATCGCCTGGATGAACCAGGTGCACTCCGCACTCGTGGCCCGGGCCCAGTTGGGCCAAGCGCCCACCGCGGACGCCCTGATCCTGGACACCCGCAACCAGTGCGGCCCTCATGGGCGCGGGACCTCAGCCCGGGCCGTCGGAGTCCTGGTGGCCGACTGCGTACCCCTACTCCTGGCCACAAGCCAGGGCACACTAGTGGCCGCCGTCCACGCCGGCAGGCGCGGCATGCTCGACGGGGTGGTGACGGCCGCCGTGGCCGCCCTGGTCGCGGCCGGCGCCGACCCCTCCGACCTGTGGGCCGCCACCGGCCCCAGCATCTGTGGGAACTGTTACGAAGTGTCTGAGGACATGGCGCAGCAGGCCGCGGCAGTAGAGCCCGCCTGCCGCGCCACCAGTCGATGGGGCACCCCGGCCATTGACGTCGCGGCAGGAGTTCACGCCCAACTCGAGCGGGCCGGGGTTGGGCACATGCACCCGGGCCACTGGTGCACCGCCGAGGACGAGCGTTTCTTCTCCTACCGGCGCCAAGGGGCCACCGGCCGAATCGCAGGCGTCGCCATTGCCGGCCGAACCGCGGGCGGTCAAGCCGGCGCCTCCAGCGTGACACGCCGCGGCCAATGAGCAGTCGCGGCCCAGTGTGCCGATACCGTCGTTCTGTCCGGGATGCGAAGGTCCCGACGGACAAGGAGCGAACCCATGAGCGCGTTGCGCAAGATGACGTCCTTCCTCGGCTACTCCGAGCCGGCGGAGAACCCGTACGAGGCTGCCTACGACCTGCCTGAGCAGGATTACGCCTTCACTGAGACCGAGGAGCCGGAGGACTACTCCTCCAGTTACGAGGCCGCTGAGGAGCCCGAGCCCACCTCGGCGCCGGACCTGCGTCGCATTGTGACGGTCCACCCCTCGACCTACAACGAGGCCCGCGTCATTGGTGAGTCCTTCCGCGACGGCGTGCCGGTAATCGTCAACCTCACCGGCATGAATGAGTCTGACGCCCGCCGCATGGTCGACTTCTCCGCGGGCCTGGTCTTCGGACTGCACGGGGCTATTGAGCGCGTCACCCCCCGCGTCTTCCTGCTGACCCCGGCCAGCGTCGAGATCGATGGGGGTGAGACCGACACCCCAGCGCACGGCCGCCTCTTCAACCAGAGCTGAGCGGGGCCGGAACCGGTGAGTCCGATTGTGCCGATCATCTCGATTGTCTCCAGCCTCCTGGACCTCTACATGTTCATCCTCGTGGTGCGGGTGGTGCTGGACTGGGTGCAGGTCTTCGCCCGCTCCTGGCGCCCTCGGGGGATCGTCCTGGTACTGGCCAACGTGGTCTACGGACTCACCGACCCGCCACTGCGTCGGCTGCGTCAGGTGGTTCCCGTTCTGCGCCTGGGAGGCGTGGGGGTCGACCTGAGTTTCCTGGCTCTCTTCTTCGGAATTCTTGTCATTCAGAGCGTCCTGTGGATACTTGTGTGATTTCTCACTGAGCGCCGTATGCCCGCTCCCTTGCGGCCGTGAGATGTATCCAACCTCTGAATCAACGTATCCCACATTGCCTGAACCTCCAGTTCAGGTAGTCTGTTCGCATGAGTAACCGGGTGTGTCCGGTGCTCGTGACAATCTTCCGAAACGACACCTGAGGTGACGACCATGACGCTGCTGACCGCAGACGACGTCCTCAACAAGAAGTTCCAGGCGACCAAGTTCCGCGAGGGCTACGAGCAGGACGAGGTCGACGAGTTCCTCGACGAGGTGGTCGAGGCCATGCGGCAGCTCGAGGCTGAGAATGCCGACCTCAAGGCCAAGCTCGAGGCAGCCAACCGCCGTGTGGCAGAACTCGGCCGCGGTGGTGGCCCCATCCAAGAGCCGGTGGCTCCTGCCGCCCCAGTTGTTCAGTCGCCGTCCATGGCTATGCCCGCGGACGGCGACACTCCTGTTGCCGCCTCCGGCATGCTCGAGCTCGCTCAGCGACTGCACGACGAGCACGTTGCCAATGGCAAGGCCGAGGGCGACCGCATTATCGCGGAGGCCCGCAACACCGGGGAGCAGATCGTCCGCGAGGCCGAGGACCAGCGCAACCGCACCCTGGCCCAGCTCGAGAAGGAGCGCTCCGGCCTGGAGCACAAGATCGACGAGCTGCGCCGCTTCGAGAACGACTACCGCACTCGTCTCAAGAGCTACCTGCAGAACCTCTTGTCCAACGTCGAGGACAGCGCTGACCAGTCCGTGCCAACCTTGTGAGGCGTCCAAGTCTCTGAGGAAGCGGCAGCCGGAAGGCTCCGGATCACGTTCCCGGCCTCTTGTGAGGGCGGTGACTCGACCGGGTCGCCGCCCTCGAGGCGTGCCGCAGAGCATCGTTGGAAGGATCTATGACCTCAACTCCGCCCCAGGGCGCACCGTTGCGCAGGGGCCGTCGCGCCGCGGGCCCAGCACGCGTTCGTTTGGGCCTACCCGAGAAACCAGCCATTGTCCTGGTCAGTGTTGCCCTGGCAGTGGTCGTGCTCGACCAGGCCACGAAGGCGTGGGCCTCCTCAGTCCTGAGTGAGGGCCAACGCATCGACCTGGTTGGTTCATGGTTAGGACTAGTCCTAGTTCACAATCCCGGAGCCGCATTTTCCTTCGCCACTGGTCAGACGTGGGTTTTTACCCTCGTGGCTGTTGTGGTCTCGGTCATTGTCATTCGCACACTGGGGCGCATGCGCTCATATCGCTGGGCGGTAACTCTAGGGCTGGTCCTGGGCGGGGCCGTGGGCAACCTCATTGACAGACTGGTCAGGGCGCCCGGGGTGTTCAGGGGCCACGTCGTGGACTTTATTGACTACGGCGGTCTGTTCGTGGGCAATGTCGCCGACATAGCTATTGTCGGCGCCGCCGGCGCAATCATCGTCCTGACCTTCATGGGGCTGGAGCTTGACGGCACCCGGGCGGGGGAGGAAGCGGCCACGGGCGAGGAGGCCGCGCGTCGTGCACTGGGGGAGGCCGAACCGCGAGGAGGAGCCCGGCCTCAAGACGGAGCCGCCCTCGGGGAGAGCGTGTGAGCCTGAGGATGCTGCCCGTGCCCGAGGGCCTGGCGGGGGAGCGGGTCGATGTGGCCGTGGCCCGCATGACCGGTTTGTCGCGCTCCAGGGCGGGTGAACTGTGCATCAGTGGCGGAGTGCTCCTGCACGGTGCTCCCGTAGCGAAGTCCGAGCGGCTGACTGTGGGTTCCCTCCTGGAGATCGATTTGCCCGAGCCCCGGCCCGCCGAGCCGGTCGCCACCCCAGTGGAGGGCATGGGCATCCTCTACGAGGATGACGATATTGTCGTCGTCGACAAGCCCCCCGGCGTGGCCGCCCATCCCTCAATGGGCTGGGAGGGGCCCGACGTCCTCGGGGCGCTGGCCGCCATGAAGGTGCGCGTGGCCACCTCAGGGGCCGCCGAGCGCCAGGGCATCGTTTCACGCTTGGACGTGGGCACCTCCGGCGTCATGATCGTCGCCAAGGGCGAGCGCGCCTACTCGGTGCTCAAGCGGGCCTTCCGCGACCACACGGTGGACAAGGTTTACCACGCCCTCGTCCAGGGCCACCTCGACCCCTCCTGGGGAACCATTGACGCCCCCATCGGACGCCACCCGGGTCGGGAGTGGAAGATGGCGATCATTGACGGCGCCAGGGAGTCCATCACCCACTACGACGTCATGGAGGTCATGCCCGGCGCCTGCCTGGCCCAGGTGCGCCCCGAGACCGGCAGGACCCACCAGATCCGTGTCCACATGGCCGCCGTCGGCCACCCCTGCGTGGGGGACACCACCTACGGGGCCGACCCCGCGCTGAGCGCACGCACGGGGCTGACCCGCCAGTGGCTCCACGCCCGCGAACTCGGTCTGGCTCACCCCACGACCGGTGAGTGGATGGTGTTCACCTCCGACTACCCCCAGGACCTCCGCCACGCCCTGGATATTCTGCGCTTGACCTGAGAATCCGCCCCCCGGGCGGCGAGGAGCCGGTGGCCCCACCGCCGACCACCACTGAAAGGAGACCGGTCGTGAGCCAGCCCCAGGCCTCCGCCGCCACCCGCCCCGGGCCGCCTCGTCTCATTATCGCCCCGGCCACGAGAGTCGCTGAACCCATTGACTTCGAGGTTCTGCCCGGGGACGCCCTCGGGCCGCGCGCCGACCGGATGCGTCACGCCGTGGCCGACGTGCGCCTGGAGGTCTTCGTGGCCGAGCAGCAGGTCCCTTTCATTCAGGAGGTTGACGCCCGCGACGACGCTCCCACGACCATCCACGTCCTGGCGCGCGGTGCCGACTCCACGCCCCTGGGTGCCGGGCGCCTTCTGCTTGATCCCCACCACCGGGGACAGGTGCACCTGGGGCGCCTGGCCGTGCGCTGCGTCGCCCGGGGGACGGGTCTGGGGGCCCGGTTAGTGGCGGTTCTGGAGGCTTCCGCCCTGGAATACGCCGCCGCGCCCCTGAAGGCTCAGGATGCGGCCCGGGCCGGCGTGGCGCCCGGGACGCCGGGGGTCGCCGTCATCCTGTCCGCCCAGGAGCAGGCCATGGGCTTCTATGAGCGCTGCGGGTACCAGGTCCTCACAGGCGTGTCCTACCTCGACGCCGGCATTGCCCACCAGGACATGGTCCGCACCCTGACTCGCTGACATCCGACGCGCAATGGTGCCCGCTCAGGGGCTCGCCGTGGGCGCCAGGGCCGAGGGGCGGGCCGCGCATCGACCTAGGATGGGCCCATGGCGGATACGAGCAGCGAGGCGACCCGGGAGCCGGCGCCCAAAGACGACTTCGTCCACCTGCATGTCCACACCGACTACTCCATGCTCGACGGCGCGGGCAAGATCAAGGACTACGTCGCCGAGGCCAAGCGACTGGGCCAGCCGGCCCTGGCCATTACCGACCACGGCTACATGTTCGGCGTCTACGAGTTCTACGCCGCGGCCCGCGCCGCTGGGATTAAGCCGATCATTGGCGTCGAGGCCTATCTGACCCCGGGCACCTCCCGCTTCGATAAGACCCGCGTCTTCTGGGGGGACGAGTCCCAGCGCTCCGACGACGTGTCGGCTCGCGGCTCCTACACCCACATGACCCTGCTGGCACGCGACAATGAAGGCCTGCACAACCTTATGCGCATGGACTCCCTGGCCTCCCTGGAGGGTCAGTGGGGCAAGGCGCCGCGCATGGACCGCGAGCTCATGAGCCGCTACGCCGCTGGGCTCATTGGGACCACCGGCTGCCCCTCTTCGGAGGTCCAGACCCGTCTGCGCCTGGGCCAGTGGGAGGAGGCGCGACGCTGCGCCGCCGAACTGCAGGACATCTTCGGGCGCGAGTTCTTCTACGTCGAGCTCATGGACCACGGCTTGGAGATCGAGCGGCGCGTCACCAAGGATCTGCTGCGCCTGGCCGAGGAGCTGGGGGCGCCCCTGCTGGCCACCAACGACTCCCATTACGTGCGCCCCGAGGACCGCACCGTCCAGGACGCCATGCTGTGCATTAACTCCGGCTCGGTGCTCTCCGACCCCGACCGCTTCAAGTTCGACGGGGACACCTACTACCTGCGCCCGGGCTCGGAAATGCGCCGCCTGTTCAAGGATCTGCCGCAGGCCTGCGACAACACCCTCTTGGTGGCCGAACAGTGCAACGTCTCCTTCTCCACCGTCGATGAGGGCGCCTCCTTCATGCCGATCTTCCCCGTGCCCGAGGGCGAGACCATGGACTCCTGGTTCGTGGCCGAGTGCTGGCGCGGTATGGAGCGGCGCTTTAACGGCTCCATCCCCGAGGACTGCCGCAAGCAGGCCGAGTATGAGATTGGCGTCATTACCGCGATGGGGTTCCCCGGCTACTTCCTGGTGGTGGCCGACTACATTAACTGGGCCAAGCGCCAGGGCATCCGCGTGGGACCGGGCCGCGGGAGCGGCGCCGGCTCCATGGTGGCCTACGCCATGGGCATTACCGAGCTCAACCCCCTGGAGCACGGCCTCATCTTCGAGCGCTTCCTCAACCCCGAGCGCATCTCCATGCCGGACATCGACGTCGACTTCGACGAGCGCCGGCGCGACGAGGTCATCGAGTACGTCAAGAAGAAGTACGGCTCGGACCGGGTCAGCCAGGTGGTCACCTACGGCGTCATTAAGGCCAAGCAGTCCCTCAAGGACTCCAGTCGCGTCATGGGCTACCCCTACGCGGTGGGCGACCGCCTCACCAAGGCCATGCCTCCCACCGTTCAGGGCAAGGACATCACCATCAAGGGCATCTTCAACGCCGACGACGAGCGCTACGGAGAGGCTGAGGAGTTCCGCAAGCTCCACGCCGAGGACCCCGACGCCCAGAAGATCGTTGAACTCGCCAAGGGGCTGGAGGGCATGACCCGTCAGTGGGGCGTCCACGCCTGCGCGGTCATCATGTCCTCGGAGAAACTCACCGACATTATCCCCATGATGCAGCGCCTCCAGGACGGGGCCTTCATCACCCAGTTCGACTACCCCACCTGCGAGCACCTGGGCCTGCTCAAGATGGATTTCCTGGGGCTGCGCAACCTCACCGTCATCTCCGACGCCCTCGACAACGCCGTGGCCAACGGCAAGCCCGCCGTTGATATCGACAATGTCCCCCTGGACGACAAGGCCACCTATGAGCTGCTGTCCCGCGGTGAGACCCTGGGCGTCTTCCAACTCGATGGCGGCGGCATGCGCACCCTGCTGCGCCTGATGAGGCCCGACAACTTCGAGGACATCTCCGCCGTCGGCGCCCTCTACCGCCCCGGCCCCATGGGGGCGGACTCCCACACGAACTACGCCCTGCGCAAGAACGGCCAGCAGGAGATCGTGCCCATCCACCCCGAGCTCAAGGAGGCCCTGGAGCCCATCCTGGGCACCACCTACGGCCTCATCGTCTACCAGGAGCAGGTCATGAAGATCGCCACCGACCTGGCGGGCTTCACCATGGGCAAGGCCGACGCGCTGCGCAAGGCCATGGGCAAGAAGAAGATGGACATCCTGGCCACGATGTACGTCGAGTTCGAGGCCGGCATGGTCGCCAATGGCTTCTCCAAGGACAGCGTCAAGACCCTGTGGGACGTCGTAGTCCCCTTCGCCAAGTACGCCTTCAACAAGGCCCACTCGGCCGCCTACGGGGTGGTGTCCTACTGGACCGCCTACCTCAAGGCCCACTACCCCACCGAGTACATGGCGGCACTGCTGACCAGCCAGAAGGACAACAAGGACAAGCTCGCCGTCTACCTGGGCGAGTGCCGGCACATGGGGATCACCGTGCTGCCCCCCGATGTCAACGCTTCGCGCGCCCAGTTCTCCGCCGTCGGCGACGACGTGCGCTTCGGGCTGAGCGCCATCCGCAATGTGGGCCTCAATGTGGTCGACGAGATTGTGGCCGCCCGCCAGAAGGAGGGGGAGTTCGTCAGCTTTGAGGACTTCTTGGACAAGGTCCCGGCGGTGGTGTGCAACAAGCGCACCATTGACTCCCTCATTAAGGCCGGCGCCTTCGACTCCCTGGGCAAGACCCGCCGGGCCCTCCAGGCCTGCCATGAGGACTTCGTCGATGAGATCATTGGCGTCAAACGCAATGAGGCCGCCGGGCAGTTCGACCTCTTCGCCTCCCTCATGGGTGAGGGTGCGGGGGAGGATCCCTTCTCCTCGGGGCCGGTCTTCTCCTCCGAGGTGCCCGCGCTGCCGGAGTGGGACAAGAAGGACAAGCTCGCCTACGAGCGCGACATGCTCGGCCTCTACGTCTCCGACCACCCCCTGCTGGGCCTGGAGGGGGTGCTCGGCAAGCTCGCCGACACCGAGATCTCCGAGCTCATTGAGGATGAGGAGCGCCCCGACGGCACCATGGTCACCATTGCCGGGCTCATTACCTCCCTGACCCGCAAGACCACCAAGCAGGGCAACCTGTGGGCGATCGCCCAGATTGAGGACCTGGGCGGCTCCATTGAGGCCTTGTTCTTCCCCTCGACGTACCAGACGGTCTCGACCATGCTGGCCCCCGACACGGTGGTGACGGTGCGCGGGCGCCTCAACCGGCGTGACGGTCAGGTGGCGCTCTACGCCCAGGAGATGACCATTCCGGACGTCTCCGGCGCCACCCACGAGGCGGTGGTCATTAGCCTGCCGACCAACCGCTGCACCGGCCCCCTGGTGGAGCGGCTGCGCGAGGTGCTGGTCAAGCACCCGGGGATGTCAACAGTGCGCCTGAACTTGACCAGCCCCGGCCGAGAGATCCGCACCCAACTGGACAAGGCCCTGCGGGTGGAGGCCTCTCCGGCCTTCTACTCCGACATTAAAGCGCTCCTGGGCCCCGGCTGTTTGCGCTGAGCGCCCGTCCCTCGTCATGGGCCCTTCTGCGACGTTGACCCGCCCACCGGTCGAAGGGCAGGGCCGGGGGCGGGGCGCCTATCCGTCCTGGGCGACGACGGCGCCCGCCACACCGGAGGGCAGCTCCACCTCGACGATCTCGCCGTTGCGCAGGCGGTGGCCGCGACGGGTCTCAACCTCACCATTGACGCTCACGTCACCGCACTGAACGGCCACTCGGGCCTCGGCACCATCCTCGACCAGACCCGCGAGCTTGAGGAACTGGCCGAGCTTAATCTCGCCGTGGACCGGGACGGAGGGGTAGGACTGCTGAGTACTCACGCCCCCATTGTCCCAGCAGACCCCGCCCGGGCGCCCGGCATACCCGCAGGATCAGGGCACCGGGGCGCAGTCGGGGGCGCCAGATCCAGGAGGTGCAGCACAGCGGCGATGCGCCGTGGCGGCCAGTAGCGTGGGCTCATGAATGACACACCCAACCCCGGCGCCGCCGGCATTGCACTGGAGGTCGGTCAGCGCTACCCGGTGGGGGAGCGCCTTCACACCCTGACCCCCAGGCTCGCTCGAGCCAGTGCTGCCGCTCGGGAGGTCCTCGTGGATGTGGCCGCCCACCGGGAGGTCATTACCTACGGGGAGCTCTCCGACGCCATTGACCGGGCCGTCCTGCCCCGGCACATGGGCCCGCTGCTGCACATGATCAACCACGACTGCGCCGCCCGTGGGGAGCCCGGTCTGGCGGCCCTGGTGGTGAGTGCCGCCCACGGCGAGGTCGGCACCCGCGACACCTCCTGGGCCCCACCCGAGCGCCGGGCCTGCTGGGACCGGTGGTCGACGCATCCGTGAAAGACGACGGGCCCGCCCGTGCGGCCCCGGCCGGCCCGGCCACGGCCTTCGGGCGGGGCCCGCGCGCCGGTGCACCCCGCCTGTGGCGGGCGCGGGCCGGAGCCGGTACCGTGAGGGCGCCCCGCCGTCACCGCCCTGAGCGGGCACCGGCCGGGCCTCGCGATCGTAACCGCCAGTGACGAGGAGGTCACCCATGGCACTGTTCGAGGTCCCTTTCGACTCCACGAACAACCGCGACCGGATCCAGGCGTGGATCTACACCCCGACCACCCGGCCCCGCGGCGTCGTCCACCTCATTCACGGCCTGGGTGAGCACTCCCGACGTTACCTCCACCTCATCAGCACCCTGTTGGATGCCGGGTTCGTTGTCGCCGCGGACGACCATGCCGGTCACGGGCGCACCGCCATGACCTCCGGTATCTGGCAGGACACCGGGCAGGACGGGGTCAGTGTTGTTGTCGAGGACGAGCAGCGCCTGCGCCAGATCGTCAACAAGCGCTTCGAGGGCCTGCCCTACATTGTTTTCGGGCACTCCTGGGGCTCAATGATCGCCCGGGTCCTGGCCTCACGCCACCCCGAGGGCCTGGCGGGCCTGGCGCTGTGCGGCGTCGTCGCCCAGATGCGGGGCCTGGATAACCCCGATCTGCTGCGCGACCTGGAAGCGGCCATTGCTGAGCGCGGGGGAGAGGCCCTGGACTCCGACGGAATCTTCGGGGCCGCCTTCGAGGGCGCCCTGGACCGCTTCGAGGACGCGTGCCGCCCCACCGACTGGGTCGCCCTGGACCGCGGGATTGTCGAGGACCACGCCGTCGACCCCTTCAACAACTTCGGCGCCCCCATGACTTTGCGCTTCGCCCGCGACTTCGTCGCCCTGTACGCCCAGGCCAACGACCCCTCCTGGATTGACCCGCTGCCCAGGGACCTCCCGGTGCTCATCCTGGCCGGCGACCAGGACCCGGTGGCCAACTACGGCGAGGGCGCCTACCACGTCGCCAATTCCCTGTGGGGTGCGGGGATGCGCCAGGTGCGCACCCGCGTCTACACCGCCGTGCGCCACGAGATCCACAACGAGCCGACGACGCGCGCTGACGTGGAGGCGGAGGTGGTCGCTTTCGCGGAGCGCTGCCTGCCCTGAGCCCCGCCCCCTGGCGGCACTCACCCCCAGGAGCGCCAATATGCGGGCCCTCCCGGCCACCGGTAGGCTCCCACCATGCTCTCCCGCACCGACCTGCGCAGCTCAGACCTGTCCGCCTCCAGGCTCGCCGAGGTCTTGCCGCGCGCCGACCTCGACGTCGCCGCCGCCCTGGAGGACGTCACCCCCATCGTTGAGGACGTCCGCGCCCGGGGCGCGGACGCTCTGCGTGAGGCCGCCGAGCGTTTCGACTCAGTGCGCCCGGAGCACCTGTGGGTGCCTGCTGAGGCGGCGGCCGCCGCCCTGGAGGGCCTCGACCCGCAGGTGCGAGAGGCCCTGGAGCTGTCTATCGCCCACACCCGCGCCGGGCACGCCGCCCAGCTGCCCACCGAGCGCTCCACCCGGGTCGTTCCGGGCGGCATGATCACCCAGCGCTGGATCCCCGTGCGCCGAGTGGGCCTGTACGTCCCCGGCGGCTTGGCGGTCTACCCCTCCTCGGTGGTCATGAACGCCGTGGCCGCCCAGGTCGCCGGCGTCGAGCAGATCGCCCTGGCCAGCCCGCCCCAGGCCGCCTTCGGAGGGCTGCCCCACCCCACCATCCTGGCGGCCTGCGCCCTGCTGGGCATCCGGGAGGTCTACGCCGTCGGCGGCGCCCAGGCCATCGCCATGTTCGCTTATGGGGCGGCCGCCACCACCGAGACCGACCGCGCCGACGCCGGTGGCGAACTCCTGTGCGAAGCCGTGGATGTGGTCACCGGCCCGGGCAATATCTATGTGGCCGCCGCCAAGCGGGCCGTGCGCGGTGTGGTGGGCACTGACGCCGAGGCCGGCCCTACTGAGATCGCGGTGCTGGCCGACGACACCGCCGATCCCGAGCTCGTGGCCGCCGACCTGCTGTCCCAGGCCGAGCACGACCCGTGCGCCAGCAGCGTCCTCATCACCGACTCCACCGCCGTGGCCGACGGTGTTGACGTGGCTCTGGAGCGCCGCCTGGCATCCACCAAGCACCGCCGGCGGGCGCGCACCGCGCTGACTGGCAAGCAGTCCGGCACCATCGTGGTGCGCGACCTGGACCAGGGCATTGCGGTGGCCGACGCCTACGCCGCCGAGCACCTGGAGATCCACACCGCCGACGCCCCCGCGGTGGCCCGCCGCGTCCGCAACGCCGGCGCCATCTTCGTGGGCCCCTTCAGCCCGGTGCCGTTGGGGGACTACCTGGCCGGCTCCAACCACGTCCTGCCCACTGGCGGCACCGCTCGTTTCGCCTCCGGGCTGAGCGTCATGGCCTACATCAAGCCCGTCCAGGTCATTGAATACGACGCCGTTGCCCTGGCGGCCCTCGCCACCCCCCTGGGGGTCCTGGCCGACTCCGAGGACCTGCCCGCCCACGGCGAGGCGGCCCGCGCCCGCCTGGCGTGAGTCCGCCGCGCCCACACCCCGGGCCCTCAACCGGCGACACGGGGAGGGCCGTGCGGGTCCGCGCCCAGACCCATGGGAGGAGCCGCCCCGGGGCGGCCGGGCGGCTGCTGCCCCGACGGGCGGTGCTGGGGGCCGTGGGGGCGGCGGCACTGTCGGCCTGCTCGGCACCCGCCTGCCCCGCCGGGCGGGGCTGCTCCCCGGCCGGCGGGAGTGCGGGCACTGTACTGCTCGACATCGCTGACGACACCGGTCAACTACTCGCCTTCGACCAGATGCGCCGCATCCAATCCAATGGTGCCGGCAGCGAGGGCCACGATGACGTCCTCCTGGAGACGGGGAGCCTGCGGGCCGTTGTGGAGGGTCCCCTGGAGGAGGGCCGGGAGGCCACCGCCGCCCTGGAGCTGCCCGCCGGGGGGCCGTGGACCCTCAACCTGTCCTGGCCCACCAGCCACGGCTACTCCGCCCTCATGGCCGACCTGCCCGGTCCGGGCCGCTACGCCCTGGCCGAACTGGCCGCCCGCGGACTCCACGCCCGCCAGGGTGAGCGCCTCGCCGCGGCCGCCCTGACGGCCGAACCGGACCTGGCCTCCCAGCGGCAGACGACGGCGACGGCCCTGGCCCGGTGCGAGGCGGCCGCCGGCCCCCAGGAGCGGGCGCAGCTGGGGGCCCAGGCCCTGGAGAGCGCCGCCGCCGCCCAGTTGCTGCTGGACTCCCAGGCGGTCGCCCTGGCCCCGGCGGACGCTCTTGTGGGCGTCACCCTGACCTCCCCGCCCTCAGCCGACCAGAGCGGTGATCTTGACCTGCTCAAGAACGGCGGCCGGCAACCGGCCGCACGGATTGTCATTGAGGATCCCTTCGATGAGGAGGAGATGACCCTGTGGGAGCGTTCAGTCACCGAGCTGCAGGACCGGGGCGTGGTCGTCGTCGGCCAGGTGTGCGACTCAACCGCCATGGCCGGGCTCGACGACGACGCCTGGCGGGCCCGGGTGGACCGCCTCCTGGAGCGTTTAGGGCCGGTGGACGCCTGGGAGGTGGGCAATGAGCTCGGCGGGGACTGGCTGGGCCAGGACGCCGTGGAGCGGGTGCGTCACGCCGCCACCAGTGTGCGCCGGGCCGGGGGCGCCACCACACTCCTGACCCTCTACCATCAGCTGGGCCAGGGCGCCGTGGAGCACTCCGTGGTCACCTGGGCCCAGGACAACCTGGATCCCGAACTCAAAGAAATGATTGACGTGGTCGGGCTGTCGGTCTACCCGCAGTGGCATCCGCTGGGAACGGCCGCCGACCGGGTGCTCGGCGCCGTAGGCGAGCTCTTCAGCACCCAGCGCCTGGCCGTCCTGGAACTCGGCTACGGGGGTGAGGACCTTGACCCGGGGCCCTGGTGGTTCGGCTCCCCCGATGACCTGGCGGCCGGACGCCACGCCGTCGCCCGCCATGTCACTGCCGCGGCCCTGGGACGACCCCGGGCCTGGGGGGCGCCTTTTTGGTGGTACTACCTGGAAGATGAGGCGCCCGGGGCCGCGGGCGGCCCGGTCCACGAGGACCTGACTCAAGCCGCGGAGCACGGGTGAGGCGCCGCCCACCGGGCGGGATCGCCCGCAGCCGCCCGGTGGCCCGGGGGCGCGCCGCCCTAGAGCCAGTCGTGGCGGCGCATGATCCACCACACGCCCAGGCCCGAGCCGACGGTCAGCACGCAGGTGAGGATGTAACCGAAGGTGGTGCCAAAACCCGGGAAGGGCACATTCTGCCCGAACCAGCCGGTCACGAAAGTCACCGCGGCCAGCACCGCCGCCCAGCCCGAGAGCTTCTTCATCACAATGTTGAGCCGCGCATCCTGCAGGGACAGGTGGGTGTCGAAGACGGTGCCGATCATGTCGCGCAGGGAGTCGCTCCACTCCCCGGCGCGCAGCACGTGGTCAGTCAGGTCGGAGTACCACGGGTCGAGGGCAACGAGTTCCTGGCGGCGATTGCGCCACAGCACATTGACCAGGTCCCGCATGGGCAGCACCACGCGGCGCAGCGCCACAAGCTTCTTGCGCATGGCGTAGGCCTCCAGCTGGAAGCCCGGGTGCGGCCCGTCGTCGGCGAAGAGCTGGTCCTCTAAGCGGTCAATGCGCTCATCGAGGTCCTGGATGGTGGAGAAGTAGCCGTCCACGATGACGTCAAGCAGCCCGTGCACCAGGGAGAAGGGGCCCAGGTGCAGCAACTCCCCGGCGGCGCGCCATCGTTCCAGGACCGGTTCCATGTCGAATCCGCCGCTGCGGCGGATGGTGATGAGCCCGTGCGGGGAGATGAAGGCGGAGATCCGGTGCAGGAGGAGCCCGTCGCCGTCGGGGTCCTGGGCGCTGGCATCGGGCAGTACCTCACGGGTCAGGGAGGTGGCGTAGGCGACGAAGAAGGCGCGGTCACCGTGATGGGTGGCCTTGGTGCGTTCAAAGGGGGCGATGGCGTCCTCAACGGCGGTGGGGTCGAGCGCCAACTCCTCGGCCAGGAGCACCAGCGTGGCCGGGTCGGGATCAGCCAGGTCAATCCACACCAAGGATCCCGGATCCTCCAACTCCTCGGAGATACGGCCCAGGGAAAGGGCGGTAGCGGTCTCCTGCCCGTCGCGCCAGATAATCGCGCGGATCTCGCCCGCCTGGGCGGGCCGCGTCATAGGAGACATACGGCCATGATTCCACTCCTGGGCCCGCGCGTGCCGGGTTTTGGGCGGGCGATGCGGTCGGGCGCGGTGAGTGCCGTGGGGTGCTGCGGGCCGGGGAGAGCCGGGACGCGCCCTGGTTTCGCGCAGAGTCCACTACGGTCGGCTGATATCCGCTATCCACCGGTCGGTGGACACCTCGGTGGGCTGACTGGTCGCTACCGGCCGAGAATCTCGGAGCCAATACTGGCGCCATGACTCACGATCACGCGATCGAAATTCGCTCCCTGACCAAGTCTTACGGCGATAAACAGGTTCTGCGGGGCCTGGACCTGACCGTGAGCGCCGGCAGCGTCTTGGCGCTCCTGGGTCCCAATGGGGCGGGCAAGACCACCACCGTCGAAATCCTTCAGGGCCTGCGCCGCGCCGCCTCCGGCACTGTTGCCGTCCTGGGTGAGGACCCCCGCCACGCCTCCCGCGCCTGGCGTGCGCGCCTGGGCATTGTCTCCCAGTCCTCCACTGACCTGGCCGACCTGACGGTGACCGAGGCGGTCAGGCATGTCAGTCGCTTCTTCGCCAATCCGAACGATGTGGCGGAGACGATCGAGCGCGTGGGGCTGGCCGATGACGCCCGTACCCGTGCCTCACGCCTGTCCGGGGGGAGGCGGCGCCGGCTCGACGTGGCCATGGCGATCATTGGGCGGCCGGAACTGCTGTTCCTTGACGAGCCCACCACCGGATTCGACCCCGAGGCCCGGCGGGAGTTCTGGAAATTGGTCGAGGATTTGCGGGCGGACGGCACCACGGTCCTGCTGACCACCCACTACCTCGATGAGGCCGCCCACCTGGCCGATGACGTCGCCATTATCCTCGGCGGCCGGGTTGTCACGCGCGGCACCCCCGACGAACTCGCCCGTCAAGCGGGCACCGAGCGGACCGTGCGCTGGATGGAGGACGGGGTGCGCCGGGAGGTCAGCACGGCGCGGCCGAGCGCCGTCGTACGCGACTTGCTCGACCGATTGTCCGGGGCCGACGGAGAAGTCGAGGGCCTGGAGGTCATCACCCCCACTCTGGAAGACCACTACCTGGCGCTGGTCGCCGAGCACAGCCAGTACGACCGGAATACAACGCGGGCCTCGAGCGCCACCGCCCGAAACGCCGCTTGAGGCCAGACCTGAGCCGCCGAAGGAGATCCACATGAGTGTCGCATTCGCCTCCAAGGACCAGCCCGCCACCGCCACTGGGTCGACTGCCCCGGCCGGGGGGACCGCTGGTCGAACCCACCGCAGTGACCCGGCCCGGCGCAGCCCGCGCCCGGCGCACCCACTGGCCGTCGTCGCCACGCTGACCCGCACCAGCCTGGTCAACTTCATCCGCGAACCCATTGGCCTGGCCATGGAGTTCTTCTACCCGTTGTTCATGCTCGGCATTTTCAACGCCGTCTTCTCCGACGACATCGCCCCGGGCGTGTCCTACGCCGAGTATCTCCTGCCCGCCATGATCACCACCGGGATCCTCACCACCTGCCTGCAGAACCTGACTATTTCCGTGGCCACAGAGCGTGAAAGAGGCTATCTCAAACGCCTGTCGGGCCTGCCCGCCCCCGCCTGGGCCTATGTGGCCAGTAAATGCCTGTCCAACGCGGTTCTGGCGCTCGCCAATGCCACCATGCTCATGCTCGTGGCCCACTACGCGCTGGATATTGATATGCCCTCCACCGGGCGGGCCTGGGGACTGTACGCCACCACGACCCTCCTCATGATCTCCGCCTGCACGGCCCTGGGCCTGGCCATTGGCCGGCTGCGCCCCAATGCCCGCGCCGCCTCCGGAGTCATCACCCCCGTGGTCATTATCCTCCAGTTCGTTTCCGGCATCTTCTTCCCCCTGGGGCAGTTGCCCGACTGGATGGTCCACACCTTCTCCGTCCTGCCGGTGCGCTGGTCCGCCGAGCTCATGCGGGAGAGTTTCCTGCCCGCCGATTTCGCCCTGGCCGAGCCCACCGGCACCTGGGAGACCGGCAAGGGGCTGGCCATCCTGGTGGCCTGGCTCGTGGCCGGGGTCGCGGCCGCCATTGTCATCACCCGTCGCGACACGGTGGATCGGTAATCGGCCGCAATGCCCGCCCCGGTGCAGGTGGGGCGGCAGCGGGCAGGTGCTCGCCCGCCCGCCGCCGAGGAGGATCCGAGAGCGGTCGGGGGGAGCGCCGAGGACGCGATCGCCGAAGCGCCCGGGCGAGGCCTGCTGGAACCGAGGCCTGCTGGAACCGAGTCGAGCGCCCCTGTGATCCAGGGCCGGACCATTTGTCCCCCGAACGAGGGACAGCCGTGAAGTCCAGCCGGTGGCTACCGGCGTCCTGGATCACATCACATACTCGTCACATGTCATCTCGCACCGCGATTGAGATCAGTTCTTTGACCAAGTCCTACGGCGACAAGCGCGTCCTGACAGGTTTAGACCTGGCCGTTCCGGTGGGGACCGTGCTGGCGCTCCTGGGGCCCAACGGCGCCGGTAAGACCACCACGGTCGAGATCCTTCAGGGCCTGCGCCGCGCCGCCTCCGGCACTGTTGCCGTCCTGGGTGAGGACCCCCGCCACGCCTCCCGCGCCTGGCGTGCGCGCCTGGGCATTGTCTCCCAGTCCTCCACTGACCTGGCCGACCTGACGGTGACCGAGGCGGTCAGGCATGTCAGTCGCTTCTTCGCCAATCCGAACGATGTGGCGGAGACGATCGAGCGCGTGGGGCTGGCCGATGACGCCCGTACCCGTGCCTCACGCCTGTCCGGGGGGAGGCGGCGCCGGCTCGACGTGGCCATGGCGATCATTGGGCGGCCGGAACTGCTGTTCCTTGACGAGCCCACCACCGGATTCGACCCCGAGGCCCGGCGGGAGTTCTGGAAATTGGTCGAGGATTTGCGGGCGGACGGCACCACGGTCCTGCTGACCACCCACTACCTCGATGAGGCCGCCCACCTGGCCGATGACGTGGCCATCATCCTGGGAGGGCGCGTCGTGGAGTACGACACCCCCGAGGCGCTGGCCGGACGGGCCGGGAACAAGAGGAGCGTCAGCTGGATCGAGAACGGTGAGGAGCGCGCCGAACAGACCACCACTCCTACCGCCGTCGTCCAGGGCCTGGCGGCCCGGTTGGCGGGCCCCGATGGCGAGGTGCCCGGGCTGCAGGTCCACACCCCCAGCCTGGAGGACTACTACCTCGAGCTCATCTCCGGCCACCAGACCACATGAGGACCCTGAGGACCCTGAGGGTCTTGACAAAACCGACAAGCAGCGCCACAGCCCATTCGCGGGCAGCCCAGCACAGCCGCACCTTCATCCCACCAGTGAGACGAGACCACCCATGAGCGCCACTACTGCCATTCCGTCCTCCACCGCCGGGGCCTCGCACGCCGTCCAGCACCCGGGCGGCGCTGCCGCATCCGTCATGACCATGACGGTCGTCAGTCTGAAGTCCTTCGTGCGCGAGCCCATCGCCTTCATTATGGGCTTGTGCTACCCGGTATTCATGATGGTGCTGTTCAACGCCGTTTTCCCCGGAACGATGGATGGGGGCATCACCTTCGGCGAGTACATGCTCCCGGCGATGATCTCCATGGGTGTCCTCATGACCTGCATGCAGACCCTCGCCATCGCCGTGGCCGCCGAACGGGAAACGGGAGAACTCAAACGCCTGGCCGTGCTGCCCGTTCCGCCGTGGTCCTACGTGGTGGCCAAGTGCGCGGCCAATGCCGTTCTGGCCCTGATCAACGTTGTGGTCATTATGCTGGTCGGGAATCTCGCCCTGGGCATTAGGCTGCCCAGTTCCGTGAACTCGTGGGGGCTGGCGGCCCTCACCCTGGTGCTGACGGTAGCCACCTGCACCGCCCTGGGCCTGGCCATTGGCCGCCTGTGCCCCTCTTCGCGTGCCGCTGCCGGGATTCTGACGCCGGTGGTCATTATTCTCCAGTTCGTCTCCGGTCTCTTCCTCCCCCTGGGGCAGCTGCCGGGCTGGATGGTTCACGGCTTCTCGATGCTGCCGGTGCGCTGGTTCGCCGAGCTCATGCGCGAGGCCTTCCTTCCCCCCACTTTCGCCATCGCCGAGCCCACCGGGAGGTGGGAGACCGGTAAGGGGCTGGCGGTTGTCACAGCCTGGCTGGTGGTCGGCGTCGTCGCCGCCATTGTCATCTCCAAACGCGATACCGTCGATCGGTGATGGGTGAGGAGCAGGAGTTCAGGCCCGCGCAGAGCCGTCGGTCGTGGTGGCAGCGGCTGATCGTTTTCGCCTCGCGCGGTAACGGCAGGCCCGGCAGCGTGCATGAGCCCCTGGACCGGATCCCCCTGCCGCCTCGGGTGTGGCGGGTGCTCACGTGGGCTCTGGCGGCCGTGCTCCTGGTCGTGCTACCGCATACGGCGCTGGCCTTCGGCGGCTTCTTCATCCTCTTCCCTCTCATATGGTTGGTGCACACCCGATTCTGGGCCGCAACCGGCGCCGTCATCCTCCTGGGGGCGGGCATTGCGGTGACCTTGGCTGTCAGCGGCGCCGAGGCGCCCGTGCTGGTGGCCGCCACCATGGTGCTGTTGGCGCTAATCTCGGGGACCTGGGTGACCCGGGTGCAGATAGCGCGTGCTGACGCCCTCAAGGTGGCGGCGGCCAAGGAGGAGGCGCTGCGGGCCCTGGCCCGCGAGCATGCCGAGCGCGTGGCCGCTGAGCACGCGGCGGGTGCGGCCGCTGAGCGGGAGCGTTGGGCCCGGGAGGTTCACGACACTCTTGCCCAGGGATTCGTCTCCGTGGTGACTCTGGCCCAGGCGGCCCTGGCGGAGCTGGAGGACGACGAGGAGGCCGAGCAGGTCGAGCGGCCGGGGCAGGAGGAGCCGCCGGCGGGGCCGCGCGAGTTGACGGGGCGGGTCGCGGGGCCGTCGTCCTCGCTCGCGCCGCCCGCCGTGCTGGGGCGTCTGACTCAGATTGAACGGGTGGCCCGTGAGAACCTGCTTGAGGCGCGCGCCCTGGTTGAGGGGCGCGGCCCGGGAGCCCTGCGCGAGCGCGGTTTGGAGGGGGCGCTGCATCGGCTTGTTGATTCCCTGTCCCATGAGGGGATCGAGGCCTCACTGGTCCTGGCGCTGCCCGAGGCGCTGCCCCCGGCGCTTCAGGTGGTGGTGCTGCGCCTGGTTCAGGAGTCGCTGAGCAATGTGGTGCGGCATGCGCGGGCTGAGCGGGTGGAGGTCGTGATTGAGCCCGCCGATGGCGTCCTGGTCGTGTCCGTGGCCGATGATGGTGTGGGGATCGGTCGACCGGTTCCCGGTTTGGGATTGACGGGCATGAGAACCCGGGTGGAGTTGCTAGAGGGAGAACTCACAGTGGGGTCGGACGGGTTGGTGGGTGCGGACGGCCGTGCCGGCACCCTCATCAAGGCCACAATGCCCCTGTGAACTATGTTGCGACTGCATCGAGTACGTCTGTTGGTTCCGGGGATAACCATGTGCGGGTGCTCATTGTCGATGATCACCCGGTGGTGCGTTCCGGGCTGATGGGGATGCTTGATTCCGCCGCCGGTATCGCGGTTGTCGGTCAGGCCGCCGATGGTGATGAGGCGGTGCGCCTGAGCCATCGGCTGAAGCCGGATGTGGTTCTTATGGATCTGCGCATGCCGGGGGTCGACGGCGTGACCGCGACTCGCTTGATCTCGGCCGGGGCGGGCACGGCGCGCAGTGCTGCCGGGGCGGGCACGGCGCGCAGTGCTGCCGGAGGGCGCAGTGCGGTGCTTCAACGAAGAAGAACGGATGGGTCGTCGGCCGTGCCGGATGACATGGCGGTTCCCCGCGTGGTCGTATTGACCACCTACGACTCCGACGAAGATATTCTGCCCGCCGTGGAGGCCGGGGCTATTGGCTACCTGCTCAAGGATTCCCCGCGCAGTGACATTCTTGCCGCTGTTCGCGCTGCGGCCAATGGGCGCGGGGTTCTCAGTCCGAGGGTGACGGCGCGGCTGGTGCAGGCCGCCTGCAGCAGTCATGGCGTCGATGTGCAGACGCCCCCCGATCTTTCTCCTCGTGAGCACGACATCGTCGTCGCCGTCTCACGTGGTTTGTCCAATAGCCGGATCGCCGCTGAACTGTGTATTGCCGAGGCAACCGTTAAAACATATTTGAAGCGGGTGTTCCATAAACTCGGCGTCGATTCCCGGGCGGCCGCGGTGGCTCAGGCGGTGCGCTTCGGCATGCTGGAACTGGATTAAGCGGCGATTAAGCGGCCGGGGCGGTTCCACCGGCGACCGGAGGATGTTCGCACTCGGGTTCCAGAACCCCTCCGCCGGTTCTTCTCATCCGGCCCCGGGGCGGTGCCCCGGAGCCGGAAGCCGGTTGAGGGAGGTGCGGACCAGGTCCGTCAGGCCGCGGGACCGCCGGGGGCCTGTGCCCTTGCCGCCAGGCGGCGGCGCCTGCGTCGCTTGACTTGAACGACAACGCCCGCGATGGCGGTTCCAATACTGATGACGTCGACTCCCAGTCCGGCCAAGCGCACCGGCCTGGCCGAGTTCGTCTCCCACTCCCAGTACTTGAGGAAGTCCTCTGTGCTCAAAGGGCATTCCTGACCGTCGCGCTCGATCGCGAATCCGGAGGTTGGTTGACCCTCCTCCACACAGGTCACCTCAGGGGGCGGCCCGATATGGGGGACGGCTATCATGCAGGCGCCCGCGATGAACAGGACAAGTGCAGCTACATAGAGGTGCCAGGGTTTCATGGCCTGAACCCTACCGGAGGTCGTGGGCGGCGGTGTACCGCCGGGGTCACGGGATACCGCCGGGGTCACGGGGCTCGTGAGGCGGTTACGCGCCCCGGCCTGAGGCGGGGCTAGCGCTGTCCCAGGACGAGGGGGTGGACGACCCCGGCCCCGGCCTGGAGCAGCAGCGCGGCAGCGACGGCCAGGGTCCACCCCGAGTCCGTCCAATCGTCAACGAGGACCACGGTGCGGCCCTGCAGGCCCTCCACGGCCGTGGGCGCCCAACCCTCCAGGCTCATGCTGCGGGCCACAGCGGCCAGGCGGGTTGCCGAGTTGACGCCATGGCGCCCGGGCGGGCCGGTCATCCCCACGACCCCCAGGGGTTCAGCGCCCAAGCGGTGGGCTACCGCCCGCCCCAGGTGGCGCACCAGCGTGGGGCGGCGCTGGGAGTCCACAATAACGACGGCGTCGGCTCCCGGGGCCCCGTCGGCGCGCCGCATCATGGCCCCAAGGCGGTCAACCAGCTCCAGGACCGGGGCTCGCAGGGTGCGGGGGACCACGCCATCGGCCCCGCCGCGCGCCTCGGGGGGCTCTTCGACCTGACTCGACTGGCCGCCCTTGGCGGGCGTCCCCGGCCGGCCGGGGACCGGTGGGGGCTGACGCCGCTCGCCGCTCGCCTCACGGGGGGACCCCGGGGCTGCGGCCGGCCCGCCTTGATCCGGGGTGGCTCCTGCGGGCTCAATCATTCGGCGCAGCGCCACCGAGATCCCCAGGCCGTCCAGGCGGCCCAGGGCCAGCCCCGGCGCGGCCCGGAGCGCTGGCCCGATCCTCCCGGAGTATTGGGGCAACCCGAGCCGGGCCATGCCGGTGGGCCACTGCCGGCGCGCCGTCAGCTCCACACCCAGGCGCCCCAAGGTCCGCCGGGCCTGCTCGACCCGGGCCGAGGACGCCGTCCGGGGCAGGCTCAGGCCGCCGCACAGATCGCAGACCCCGCAGCGCCAGCCGGCGGGCATGACCGGGTCGTCCAGAGCGGCGCGCAGAAAGGCCATGCGGCACTGCGGGGCCTGGAGCCGCTCGTAACGCTCCATGGCCTCCTGCTCGGCCAGCCTGGCCGCCTCCACCCTGGTGTAGCGCTCGGCGTCGTAAACCCAGTGCTCCCCGGTGGCCTCCCAGCCGCCACGGACCCGGCGCACTGCGCCGTCAACGTCCAGGACCTTGAGCATGGACTCCAGACGGGTCCGGCGCAGGCTGGTGGAGGTCTCCAGCGCCGCCGTCGAGACCGCCCCCTCCTTGCGCTCCCGGGCGGCCTCCAGGGCATTGAGGACCTCGCGCACGGCCTCCTCGGGCGGGAAGCCCTGGGCGCCGAACCACTGCCAGATCGCGCGGTCCTCAGCCCCGGGCAGGAGCACCACGTCGGCGCGGCGCACTCCGCGCCCGGCACGACCCACCTGCTGGTAGTAGGACACGGGCGAATTCGGCGCCCCCATGTGCACGACGAACCCCAGGTCCGGCTTGTCGAACCCCATGCCCAGGGCGCTGGTGGCCACCAGCGCCTTGACCCGGTTCGATTTCAGCTCCTCCTCCAGGCGCTCACGCTCAGCCGGCTCGGTTTGGCCGGTGTAGCCCGCCACCTCCAGGCCTTCTCGCCGCAGGTGCTCGGCGACCTCCCCGGCGGCTGAGACGGTCAGGCAGTAGACGATCCCGCTGCCGGGGGCCCGGTGCAGGTACTCGGTGAGCCAAGCCAAGCGCGAGGCGGCGTCCGGCAGGCGGAGCACCCCCAGGTGCAGGGAGTCCCGCTCCAGGGAGCCGCGCAGCACGAGGACCCCCGGGACCGGCCCGTTCCTGCTCCCACTGGCGAGCTGTTCGGCCACGTCGGCCGTGACCCGGGCGTTGGCCGTGGCCGTCGTGGCCAGCACCGGTGTGCCCGGTCCCAGCCTGGACAGAAGGTGGCGGATGCGCCGGTAGTCGGGGCGGAAGTCGTGACCCCAGTCCGAGACGCAGTGCGCCTCGTCAATGACGACCAGCCCGGCGTCGGCGGCCAGCCGCGGCAGGACCGCCTCCCGGAAGACGGGGTTGTTGAGGCGCTCCGGGGACACCAGGAGCACATCAACCCGCCCGGCGTGCACCTGGGCCTCAATCTCATCCCACTGCGCGGTGTTCGCGGAGTTCATCGTGACGGCGTGAATGCCGGCGCGCTGGGCGGCCGCCACCTGGTCGCGCATGAGGGCCAGCAGCGGGGAGATGATCATGGTGGCGCCGGTTGCTTCACGCCCTCCGGGAGCCGGCGCCGGGGTCCCGGGCTCCCACCCGCCCCAGCCCTCGCGCAGCAGCAGCGTGGCCACGAAGTACACCGCGGACTTGCCCCAGCCCGTGCGCTGGACCACCAGGGTGCGGCGCCGGTGGACCACCAGCGCCTCAATGGCCCGCCACTGGTCTTCGCGCAGGCGCGCCTCCTGGCCGCCCACCAGGGCCCTCAGCACCTCCTGGGCCCGCTGGTGCATCTCGTTCGTCCCGGGCGGGCCGGCCCCGGCACGGCCGGGGGCGGGCGCGCCGTCTGCGGTGACATCCATGGGGCCACGGTATCGGCGGGTACCGACACGAGCCGCTGCCTTAACGCTGTTGCCGCTGTTGCCGCGCACAACTGTGCCCCACCGCCCCCGAAGGCGGAGCCCTCGAACGTAGACTTCCTGACGTGGAGATCCTCATCATTGTCGTCATTGGCGCCCTGGCGATCGCCGGCGCCTCCCAGTTGGGCGCGCGCCTCGGCCTAGCCCCCGCCCTGCTCCTGCTGGCCCTGGGGATTGTCGTCGGCTACCTGCCCGTTGTGCCCGCCATCGAGGTCAACCCCGAAGTCGTTCTCCTGGGCGTCTTGCCGCCACTGCTGTTCTCCACCGCAGTCTCCATGCCCACCATGAACTTCCGCCGCGAGTTCATGGCGGTGGCCGTGCTAGCGGTACTCCTGGTCGCCTTGAGCGCACTCGTTGTCGGCGTGGTGCTCAGCTGGGCCATTCCCGGGGTCTCTCTGGCCTGGGGTATTGCCATGGGCGCCGTGCTCAGCCCTACCGACGCCGTCGCCATCTCCATTGCCAGGCGCCTGGGCGTCTCCCAGCGGATCATTACCGTCTTGGAGGGCGAGGGCCTGCTCAATGACGCCACCGCCCTGGTCATCCTCACCTCGGCGGTGGCGGCGGCCACCGCCGGCTCGGTGACACTGGGCGGCGTCGTGGGCGGGTTCGCCTCCTCGGTCCTGATCGCCCTGCTCGTGGGCTGGCTGGTGGGCGAGGTGAGCCTGCGCCTGCGATCGTGCACCCTGGATCCCACCGTGGACACGGTCATCTCCTTCACCGTCCCCTTCATTGCGGCGCTGCCCGCCGAGCATTTTGGCGGCTCCGGGCTGGTGGCGGCAGTCGTGGCCGGCCTGGTAACCGGCTTCCGTGAACCCCGCCTGCTGCCCCCCGGGCACCGGCTGGCCGGGCGCCAGAACTGGCACACCGTCGAACTGGTGCTGGAGGGATTTATTTTCCTGGTCATGGGGCTGCAGTTCTTCGGCATTGTTGAGCGGGTCAGCGCCTCGGGGCCGAGCCTGGGCCCGGCAATCAGTGTCGCCCTCATGGCCGGGACGCTCACCATTGTCGTGCGTGCAGCGGTGGTGAGCCCCATGCTCAAGCTCCTGCGGGCGAGCACGGCCCGACGCTCCCAGCAGTGGGAGGAGATGAATGAGCGAATGAGCGCCTTCAAGGAGCGCTGCGATGCCATTGCCAACGGTGAGGTCGGCCCGGCGCGTCGGGTGCCCTGGGACCGGCGTCGGCGTGAACGCAGTACGAGGACGGCCCTGCTGACTGCGTTGACCGCAGTGCGTCGGCTGGTCCCGGGCCGCCGCGACCCGGCGCCCGCCGGAGAGGCCGAGCGCCGCGAGCAGCACACGCAGCGGGCCCAGCGCCGAGTGCGGCGCACGGGGGCGGACCTGGACTACTTCACCGCCCAGCCCCTGGGCCCGCGTGAGGGGGCGGTCATCGTGTGGGCCGGGATGCGCGGCGCGGTCACCCTGGCCGCGGCCCAGACCCTCCCGGCGACCGCACCGCACCGCCCCTTCCTGCTGCTTGTGGCCATCCTCGTGGCGGCCGGTTCCCTGGTGATCCAGGGGCTGACGCTGCCCGCGCTCGTCCGCCTGGTCCAACCGGCCATGGCGGGGCGGGCCGACGACGCCGAAAGGGCCTCCCTCACCAGGCTCCTGGTGGCGGCCGCCAAGGACGTCGCCATGGAGAGTCGCGAGGGGGCGTACCGGCCTGAGTCGGATGAGGTCGCGCCGCACGGGGAGCTCTCCATGCGCGAGGCGTTCATCCGCGCCTGGGCTCGTGGCGAGCGGCCGAGCGACACCGTCGGCGCCGATGGCCCCCAGGAGGCCGATGGTCTACCGCCGTCCCTGGAGGAGGCGGTTCTTCAGGCCAAGGAGGCATTGGCCCGCGCCGAGGTCACTCAGCGGGCGCTGGACACTATCCGCGCCCAGCGCGACGCCCTGCTCGACGCCCGCGATGACGGCCTGTACTGCGCCCAGACCCTGGAGTACGCCCTGGCCCGCCTGGACTACGAGGAGATTATGCTGACCAGCCGCCCGGCCTGAGCCGGGAGCCCCCTTCCGGCCGCCAACCGCATCCGCCCGTGGCCCGCGCCTGGGAGCGGTGGCGCTCAGTCCTCCACGTCTACGCGCCGGGGCCACCACTGACCAGTGTCCGGCGGCGGCCCCGCCGGGTCCCAGATCCCGGCCACGGGGCGATCGCACAGGGGGCAGGTGCCGTGCGCGGTCACCCGGTAGGCGGACAGCCGGTAGCCCTCGTGCTCGACCAGCGCGCACCCGCAGCCCGCACAGCGCACGGTGGCGGCATCGTTGTCGCGCACATTGCCCAGGTACACGTGGGCGAGGCCGGCGTCGTGGGCGATGGCCCGGGCCCGGCGCAGCCTCCCCATCGGCGTGCGCGGGACGTCGAGCATGCGGTGGGCGGGGTGGAAGGCGGTGAAGTGCAGTGGCACCTCGGTTCCCAGTTCGGCGGCCATCCAGGCGCACAGGGCTGCCAGTTCGGCGTCGGAGTCGTTGAAACCCGGGATGAGCAACGTGGTGACCTCCAGCCAGGTGCCCATGGCCCTGATATCCACGAGCGTGTCGAGAATGTCTCCCAGGCGGGCCCCGGTGGTGCGCCGGTAGAACTCCTCAGTGAACCCCTTGAGGTCGATATTCGCCGCGTCCACCGCCCCGAAGAGCTCGCGGCGCGGCCCCGGCTCGATCCACCCGGCGCTGACCGCCACCGCCATGAGCCCGGCCTCATGGCAGGCGGTGGCGGTGTCAATGGCGTATTCGGCGAAGATGACCGGGTCGTTGTAGGTGAAGGCGACGCCCACCGCCCCCTCCTTCTGCGCGACGGCGGCCAGAGCGGTGGGCGTGGCCGTGGCGGCCAGGGTGTCAATGTCCCGCGAGGTGGAGATCTCCCAGTTCTGGCAGTACTTGCACGCCAGATTGCAGCCGGCGGTGCCGAAGGACAGGATGGTGGAGCCCGGCAGGACGTGCGACAGGGGTTTCTTCTCAATGGGGTCCAGGGCGAAGCCGGAGGATCGTCCGTAGGTGGTCAGCACAATCGCGTCGCCGCGCCTGACGCGCACGAAGCAGAAGCCGCGCTGCCCGTCGCGCAGGGTGCAGTGCCGCGGGCACAGATCGCAGCGCAGGCGACCGTCGGGGGCGCGGCTCCACCAGCGCGCCACGTAGTCCCCGCCCGCCGGCGCCTCTGGGCCGGTTGCCTCCGCGGCCGGGCGCCTTGGGGCCGATGGCGCCGTCCGGGCGCTCATGGTGCGCCCCCATCGGGTACCCGGCCCGTGGGGGCGGCATTGGGCACGCCCGGGGCGGTCTCTTTCCATGCTGTAACCGTGTAGGTCTCAATCCTCACGTCCGGCCCCCAGTACCCGGGGGCGAGTCCGGCCTTGCGGCGCAGGTGGGCGAGGAAGTCGGCCGCCTCGGGCAGCTCCTCCCACACTTGGGGCAGGAAGGTGGCCCGGTGCCACCCGGCCTGCAGAATGACGCCGTCGACGCCTGGGCGCAGCCGCTTGAGCAAGTCGGTTTGGCTGCGCACGGGCAGGGGGGTGGGGGTGGAGAGGACCGAGACCTCGATGATGATCGAGTTCAGCTCCGCGGCGCTCAGGGGGTTGAAGCGGGGGTCGCGGAAGGCGGCGTTAACGGCGTTGGCCTCGACGTCTTCGCCCAAGGGGCGGCGGGCTATAAGACTGCCAATGCAACCGCGCAGGGCGCCGTTGAGTGTGAGAGTCACGAAGCTGGCGCCCTGCTCCGTGAGCCAGGCGGCCCGGGGGGCGGGCGGCGGTTCGGCGTCCAGGCGGCCGGCAATGGCCGCCCGGGCCAGGGGCAGGAGCACTAGCCCGGCGTCGGCGGGCACGAGGGGGCTCATTGGTGTCCTCCGTGGCGGCCGTGATGGAAGGCGACGGCGCAGTAGCCCACGACGCGATCGGGGCTGCCAATGGTGTCGGCGCTGGTGGCCGCCCCGAGCAGCCGCGCACTCAGGCCCTGTTCCCCGGCGGCCAGGAGCAGGGCGTTGACACCGGTGGCACCGCAGGCCTCGTCGTGGTCAATGTCCGCGCTCAGGGAGAGGATCCGGCCCAGTGTGGCGGTGTCGACCCGGTGCGCGGCCTCCTCGGGCAGGTAGTGGGACAGATCCGAGCTGACCACGACCAGGCAGTCCTGGCGCCCCAGGAAGGGGCTTACGGCGCGGGCCGCCTCCTGAGGGCTGACCCAGCCCACCGCCAGTGGCACCACGGGAACACCGGGCAGGACCGCGGCCATGAAGGGGAGCTGCACCTCCAGGGAGTGCTCGGCGGCGTGGACGTCGGGGCGGGTGACCACCAACCCGGTCTGCGCCAGGGCCTCGATCTCGGGGGGCACCTCCACGGCCACCGCCCCCACCGGGGTGTCCATAGCCCGGCATCCCGGGAGGGCCAGCGCCCGCACGCCTACGCGGTGGGTGGGGCCGAGGAGCACCACGCGGCGCAGGCGCTCGCGCAGGGACTCGGCCTGGACCCAGGCCAGGGCGGCGGTGGGACCGGAGTAGACGTAGCCGGCGTGCGGCACGATGAGTGCGGCCGGAGGGTCGCCCACGCCAACGGATTCGCGGGCCGAGTCAAGCATTGCCGCGACGTCCTGGCGCAGGCGCGCGGGCTCGGCGGGGTAGAACAGGCCCGCTACCGCCGGCGGGCGTAGGGACTGGGTGTGGCTCATGAGGATCGCGCTCCCTTGGTCGCCTCATAATCAAGGGTACGCGCGTCCGGGCCCGGGGCCGAGGCCCTGGTACGGGTCCAATGCGGCGACTCGGCGCACCGGCCCCCGAGTGCCGCCCCCGAGTCGCCCGAGTCGGGGGAGGCGGGGGCAGGGCGCCGGCCTCCCCGGTGCGGGCCGGATGGCCCGAGCGGTTAGCTCCGGAATGCACCGGAATTGTGACGTAGGTCCCCGCCGCTGCTAATCTCACATCCATGTCCAGCGCCAGCACACCGGAGAACGTCCGCGTCATGATCGTGGACGACCATGAGATCGTCCGTCGCGGCATTGCCGAGATCATTGACCGCGCCGACGGCCTTGAGGTGGTCGCTGAGGCCGGGTCCAGGGCCGAGGCCCTGCGCCGGGCCGAGCTCATGCGCCCCGACGTGGTGTTGGTTGACCTCCAGCTGCCCGACGGCACTGGCATTGAGCTCATGCACGAGCTGCGCGACCTCGTCCCCGCGGCCCTGCCGGTTGTGCTGACATCCTTCGACGACGACGAGGCCCTGGCCGAGTCCCTTCAGGCCGGTGCGCGCGCCTACCTGCTCAAGACCGTCCACGGGGCGGAGATCAGCGACGTGGTGCGCGCGGTCGCCTCCGGGCGGGTCCTGCTCGACGAGCGCACCGTCACGCGCCGCCGCGCCGATCACGACGACCCCACCGCCGAACTCACCAATGCCGAGCGCAAGGTCCTCGACCTTATTGGCGACGGCCTGTCCAACCGTGAGATCGGCGCGCGCCTGGGCGTGGCCGAGAAGACCGTTAAGAACCACATCACCTCATTGCTGGCCAAAATGGGCCTTCAACGCCGCACCCAGGTTGCCGCCTGGGTCGCTGGCCAGCGCGCCAGCGGCTGGCGTCATAACACCTGACCGTGCCGGGCCCGGTCGGTGGGAGGGCGGGCGGAGACGGTCGGAGCGGTGGGCCGAGGGCCGGCTTGCGCGCCGCGCAGTCGATTCCCCGGTCCTACCGGTGACCGGCTGCGGGGTCGGGCTTGCGCTGAGGCCTCAGTCCTGGCGGGCCGGCTCCTCCAGGGGGATGCGCCAGGTGAAGCAGGTGCCGCGCCGCGAGCCGTCGGAGCGCGCCCGCGGCCCAATGACGAAGCTCCCGCCATGGCGGCGCGCCCGCTCGGCCATGTTCGCCGTCCCCGAGCGGCGCACCACCGTCGGGTCCACGCCCACACCATCGTCCCGGCACACGATCTCGACCACCGGGGAGCCGTCGAAGGCCTCGGCGTCCCCGGAGGCGGGTCCCTGGGCGGTGGCATGGGCCACCTCGGCGGCCCCGGGCAGCACTCCCTCGATCTTAATGTCCACGGTCACCGAGGAGGCCCGTGCGTGGCGGGCCACATTGCTCAGGCCCTCGCGCACGACTGCGACCATGTCGTCGGCAACGTCGGGGCCCACGGCCGCGTCAACGGCGCCAATGAGCTCGTCCTCCTGCTCGCGCCCGGCGTGGCCCAGGGCCGACCCGTCCACGCTCAGCAGCAGGGAGGGGGCGTAACCCAGGGCGGTACGCGCCAGGGAGGCCTCCCGGCGCAGCCGTTCGACCAGGCTCGCGTCCTCATCCCGGTCGCGTAGGGAGCGCACGATGGAGCGAATCTGACGCACCGAGTCGTCCACGGCCACCAGGGCGGAGTCCAGGGCGGTGCAGGCGGCGACCATCGTGAGCTCCTCGCCGTCCTCCTCGCCGCCGGTCAGGCGGTCGCGGGCCGCCGAAATCCGCATCCCGGTGGCGAAGAGCTGCTGGATGGCCAGGTCGTGCAGGTCCCGGCCAATACGGGCCCGCTCGTCCAGGAGCGCCGCCATCTCCTCGGCGTGCTGGGCATCGGCCAACTCAAAGGCCATGGTGGCCTGGCCCGCGAAGAGCTCGGCAATCTCCAGATCCTGGGAGGTGAAGCGGGCCGCCCCGGGTTCACGCAGCAACAGCATGACCCCCACCGAGCGGCCCCGGTGGATCATGGGGGCGTACAGGGCCGGTCCAAAATCGGCCAGCTGGGGCACGCGCAGGTCGCCCGCCGCCCAGGCCCCCTGGAGGGAGTCGACCACCAGGCCCGTCTGCTGCTCCAAGGTGGCCATGGCGCGGCCCTGGGCCGGGAAGAGGGTGCCGACCAGTCCTGAGGCGTGCTCGCCGTCGGCTATCTCGCAGATCCAGGTCTCGCCGACACTGGGCAGGATGAGGGCGGCGGTGTCGGCGTGTGCGACCTGCCGCACCCGCTGGGCGATGAGGGTCAGGGCGTCGTCCTCCTCGGCGCCCGAAAGCAGCATGGTGGTCAGTTCTTGGGAGACCGCCATCCACTGCTCGCGGTCGCGGGCCTGACGGTAGAGACGGGCGTTGTCCACCGCCACGGCGGCGGCCTCGGCCAGGGTCAGGACGGTGGCGAGATCCGCCTCGGTGAAGCCGCCGGGCTTATTGCACAAGTAGAGGCGCCCGTAGACCTGGTCGTGCAGGCGCAGCGGGGCCGACAGCAGGCTGCCGGCCTCCTCGCCTTCAATGGCGCCGGTGAAGGCCGAGACCGTGGACAGGTCGTTGTCAATGACCACGCCGGTGTCCTGGGGGCCGGCGGGCAGGGCTCCCGCCAGGAGGCTGGCGAGTTCATCGGGAGAGGCCAGGACGTCGCCGGCGCTCAGGCTCGCGGCGGGCAGCGCAGCGGGATCGACGACGGCGTGGCGCAGCACCGCGATGGTGCCCCAGGCGGCGCCGGTAATGGAGCAGGCGGAGTCCACCAGGCGCCCCAGGGCGTCGGGCACTCGCAGGGAACTGGTCAGGCGCAGGGCCGCCTGGAGCAGGGTGAGGGCCTCAGTGTCCAGGAGCGCCTGATCACCGTGGCGCCGGGCGCTCCTGGAGGCGCAGGGGTCGCCGTGAACGGCGTAGGCCAGGGAGCCCGCGGCGCAGGGGCCGGGCGAGCCGGGGGCGGTGGCAGTGCCGATTGGATCCTCGGGCGCATCAGAGAAGTCGGAGAAAGCGGTGGGGCGGGGGGCTGTAGCGGGGTCACTCATTGGTCGTCTCCTGGGTCAGGGACCAATTGGTCGTCTCCTGGGTCAGGGACCAATTGGTCGTCTCCTGGGTCAGGGACCAGCGGTAGTGGGGGTCCACGGATACCAGCTCTTCGTGGCTACCGCGCCGTAGGACGCGGGCCGGCTCACCGGGGCCGGGGGCGCCCATGATGAGAACCTCGTCGGCGCCGTCCAGGGCCGACAAGCGGTGGGTGACCAGTAGAACGCCGCGCTGGGGTGCAGCGGTCCCGGACTGCTCGCCGGGTACGGGGCTCACCCGCGTCACCTGGCCGCCCGCATCCAGGAGGTCCGCCACGAGCTTGTCGGCGGTGGCGGGGTCCAAGTGCTCGGCCGGCTCGTCGAGCAGCACGAGTGGGGCCGGGGCCGCCAGCGCCCGGGCCAGCAGCAGGCGGCGGCGCTCCCCGCCGGAGACTGTGGTGGCGTCCGAGCCGATGACCGTGTCCAGGTGCTCGGGCAGGGCCTCCAACCAGGCCCCCAGCCCGGCGCGCTCGAGCAGGCCCGTGGCCTGCCCGGGTGTGAGGCCGCCATTGGCCACCCGCAAGTTCTCCAGGACGCTGGTGTTGAAGACGTGCGCATCCTCCGTGGTGAGGTTCATTCGCGCCGCAACCTGCATGCGGGCGGCTCCCCAGGGGCTGGCGCCGTCAATGGTGAGCTCACCGGCCTTGGGCTCCAGGAGCCCGGCCAGGGTGAGCAGGAGGGTTGTCTTGCCGATTCCCGAGGGGCCGACGATGGCCAGGCGCCGGCCCGGCGTCAGGTCCAGGTCAATGCCCCGGGCCACAACCGGGCCATCGGGCCAACCCACGGCCAGGTCGCGGGCCCGCAGGTGGGGGCCAGCGGGGCCGACCTCGGGCAGGGCCCTGCTCTCGGCGGCGGTGGAGGCCTCGGCGCACTCGACCAGCTTGATAATCCGCACCGCGGCGCCCGCTGAACGCACCAGTTGGACACTGGCGGGACCCAGGTTCGCTGTCGCCTCGAAGGCGCTGAGCGGCACCAGGACCACGACGGCGAGCATGACCGGGTCCAGGGTCCGGGCCGCAACCGCCGGCACCCCCGCGGCCATGCCGCCCAACACCGCCAGCCCCATGGCCAGCACCTCCACTCCGGCTGCGCCGGCCGCGGGGCGCGCGGCCCGGTCCCGGGAGTGCGCCAGCGCGGCCTCCACCCGCTCCAGGCCCTTCATGACGTGGGGCAGCCTGTTGGATACGGAGAGTTCGGAGCCGCCCTCCAGGGCGGTCATGACCGCTGTGCTCAGGGCCTCAGCGTGCTGTTGGCGGGCCAGCTCGGCGGCGCGGGCCGCCCGGACCGTGGCCAGGGGACCCACAATCCCGGCCAGGAGCAGGCAGGCCGCCAGGATGAGGCCCGCGGGCCAGAAGACGAGCCCCACCCCTATGCTGGTGGCGGCACCGACGCTTGCGGCCACCGCCAACGGCAAGTAGGCGCGCACCACCAGGTCCCCCACGGCGTCGACGTCCGCGCCCACCCGGGCCAGTACCTCGCCGCGGCGCAGGCCGGCCAGCGTGTCGGTGCGGGAGGCCGCCAGGATCCCGTAGAGATGGGTGCGCAGGGCGGTCATGCCCCGCAGGGCGGTGTCATGGGAGATAAGACGCTCGCAATAGCGCAGCACGGAGCGGCTAACCCCGAAGAGGCGCACCATGACCGGGGCGACCCCCAGGGCGGCGACATCGGGCATCTGGGCGGCTCGAGCAATGAGCCAGGCGGCGACCCCGGACAGGGCGATGGCGCAGAACAGCCCCAGGCCACCAGTGAGGACGGACAGGGCGAAGCGCTTGCGGTCCAGGTCCAGCAGGCGCACGGCCCGCCGCAGGGCGCGGCGTTCGGGGGCGGTCAGGACCAGGCTCATGGGCGCTCCTCCGGCGAAGCGCCCACCATGGCCGGGGTGCGGTCTCCCGGAGCCGGTTCGGCTGGGGCGGAGGTGACCTCAATGAGGTCGTCGGCCAGGGCCAGTAGGGGGGTGCGGTGGGCGATGACCACAATGGTGCGCCCGGCGCTGCGGAGGGCGGCGACGGCGTCGAGGACATGGGCCTCGCTGGCGGCATCCAGGTGGGCGGTGGGCTCATCGAGGACCACCAGCGGCGTGGGCGCCAGCAGCGCCCGGGTCAGGGCCAGGCGCTGGCGCTGACCCACGCTGAGGCCCTGCCCGCCTTGGCCGACGGCGGTGAGCCAGCCCTGCGGCAGGTCGGCGAGGACCTTGTCCAGGCCGGTGGCCCGGGCGGCCTCCTCCAGTCCGGCGGTGGGGGCCATCCCGGCGGCCTGCGGGCCCAGGACATTGTCCAGCACCGAGCCGGCCACCAGAACAGGCCGTTGCGGCACCCAGGAGATCTGGGCCCACCAGGTGGCCGGGTCGATCTGCGTCAGGGGGGTGGGAGCACCGTCGGGGGTGCGCAGCACTACCCGCCCCCGGTCGGGTGAGAGCAGTCCTAGGAGCACCAGTGAGGCGGTCGACTTGCCGGCGCCCGAGGGGCCGACCAGCGCCGTGACTCGGCCCGGTCTTATGGCGGCGGTCAGGGGGGCCGGCGCCCAGGTGCCGCGGGCGGCTACGCCCACCCCCTCCAGCTCAATGGTGGTGGTGCCCAGGTCCGGTGCCGGTGACGTTCCCCGCTCGGGCAGGGGCGCGTCCAGGATCTGGAAGACGGCTTCGGCGGCGGCGGCCCCGTTGGTTGAGGCGTGGAAGTGGAAACCGACTTGCCGCAGCGGCTGGTAGACCTCCGGGGCGATCATGAGCACAAGCAGGCCGGTGGCCAGGTCCAGGTGGCCGTAGAGGAGCCGGAAGCCGATCTGCACCGCGATTATGGCCACCGACAGGGTGGTGATGAACTCTAGGACCGCCCCGGACAGGAAGGCGACGCGCAGGGTGGCCATGGTGGTGGCGTTGTAGGCGTGGCCCAGTTCGGCTACGCGCCGGCGCGGTCCCTGCTCGCGTCCCAGGGCCTTGAGGGTGGGCAGTCCGGCCAGGAGGTCGAGGACCTGGGCGCCCAGGCGTTCCATGGCCTCCAGACGCTCGGCGGAGTGCGCCTGCGTCATGCGGCCGATCAGCACCATGAACACGGGAATGAGGGGAATAGTGCACACCACCGCGACGGTGGAGGGCAGGTCCTGGGTGAGCAGCACCATACCGGTCGCCGGGGTGAGGGTAGCGGCCAGGAGGAGCTGAGGCAGGTATCGGGTGAAGTAGGGCTCCAGGTCGTCCAGGCCGCGGGTGAGCAGGGTGGCGGTCTCGGCCGAGTTGGTGGCCTGCCAGCGCGGCCCTAGAGTGGCGGCGTGCACGAGCACCTGACGGCGCAGGTCCATGGTGGTGGCGGTGGCGGCCCGGTGGGCGCGCACCTCTTGGAGGCACAGGACCAGCGCCCGGGTCGCGACTATGGCCGCCAGGGCCAGCAGGGCGGTGCGCAGGGCCAGCGGGGGCGCCTGCCCGGCGATGACCGGGGCGGCGGTGCGCGAGATGAGGAACGCCTGGACCACCACGAGGAGGGCTGTGAGCGCGCCGGTGACCGCCGTGGAGGCGATATAGGTCCGGGCTGAGCGGGCATAGCGCATGAGCCGGGGGTCGAGGGGCTTCACCATGCCAGGATAGTGGGATAGGACGAGGGTCCCGAATCCCGGCCCCTGGTTGCCCGCTCGGGGGTGCGCCTCCGTGGGCTAGCGGGCTCGGGGCGGGAGAGGGGTCAGTAGCCGATGACCGCCTCGGGCTGGGAGGAGTCGCGCACTTTAGTGGGGTGCAGGCCGCCCTCATGCGGGTTAATCGCCTCGGCGTGGATGCGTGCGGAGAAGACCCGGTAACCCCAGATGGTGTAGACGAGCACCACCGGCACGAACACGACGGCGGCCACGGTCATAATGAGCAAAGTGGTGTCGGCGCTGGCCGCCTGGGTGATGGTCAGCGAGTAGGCCGGGCTTATGCTCGAGCGCATGACGTCGGGGGCGATGGCCGCGAAGATGAACACCACCGCGAAGGCGATCGCACCGAAGTGCAGGGCGAAGGCCAGGCCCTGGCGCCCGGCGCGGCCGGCCGCCAGGGAGGCGACCAGGGACAGCGCTGCCACCGCCAGCGGCAGCCAGGACAAGACGTTGGGGGAGTAGGCCAATTGCGCCCACAGGGCCCATACGGCGGTCGCCGCGGTGGAGGCCGGGGCCGACTTGCGGGCCAGCCCCAGGGCCCGCTGCGAGAGCCCACCAGCGGTCTTGAGCGCAATGAACAGGGCGCCGTGGGTGATGAAGAGCAGGCAGGTGACCACGCCGCCCAGCAGGGTGAAGGGAGTCAGCAGGCTGAGGAAGCCGCCGGTGAGCTGGTGCGAGGCGCCGGGCAGGAGGGTGTCGGCGGGGACCGAGGCGGGCGGGACCACCTCACCGGTGGCGGTCTGCACCACCTCGATGCGCATGCCCTGAACAAGGTTGGCGAAGGCGACGCCCCACAGGACTGAGGGCACCCAGGCGCAGATGGTGTGGGCCCAATCCCAGCGGTCGCGCCAGAGTTGGGAATTGATCTTCGAGCGCCACTCCAGGGCGCAAATGCGCACGATCAGGCACAGCAGAATGACGAAGAGCGCCAGGTAGGCGCCCGAGAAGAGCGTGCCGTACCACTCGGGGAAGGCGGCGAAGGTGGCGCCGCCGGCGGTCAGCAGCCACACCTCGTTGCCGTCCCAGTGGGGGCCGATGGTTCCAATGAGGGCGCGGCGTTCGCGCTCGTCACGGCCCAGGATCTTCAGCAGCATGCCCACGCCGAAATCGAAGCCCTCAAGGGCCAGGTAGCCGATCCACAGGACGGCGATGAGAATGAACCAGAGGATGGACAGCGTCATGGTGGTGGTCTTTCTTCTTCGGGCTCAGTACTCGAAGGACAGGGCGGGCACGGCGGCGCCGTTCGTGGCCGACTCCTTGGAGCCTGCCACGGGGGTGCGCACGCCCTCGCGGACGTAGCGCCGGATCAGCATGAACCACACCGCGCCCAGGGCGGCGTACAGGAGGGTGAAGATGATCATGGAGGTCAGGACGGTACCGGCGGAGACCACTGTGGACACCCCGTCAGCGGTGCGCATGTAGACCTGGGAGACCGGGTCTGCCAGGTTCGGGGCGATCACCCAGGGCTGGCGGCCGATCTCAGTGAAGATCCACCCGAAGGTGGCGCCGAGGAAGGGCAGGCAGGTGCTCCACAGGGCCAGGACCCCAATGCGGCTGGAGGTAATGAGCCGGCCCTTGCGGGTCAGCCATAGGGCGAGGGCGCCCAGGGCCGAGGAGAGCATGCCCAGGCCGATCATGAGGCGGAAGGACCAGAAGGTGGTCATGACGTCGGGGGTGTAGTCCACCGGGTCGCCCTGGGCGTCAGTGGCCCCGTAGCGCTCCTCATACATGGTTTGGGCGTCCTCTAAGCCCATAACCTCGGCGCTGGGGTCGTTGGTGGCCATAAAGGAGTAGACCCCGGGCACCTCAATGATGCGCGTGGGGCCCTCGCCCTGGCAGTCGCCGAAGGCGGCAACGGTGAACGGGGCCGCGGACTCGGTGTGGCACAGGGCTTCAGCGGCGGCCATCTTGGCGGGCTGCTCCTGGACGACGAGTTGGCCCTGGGCGTGGCCGGTGCCGGCGGTCAGCAGGCCGGCGGCCACCATGGTGACCGCCCCGAAGCGGGTGAAGCGGCGCCACAGCTCGCGAGCTTCGAAGTCCTGGTCGGCGCGGGCCGCCTTGGTCATCCACCACACGGACACGCCCAGGATGACCGCGCCGGCGACCAGGAAGGAGGTGGCGATGACGTGGGCCAGGGTCGTCCACAGCAGCGGGTTGCCCAGGACCTCGAAGAAGCCCGTGACGCCGTCGAGCTCGGCGCGGCCGGTCTGGGGATTGACGACGGCGCCCACCGGGTGCTGCATCCAGGAGTTGGCGGCCAGGATGAACAGCGCGGAGATATTGGTGCCCGCGGCCACGCACCAGATTGTGAGGTTGTGGAGCACGGGGCTCAGACGGTCCCAGCCGAAGATCCACAGGCCCAGGAAGGTGGATTCCAGGAAGAAGGCCAGGAGCGCCTCGAAGGCCAGCGGGGCACCGAAGATATTGCCGACGTAGCGGGAGTACTCCGACCAGTTCATGCCGAACTGGAACTCCTGGACAATGCCGGTGGCCATGCCCAGCGCGAAGTTAATGAGAAGGATCTTGCCGAAGAACTTCGTGGCGGTGCGCCAATGCTCCTTGCCGGTCCGCAGCCAGAGGGTTTCCATGAGGGCGACCAGGGGTGAGAGCCCAATGGTCAAGGGCACCAGGATGAAGTGGTAGACGGTCGTGATACCGAACTGCCAGCGAGCCAGGTCGAGGGAGTCCAGTTCCAAGGGAGTGGTGACCACCAGCGTCACCTTTCAAGAGCAACGATAAGAAACATAAGAGATTCCATGGGTGTGGCCATGGGGGGATAGGTAGATTGTAGCGGAGAGTGTGACAGTCTGTCGTCAAAGGGGTGCTCCGCCGCCTTCCACTTGCGCCACTGAGCCGTCCGGCGGCACTGGCGCCGACGGCGCGGCCCGCTCCCGGGGTGCTCGCATGCAGGTGGCCGCCCTCGTGTGACATATACTCCCAGGGGTCCCGGTTGCCCCGTACCGGCATTCGGTTCCCGAACCTCGACGACCGCCCCGTCCGGGAGACTTGCGCCGCCTTGGAAGCGCCGCCGCAATCCCGGTTCGAGCGGGTGGTGCCCGAGGGGGCGCCGCAAGGCGCATACACAGACTTTTCCGCTCCCGGACAGGGAGCCGCAACCGCGCTGCGGAGCCGTGGTACGACGGCGTTCGCGGTGCCCGGAGAGTGCAACGCGCATGACCAGCGAAAACACAACTGAGTCGGCCCAAGGCGCCCCCGAGGAGCCCAGGGACCAGAGTCCTCAGCACCTTGAACGCCGTGACGACGCCACCACAACCCTTGACCACGATCAGCACAACGATCGGCACGACTTCGCCGCCGGCGATCAGGGGGCCCCTGACGGCCAGCGGCCCGGCGAGGAGGCCGACGAGGCCCCCGCCTCCCCGCAGCCCTCCCAGGACGAGGGGGCCGCTGAGGGCGCCGAGGACGCCAGCGCCGAGAAGAAGAGCCTCGGGGACGACGGTGCCCGGGACGACGGCGCCCTGGATGAGGGCGCCGGCGGGCCTGAAGACCAGAAGGACTCCGCCTCCCCGGATGGAGGGGCCCCGCCCGAGGAGAGCCCCTCCCAAGACGCCCGGGAGCCCGGTGAGTCCAGTGGCGGTGCCCCCGCTGGTGACAAGCCCATCCAGGGAACCTTCGCCGAGGAGGGGAACTTCCCCGTCCCGGCCGGCCCCGACCGGCCACAGGAGTCGACGCGTCGCCGGCGAAGGGTGACGACGGCGGCGGTTACTCCCCAGGCGGCGCCAGAGGCGGTCCAGCCCGTCTTGACGCACCTGCCCGAGTCCTCCCCGGCCGAGGGGGAGTCCGAGCAGAGGCGCGCCTCGGCTCTGAGCGGCCCGGCCGCCCCCCAGCCGGAGCCCTCCCAGCCGGAGCCCTCAGAGGCGGAGGAGCAGCGGGCCCCGTCGCGCCGTCGTCGCCGCCGGGTTGTGGCCGCGGCCACCGCCCCGGCCACGGCCCCCGCCGCCGAGCAGCCGGCCTTGGCCCCGTCCGGGCAGCGGGCGCCCGGCCAGGGCGCGGAGAGCACCCGGGCGAGCGACCAGGAAGCGCCGGCGCCCACTAACGCCGGCCCGGCCGCCTCGGACCCCGCCGCCGGCGATGCCGACGACTCCGCCGAGGGGACTGAGGCGCAGGGCGACTCCCAGGACCCGGCCGCCGAGGAGGAACCCGCGCAGGAGGCGCCCCGCCTGCCTGCCGCCTCCCTCCTGTTCCAGACGCCCGATCCGAGCCGCGCCCGTCGTCGTCGCCGGGTTGTGGCCGCGGCCACCGCCCCGGCCACGGCCCCCGCCGCCGAGCAGAGCCCCCTGCCCGAGTTGGACGCCCAGCCGGGCCCTCAGGCGGCCGAGGAGCAGGGGGGAGCCGAGGGCACGCCCGCCCGAAGCCGCAGACGCCGCCGCAAGGCCACCGCGGCCCCCTCCACCCCCGAGCACGTTGAGCAGGAGCCGCCGGCGCACCCCCCGGCCGAGGACCAGGACCAGGAGAAGGCTCAGGAGAAGGTCGAGGACGGCGAGCAGGAGGCCGCCCAACCCCAGACCGAGGCGCAGGAGGGCGCCACCGGTCGGCGTAAGCGCCGCCGCGGAGGCCGCGGCCGCCGCTCGCGCTCCCGCACCGACTCCGCCGAGGCGACCCCGGTCGACACCGAGGCCGGAGAGGAGGCGGCCGAGGAGCAGCCGGAGGAGGAGCCCGGCTCCTCACGCCGCCGACGCCGCCGCTCGCGCTCCCGCACCGAGGCTGAGCGCGACGTGCGCGACGAAGTCACCGCCCTGAAGGGGTCCACCCGCCTGGAGGCCAAGCGCCAGCGCCGCCGCGAGGGCCGGGCCGCGGGCCGGCGCCGCCCCATTGTCACTGAGGCCGAGTTCCTGGCCCGCCGTGAGAGCGTGGACCGCCAGATGATCGTGCGCGAGCAGGACGGCCTTAACCAGATCGCCGTCCTGGAGGACGGGCTCCTGGTCGAGCACTATGTGGCCCGCCATACGCAGACCTCCATGGTCGGCAACGTCTATATTGGCCGCGTCCAGAACGTCCTGCCCTCTATGGAGGCGGCTTTCGTGGACCTGGGCAAGGGCCGCAACGCCGTCCTCTACGCCGGGGAGGTCAACTGGGATGCCGCCGGCATGGAGGGAAAACCTCGCCGCATTGAGGACGCCCTCAAAAGCGGGGACACCGTCCTGGTCCAGGTCACTAAGGACCCCATTGGTCACAAGGGCGCCCGCCTAACCAGCCAGATCACCCTGGCCGGGCGCTACCTGGTGCTCGTGCCCGGCGGCACCATGACCGGCATCTCCCGCAAGCTTCCCGACACCGAGCGGGCGCGCCTGAAGAAGATTCTTAAGAAGGTTGTTCCCGATTTCGCCGGCGTCATTGTGCGCACCGCCGCCGAAGGCGCCAGCGAGGAGCAGTTGGCCGCCGACGTCGCGCGCCTGGCCAAGCAGTGGGAGGCGATTGACAAGAAGTCCACCCAGGTTATGAAGGGCTCGGGCAAGGCCCCCGTCCTGCTCAAGGGCGAGCCCGAGTTGGCCGTGCGCGTGGTGCGCGACGTCTTCAATGAGGACTTCCGCAAGTTGGTGGTCTCCGGGGCCGGGGCGTGGAAGACGATCTCCGACTACGTCACCGAACTCAGCCCCGACCTGGCCGGCCGCCTGGAGCATTGGGTCGGTCCCGAGGATGTTTTCGCTGCCCATCGCGTGGACGAGCAGCTTGCCAAGGGCTTTGACCGCAAAGTGTGGCTGCCCAGTGGTGGCACGCTCATTATCGACCGCACCGAGGCTATGACGGTCATCGACGTCAACACCGGCCGTTTCACCGGGGCCGGCGGCACCTTGGAGGAGACGGTCACCCGCAACAATCTTGAGGCCGCCGAGGAGATTGTGCGTCAGCTGCGCCTGCGCGACATAGGCGGCATGGTCGTCATTGATTTCGTGGACATGGTTCTGGAGTCCAACCGCGACCTCGTGCTGCGCCGGCTCGTGGAGTGCCTGGGCCGGGATCGCACCCGGCACCAGGTCACGGAGGTCACCTCCCTGGGCCTGGTGCAGATGACCCGCAAACGCGTGGGTCAGGGGCTGGTGGAGGCCTTCTCCACGCCCTGCGAGTGCTGTGGCGGGCGGGGCTTCATCCTCCACGACGCGCCGGTGGAGAACCAGGGCGCGGACCTGTCCGCTTCCGCCTCGCGCGGCCCGAGCCGGGGGCGCGGCCGCAAGAGCCAGGAGGCCGCCAAGGGCAGCGGCCGGGACGCGAGCCAGGAGGCCGGCGAGGATGACGAGCCCGCCGGCAGGGGCCATGCTGCTCGTGCCGCCGTGCGCGGCGCCCTGGCCCAGATTGCGGCGGCCGCCGAGAACGCCCACAAGGACGCCCCGGCCCCTTCCTAACCCCGACTCTGGCCGCCCACGACCCGGGGCCGAGCCGCGCCCTAAGCCGTGCCAAAGACCACAGCCCTGCGGCTTCTGTGCGGCTTGGACCGCTCCAGTCGCATCGCATACAGTTGTCAGTCGGTGCGTCTTGCACCATTGCCCGGGAGACCGCCTCCTGGGGCGGGGCCGGCTGCCCCGCCGGAGTCGCGGTCCGAAGATTCGACAGAGATGAGCATCAAGTGGTCTACGCGATCGTCAAGGCCGGCGGCCGTCAGGAGAAGGTCTCCGTCGGCGACGTCGTGGTTGTCGACAAGCTTGCCGGCGAGATCGGTGACGAGGTCACCCTCGCCCCCGTCATGCTGGTGGACGGCGACACAGTGACCACCGCCGCTGCCGACCTGGCCAAGGCCTCCGTCACCGCCGAGATCGTCGGCGATGAGAAGGGCCCCAAGATCAACATTCTCAAGTTCAAGAACAAGACGGGCTTCCGCAAGCGCCAGGGCCACCGCGCCCAGCTCACGGCCATCAAGGTCACCGCCATTAAGTGACATTCGCTGCGGCATCCTGAACGCAGAAAGCCTGAAAGAGAGAGAAGCCCGACATGGCACACAAGAAGGGTCTTGGTTCTTCCCGCAACGGCCGTGACTCGAACGCCCAGCGCCTGGGCGTTAAGCGCTACGGCGGCCAGTTCGTCAAGGCCGGTGAGATCATTGTCCGCCAGCGCGGCACCCGCTTCCACCCCGGCCGCAACGTCGGCCTCGGCAAGGACGACACCCTGTTCGCCACCGCCGCCGGCAACGTCGAGTTCGGCACCCACCGCGGCCGCAGGGTCGTCAACGTCGTGCTCTCCGAGGCCTGAGCCTCCCACACCCACGGCATTCGCGAGGGCGAACGGCTTCGGCCGTCCGCCCTCGCGCCGTACCGGCGACCCGGCCCTGGGGGGCTATCCGACACGGTGCGCCCGCCTACATCCAGCACAGGAGAGTCCCCATGCCCAGCTTCATCGATCGAGTGGTCCTCCACGTGGCCGGTGGTGACGGCGGCCACGGCTGCACCTCAATCCATCGCGAGAAATTCAAGCCCTTGGCCGGGCCCGACGGCGGCGACGGCGGCCACGGCGGCAATGTCGTGTTGAACGTGGACCCCAGGGTCACCACGCTGCTGAGTTACCACCGCTCCCCGCACCGCAGCGCCCCCAACGGCACCCCCGGCATGGGCAACTGGCGCCGCGGCGTGGACGGCAAGGACCTGGTCCTGCCAGTGCCCGAGGGCACGGTGGTCAAGGACGCGGCCGGCAATGTCATTGCCGACCTCGTGGGGGAGGGCAGCAGCGTTGTGGTTGCCAGGGGCGGCACCGGTGGGCGCGGCAACTTCTCCCTGGCCTCCTCCAGGCGCAAGGCGCCCGGTTTCCACCTCCTGGGTGAGCCCGGCCAGCGGTGCGAGGTGACCCTGGAGATCAAGACCATTGCCGACGTGGCCCTGGTGGGATACCCCAGTGCCGGCAAGTCCTCTCTCATTGCCGCCATGAGTGCGGCCCGCCCCAAGATCGCCGATTACCCCTTCACCACGTTGGTGCCCAACCTCGGGGTGGTTGAGGCGGGGGAGACCCGCTACACGGTGGCCGACGTGCCCGGTCTCATCCCCGGGGCCAGCCGGGGCAAGGGCCTGGGCCTGGAGTTCCTGCGCCACATTGAGCGCTGTGCGGTGATCGTCCACGTCCTGGACTGCGCCACCCTGGAGCCGGGACGCGACCCGTTAAGCGACTTCGACACCATTGAGGCCGAGCTGGCCGCCTATGCCGGGCGCCTGGGGGCTCAGGAGGCCGATCCGCACCTGACCGGGCGCGTCCCGCTCATGGATCGCCCTCGCGTTGTGGTGCTAAATAAGGTGGACGTGCCCGAGGCCGCTGAGCTCGCCGACTTCGTCACCGAGGACCTTCAGGCCCGGAACGTGCCGGTGTTCGCGGTCTCCGCCGTCGCTCACACCGGTTTGCGCCCTTTGTCCTTCGCCCTGGCCTCCTACGTGAATCAGGCCCGCCTGAGCGCCCCGGCCCCCGAGGTCGATCAGGAGGCCCGCCCCGTCATTCGCCCGGCGGCGGTGGGCCGCAAGGACGAGGCTCCAGTGGCCACGGTGCGTCCCATTGACCATCCCCGCGAGGGGCGGGTCTACCAGGTCCGCGGCGACAAGCCTGAGCGCTGGGTGCTCCAGACCGACTTCTCCAATGACGAGGCGGTCGGCTACCTGGCCGACCGCCTGGCTGCCGGTGGCGTTGAGGATGAACTGGTCAAGGCCGGTGCGCAGGGCGGGGACCTGGTCCTCATTGGGGAGGCCGACGGCGGGGTCTTGTTCACCTGGGAGCCGACCATGTCCACTGGCCCCGAGTTGCTGGGGGCCCGCGGAACCGACCTGCGCATTGACCCCCGCCTGCGGCGCACCAACGTTCAACGCCGTGAGCAGTACCACCGCTTAATGGACGCCAAGGAGGCGGCCCGCGCCGAGCTGCGCGAGGAGGCGGCCGAGGGGCTGTGGACTGATGCCACCGCCTGGGATGAGGGGGATCAGTGAGTGGGGTCCGCGCCCGCGACCAGGGCGTCGCGGCGGGGGAGGGGGCCGACCGCGCTGGGCGCCCCGTGGCGCTGCCGGAGAGGGCGCGGGTGGTCCTCAAGGTCGGTTCATCCTCCCTGACCCGCGAGGATGGCGGTCTTAACCTCAACCGCATTGACATCTTGGCCCGTCTCATTGCCGGGTTGCGCCGCCGGGGCCACGACGTCGTCCTGGTCTCCTCCGGCGCGGTGGCGGCGGGCCTGGCCCCCCTGGGACTGGAAGAGCGCCCGGGTGAGCTGCGGCTGCTTCAGGCCGCCGCCTCCGTGGGGCAGGGGCACCTGGTTTCGCGCTGGCAGACGGCAATGAGCGCCTACGGGGTGGTCACCGCCCAGGTGCTCCTGACTGTCCAGGACGTCGCCGTACGACGCCACTACCGCACCGTGCGCGCCACCTTCGACGCACTGCTGTCCATGGGGGCGGTGCCCGTGGTCAACGAGAACGACGCCGTGGCGACCACCGAGTTCAATCTTGGGGACAACGACCACCTGGCGGCGCTGGTAGCTCACCTGGTGACGGCCGACGCCCTCGTGCTGTTCACCGACGTGGATGGTATGTGGACTGCTCGCCCCGGGACCCCGGGCGCCCGGCCCGTGCGCTACGTGCGCGGCGCCCAGGATCTTGAGGGCGTGGACGTCTCCGGGCGGGGCACGGCCCTGGGCACGGGCGGCATGACCACGAAGGTCCAGGCCGCCTCTATCGCCTGCGCCTCGGGGACGGCCACTATTATCGCCGACGCCGACGACGCCCCCGCCCTGCTGGGGTCCCCCAAAATCCCCAGGGACCTGGGCACCTGGTTCGAGCCGACCGGTCCGCACCGCTCCAGCCGCCGCCTGTGGATGGCTCACGCCTCGATCCCCGAGGGGCGGGTCATGGTTGACGCCGGGGCGGCTCACGCGGTGACGGCGGGCAAGAAGTCGCTGCTGTTGCCCGGCGTCACCGGGGTTGACGGCGACTTCGAGTCCGGCTCCGTGGTGGAGGTGGTCGGACCCGAGCGGACGCTGGCCCGCGGCATCTGCCGCTACGCGGCCAGTGAGATCGAGGAAGTGCTGGCGGCCCGCCGCAGTGGCGCCCCTATGCCCGACCACGTGGCGCCCGTGGTCCACCGCGACGACCTGGCCGAGTTGCCCCGCACCGCTGGAGCGTAGGGATCCCGCCGGCCGCGGGCACAGCCACTATCCGGCGCATACACGGGAGTCTCCGAGGTCGCCGTATGGTTGGGGCCATGACGGAGACTACCGCACCTGACGCCCCCGACGCCGCCGCCTTGATCACGACCACCGCCCACGCTGCGCGCCAGGCCCAGCGCCGCCTGGCTGAGGCCACCCGTGAGCACAAGGACGCCGCCCTACGCACTATGGCCGCCCACCTGCGGGTCAAGGCCTCATCCGTCCTGGCGGCTAACGCCCTGGACCTTGAACGTGCCCGCGCCGCCGGCATGAGGCCGGGGCTCATTGACCGCCTCGCTCTGAGCGCCAAGCGCATTGAGGCCATCTGCATCGCCCTGGAGGAGATCGCCGCCCTGCCTGATCCGGTAGGGCAGATCGTTGACGGTCAGCGGCTGCCCAACGGTCTGCGCGTACGCCGCGTACGTGTACCCATGGGCGTGGTCGGCATGATCTACGAGGCCCGCCCCAATGTCACCGCCGATGTCGCCGCCTTAACCATTAAGTCCGGTAACGCCGTCATTTTGCGCGGGGGCAGCGCCGCCCAGGACACCAACGCCGTCATTGTCGATATCCTGCGCCAGGCCCTCGACGCCGTCGACCTCCCCGCCGACTTGGTGAGCACCGTTGACGCGGCCGGCCGTGAGGGGGCTCGGGCACTCATGCACGCCCGTGGTCTCATTGATGTCCTTGTTCCGCGCGGCGGCGCCGGTCTTATCCGGACGGTGGTGGAGGAGTCGCGGGTGCCCGTCATCGAGACCGGCTCGGGCAACTGCCATGTCTACGTTGACGCCTCGGCGCAGGTGCGCCCCGCCGTTGACATTATTGTCAACGCCAAGACCCAGCGCGTGGGCGTGTGCAATGCCGCTGAGACTCTGCTGGTTCATCGCGCTATTGCCGCCGACTATTTGCCTGCTGCGGCCGCCGCCCTGTGGGAGCGCGGCGTCGTCCTCCACGCCGATAGCTTCGTCCGGGACCTCCTGACCGCCCCGGCGGTGCTGGCCGGGCGCGAGGAGCTCCTGGTGGAGGCCAGTGAGGAGGACTGGGCCACCGAGTACGGCTCAGCGGATCTGGCGGTGCACATTGTCGACGACGTGGAGGAGGCCATTGCCCACATTCGCGCCTACACCTCCGGGCACACCGAGGCGGTCCTGGCGCAGGACGCCGGTGTGATTAACCGTTTCGTGGCGGGCATGGACTCGGCGGCCGTCATGGTCAACGCCTCCACCCGCTTCACTGACGGCGGCCAGCTGGGGTTGGGGGCCGAGTTGGGCATCTCCACCCAGAAGCTCCACGCGCGCGGCCCCATGGGCTTAGCCGAACTGACCACAACCACCTGGATAGTTGAGGGTGAAGGGCACGTGCGCCCCTGAGCAGGGGCGGCTCTTACTCGTATACGAGAGGGTATACGAGGGTATACGCGGGGCCGTTCAGCCCGGGCAGGAGCAGGGCGGCCGGTAAGGCCGTAATGGCGGGCGCCCGAGTTGCCTCGGCGCGGCGCAGTCCTTTGCGCGATCCTTTACGGTGGAGCGCGCCGGCGGGGACAGGTGGCGGATCGTTCCCTTTTTGGATCCTGCGGGTGGCCCGCGTGTACGCCCCGGCGGCAGGTCGCCATGTGATTACAGTGGTGTTGCGCCGCACCTGTCTTCTGGGCGGCGTGGCAGGATGGAACCCGAGCAGTCAAGAGTCCCGTCATCGGGCAGCAATCCAGAGGAGCCCTTGTGCCGTCCAGCATCACCGCGGAGCACAACCAATGAGAGTGAGCCCCGCGCCGCTGCGCATTGGCATCATGGGCGGCACCTTCGACCCGATTCACCACGGGCACCTCGTGGCGGCCAGCGAGGTACAGGATGTCTTCGGTCTGGACGAGGTCATTTTCGTCCCCACCTGGACGCAGCCTTTCAAGCGCAACCGCCGCGTTTCCCCAGCCGAGCACCGCTACCTCATGACGGTGATCGCCACCGCCTCCAACCCGCGTTTCACCGTCTCGCGAGTGGACATTGACCGAGGCGGAACCACCTATACTATTGATACACTCCATGATATCCGGGCCGAGTATCCTGGAGCGGAGCTCTACTTCATCACCGGTGCGGACGCGCTCGCTCAGATTCTGACCTGGAAGGACAATGAGGAGATCTTCGACCTGGCCCACTTGGTGGGGGTCACGCGGCCTGGGCACGCCTTGACCGATCCCGGGCTTCCAGAGGACAGGATCTCACTGGTGGAAGTTCCTGCCATGGCGATCTCCTCAACCGATTGCCGCTTGAGGGTGAGTAGAGGTACCCCGGTGTGGTACCTCGTACCTGACGGCGTGGTGCAGTACATCCGCAAGTATGGCCTCTACCGTATGGCAGAGCGCTCAGCGTCGACGACGTCTATGACAGCCCGCGTCGCGCGCGAGCAGTCTCTGAGGAAGGAGAACGACGGTGAGCACTGAAACCGCCGACGCACAGGCAACTGAGGACGCCAAGAGCAGCACGCATCGCCGCAGCCGTCGCGCTATCCGCAAGGCCGAACGCGCTGCCGAGCGCGAGGCGATCCTCACCGGCCAGCAGCCGCTACTTACCCGCCGCGAGCTCAGGCGCCTACGAGAAGAGGCCGCAGCACTGCGGGCCGCTGTCGAGTCCGGGGAGATCACTGCTGAACAGGCGCGCGCCCTTCAGGACCCTCTCGCTGAGCAGCCGGTCATCCCCGACTCCTCCATCTCCCGATCCCGGCGGGAGACGGCCTCCTCCGCCCCGGAGGCCACGGGGCGCCGCTCCAGCTCCCCATCCGCCTCCTCAGCGCCCGGCTCCGGGTGGACGACGGGAGAAGATACCGGACAGGCCTCGAGCAGCACGACGCCCTGGACGTCTCCCCGCAGAGACCCCTCACCGAGCCTGCCCACGTGGACCCCCGCTCCCGCCAGATCCCAGGATGAGGAGGACTCAGAGCCCGACCCGACCCTGATCGACACGGGCCTCATGGCCCCCGCGGAACTGCCCGACGGCGGCGCCTCCCTGGCGCTCCAGTCCGCCCCACCCAGCACCGAGCCGCCCACGGCACCAATGCGCCGATCCCTGCACACGCGCCGGGAGCAGTCCCCTCAGGTTGCCTCACCGCCGGACCAGACGTCTTCACCCGGATCCCCTTCACCCGGATCCCCTTCACCCGAGTCTCCCCAGGCCCAGGGCGAGGGCGGCCAGGAGACGCAACAGGCCGACCCCACGCGGGTTGTCACCGGGTTGGCTCAGCCTGATCGCCAGGAGGCCCAGGCCCCGTCTGCCGCCAAGGATGCTCCCACCCCAGAGCCCGAGCCGGCGGCCCAGGAAACGAGCATCCAGCGGCTGAGGCCGGCCGTCGAGAAGCCCGACGCCCCGGGTCCTGAGTCGCCGACCCGGGTGGCTAGCGCCCCGGAGCCGGTTGCCAAGAAGTCCGCGCCCTCGGCGAGTTCAGGTTCGTCTGCTGCCAAGGTGCCGTATCTGGGGAACGGGGCCCCCATGCGCCGCCCGATCGTGCGGATCCCGGCCGCCGCCCAGGGCGTGCGCACGGTGAACGCCTCCACGGGCGAGCTCAGCGAGATCCAGCCCGTCGACGAGGATTTCGAGGGCATTGACACCCCCCAGTGGAAGGCTCTGCACCCCGGTTCAGGTGGGGAGGCCGCCAGCCCCGAGGAGGCCCTGCCGGCCTCCATTGAGCCAATGACGCCGCCTGAGCCCAGGTCTGTGCCCGAGCCCGCCCAGCCCCAGCCCGCCCAGGCCGAGCCGGTTCAGCCCGAGACGGCCCAGCAGGCTCCGGGAGGCCTGTCCCTGCCGGAGATTGAGGAGCACACCGCTGCCGCCTGGAGCGAGGTCAAGGTGGCCACAGCCCCGTCGGCACCGCCCACCCCCGCGAAGCGGAGTTCGCGTCTGGGGCGCATCCTCCTGATCGCCCTGCTGGTGCTCGTCGTGGTGCTTGTCGCCGCGACCCTAATATGGGTCCTGTCCTCGCAGGGCAACAATGGTGCGCTGGGCGCCCAAGACGTTCCTGATTGGTGGCCCCAGCCATTGCCCTGAGCGCTATCCTCATCTCAGTTACGCACTCACCTGAGGAGCCCAGTGCCAGCCACCGATTACGCCGTCGCCTTGACTCTGGCCGCCGCCCGTGCCGCTGCGGAGAAGAAGGCCCAGGAGATGACCGCGATCGACGTCTCCGAGCGTCTGGGGCTCACCGATGTCTTCCTCGTGGCCTCGGGGCGCAATGACCGGCAGGTGCGGGCCATCGCCGACGCTATTGACGAGGCCATGCGCAAGGCGGGCGCCAGGCGCGAGTTGAGGGAGGGTTTTGAGGAGGCCCGGTGGGTGCTGCTCGATTACTCCGACATTGTGGTGCACATCCTGCAGGACGAGGACCGGGAGTTCTACGCCCTGGAGCGGTTGTGGAAGGACTGCCCCCTGGTTGAGTTGCCCGCAGACCTGGCCGAGATCGCCGCCAGGGCGCCCGAGCAGCCCTGAGGAGGCCCCGAACCGTGACAGACCTGGTGCTGTGGCGCCACGGCCAGACTGACTACAACCTCGATGGGCGCATCCAAGGGCGCGTCGATATCCCCCTTAACGAGACCGGGTTGGCACAGGCGCGGGCCGCCGTCGACGGTCTTGCCGCCCTCAATCCGAGCAGGATTGTTTCCTCACCATTGCAGCGCGCGCGCGCCACCGCCGAAACCCTGGCGGAAACCCTTGAGCTGGACGTCATGGTGGAGGCGGACCTGGTGGAGAAGTCCTTCGGGGACTGGGAGGGCCTGACCAGCGAACAGATAGCCAAGGACTGGCCCAGACAGTTTGCCGACTGGCGGACCACGGGAGACCCCCAGGGCGTCGGTGTTGAGACCCGTGCCGGTGCCGCCGCGCGGGTGGGGGAGGCGCTGCGGCGTCTGGCAGAGGATGCCGGAAGCGACGATGTTGTCGTGGTGGTCTCACACGGGGCGGCCCTCAGCTTGGGGGCCACGCACTTGCTGGGGCTGGACGCCGCCAGCTGGTCGGGGCTGCGGGGCATGAGCAACTGCCACCACGGGGTGCTGCGCTCCGGGCGCCGCCCGCCGGGCTGGATGCTAGTGACCTGGAACGACGGGCCGCCGGTGGAGCCCTCGCCCCTGGGGCGGATCTTGTGGTGAGGTAGCGCACGGCTGACAGATTTGCCTCCCGGGGGAAGTCCTCCCTAGAGTTATCCGCGTCGCCCGCGGGCGGCGCCCGAAAGACGGGGCTATGGCGCAGTTGGTAGCGCGCTTCCATGGCATGGAAGAGGTCGGGGGTTCGAATCCCCCTAGCTCCACGACCCGCACCAGACGGCGCGAGCCTGGGCGCGGTCACCCGTCGCGGGGCTATGGCGCAGTTGGTAGCGCGCTTCCATGGCATGGAAGAGGTCGGGGGTTCGAATCCCCCTAGCTCCACCCAAAGTGCCTTAAGGGAACACGTGACATGCGTACCCTCGCGCGGTCAAGTCGCGCAACAGGCCCGCGACCGAGGTTTCCCCGGTCGCGTATTGCTGGAACGCCCACCGGATCAGCGGGGCGCGTTCAAGGTCGACCTCGACGGTGCGTATCTCGCGGCCCTGCTCATTGGTCTTGCGGACGTTGAGGTAGCCGATCGGGGCTCGCATCGGCGTTCCGCCCTGGGCGACCTTTCTGCGTGAGTCCTTCGTCCACGCCCACGGCTGGTGGTGGAACTCCGACCGCATATGGTCACGCCTCGCGGCTGAACGACCGTATCCGAGACGAACGCCCCCACCTGTCCTATGCCGTGACTGCCTAGGGGGTGCAGGGTGTGACCGTGCCCGCCTCGCACACCGTTCTTGGCCAGCAAATGGACGGCGCGGCGATGCATGTCGGTATGACCCGAGGCCGTGAGAGGAACACGTTGCATGTCGTCGCTGAGGGCACGGCCGATGCACGAGCGCAGTTCATCGAGGCCATCGAGCGCGACCGGGCAGACCGTGTTACACGCTCAATTACATGCTCAACGATGTAGCGGCCTCGGCGATCCAGTGCCGTTGCGCGCGAGTCTCGACTGCTCGCCGGTGATAGTGCTCTCGCACCCAAGTCACCGCGTCGTCAGGGGCGACGCTGCTGAGCACGGCGAGAACCGCCAACGCAGTTCCTGTGCGCCCGATGCCGCCGCTACAGGCGACCTCTACACGTTCGGACGCTGCGCGCTGGTGCGCCTCTCGCAACGCGGCCACCGCCTCGTCGGTGGAGTCCGGTAGCCGGAAGTCACGCCAGCGTACCCAGCGCGAGGGCCAGTCCACGATGTTCGGGTCACGACCGAGCAGGTAGATGCCGAACTCCGGTTCGACGCTCCCGAGTGAGTTCTTGCGCAGCCCTCGACCCCGGATGCGCCGACCGTCGGGGAGTTCCACGACGCCCTGGCCCGCCTCCCAGGTGCTCATCTACGTTACCCTGGCAGGGAGCGTTTGCAGCGCAACCGCCTGGCTCGTCGCGAACAGGGCAATGTCGATCGCCACCGTCACGACCGCGAGAACGATCAGCACCGTGCAGTAGCAGGCGTCGAGGCCGAGGCTCCACCGCCCGAACCTCTCACCATTGATCCGACGCATGACCGAGCCGCCGGTCATGCCGACGCGCCATAACGTTGCCGGGCGGCTTCACCGCTGGTACCGATCGCCTCGCCCACCTCGCGCCACGACAGGCTCTGCTCACGCGCAGCGCGCACGGCTTCAGCAAGCTCTTTCTCGGCGGCGTCGCGTCGCCACGCGGCAAGCTTGACCGCCATCGCGGGCGACAGGGGCGCGTCCTGATCGCCGGGCTTCGGGTCGTAGTTCTCGAAAGCGTCGGCGAACTCGTCGGCACGAGCCTTGATGTCTTCAATGGAGCGTCGAGTCATGGTGGTTCACCTCAGATACTTGGCTCGGGCCGGGCGCATGGCGTGAGCGATGGCGATGACACCATGCCACTCGATCACACCAACCTCTACGAGGGTGCCGGTCTCATCGGGGCCGATGAACATCGTCATCGAGTCGTCTTGCACGAAATGGCGGACAGGGAAACGGAGCGCATGGAGCATCGCCGCATCCGAGACGCCGTGCCGGTAGGCACTGCCGAGGATGGTCGGCTCCGGCACCGTGTCACAAGTTTACTTGCCGCAAGAGAACTTACTAAGCGTCACCGCGTCTTCACCCACACCGTGTCCCGGTGAACCCCGAACCGGCGCACCAGCGCGTTCACGCTCCCACCCTGCGCGCGGGCTGTTCGCATAGCGTCCACCAGTTGGCCGTCGTTCAAACCATCGCCTGTCCGGTTCGGGTTCCTGTTTCAATGGCTCGCTGTCGTGCGATGGCGGGCTGCCGTACTTCTGGGTCGCGGATCGCGGCTTGCTGCTCAATGGCCGTCAGCACTCGTACCCCGAGATGCTTCCTATGTGTCACGTCGCCTGCCGATAATGATCGAGGGAACGAGGAATGCGAGCGTCCAGGCGATGATTGTGAGCCAGGCGATGGGCGCGTCTGGTGCATCGGCCGGCGTAGTGGGGAACCAGAGGGTGTAGGAGGCCATGTCTGGGAGCCAGTACCAGCTTTGGCCCTGCAAGAGAGGGCTGACGATCAACAGGTAGACCAACAGGATCGCGGCAGTGGGAATCGCTTTTCGGATGAGGAATCCGAGCGCGGAACTGAGCGCGCTCATGAGCGTCAAATACACCGAAGCGTTGACCACTACCCGTATCAACGTGCTCGGATCGATCGTTGCAAGATCAATGTTCGCGGCAATGAACATGGTGACGATGCTGCAGCTCACCGTTATGAGGCCTGCGATGAGTGCGAGTATCACAAGAGCGGCGAGGGCGGCGAGACGCTGCATGACCCGGTTCGGCATCGCGACCAGGGTGGTACGGATCTGGCCGCCGATGTATTCGGAGGTCGCGGCGACGACACCAAGAAGGAAGAACCCGCATTGTGTCCAGGGAATCGCGGTGACAGCAATGTCGAGTTCCATCCCGGCCAGCTCAGCTCCGCCGCTGTTGGCCGCGAACAGAAGCGACAATCCGACGGTGAGTGCGATCGTGCCCACTAAGAGCAGCCAGATTGCCGGGAGAGTCCCGAGTTTGTGAGCCTCCGCACGAACTGCCGCGGTGAACGTCGCAGCCGGGCTGCGCGTGGTCGGCGTGCTTGCACTGGTGGTGGTCATGCGTCTCTCCTGGTGAACACGATTCCGGCGATCACGAGCAGGGCGAGCGCCCAGGCTCCCATCACGACGCCACCGACAATCGGCGCGATCTCGATGCCGGTCGGGACGGAGACGAACATGCGCATCCCTGCCAAGTCGGGCAGATAATTCGCTGCGGTGATGCCGCTGTTGGCGGCGAGATAGGTGAACGGCACTGCCGAAGAGTTCAGCACCAGGATTGACATCGGGATGATGCCGTTACGTGTCAGGACGGTCAGGCCGAGCGCGATCACTGCCAGGAGTACCCAGTAGACGAGCGCGCCGCCGAGTCGCGCCATTGTGGCGCCGTCGAGGGCGGGAGCATCAGCACCGAGCAGGATTTGTGCGGTAGTGAGCACCAGCGTGAACGCGACGACCGCGAGCACGGTCACGGCGAGGATGACAGCGCCGGTTTTCGCGGCCAGCACACGAAGACGTGAGGGCGTCGTGGTGAGGGTGGCGGTGATCTGGCGGCTGCTGGCGGCTTCTTCGCCCTCGGAGGTGTATTCGCTGGCGATCGCAGTCACGCCGATGATGATCGCGCCGAGAACGCCGACGGCCAGCTCCGAGAATCCGGTGTCCGGGCCGGGCTCGGTGGTGAGGCTGGTGATGGTGGTGATCCCGACCGGCACGACCAGCCCGGCGATGAATCCGAGCCAGGCGAATGGGAGGGTGACGAGTTTGGACAGTTCCGCGCGCAGTGTTCTCATCGGGTGACCTCGCCTTCGGTGAGGGCGAAGAAGGCGTCTTCGAGACTGCCGTGGGAACCGATCACGCCGGGCAGGGTGCCGTCGGCGACGATCTGGCCGTTGTTGATGACGACCACGTCGTCGACGGTCTCGGCGAGCTCACCCATCAGGTGTGAGGACAGCAGCACGGTGCGGCCCTGTTCGGCTTGCCCGCGCAGCAGTCGGCGTATCCATCGGATGCCCTCGGGGTCGAGGCCATTGACCGGCTCGTCGAGGACCAGTGCCGACGGGTCGCCAAGTAGCGCCGCGGCGAGGCCGAGCCTGCGCCCCATCCCCAGTGAATACGTCGAGACACGCTTACCGGCTGCGTCGGCGATGCCGACCAGTTCCAGCATCTCCTCAACCCGCGCGTTCCCGATCCCGGCAGAACGGGCCACCCAGCGCAGATGGGCGCGGCCGGTGCGGGAGCGGTGCGCCCCCGATCCGTCGAGCACCGCACCAATACTTCGCAATGGGTCGCGCAGCGATGCGAACGGCCTCCCGTCGACGAGAGCCGTGCCGGAGGTGGCGTGGTCGAGGCCGAGCAGGATGCGCAGTGTCGAGGACTTCCCGGCACCGTTGGGGCCCAGGAACCCGGTCACCCGACCGGGCTTCGCGGTGAAAGTGATGTCAAAGAGGATCGTGCGCGACCCCCGCTGCTTGGTGACATGATCAAAAGTAAGCACGATGCCAATGGCACCAGGCATTAACGGTGAGCACATTCCCGTACGGTGCAGTCTTCGTCGACCGCGTCGCACCCGGGTCTACTAGACCCGGGTATGAGGACATTCCCGTTGCGCGTTCCTACAATCGGGCCAATGGAGACGATCGAGGAGCAGCCACGACCGAGCTGGACATCGTGGGCGTGGCCCACCGCGTTCGCGCTCGTCACGGTGCTCTTTTCCCTCCTACCGATGCTCCCCGGCGGGGAGGCCTTCAACCGGCCGATGGTGCTCGCCGCATATCTCGCCGTGTTCGTGCTGCTCGTAGCCGGTGTGCTGGTCTGGGCGTTCCTGCCAGGGGCTCGGCAAAGTTGTTTCTATGGTGCTGTGACCAGGCGTGTTGCTTCTGATGGTTCGTAGGTGAGGTGTCGTAGTCGTTCGGCTATGGATGCGTGGGGTCCGTAGGTCAGGCGTATGAGGCTGATGGCGGTGTTGCGCAGGGTGGCCATGACGTGGGGTCCGTTGCCGGTGCGCAGCTGGTGGCGGTCCTCATCGAAGGTGACGTCCCGC
>NZ_RYFV01000050.1 GCF_004104015.1 Actinomyces oricola | reverse complement strand
AGGAATGCAGGACTGTTTAAGCACTATCCATCATCTCCCAGGCAGGCCACGCCGCAACCCCCGCACCCCCAGAACCCGCCATCACCCCAGGCCAGCCCCACAACAAACAACTTTGCCGAGCCCCTGGACCCCGATAAGCCGCCGTGAGGCAGGATGCCGGACCGCTGGCGCTCGCCGCCCCTCGCCCACCACCGCGCCCCGCTCAACCAGCCCACGGTACGCGCGCGACCGGCCTTTATCGCACAACGGGTCCCAGCGCAAGTACCAGAACTGAGGTAGTGACACGAAGGCGTATCTGTTGACAATAGGACAGATAAGGGCGTTCAAGACGAGAGGAGGACGCCTCGCCCATGCGCCGGCGCAGAACACACCTGCCACGAGCACGATCCGACACGGCCGGGCGGGCCGGCTCCCCGCCTCCCCTCAGCGGCGCCCCTCGGGGCTACTACCTGGGAGAAAAGATCCTCCCGCTCCAAAGCACCCCCGCCTTCACCGAACGCGGCGGACTCACCGAGCCGGGAAGCCTCTTCGAAACCATCACCTCCACCGAGGTCCTCGCCAAGGCCTGGAGCACCCTCCTGGCCAAGGACGCGCGAGACGGCCAACTCCAACGGGAAACCCAGGCCATCGCCGCAAACCTGGACCGCTACCTGGCCGACCTCTCCACTGAACTCAGAACCGGGACCTACATCCCCAACCCACTCACCCGAATTCCCATCCCCAAAAAGACCCCCGGTGAACGCCGGATCCTGCACGTGCCCACCATCCGCGACCGGCTCGTCGAAAGAGCCGTCGTCGACGTCATCGCTCAGCCCCTCGACCGCGTCCAATCCCCGTGCTCCTTCGCCTACAGGATCGGCCTAGGAGTCGACGACGCCGTTGACCACCTCGCCACCCTCCGAGACCACGGCAACCACCACGTCCTGCGCACTGACATAGACGAGTTCTTCCCCCACGTGCTCATCGACGACGCACTGGAGGCAATGGGGGACGTATTGGAATGCCGCCGAACACGCGACCTCATTCGCCTCATCGCCTCGCCCCGGCGGGCCCACCACGAACCGCGGGCCCGGAGCCGCGGCGTCGCCCAAGGCTCCTGCCTCTCACCCCTCCTGGCCAACCTCTCCTTCACCAGCGTGGACCTCACCATCGGCGACGCCGGATACGGATACGTGCGTTTCGCCGACGACATCGTCCTATGCGGCCCCACTCGCAGCGACGTCATAGAAGCGTTCGACACCATCCGTGTCCTCGCAGCCGCCCTCGGATTCCCACTCAATGAGGACAAGACCATGGTCACCACCTTCGACGAGGGCTTCAGCTACCTCGGAGTCGACTTCTCAGCCACCCTCCCCCAAGTCGACCCCCACCACGACGTCGACAAGCACGCCCACCCCGACAAAGTCGTCTACGTCGGCCAAGACGGCGCCCGCGTCCGCGTCTCCCGCGAGCGCCTCATAGTCGACGGCCCCACAGGACTGCCCCACGTATCCATACCCCGCCGAGCCGTCAACCGCATAGTCCTCACCGGTACTGTCGGCCTATCCGCCGGAGCCCGCTCCTGGGCGCTCTACAACGACATCGACGTCGTCTTCCTGTCCCGCCACGGCAACTACCTCGGGCAGCTCTCCGGGCCACGGTCAACAACCAGCGCCCGCCGGCTCCTGGCCCAGGCCGAACTCGCCGAGAACGATCACGCCCGCCTCCCCCTGGCGCAGGCCATTATCCGCGCCAAAATCAGGCACCAGCTCAACGTCATCCACCGGGCCGGCCGCCGTGACCGCGCCGTCGACATCACCACCACCTGCGGCCTCCTGCGGACGCTCCTAGCGGACACCGGCCACGCCGGCACCATTGATGAACTCATGGGCATTGAAGGCGCCGCCTCCACCCAGTACTTCTCCTGCCTGGCCGCCCTCGTGCCCGACGACGTCACCTTCCCCCGCCGCAGCCGCCGCCCGCCCAAAGACCTGGCCAACGCCGCCCTGTCCTACGCCTACGCCATCCTCTTAAGTGAGTGCACCGGTGCCCTCATTGCCGCCGGCCTGGAACCCTCGCTCGGGGTTCTACACGCCTCCACCGACAAGCGCCCCAGCCTCTCCCTCGACCTCATGGAGGAATTCCGCCCCCTCCTAGTAGACCGCACCGTCGTCTCACTCCTGCGCTCGCACCGCCTGCGGCCCGAGCACGCCACCGCCTCGGAGGACGGCGAGGGCATCTGGCTCAACCGTGAAGGCAAGAAAGCACTCGTCGACGGTTATGAGGCGACCCTCCAACGCCGCGTCAAAGGCGCCCTGCCCGGGTTCTCGGGCACGTGGCGCCGCCACATCCACCACGCCGCCCAGCTGCTGGGCCGAGCCATCACCGAACCCGACTACGAGTGGACCGGCGTCTCGTGGCGATAACCGTCATAGTCGCCTACGACATCGCCTCCAACACCCGGCGCGCCAAACTGGCGGCCGCACTAGAAGGGATGGGCTACCGCCTCCAGGAGTCCGTCTTCCAACTGCGGCTCAGCCCTCAGGAGCTTGACGAAGCGCGCACCACCATCACCAAGATCATCCATGAGACCGACGACGTCGTCCACCTCTACCCCCTGTGCGGCACCTGCCGGGACCGTTGCGAAGTCTATGGAACCGCACCGGCCCTCGACGACGCCGGGCTGTACCGGGGGATATGGTGAGCCGGGGCCGGCACCCCGCTCAGGCCGGCACCCCGCCGGGGCCGGGCTGTACCAGAACTAGTACCCCCAAGGCGGCGCGCGCGCCCCGGGGCGGCTGGAACACTAGTCCCGGACGCGACCCGAGGGAGCCACGAATGCACCTTGTCATGCTCGAGACCAACGGCAACCAGCGCTTTGTCTTCTCCTCCCCGCGACAACGCGAGAACATTGGGGCCTCCTACCTGCTGACCAGGCTCGCCCCATGGGCGCGCCAAGAGGCGGACAAGCAGGGTATTGAGGTCACGCCCGTCTCGGAGTCCTCCGGGAAGGTCATTGCCGTGGTCGACGGCCAAGACGACGCCCGCGCCCTCATAAGCGCGGTCACCGCCCGTGCTCTCGCCCAGGCCCCGGGCATGGACGTCTCGGGGGTCTTCATCCCCGTCGAGAACGCCGACATCACCGAGGAGGACCTCAGCCATGTTCACGCCGAGGCCGCCAGGTACGGCCTCAACCGCCCACCGGCTGAGGCGCGCTTCCCCCAAACGCCCTACCTGCGGCGCGCCCAAGACTCCGCCCTCCCCGCCGCCCCCTTCCTGGGCCTGGAAAGAAAACGCAGGGACTCCGAACGGCCATGGTCACTGACCAGCCAGGTCAAACGCGCCTGCGCCGCCGACGCCCGCCGGCGGCTCCTGAAAATAGCCCAAAACGATCCCCGCTTCGAATCCATTAAAGAACGGCTGGCACGAGACCTGCAACAACTCGAGGACGCCTTCGACTGCGACACCGCGCCTCCGGAGGCGGCGCACCAGGGCCGCACCCAACCCCAGAGCGCTCACCGCCTGTCCAAGATCGCCGTCGTCCACATCGACGGCAATGGGGTGGGCGCCATGATGAGCAGACTCGGGGAGTCCATGAGGGCGATCCCCCGCCGCGACTTCATCGCGCAGGTCCATTGCGAACCACAATCCCCCCGGGCCCTGCGACTCTTCCTCCTGAAAATCAACAAGAGCCTGGACACGGCGGTGACCACCGCCTTCCTCACCGCCTGGGCCAAGGTCGCCCAGTGGGCGGACGCCGAAAGCGAGCGCACAGGGCGCCCTCCCGCCGCCGTGCCCGTGGTCCCCATCCTCCTGGGAGGCGACGACGCCACCGTCCTCACCGAGGGCCGCTACGCCCTGCCCTTCATGGACGCCTTCCTCCAGGCCTATGAGGAGGCGACCGAGAAGGACCCGCTGCTCGGGCACCTGAGCCCCCGCGCCCGCCAAAACCGCACGCCGGCGCCAATGACCGCCTGTGGTTCCCCCCGAATCGTGGAGGGCTTCCTTATGCGGTTTTGGGCAGGCCCTGGGCCGTGTTGGTCTCGTAGTCGATGGGGCTCTGCATGTCGGCTGTGCTGTGTCGGCGGTCGTGGTTGTAGA
>NZ_RYFV01000049.1 GCF_004104015.1 Actinomyces oricola | reverse complement strand
GACCACCACCATCCGACGCTTCATCGACACCTACAACAAGACCTGCAAACCCTTCTCCTGGACCAAGCCCGCCGACCAGATACTCAAGAAAGCCAAGCGCCCAACAACTTCAAACACGCGACACTAGAATGTTGATATCCTTGTAGTATCCGTCGTGTAGATAGCGCTGCTTGAAAGTACCCTCCTGCTCGAAGCCCAACGTCCGGAAGAGTTCAAGCGATGCGCTGTTCCCCTTCAGGATCCATGCCTCCAGCCGCCGCAACCCCAGGTGTTTTACCGCCCAGTCGATGACAGCCGTGCAGCCGGCCATACCGTAGCCACAGCAACGATCCTCTGGTCTCCAGATGCAGACCCCAACCTGTGCTACGCGATTACGCCAATCAATAGCGTGGACTGAAACTTCCCCCACCAGGCGCGTCTCGTCGACGATGACGAAGGTGTAGGCGGCGGCTGGCAGCGGGCCAGCAGTATCGTCGATCTTACGTTGAAGCTCGGCGCAGCTCCGCGGTCTCCAGTACGGCGACCCATGCTGTGCAAGCTCCTCCCAGTCCGAGCAGGCTTCAAGAAGCCAAGGGATATGTTCGGGAGCCAGCGCACGAAGCTTGATGGACACCTGCAGCCCCTCCCTACAGCATACCGAGACACCTTGAGTGACCACCAACGCTACTCATAAGTCTGTAGACTATCAAGTAGCAGGTCGTGAGGCTATGGCTTGTGGCTATAGGAGATCTTCAGAAGACAGTAGGGACAAATCTACGAGCCTATCGTCTAGAGAGAGGTATCAGCCAAGAAGCCTTCGCCGAACTCATGGGAGTACACCGGACCTACATGGGAGGCGTAGAACGAGGAGAACGCAACCTCACCCTGAAGAGTGTAGAAAGAATGGCGGAGAAGTTGGGGGTGGAGGTGGAAGAGCTGCTGCGACAGGTTTAACGCATGGCAGCAGGAATTCTACCCGCGGGTGTTAACCCACGGTCGAGCATACCTGTTCACAATGACGAAATCAATCAGTAAGGCAAGTATTGCAATAATAATCGACCATCTGACAACGCAAACAGTGGTGTCAGAACGTAATAAGGCGGCGAAACCTTCGAAGTTGAAGATTGAGCATTCGGGTAGTTTGCTGACAAGAGCGGAAAATTTGTTTAGCAGATGCGCTATAAACGGAAATATCAAGACTGTGGCATAAGCGAACATGAGACAACTTCGTTGCCACGTGCTTGCCCATCGAAATTGGAACGAATGGGTTCTTTTTACGTCAAATAATCTCAGGTAGTAGAGAAACACGCTTCCGACAACTGCCATTGAGAATCCGTTCAAGACATCACGTCCGGATGAAGCGTTGACATCAAATATTTGCCAGTAGAATATTGCCAATATCCCCAGTAGTAAGACCCTGAATCCGGGCGATATAAATCGAGATCGTCGTGGAGTCATTGTTAGCCTCCACAAAGTATAATCACCTTGCTGGTCTGTATTACAATAAGCCCACCCACCGTCACCGAGCACCTCTGTTTTCACCTTGGTAGGCAGACTGTGTACGTCCGGTTTCAACATAAACCCATCTACGCACTTGAAGCGCATATCAATTGGCGCTATTAGTTTAGTTCTTCCGGCATTGATCGAACATACGGTCCCCACCATACTCCCCTTGAGAGCGTCAAAAACAGTTCTTCGCGGCGGCCGTCTTAATGTCTTTCGCTCTTTAATTTTAATAATAGAGACGTCGTCGTTATTTGCGATACGCAAAACTAAGGGTTGGTATTTTCCGATTTGCCGATAGATAGCGTTGAGCGATGTATTATCAAGAAGGGTGGCCCATGTTTCTTGGTCGGATTTCGAACAGGTGCCAAATGCTTCTGGCTTACCGTCCTCAACATAGGACTTAAGACACGACCGTAATTTGGACGTAATTTTGGAAGGTTTAACGACCTTTAACTCTCGACATCTCTGCCAAAAGTACCATTCGCAGTAACGTTGCCGAATAGCCAGTTCGGTCAGCTGTAGCGATGTCCCCGAATTTGAAACACAATCGAATTCTAAAAACGTCTCCCTTGGACGCCAAGCAATTGGTACATAAAAAGTGTCAGTTCGTGACAATTTCGAATGTTGGACGATGTGCTTTTGATCAATATCGTAAGTTATTCGCTCGACATAAGTGTCGAGACCATCGGTGAAATCGACAGTGACGACAGTACGCCGCGTCCACTTCTCGCGGTTCTCATCCAGGCATCGTATTGACTTGAAGATCTTAAGTTCTTTCCTCAAAACAGCCTCATAGGTACTCAGATAAGGACGTGGTCTTGTTTCGATGAGTGGAATTGCGTTCGAGGCATCTGAGCCAACGAGCCCTACAGGGACGAAGCTGACTGAGATGCGAACGATTAGAATGTTGGCAGGAAAACAACTGTGCTAGTTCAATGCTTGTCTGTACACCTGACAAGGTCACGTTGCTAGAAGCGAATCACGTTAAGCCAAAGCTATAACTAAATCTCGCGCGTCCAAGACGAAATAATCAAGTTTAGCGTGCCCTGACAGTCGTTTCAAGACCTCTCTGACCGGTAGAGGATACTGAAGAGGTGTCACCAGGGAGCTCGTGCGGACATGGTAACTGTTTCATCGGTCGTCATGCGGTACTGCTCGGCATACGCCTCAAGCCTGTTGCGCTCTTCTTGGGTTCCGTACCATTGCTCGACCTTCCAGGGATCATAGTCGTCACCGAACAGCCCGTTAAGGATCCTTTTGACTCTTCCCATCACGTCACCTGATGCTCGCCTACCAATCTCTTGATGACAGCGTTCGCATAACGCTGATCGGTCAGGACTTGGTATGTATGATTCTGGCGATTTTCTAATCATCATATAGTCAATTATATATTAAACTATAGGATAATTCAAACAATCGCGGAGTGTTGCGAGCTTCTTTCTATCCCTTCGTCTACCGCCACGACTGTCGGAATGTCGTGGCGCTGTGTGCCGATTCAGCGCAGTTCGGAAGGTCCGATGCTGCTGAGTGGATACTGCCATGACGTCCTTACGAGCTTGAAGTATGTTGTGGCGCATATCACGAATATGCTATTCGTCACACATCGCTTTGCTACGCGCTTCCTGGCGAATGGCGACCAAGGCACGTGGTGTGGGGGTGACCGATTGGATACGCGCCATGATCCACACCTCCGTCACTCGCCCCGACCGAGTCAACCCGCCTGTGAGGAGAACTGCTTGGTTGGGGATGATGGCGGGCACATTCGATCTCGACCCGCACCTTGTTCGCCCGAAGCCTGGCACTGTCGGTGTCGAACCGAAAGATCCGTGCCGCCGCTGATACCCACCCCCTCGGCTACCCGGCTGACAGCCCCCGAGAGGCGAACACGCACCACATCCCAGCCCAGATCCACTGGGTTCGAGCTGGTTGACGATGAAGAGGCTTCACAACACCGGTTCCTTGCGTACACCTTCCCGTCTCGTTGGCCAGGCACGGCCCGTCCGGTAGTACCGAACCGCCCTGACTTTGTCGCGGCTGCTCCCACCCTCCCCGGCGATCCCCAGTTCAGGCTGCCGCCAACTTCACCCAGCCGCTACGACGACCGGGAGATGCAGGTCTCTCACCTCCACCCGAAACAACAGCGCGTCGTGGCGCACAACATGCTCATCGACCCCGATGGTCGTGACACCATCGAAGCGGGACTCGGTCTCGATCAAGACGCGCTTGCGTTCGGCCAGGGCGGCGTTGTTGGCGGTGTCCCACGCAACCCCGAGACCCTCGGCGACCGGCTACGGTCAGGTGGGCGACGATGAGGCCTTCCAGTGCCCACCGCACTGCGGCACGGGACAGCCTCGCGCGTGGTTCGGCCGCCGCGGTGGTGTCCTGGCGCCACACATGTCCGCATTCGATGCAGCGGTAGCGACGCACCGTGACTTCCAGCACGGTAGGCCGCCAGCCGAGCGGCTCGTGCGCGAGGCGGCGGATCACGCTGTCGCGAACCATCCCCTCGCACCCACAACGCCTGCACCACTGGTACGGCTCGACAACCCGACAAGCCACAACAGCACGCTCCGGCTCCAGGCGCTGTCCAGTTGCGGCCAGGCCAAGACCATCAAGTCGAGCGAAACTGGTCAGATCAGGGCGGCTGAACCCAGCCAGCGGGGTAACGTGAGGTATGTTGAGGTCTTCTGGACGAGGCGTGTAGGAACCCTCATCTTCCGAAGACTTCGACACCTGTTCAAGGACCGACTCGCCAGCCCAACCCACACCCTCATCTGGGAAGAGCCTTTTAACCTACGAATGCTGAGATCGTCGAAAATGGGCGTATATTGAACAGCGATCTCGTGCGATACTGCACCCACATAGACAAACAGGTGCACACGCCGCAACCATCGATCTGACGCACACGTGACGATGAAGTCATCTTCCAAATGTGGAATATGACGAGAGAGTTGATAAAAGGCTGGGTGCACGATGATTATGATATAATAAAAATTGGTCGCAGTTTCCTCGTTTTTCAAACACCTGCATGCGCCTACTACTTCTCTGCTGTCGTCAGCTATTTTGAGTGCTAAATCCTACCGATGCTGTTGACTTAAGCCGCGGGGTCGGCGAAGAAGACCTTCTTTGCGGCAGATGCGGTGGATAGATGAGCGAGAGACGCCCGACCGCTCGACAATCTCCACTATGGAACTGCCAGCTCTATAAAGCTCAATCACCTGTTGGCGCTGCTGATCCGTGACTGGACGAAGCCTGGGGTGTTGAATTTGTGTCACGGGTATACCGTCCACTGGTGGAGTGTTGCTATCGAGACCATTTATAGCAGGTTGGTTTAAGGCGACGCTGGAAGTAATACCATCGTTAAAGCCTTTGATCTGACTAATTTTGGCTATTTGCGTCTCACAGCTAACATCTTGGGAGCGAAGTTTTTCAAGAAAGATCAGTAAGGCGTCCCAGTTGTTCGTGTCGAGTGTGCGGAAGCGTACCACGGCGTCCTTATACGAACCTGCGCTGTGTGGCGCGTGGCCTGGGGGCGTCCCAGCGAAGGAAGCATGCTCACCCTTGTTGGTGGGCATTTTTCGTTGGGCGGTGGTGCGGGCTGCGGTGTG
>NZ_RYFV01000048.1 GCF_004104015.1 Actinomyces oricola | reverse complement strand
CGCAACCAACGCCCAAGCTCCTCACCATCACCATCACGAAGCACAAGACCAGGAGCACCAGGATGAGCCATACCCACATACTCCCAAACACCCAACCGTCTAGACACTAACGACACGCGACACTAGGTCATCCCGATCAAAGCGGAAGGCTTCGATGAGCGCATCACGCAGCGTCGGCGCCTCATCGTGGATCGTCTGGCGAAAGCGCGCCACCACCGCTTCCTCCTGATCGCGGCGAAAAGTGTATTCGAACAGCGTCGAGAGCAGACCGGCGCCGAAGAGCGTGCCACCGAGTTCTCCCAGCGGCAACGAATGCAGCCAGCTCCAGGCGCCGAGGTCCAGGCCGTTCATCCATCCGTTCAGCATCATTAGCAATACGCCGGCGAACGTGAGCGACACAGCCAACAAAGCAGCCTTCGCCTTTCGCAGCCGGTGAAGCGGAGAGCTCTTCTTATCTTTGCTGACCATTACGCTTTTGATTATAACAAACATGAGCGAGATGAACCAGGAGCGTACGTGCGTTAGCGATTTCGACCGACTAGCGCTTTCTGCCCTTAGCGTTCGTCTAGCTCGACCCGCTGGACTGTGTCGCTACTCCTGGCGTTGCCTATTTGCTGGTTGTCGACCTAGACCGCCCGGCAGACCGCAGAGACCAACACAGGAGTTCACCATGTTTAGAGGGGAACGTCCCACACAACAGAACCATCAGCCTGCAGACCCTTGTCCTCCGTGGTGTATAGAGCCACGCGAACCAGATGATGATCTCGGTGATCACGTCCACACAGCCGCCCGGCGCGAGGTAGCTTGTGTGCGACTGAGGCGCAGACACAGCCCGAACGACAGCCATGCGCCAGAGCGTCGCGCCGAGGCTGTCACTTACGACCTTGTCCGTTACCGCTACAGTGGGGATTACGAGGACTGGTTCTACATCGGAGATGAAGCGCACGGGCTAGATCTGAGCCTGGAGAGCGTGCGGCGACTGACCGAAACACTACGAGAATACCTAGACGACATGCCATGACGGTCGCGCTGATAACCGCACCATTTCTATGATGAGCAAGTCCATCCGACCCACAGGGCCGATAGCCGTAAACAACCAACCCCAACAGTAATGCCGGGACTTTGAAATCTTTATTGTGCTATTTATGAATCGTCGTCTAGAAAAGTTTGTCCGCATTGGAAGACTGTGGTTAAACAGACACAGAGGGCTACGTTCATCGAATAAGGGCGGGTCAGCATCACCACATCTCGTCGTCGCCCGTCGACACACCACCAGAGCGCCAGCACCCCTTCCCACCTGAAGCCCAGCGACTGGAACAGGCGCAGCGAGGCTGTTGCTTTCCATTGGCGTATGCGATCTTGCGCTGCAGCTCGTCGACACTACGTGATCGTCAGTACGGTGGGTCGTATTGAGTCAGCTTCTGCCAGTCGGCGCAGACAGTAAGGATGGTGGGAGCATACTTGGCGACGGAGCCCGGAACGTGATACCAGGAGAAACCACACTCTTCTCATGCCTCACCAGTGCTCGAATTTGCACGACTCAGCACGCTACGGTTTTGTTTAAAACCGACCATGATACAACAATATTGTCAATACACTAGAAGTGAATACACGAACCTCTCGCTACTCGGCGATAAACAAAGCATCTCTCTGCTTCGATAGCCCTCAGCGAGCCGAGTAGTGCATCGCGTGTCTGGCTGAATAATGACCGCATTAACCATACGCTTTACATTATCTGGCATAGCATCCTTTACGACAGATGAAATCATAAACTCCGACTGCTTCGTAGGACCCCAGCCATTACATTGGTCTAAGCAGTTAGTGAATGGCTGCGATTGGAGTGCACGTTGTCGAACCTGCCTATCTGACACTGTACCGACAACTGTTCCCTCGCGTTCGTTTACCCACGAAACGACAAAACCAGAATCGTAATCAATATGTGCATGGCGTACGAAATCACTACTCAGATGATTCGTAAAAATCGTGCCTGCGAGGTTACTGTGATAGAAGAATAGGACTATGCCAGCGATGAGAATAAATACTATAGTGACCGGTATCGCATTTGTGGTAAAACATTGTCTCATATCTGCTAATAGTATAGATGATCTGGCTAAAATTGCAATGTAAGCGAGATCTTGTCATTGCGGTTTTACTAATTCACATTTGCAGAGCAACGCTCTGCCTAACATCCTCAAACCAGTATATCGTTAGATAGCAAGTGAGGCGAGGGGCGAAAGGGTGTAATATACCCTTTCACCCCTCGCTCAGATACTCCCGTCAGCCAGCACAGTCAAGGAGGTAGCTGGCGCTACCTGACACTGCCACTACCAGGCGGGTAGCAACCGGAAGCATAGATCTCGTAGACATGGGCCGCACCAGTTACTCCGTCTAGCATCATCGGGAGGTATGGAGGAGCGAAGTCGTACGTATCGTGAATAACGAAGCAGTTCTCTGACGTCCGCCACACGTCAAACCTATGGAGAGATAAGTACATGTCGTCGCCGTCATTTTCTACGGTGGCTTCGTAGCAACGTGCAGTGTCGCTTCCGGGTGCGAAGGTGGGGTTCGTATCAATTGGGATGTTCTGATCGTAAATCCACTTTACGAAGTGGTCACCAGGCTGGCCAAAGAACGCCCAGTCAATGACGACTGGCCCACTATCTTTGTTGTTGTAGTAGTAGTTGAGGAGCTGCCTCCACATTGGTACATCAGGGCTAACCTGAGCAAAACGTCCCGTAACAGGGTGCGGCTGTTCCGTCGATGTTTGGGTCGGCGCTGGCGCCGCTTCTCTGCACGCCTCCGTCACCGCTTCATCACTCCCGGTCAGTATCATGACATCCGCGATGTAGGAGTCGGTCCCGGACACCTTGTACCAGAGGTCGGAGGTGCCGTACGGACCAGTGGCGTTGCCGCCGTGGGTGGAGCAGCCGAGCGTGACCGTCGAGCCGGCTGGGATGGTGTTGACAACCACGTGGCCAGTACTAGGACCGCTCCGTACATTGGCATAGTCCCAGCCTGGTACAGAGAACACTGTTGCCGTTGTCTCCGATGGTGCCGCCTGCGCAGTAGGGGCGATAGCACCAAGCTCCAGAGTGGCGACGAGTATGACCGAGATGGCGGCTAGCCACCGCTTGAGATGGAGTGATGGAAGGTGAGAAATAGAAACGATAGTCAAGGAGTTCACGTCGACCCCTCCTTCCTGAGTAGATCTGCTCGGATAGGTCAGACCAACTCAATAGAAGATGCATTTGCGGTCAGTGAGCACTAATGAGATGCAGTCTCTCGTGCCAGTGGATCGGGCTAAGCGCAGTGTCAAAACACTGCCTGTGGGGTGCGGGACTAAAGACCCGCCGTGAGGAGACTCAGGAGGAGTCTCCAAGCACCGGCTCACCTCCTTTATGAGCCGTGCTACAGCTTAGCGTTCACGCACACCGCATGCAACATCGACAAAGATTATCGCTATCATCCCGAGGAGCGTCGGCCGCAGAATCCTCAGGCAGAAAATCAACTCTTGTACGACTTCTACGATTTTTGACATCAAATAGACACTGATGTGAAGTCGTTTTCTTGGCCCATACTGACGATCCTCGTATAGATCTACAATCTTGCATATGGTTATCAGTCGCAAATCCATCATCAATGGAGTCACGAAGCTCAGACGGGATGCACCAACGCGCAGCGCACACGTGTCACCGCAGTAGACCATCAAGCGGAACTCATCCCCGCAGCACCTTCCGGATCGTGTCTCGGCTGACCCCGAGCTGCTCGGCGGCATCCTTGACAGTACCGACAGCCTCGTAAACCTGGCTAACCCGCCGACGAAAGACCTCATCCGTGACATCAGTGCGCAGCGTCAGGCCAGTGCGCTTCAGGTGGATGGCCACGGTCTCGCGGTGGAAGCCGAACCGCTGGGCAATCTCCTTAACCGTACAACCCGTCCGGTGCAACCTCGCCATCTCCTCGACCACCTCGGGCCGCAAGTAACGATTGAAGTGACGGGAAGCCGGAGTAGCGGAAGCCTCGACGATGCTGCTGGGATTCTCGTCAGCAGCATCTTGCACATCGCGAGCCTCCGACGCATGCTGCATCACATACCGCCAACACTCGTCCCAGAGATTTGAGTGGGATAGGGTCACCCCGACCAATTGCATAGCACTCAAACCCACGTCATGAGAGGTCTCTGGCGTGGGTTTTTGGTTGAAAAACGGCTGGTTTTGGGTGGTTTCGGTCGGTTCGGGGCTGTGGGGGCGGGCATGTGCTGCGGTGGCGGGGCTGGGGTTTCCGACTTCGTCGCCACTCCCGACTTCGTCGTCACCCCCGACCTTGTCGTCCAGGGGTGCCGGAGCCCTCGGAGTGGTCGCGCCCTCAGCGCTCTTACTGTCCCCTGCATCCCCTGCCCCTCCTGGACTGCCTGCACTCGCCGCACCCTCTATGGCTGAACTCACACCCACTCCCAGGATGTTGTCGAAAGGCGGTAGGCAGGTGGCTGTGGTGGTGACCTGGCCGCTGTCCTGGTCTGGCACTAGGTACACATGTTCGAAGAAGAGTTGGTTGAGCATGCGTCGGATGTGGTCTGGTGCCTGGTGGTAGGCGTCCGCGGTGTGCTCGGCCAGGTCGAGGGCCTGGACGATGAGGGTCTCTCTGTCCCTCAGATCCTGTTCCAGGGCCTGGATGTGCCGATCAGTGGTAGTCAGACTGCGCGTAATGCGCTGCTGCTCGTTCTTGAGCACGTCCAGGGGGATGGCGTCCTCGTAGTGGGCCTGGAGGAGCTTGTCCCGCTGATGGACGAGTCTTTGCCGGGTGGTGGTAAGCTGGGTCAGCTGCTGCTCGGTGTCCTGGATCATGACAGCCAGCTGGTGGCGCAGGGCCCGCTCCAGTTCCTTACGGCGGACTGGTTGCAGGCGGATGTGCTGGTACAGCGCTTCGACCTCCTCCTCGATCGTCTCGGTCAGGGTGGCGCGGAAGGTGCAGTCGGGCTGCTTCTTGGAGTGGCGGCCCAGGCAGACGAAGTGAATCGTTCCGGGTTTAATGGAGGCGGTGATGATAGGAAGGATCACTGCTATGGGACGACGGAAGTACCCCCTGGAGTTGCGCGAACGGGCGACTCGGATGGCGCTGGAGGCTATGGAGGATCCGG
>NZ_RYFV01000047.1 GCF_004104015.1 Actinomyces oricola | reverse complement strand
CCTTCCGCTCCGTGCGCGAGCTGACCACCACCATCCGACGCTTCATCGACACCTACAACAAGACCTGCAAACCCTTCTCCTGGACCAAGCCCGCCGACCAGATACTCAAGAAAGCCAAGCGCCCAACAACTTCAAACACGCGACACTAGCACCATCGTCAATTATGTCGCGTTCAAACTTCCCGACGGTAAAGCCCTTCAAATATTAAATGATGAGGTCGACGCAGTTACATTACCATACGAGATCCGTCCGGGCGAAGTGATTACGATCCATTGTGTTCCATTTCAACTTAAGGAGTCGTTGCAGAAGCAAGGATATCCACGCAATACGCGCATCGTCCCAAGGGTATCGTCAGGCCACGGTGATGCTATAGGGAAGGGTATTCAACTTGATTAAAGGCAGCCATAGTTAAGTGTTTTGGCGAAAGGACTAAGGAACTCACATAAACCATCTGCCCCCCTCCTCGTTCTCCGTCAGCCATCCTCCCTCCCGCTTCCTCTATCTATGAGCTTCACTCTCCCCCTGACAGCCTCACCGCATACCGAAGGTGGAGGAGGGGAAGCCCATGGCCACTCCAGAAGATCGCAGCGAGGAGCACACACCGCTAACCGCCACCTGCCCAGCCTGGTGCATCGGCCACGACGCCGACACACAGACAAAGATGACGACCACCTCCACGAAGCCACCCCAGCCCTCATGCCTTGCATCGCCCTAGAGCGCATCACCGATGGCACTGGCTCCATCCAGCATTATCCGGCCGCCGTTGAGCTCGGCCTGGTGCACTACCAGCACCGCACCGGCGACGATATCTGGCTCTATATCGGTGACGGCTCCCGCGGCATGGACATCAGCCTGGAGAGTGCGCGGCGGCTGGTGCGGGTATTGGGGCGGTATATCCATGACGAGAGGTGAGTGGGTTGCGGCTGGCTGACCGACGCTGTTGCTGACAATGAGCGCGTCGTCTGTCGGTGGCGTTCTGGCTGGTGCTGACGCCTGCTGTGTGCTGCTCATGCGGCACCGGGCCTGGGACGTAGGGCGATGCCGGCGGTGTGGAGGTAGCGGCGGACGGTCTCGGCATGCACGCCGAACTGGCGGCCGATAGTGGCGCATGACTGGCCAGCGAGGTAGCGCTGCTCGGCCTGGCGCTTCTGTTCATCGGTCAGGCCACGCGGGCGACAGGGGATGCCACGGGCATTACGGAGGTCGCTAACCTGTTGCCTGCTGATGCTATAGCGCTGGCAGATCTCGCGCACTGGCACACCCTGCTGGTACAGAGCGATCACCTCATCCTTCTGCGCTGGCGTAAGGCGGGTGTGATGCTGGCGCAGGCGCTGAGGCGGGGGAGTGGCTATGGTGGTCGTAGTGGTTCCGTCGTCGGTGGCTAGCGGGGCTGCGGCCGTGGGGACTCTTCCGTCGTCGGTGGCAGTAGTGGTGGGGACTTCGCCCTCGGGCGGCAACGTCCTGGCGAACTCCAGCAGCGTCTGCCAGTTCTTGGTGACAGAGGTAAGGAGGGCCACCAGAGGACGGTGTCGCCGGCGAGACGTGGAAGATCGGAATGCCGCGCCTTCCCGGCGGGCCCAGGGCCTAGAAGCTCATTCTCAAGACAACTTTCCCTTGAGCGTGCGCCGTTAGGAGGTATCGGATGGCGTCAGCCGCCTCAGCGATGGGGTAGACGCGGTCGACGTAGGGAACCAGATTGCCGGATTCGGCAAGCTCCTTGGCGTACGACAAGTAGTCCGGCTGCTTGTCCTTGGGGCCCATGATCACGGAGAAGTGCTTCGATGTCAGTGACCTGAGCAGCGCGCCGAATGCCTGCCTGGCGTTTCCCACCCCGACGAAGACTCCATCCGGCTTCAGGAGCTTGCGTACAGCCCGACTCCGCCGGATGCGCCGTATATGAGTACATCCCTGGCCCGATGCGACCTTCGCCCGTCGGGTGGCGGCCAGTGCGGTTTCGAATGAGATCGACACGGCCGCGGCCTGCTCGAAGGAGAGATTCGACGGTTTGGCGTTTCGACAACGCGGCGACCGCGCTGGTGGATATTGTCACCAGCAGGGACGCCGTCGGTCAGCGGCTGCTCATCACGACACCAAGGGGTTGGAGGCCGGCCTAAGTCCAAATGGAAGTGCGTCACCCCAACTGAGGTGCACGGCAGCTCTTTGACGTGTCCTTTCGTTCACAATCCCGCGATAAAGCCCCCCAGGCGCTCCAGACCCTCGGCCAGTTCCTCGCGAGAGGCGGCGTATGACAGGCGTACATGCGTCCTCGCGGTCGCCGTCCCGAAGTCCCGGCCGGGGGTCAGCGCTACGTGCGCCTCCTCCAAGGCGCGGGAGCAGAACTCCCAGGCGTCCAGGCCAGTGGTCGAGATGTCGAAGTAGATGTAGAAGGCACCGTCAGGCAGCACCGGCACCGGCAGCCCGATCTGCTCCAGGCCCTCCAGCACGATCCGCCGCCGTTCCAGCAGTTCAACCCGGCGTTGTTCGCACACCTCCAGCGACTGCGGGGAGAAGGCGGCCATGGCCGCCAGCTGGATCGGGGTGGAGGCGCACAGGAAGAAGTTGACGGCCAGGTTCTCCGCTGGATTCATGAGCTCCTCGGGCAAGATCGCCCAGCCCAGCCGCCACCCAGTCATCCCAAAGTACTTTGAGAAACTCGACACCACAATTGCGTCCGGGTCCGCCTCCAACACCGTGCGCGCCGGACGGCCATCCGGCGTCGGATCAGCCAACCCCAGGTAGATCTCGTCAACGATCCGCCACGCGCCATGCTCCTGCGCGTAGCGACAGATCGCCGCCAACTCCTCGAAGGGCACGCTGGTGCCGGTGGGATTGGAAGGCGTGGCGATCATGACCGCATTCGTACGCTCGCTCCACGCCCCTTGCACCCCCGCCAGATCGAGCTGGAAACGTCCCGGCACAGTGGTGGGCACCATGGCCAGCGTGCCGCCGGCGGCCTCCACCAGTTCCCGGTTGCACGGGTAGGAGGGGTCGGCGATCACTACCTCATCTCCGGCGTCGACTGTTGCCAGGGTAACCAGCAGCAGGGCCGAGGAGGCTCCCGTGGTCACGACGATTCGCGCCGGATCAACATCCACCCCGTGACGCTCCCGGTAGAAACCGGAGATCGTCTCGCGCAGCGCCGGATGCCCCAGGGCAGGAGTGTAGGCCAGGGGCCGACCGTCCATGACCTCGCACATGGCCTCACGCACGGCCGGGGGAGCGCCAAAGCTCGGCTCTCCCAGGCTCAGCTTGGCAATGGAGTGCCCTTGGCGCTCAAGCTCGCCGGCGCGTGCGCCGATGCTCATGGCGTGGAAGGGCTGGGCGGTGACGGCGCGGGCGGCAAGCTTCACAACGTCTCCTGATCTCCTGGCAGGTGGGACGACGGCGCCGCGGTCGCGGCGACCACCGCACCATAACGCCTCATCCGCCCGACGGCAGCAGTGCGAGCTTGTGGCAAGGATCGTGGCGCTCCCCGGGAGTGACTGATACGGCAGCGCCTCCGGCGTTCACCCCGTGGTGGGAGCAGCGGCTAGGCACTTGTTACAGGGCTGCCAGCATGAGCGCGGCGACACAGGCCAGCGACCATGAGCTCAAGGACCCAATGAGGAACTCCTCCGCCCTGGCTCCGCTCGTGTCCTGGGAGACCTCCGGGAATCGGATCACACCCTTGGCGGCGATTAGCGCCGCAATCGCCGCATGGACCCCCGCACCGGCCAGCGCCAGGATGAGCCACCGCTCCATGGGGCCAATGATTCGGCCGCCGCGCAGCGCGGGAGGCCGCACAATGGCTGAAGCCCTCCCCGACGACGTCCTCTGCGGGGCGTCGCGCCCCGACCAGACCAGCACTGCTGAGACGACGGCGTTCGTGGGCACTCCCAGAAGGATCACCAGGCCCAGGCAGGCCAGGACCGCCGCCAGTGAAGGACGTGATCCGCCAAGAGCGGCGTACCACCCCAGCAATCGGCCCTCTGCGGCGGGAGCGCCAGTATCCGGGGAGAAAACAAGGAGCCCGCCGGCGACAGCCACAGTCAGGGCCGCAGCAGCAACCACCCGCAGAGGATCCGGGCGCGTGGGCTCCTTGAGCGCGCCGTTCCCACGAGCAACCGCCGAGCGTGGGCGGTCACCCGCTACTGAACCTAAGTTCCACACGAAGACCGCCCCAACCACCCCGACCGTGAGGCGCACCCAACCGAGGGCCAGCTGGGAGGCCCCAAGTAACGAGGCCAGAAGAACCCAGGCGGCTAGCGCACCGAGGCGAGCACCGCCGCTAGCTCCTCGTCGAACCAGGCGCTTACCCAGTGGCACGACCACCGTGCCCACAGCCACGAGCAGCAGGAAAAAGGCAGCGCTCATGCCACCTCGTCGATGGTGGGCAAGGGCCGGAGCAACGCGGTGGCTCCTGAGCGGCGCAGGCTCTGGGACACCGCAGACTGGGAGATTCCCTCCTGACGGGCCAGCCGGGACTGGGTGTACCCCAGAGCGAGTCCAGCAGCCAGACGGCGCTCGCGAGCCTTCATCCTGCCGACTACATGATCGCGCAGTTGCAGCATGCTGTTGACCAGCAACTCCATGTCGGCCTGTTGCTGGGACAGTCCGGGCCGGGGTGCCTCACGGTATAGGGTGCGAGCCTCCCGCTGGCGTGCCAGCGGGCCGCCAAGAGTGTCGATCGCTGCGCGGGCGGCCCACCAAGCACTGCCGTCCTGGATGCCCGGCCCCGTCTGGCTGCCCCGGTCCGGGCCGAGATCGGTATCGGGGCTTCTGAGGTCGGTGGCGTCGCCCGCGCCAATACCGAAGCGCAGCTCTAGGCCTTCAGGCAGGAGAAGGTGGGTGCGTAGGGTGAGGGTGAGGGCATCGTCGAGGCTAGCGGCGAGCGCCTGGAACTCGTCGCCCACCGTCGCCCAGGCCGGGTGGGGTAGGTGCAGACCCTGGCCCGCCTGGGCGAAAGTCTTGAGGATGCCCTCCTGTGAGCCGGCGCGGTCAGGCAGCCGCCGGGAACCGACAATGTCCGCAATGATGGCGTAGTAAATGATCACATCCCTACGATACTACTTATATCGGCGCCATATAAGCGGAAACGTTCGCCGATGCGTTCTGAGATCGCGCGCACCCTGCGGTATCCTCCTACCTGCCCGTGCGAGCGCAGGCTGTGAGTCCAGATCGGAGATCGGCGTGCGTGCCTCTGCTCAACGTGGGCCGGCCCCCATAGCTCAGCGGTTAGAGCAGCGAGCTTATACCTCGTTTCGTGCCTGATAAGCACAAGGTCCTGGGTTCGAATCCCAGTGGGGGTACCACGGCGTCCTTATACGAACCTGCGCTGTGTGGCGCGTGGCCTGGGGGCGTCCCAGCGAAGGAAGCATGCTCACCCTTGTTGGTGGGCATTTTTCGTTGGGCGGTGGTGCGGGCTGCGGTGTG
>NZ_RYFV01000046.1 GCF_004104015.1 Actinomyces oricola | reverse complement strand
CGCAACCAACGCCCAAGCTCCTCACCATCACCATCACGAAGCACAAGACCAGGAGCACCAGGATGAGCCATACCCACATACTCCCAAACACCCAACCGTCTAGACACTAACGACACGCGACACTAGGGTGGGGAGGCGGAAGCGCAGGGCGGAGTGGAGGCTGCGCACCTCGAAGGTCATGAAGAGGGCGATGGCGGCCAGGGCCAGAACGGTGACGATCGCCAGGCGCCATCCGGGCCCGACGCGCTCCAGGCGTCTCACCTCGTCCTCCTGAGCAGCAGGATGAGGAAGAGCAGGGAGCCGACGACGCCCATCATGACCCCCACGGAGATCTCGTAGGGCCGGTGCACGAGCCGGCCGGCCACATCGCAGCCCAGGACCATGACCGCCCCGCCCACGGCCACCCAGGGCAGCGAGCGCCGCAGATGGTCCCCCACCATCATGGAGACAATGTTGGGCACCACCAGGCCCAGGAAGGGCAGGGCCCCCACCACGACGACGGTCACCGCACTGGTCGCCGAGACCATGGCCAGCCCCAGTGCCATGGTGCGGTCGTAGCCCAGGCCCAGGCCCACAGCGTGGTCGCGCCCCAACCCGGCCAGGGTGAGACGGTCGGCGGCCAGCCAGGTGGCGACCGCCACCAGGCCCACCCCCCATAAGAGTTCGTAGCGCCCGGCCACGATCCCCGACAGGTCGCCATTGGTCCAGGCGCCCATGGTCTGCATGAGGTCCTTACGCCACGCCACAAAAGTGGTGGCGGCCTCCACCACCCCGGCGAGCATGATCCCCACCAGGGGCACGACGACGTCGTCGGGACGGTGAGTGGGCAGGCGTCGCAGTAACCACAGGAAAAGAGCCGAGCCCATCATGGCGCTCAGGGCGCCCGCCCCCATCTTGGCGGCAACGGAGGCCGCAGGGGTCACAATGGTGGCGGCCAGAATGCCGGCGGTGGCGAACTGGACGGTGCCCGTCGTTGAGGGGGCCACGAAGCGATTGCGCACCAGCAATTGCATGAGGGCACCGGCCATGGCCAGGGCGGCCCCCGCCAGGACGGCGGCGAGGGTGCGAGGAAGCCGTGAGATCATGACCACACGGGCATCCCTGCCGGCAACACCATTGGTGAAGATGCCATCCAGGCTGATGTCCGCCGCCCCCACAGACACTGAAGTCAGCATCAGGACCACCAGCACCAGCACCATGCCGACCAGGAGCAGGCGATGGCCGGTACGTCCCGTGACCGCCGGGCCGCGCGAAGCGGCCCCCCGGGCACCCGGCGCCTCGGCGGCACGGGCCACCGGCTGCGGGGGCGTCATGCAGTGATGGCCGTGGAGATCTCGTCAACCATGGCGGGGGCATTGTGCAGGCCGGCGCCAATGATGTACCAGCGCTGGCCGTCCAAATATGCCACCTGGTTCTTGGTCCACGCGGTGGTCGAGGTGACCAGCTCGGTGTTGAGTACCTCCTTGGCGGCCTGACCGCTTTCACCGATGGCGGCGTCGCGGTCGATCACGAAGAGCCAGTCGGGGTTGGCGTTGTTAATGAGCTCGAAGGAGATGGCCTCGCCGTGGGTGGCGGCCTCAACGTCCTCAATGGCGGGGGTGACGCCAAGGTCGTCGTGGATGAGTCCAAAGCGCGAGCCGGGCCCGAAGGCGGTGACCTCGCCTCCGGAGGTCATGAGGATGAGTCCCTTGCCAATGCCCTGGGCCGTGGCCTTGACCTCCTCAGTTTTGGCCGTGTAGGCGGCCAGCTCCTCCGTCGCCTTGCTGGACACGCCGAAGACCTGGCCCAGCAATTCGGCACTGCCCGTGAGCCGCTCCCCGAAGGCCGTCTCACGGCTGCCCGGCATGAGCAGGGCGGTGAAGTTCTGGGCGATCGAGTCGTAGGTGTCGGCGGAGCGTCCGCCCACGATCACCAAGTCAGGCCCCAAGGCGTCGATCTTCTCGGCGTCCGGCTCGTGGAGTGTGCCCACGACCTCGGCGGAGGCGTAGTAGTCGCCCAGGTCGGTCGGCAGGGTGTCGCCATTGGAGACAATGCCGACAACGCGGTCCGACACCCCCAGGGCCACCAGGGTGTCCATGGCAGCAATGTCCAGGACCACGACCTTCTCCGGAGCGGCCTCAAGGGCGAGCTCACCCTTGCCGTGAGTGACAGTCACGGGGAAGGCACTCGCATCCGGTGTCACTCCCGCAGAGGCTCCGGCGGAAGAGCCGGGAGCCCCGGCGTCGCTTGAGGAGCCGGAGGAGCAGGCGGCCAGGGAGGCGGTGCCCACAGCGGCGGCAAGGTACAGGAAGGATCGACGGGTGGTCATGGTGCTCCTAGGGTGGGGGCTCAGGACATTTTCGTCACGCCAGTCTTTTCTTACTAGGTTAGCCTTACATATCTTCGTAAAGGCACGCCATGTGACACGCGCTACTCATGTGCAGACCCTCTGGGGTCCTGGTTTCATTTCCGAGGCGCTGCACTGGTAGAGTCCGCCAGCGAGCCCCGATAGCTCAGTGGATAGAGCGTCTGCCTCCGGAGCAGAAGGTCGCAGGTTCGAATCCTGTTCGGGGCGCCACCCCCGCGCCCCCACCGACCCCGGCGGGGGCTTCGCCATGCTGCGCGCCCGCACGCCGGGGCAGCGGCGGAGTTAATGACCTCCACCATGACCACCTGATCCAGCGCGCCCGCACGCCGGGGCAGCGGCACTGCCGCAGCTAAACCCGTCCCGGGCCCAATGCGCCGTCTCCGCGCGCCGGGGCAGCGGCAGATCGTGTCAACTGGCCCGCCCCCGCGCGAGGCCGCCGCCTCTGCACGTCGGGACGGCAGGTCACCGGCGGCCTCCCCGATCGAAGACCTCCCCGGCCGGCGCACTCGACTCGATCCGAGTCTTCATTCTCCCCCGGGATCGATGGCCGTCTTCCCGCAGTCAGACCCTCCTTCAGAACCCGTACGACCGCCCTGCCAAGAAATTATGGCGCGCGACACGTCCGCACGCCGATCAACCCGTCAATCCACGGACGATCCGGACTAAGGAAGCCCGAGCGGAGAATAAGCGGTATCATAAAAGGCGGCAGAAAGAATTAGAGGCTTGGGGGTGAATTGCATGAAGATCTATCTCGAAAACGCCGGCCTTAGAATAAGAAGCATGTTGAAAAGCGATGCCGAGACGTTCGCCAAAGCGCTCCGATCATACGGGCGGGAAAGCAGGGCGGAGACCTATCTAGAATACTTCGCCGAACAAGAAGAAGGAACCAGGAACGTCTACGTGGCGGAACAACAAGGCGAGATCGCCGGATACTGCACTTTGATTCCCGTCCCCCGGAGCGGACCGTGGAAAGGGGGCGATAAGCCCGAAATATCGGACTTAAGGGTGTTCAATGAATATCAGGGGATGGGCATAGGCGACACCATTCTCAGTGTCGTAGAGGAAGACGCAGCGAAGCTCGCTGATGAAGTCACCCTCGCCGTGGGGCTTCATCACGGCTACGGAAGCGCTCAAAGGCTCTATATCAAAAGAGGGTATGTGCCCGACGGTTCTGGAGTGTGGTATGACTCAAGAGTTCTTGAACAGAATGATGACTGCTGTAATGACGATTCGCTCAAGCTGTATCTGAGCAAGAGGTTATCGCCTCGGCAGATGGAGGAACCCGGCTGCGGCGCCGCGGCTCGAGTAACAGTGCTCGGCATGCCCGACTCCGGTGAGATACTGACTCTTCAACGGGCGGCGTATGCCATGGAGGCGGTGGTCCACGATGACGTCGGGCTCCCGCCGTTGACTCAAAGCCTCGACGAATTGCGTGATGAACTCGCCGACCCGCAGGTGACCGCTCTCGGCGTTCGCCGCGAAGGGCGGCTGATCGGGGCCGTTCGTCTGCGGCGCTCAGGCGATGTGATGGAACTGTGCTGTCTGGTCGTGGCCCCCGATCTTCAAGGGCAAGGGATCGGCACCCGACTGCTGCGCGAAGCCGAGGCCGCGCTCCCGGGCATCCGTGAGATTCGCCTGCTCACCGGCGAGCACAATAGCGCGAATATCCGGCTCTACACTCGCATGGGGTATCAGGAAACCGGTCGTACCCCGGTCGGGCATTACGAGTTGGTCAACTTCACCAAGCGCATGACCCACAATATCCGGCACGGGTCGCACCACGTGAAGCGAGAAGACCGAGTGGGTGACTGGGAGCTGCGCCCGCCGACGCACGACGATGCGCCGTCGGTGCTGGAGGCCTTTCTGGGCGATCCGGAAATGAAGCGACAAGGTAGCGTGACCGATCTCGCCAGCGCCGAGAGGTACATTGCGCGCCTCACATCCAAAGGGCACGAGAGTCTTGTCGCAGCGGATGCGGAGGGTGTCTTTGCGATGGTGGCTGCGTCCCTAGACGAGCAGAATCTGTCGGCGTGGGTGTTCTATTGGTCGCACCCGCGCGCCCGTCGGCGCGGTATAACCAGCCATTTGGTGCGGGAATTCGCGAACCGGCTGCTTGATGAGAAGGGTATGCGCCGCTTAGAGCTGGGTTACCGGGTGAATAACCTCGGAAGTGCAATGGTTGCAGAGCGCGCGGGTTTCCTCGTCGAGGGCGTGGCGCGCGAGAAGTTCCTCATCGACGGTGAGGCCTACGACGTTATTATGGCCACTCGCCTCCCCTCTGACCCTTGGCCCGAAGACTAACCAGACACATAGCGGCTCTCAGCCAACCGGCTCCCTGGGCGGTCGAAGTGCGCCTCCGGCCGTGCCGTCACCCTCGTGCCGCCCCGACAGCACCGATAGCACCGCGACGCATCCACACCTGCACCGGTGATGCGGTGCGGGTCACATGGTGCAGAACAGATCGATGTGATTGCCGTCGGGGCCGAGCACGAGCCGCACGCCGTCGCCGGCGAAGCCGGCGTGTCATCATCGGCGCCACCCGATTCCAGCCGGAGACCGAGCCGCGTGTAGAAGGCAATGGGGGTGGCCTCATGTACTCGGACGACGGTCTCTGCGGTCGAGAGCTCGGGCCCGGGTGAGCGCGGTGCGCACGGGCTCGGGTTCCGATGCTTCGGGCAGGGTCGCCGGGTCGGCGAACCCGTCGAGCGCCCGCGGCACGTCCATGCGCAACGCGCCGAATGCCGACCCCCAGTCAGCAACCGGTGCGCCTGGCCCGGAGAACAGCTCCACCGTGTAGCCGGGGTGCTCCAGGCCGGCGATGAGAGCCTGCGCAACATGCTCGATGGCGACGGAGCCGTACTCTTGGACGTCCCCCTGCTGGAGGATCGCGCGTGGCTCGTTAGAGCCGAACCAGCCGGGACGGATGATGGTCAGCGGTGCGCCGCTGGCGCGGAGGATGCGCTCGCCGCGTCGCTTCCAGTTCATGAGGTTTGCGTAGGCGCCCGAGCCTCGGGTGACGTTGATTGAGCTCATCAAGGCGACGGGAATGCTCCGCCCCGCGAGGGCATCCACCAGCGCTTTCGCGGCGCCATAGTATAGCCGAAATGAAACAAAATCGTATTCTGTGGTTTAGTAGTCTGGAAATCATGTGCCGCTCGCTGTAGAATACCTGCATGCAAGTGGATGTGACGCAGAAGGAACACGATGTTCTTCTGAGATGG
>NZ_RYFV01000045.1 GCF_004104015.1 Actinomyces oricola | reverse complement strand
CCACCACCATCCGACGCTTCATCGACACCTACAACAAGACCTGCAAACCCTTCTCCTGGACCAAGCCCGCCGACCAGATACTCAAGAAAGCCAAGCGCCCAACTACTTCAGAAACACGACACTAGGTCCTCGTCGGCACCATCGGCCTGAACGGCCGCATTAGCCGCCGCATATACGGCGCCCTCGGGGGAGTGCTGGAAGCAGTAATGGAAGCCGGTAGAGTCTGTCGCGCCGGGACCATAGGTAGCAGAAACGGGATAGGCCATTGTGCCCTGGTAGTCCCAGTGGTCGACAGCGGGCGCCTCGGTCAGGTAGGCGGTGCCGAGGACCTCGCCCGTGAGGCCGCATACGCTCTGGTTCCCATCTGGAGTGGAGCTCTGATTCCCATCTGGAGTAGCGGAGGGCGCAGAAGACGGTTGGGGCTGCTCGTGACCAACAGTGGAAGCCGCCGATGCCGACTCGCCCGCCCCGCTCCCGCCTCGCACCGCGGTAATGGCCGCGAAGGCCCCGCCCCCCGCGACGACGAGAGCCACGACCACCGCGAAAACAATGAATCCAGGGCGCGTAAAAAGACCTTTACCCTTACCTTGACTCATGGCCTTGTCTCCATCCCTTACCAGACGAGGGAACCGACGAGCGAGGCGGCGGCGGAGATAATGATCGCGCCGGCCAGCGCCATGGCAATCTTGCCGATGACAAAGTCAGCCATCGACCCAGTGATCGCCAAAAGAGTGTTCATTGAGATACCTTTCAGTTGGTGGTGCCGGCGGCACCAGGCCTCAGGGTGTACAGCTCGTCAACAAGACGAACGGCTCGGGGATCGGACCTCACTGTGGTACGTGCATCGGGAGGCTGGACTCCCCCGGGCCTCCATAGGCGCCCACCGTCCGCGGCTCCGCGTCTTGAGGTGTGACGACAACGGGTAGGTGCAGGGCGGATGTTGGCGTCGGCACGCCGGCCTGCGGCTGTGCAGGGCCTATTTGTGTGGGGAGCAGGGTTAATTGTTATCTACTTGTCTCCACCGGCGTGGGATCGCGAGTCAGCCAGGGGTTTACTGCGGTGGGCATGAGAGACTCCTCTCAACGCTGTGCGGTAATTCTAATCATCGAAACTAACATAATCAACCTGGATGACTATGGGTGTGAGAATCACTTTTGCGTATAATCATGGGCGCACATAACTGGGCGATGACAACAATTATAGACGAGCCTTCATCCGCCTGGACTCACCGCGACCCATAAACACGCGCACTGGACCAATAGCGCGCAACTCAACCTCTTGAACCTCTGAATTCCGCTCACGCGCGCTCGTTCTCGCGTAGCCCACAATGCCGCTCATCGACTCACCCCGGCTTCGCATCACGAAAAACACTCTCCGCTGCGGCACAGCTGCCTTTGACCCGACGAGCCGCCTCCCGGAACTCGCGGCCCTCGTTGACGACAACGGCGACGAGTCGATCATCCACGCCATGAAGGCCCGACAACTCTATTGAGGGCAGCACGCCTTAAGCCGGCCTCAACGCCGGGGCGCGTGTTGCGCGTAGCAGGGACGTTGGTATCACTGGCCGGGGAAGGGCTGCTGGTCACCGGGGAAGGGCTGCTGGCCGGGCTGGGGAACAGGCCCCTGCATGGGGACGCCGGGCTGGCCCTGCATGGGGACACCGGGCTGAGGAGCAGGTCCCTGCATCGGCTGGGGAACAGCCCCGGGCATGGGGGCGGCGAGCTGGGCGGCCTTGCGCTTCTTGGAGTTGTTCACCAGAACAGCAGCAATGATTGCGCCGACGACCACCAGCAGGAGCACTCCACCGCCAATGAGGAGGAGCGTCATGGAGCCGCTGCCATTCTCGTCCACAGCGCGCTGGTCTTCCTCCTGGTCCATGAAGTCCTGACCCACAGCGCGCAGGTCTTCCTGCTCGTCGAGGAGGTGGTCCCAGGTGACCGTGTTGCCCTTGACGGTGCTATTCCCACTGTGCTCTGTGACCTTCCCCGGGAAGGTCACAGAGAGGCTGGCCTCAATGTCGTCCTTGTACTCCTCCATGTAGGAGACCTTCTCCATGGTGAAGACGTAGGTGTCGCCCTCATGGGTAATGGATGTGCCGTCGTGAAACTCGTCGAGGGGGACGTTGGTAGCCATGACCTCACAGGCCGGGTCCCCGTTCCTCTTCGTGAAGGTGTAGGTGATCTCTACCCCCTCGGGGATGTCGGCGGTAGCGCCCATCCCCTCTTCGCTGCAACCCTCCTCTGTGACATAACCAGATCCTGAGGAATCCCACACAAGATACGTGAAGTCGACCGTGTCGTCCTCTTTAATCCTGAAGTCGTAGTCGACACCGCAAGCGCTCAGAAGCACCAAGAGCGGAATCAGGGCTGCTGCCGCGGCACGCCGGCGATTGGTGGGAAAAAGGACGCTCATGGGCGCGAGTCTACCGAGCCCCCGGGCAGTCCCGAAGGGCCTCGGGCAATCCCGATCCATCAGAACACCCGGCAGTTTAGTGCATGCTCGTGCTCAAAGGCGTATGGGCGGCCGCCCCACGTGACGACGCCTGAGCGGACTGTGGCGGGATGCGTGCTGAGACCACGAGCTTCGCTCGCATAGTGGAGGTGCTGGGTGTGGGTGCGTTCTTGGCGTCTCGTGCCGTGGTCAGGGCGGGCGATAACAAGGTGATGACAAGGTGGGTGACGAGATGGGGCGGGCTGATCCACCACCGGTAGATGCCGTCTCATGGTGGCCCCTTACTCGGCGTCGGCCCAGAACTCCGCCAGTGTCGCTCCCAATTCCTCGGCCTTCTGCATGGGTAGCGAGTGGGTGGCCTCGGGCCAGATCTCCACTGTTGCCTGGGGGAGCAGGTCGCGTGCGCGTGCCGCTGCGCCCTGGCCGCCGGCTAAGGAATCTTGTCCCGCGATGGCCACATAGACCGGCATTGTCATGGTTGCGGCCTGCGCCTGGGACAGGGGCGAGGGCGTCGGCAACTCCGCCGAGAAGTACTGCGAGCCGGATTCGATCATCATGGCCAAGGGATCGTCGGATGCATTGTTGTAGTCGACGCCTCCGATCCTCCCCAGGGCCGTCTCCCGGATTCCCCGCGGAAGGCCGGGCAGTGAGGCGATGGTGGCCCAGGCCATGAAGCGCGCCGGTGGATAGCCGAAGGTGAAGACCGGTTCAAGAAGAGCCAGCGAGTGGACCCGTTCGGGATGGATGCGGGCGTACGCGGCCGCCGTCGCGCCGCCGAAGGAATGGCCGACGAGGTGCGCCCCGTCGGGGGCCACGACGTCGAGGACTTGGTCGATCCACTCGGCCTGGTCTGTGAAGGACTCCAGCGGGGAGGACTGGACCGACAGTCCGGCGTCGCCGAGGGCGTCGAAGGCGATGACCCGGTGCCGGGCCGCAAAACCGGCGAGGTTGGCCGACCACATGGGGACCCCCGAGGAGCGCCCCGGCAGGAGGACCACGGGCACCGTCTGAACGGTTTGCTGTGCGCTCCACTCGTAGGCTCGCACGAGCCCGTAATCCGTCTGAATGTCGTACTGGGCGGTGGGTTCGGGCAGCAGTTCCATGGCCCGGTTGTAGGCGGTCATGTAGGCGGCCCGGCCTTCGGCCGACCGGAAGTGCCCCACGCCGACCGGCCCCATCACGGCACTGCCAATACTCCAGGCACCGATCAGTGCGAGAACGATCACGAGCAACCGCACCACTCGTCGCGCCTGCCGCCTGCCGGACGATGCGGCGCCAGTTGGGGAGGAGTCGGGCGAGGCGCCGGTGGGTGCGACGCCGTCGGGCGAGGAGGAGCTGGGACGAGACCTTCTCTTTTGCAGTATGCTCATACTGCAAAATATCACGGTACGTCTGTACTGTAAAGGCATGCCGAAGACCGTTGACCACGACCAGCGCCGAGCCGAGATCATCATGGCCTTGTGGGCGGTCATCGCCGAGAGGGGGATTGAGGGCGCGAGTCTGCAGGCCGTGGCGCGCACGGCGGGCATCTCGGTGGGACGCATCCAGCACTACTTCGCCTCCAAGAACGAGCTCGTGCGCGCCGGGTGCCAGTTCATTGTTGACCTGGCCGAAGCGGGGCATGCCGAGAGGACCCGGGAGTCGGCGCCGTGGGACACACTCACGGCGCTGCTCACCCAGCCGATCCCAGTCACGGAAGAACGCCGGCTCGGCACAGCAGTCTGGTACGCCTACATGGCCCGAGCGGTGGTCGACCCGGGCATTGGCGAGATCATGCGCCAAGCGACTCGGGGGGCGCATGAAGAGGTGCGCAGTCTCCTGGAGGCGGCCGGCGCGCCATCCCGCCTCGCCGCGCCCCTGCTGGGCCTGAGTGCGGGCCTGACGCAGCACGTCCTCATCGGCTCCATGACGGCGTCGGAGGCCATCACCGCCATGACCGCGCAGATCGACGAACTCCGGCGGGTCCAACCATAGCCGGTCCAGCGACCCGATCCGTCCGACGGCGCCGGGATCCGCAGGATACGGATCCGATCCGCCCGACTTGAGTCATGACATTGTGGTGTCCCGGGAGCCCGTGATTGTCTCCGTGCCGCCTGCACCGACCTGCGAAGCGATGCGGGCGATGTAGTCAAGGTGCGCTTCTATATAGGCGATGTCCGACAGGTAGAGCGCCACGTGCCCGTCATCGATGTGCTGTTGGAACCGCTCGTCACCCTCATCGGCCGCGCCCCGCATGAAATCCACTAGCGCCTGAAGCCGCGGGACGAACGTCGACACGGCGTCGGGGCACAGGCGGGGAGCCGCCCCGTAGGCATCGAGGAATACGCGCGCCCGAGCCGCCTGCTGCTGTAGATTGCCGAAACCGTCGACATTCTGACGCTCCGTGAACGGCGCGAATCGGTACAGCGCATAGGCGAGATCCCAAGCGCGAGGGCCGGGACGAGCCGTGTCGAAGTCAATGATTGCGACTGCCCGCCCGGAGCGGAACACACAGTTGTATGGCGCTAAGTCGGAATGGCAGATGACTTCCCTTGGCTCCATGGGAGGGAACATCCAGCGATCCTCGGAAGTGTTCGCAATATCGACCGTCGCCTCATGGTAGTCCCGCAGCAATCTACCCGTTGAACGCAGGGCGGTCGATTCCCTGGGTTCCAGGGCCATAAGCACGGCCGGGACCGCGGCTTGCCCACTGCGGTGAACCGCTGGCCGATCATCCGGTCGCTTCCAACGGCGACCGCGGATAGCTCTCGTGAGAGGTTCAGTTGAAACGCGAAGGCTCTGCCTTTGAACGTCCACACTGTCCGCGTAGTTGCGCAGCCCACTGTGTGCAGCGCCTCTTCACATCGTCGAGCTGGCCGGCCGTCAGGCCGTAGACCAGTACCTCCTCAGGCTGGACACGCTCCACGTTCTCAAGGTTCTGGACGAACTACTCCAGGTCGAAGCCAGCATCCGCTCCCCGGGCCAGGTCAAGCAGTTCAAACCTATCCTGCCGCCGACGGATCTCCACCGTGTAACCCTCAGCACGCAGCGCCGCAACGATCCGATCGAACGACGTCCTGAACCGAGCCCGAGCCTGCTCAACGGTGAACAGGTCCACATCCTCGGTCGGCCGGTCAATCAGTCCGTGCTCGCGGATCGCCCCCGAGCCGGCCAAAACGAAGCCGGCATCATCGCCGACGGCCCCCAAGGCCAAACGGGTGATGCGCCGCTGCTCCTCCTGGTCTCTGTTCATGCGCCGATCCGAAGCCGGGGGAAACGGCTCTCCCACAAACCGCGCACGCGCGGGTCAATGTTCAAAATCGGCCACACCTCGATGAGCCGGTCTCGATTCATCAAACGGCACTGCTCGTCGGCAGTCCCCTCGGCCAGCAACGCCTGATAGGCCATACGACACCAACCGAGGTTGGACACGTCCACGCCGAACCGATCAGCCTGCCAACGCACAGAGTGGGGCAGGTCGATGGGCCCGTCATAGGGGCCGCGCAACTCATCGAGCGACGTGGGCGCGTCATAGGGCTTGACATCGCGGAACCGCAGGTGGGCCACTGTCACATCGGCCACAGCCTGACTCCTTCCATCTGTCGTCCCAGTGGTTGCCGTCACGGCGACCACGGGGAGCTCCTCTCGCTCGGTACTATGGCCGAAATGAAACAAAACCGTATTCCAGTGCGTTCTTAGGTGGAGATTAGTGTGGGTGCGGTATAGAATGGGTGCATGCGGGTTGATGTGACACGGGAAGAACGCGATGTCCTTTTGAGGTGG
>NZ_RYFV01000044.1 GCF_004104015.1 Actinomyces oricola | reverse complement strand
TCAGGGCTAGCAAAGATAGCGTGGTCCACGTCGAGGCCTTCCGGCAGTTGGTTGTGTAGCAACTCCCATCATCAGAGGGCCTCGACCCCCACCCTGGCACCCACACGCCCAAACCCACCCCCTCAACTGCGAAGAGCCGGTAAACGCCAGGTGGTCCGGACTCCCTGAACCGCCCGCCTCGCCGCGCCTGCCCTCCCACCAGACTGGACCCTGCGCACGATGCAGCATCGCGCGGTGCGCCCTGAGATCCCCGGCTACGGCTTCTTCGGGGCACCATGTACAGCTCGGACTACCGCTTAGAGCTCGGAGGCGAGCTCGTCGATGGCGGCGCGGCGGATCGCCTCGGCGTTGGCGAAGCGCTCGGTAAGAGCGCGGTGCTCGGCCTGGCGACGTCGTTCAAAGGTGATGACGTCGCGACCGGCGATGCGCCGATCGCGTCCGACGCGGTGCGAGGGGATCTCTCCGGAGTCGAGCAGTTTGTACAGGTGGGTGCGGCTCATCCGGAGTCGCTCGGCCACCTGCGCGGGCGTGTAGTCGGTGTCATTCGCGATGAGAGTGACTGGGTAACCGTCGGACAGCCTCGCTGTCAAGGCATGGATGAGGTCGCGGAGCTCGCCCTCATCCATGCCTTCGGCGAACCGGGCGAGGGACTCGATCTGGTGGCGGTTCAGAACTTCCATCCTTGTGTTCGGAGAAGGTCGAAAAACTTCATGCAAGTGACGCCGTATTCATCTGAGACGTTAGGTATTTTCAGATTCTTGTCCTCGGCGTTAGGGCCCGCGCGCCGTTCTTCAGTTACGACGGTGAGGCCATCATCTTTCGCGTGGGCAATAACGAACGGGTCCGCGTAGTTCTTCTGTCCTTGAACCCATGCCGGATGCTCCGCAGATATTTTAGCTACGATCTGGAGTTCTTCGTCTGTTGTCTTGCAGACAAAGCCCGGGATACTCTTCACCCAAGCAAGCAGATCATCATCTCCCCGCCTGAGTTCTTTCTGAACCATTTCGCACATGCAAATATCTCCGCCCTGCACCGCTGTCTTCATTGAGCGCCAGAGAGAGCTAAAGAATTCGCGCGGATATAGGCGCTCCATGTTGATGAGTATGTTGGCGTCCAAGGTGTATCCCACTAGATGCCCTCAGTTCTGTAGTACTCATCAATCATCTGTCGTACCATTGGAACTCGCGCATTGAGCAGATGGCTCGCATCGAGGAGGTCGACGCGATCCTCTTCAAGTGCGCGGGCAACAGTGCCAACGTATCCTGGCCCCAGATCTCGATACCTTGTGCGCCAAGCTGGCGGCCCGCCTCTACCCTTCTTGCGAGACTCTCGAACGCTCTGCCATTGAAGATCGCTTTTGGAACGAATAGCGTCCAGATCTTCATCGGAGATGAGATCAAGGGTATGCAGTCGAACGCCTGCGGCCAGCAAGCTGACTTTAAACGTCCTTGCCGCTGTTTCGGCCCTGTCGAAGGCGTCATCTCGACTTGTGGAGACGACCTTCTCGATTTGACTCGCAGGCATGAGAAAACTGGCGGCGAACGCATTGGCCGTTGCTTCCTCTTTGACTTGTTCTTCGAGGCTGCACATTCCGCTGGTGCGATTTGTGAGGTGTGCAACTTCGTGGAAGAGAGTGAAGACCTTGCCGTTGTTTGAATCTGCGCCATTTAATAGGATGATCGGCAATGTGCTGTGGTAGATGGAAAGACCTCGGAAAACAGTGAGGTCGATCCGTGTCGCTTGAAAGACAAGATACCCGTGCTGTTCAAGCAATCCGCGCCAGAAACTCAGCACCTGGTTCTCTTGACTTGCTGGAGGAGTAAATGCTTCGGTTAATCCGAGACGTTCTCTCATTTCGCTTGCCCGAAGGGAGGCGTTTCGTCGGTTGATGTGCTCTACGAGAGCCGGAGCGGCGGGTTGCCCCTCGAGGTCCAATATCGTATTACGGTGCTGCTCCACGCGCCGCATTTCCCTAGCGAGTAAAGATGGAATGGAATCTCCATTACCCGCGCGGAAGTCGGCGGTCTCCGGAACGTCAAGCCTCTCAGGAGGCGCCGTAAAAAAGAAGGCGGGCGTCCGATCGAGTTTTTTCGCAATTTTCTCAAGCTGGCGGAGGGTTGGCTGAGTCTCGCCGCCCTCAAACTCGGCAATGCGTTTCGGGCTGGTGCCTGCAGCTTTGGCTAGTTCGTCTGGTTCGATAAGCAGGGCCTTGCGTGCCCACTGGAGGGTGGAGGCATTGATCGGTGCACGTGCCATAGTCGCTCCCTCCTTCGGCCGGGGCGCTCTGTTCGGCGATTGGCGATAGGGCCTGCCACTGATCCGAGTCTATCTTGAAGCGCTGACATCGTGAGTTCGATCCGGGTTCCCGTGGAGGGGCGACGCCTCGTGCGTCAGGGCTGCTTACACTCATACGGGCGCCCACCGCCGGCGGGGCTGGGCACATCCCCTCGTTTCACAGCGCTCCGCTGGCAGCCCGCCTTCGCTCCTCTCGCTCTCCCCTCGGAGGCCCGCCCTCGCCCCGTCGCCACCCCCATCGTCGCCACCCTCGCCCGAACCGCACTCCCACGGCTCTCTGTTCAAACGATTGAACTGTTGCTACGCTTGCCTTCGAGCCCATCCGCTGATGCCCCCGCGCCACCTGCCGGTGGCCCGCCGTCGGCCTCCCGGGCCCGTCTCACCTCACCTAAGGAAGGCTTCAATGAAGAGGCTGCTCAGCTCCTTCGGATTCGCTCCGAGGACCTTCGTTCAACTGCTGTTCATCACCGTCAACGCCCAGCTGCTCTACGCCTTCTGGGACATCCGCAACACCCTGCCCAAGGACTTCCCCGTCGCCATGGGGGTCACCGATGCCCAGGCCGGCAAGCTCTACTCCATGCAGGGGCTGGTCATTATCCTCGGCACGATCCTGCTGGGTTGGGTCGGGGACCGCTTCTCCGTCCGCACCATCATGGTTCTCACGACGCTCGGGGTCGGCACGATCTCCCTGTTCATCTCGGTGTTCTCCCCGAACCTGTCCTTCCCCGTGCTCCTGGTGTGCTTCTTCCTCATGCTGCTGCTCAGCGAGGTGCTGTTCAAGCCGGCCAACTTCAAGGCGGTGCGGACCTCCACCACCGAGGACCACCAGGGCGCCGCCTTCGGCTTCTTCGAGTTCGGGCGCGGCCTGCTCGCCTTCCTCGTCTCCCTGCTGTGGACCGGCCTCATCGCTGCCGGCGTCGGCTCGCGGGGCATTATGCTCACCGGGTCGTGCATTGTGCTGGTCACAGCCCTCATGGTCTTCTGGGCCGCCCCGAAGGACACCCGCGTCGGCGACGACGACGAGACCCTCAATGCCTCAACCTTCGAGGCGATTAAGGGCGTCGGCCGGGTCGCCAAGCTCCCCGTCGTGTGGGTCGCCGGGCTCAACGTGTTCTGCGTCTACGGCACCTTCGTGGCGGCGGGCACCTACTTCGCGCGCTTCCTCCAGGCCGGGTACGGCTCCTCCGCCCTGGTGGCGGCCGTCTTCTCCACGGTCGTCATCGGGCTGCGCATGCTGCCCCTGGTCTCCTCCGTGCTCGTCGAGAAGGTCTTCGCCTCCACCTCCCACTTCATGCGCTTCATGTCGGCGATCCTCGTCGTCCTCCTGCTGGCCATCGCCGCCCTACTGCTGACCCACCCCGCGGCCGTCAAGAGCTTCCCCGCCGACCAGGTCCCCGACGGCATCGTCTCCTCGGGGGTGATGACCGCCCTCATCGTCCTCATGCTCATGGCCTCCGGCTGCTGCTTCATGATCCGCGGCGTCTACTACGCCCCGATCGGCGAGTTCAACGTCCCCGCCAAGCAGTCCTCCGCCGCCATGTCCTTCGCCATCACCCTGGGATACGTTCCGGCCCTGCTCGGGCCGATCGTCTTCGGCGGCCTCATCGTGCCCTCGGTGAAGAACGAGGCCGGCGAGGTCGTCACCGAGGTTCTCACGCCCACCTCCACCCTGGCCTCGGCTTTCCTGGGGCTGGCCGCGCTGTCCGCCGTCGCCTTCCTGCTGTCCTCCACGCTCATCCGCCTCAAGGCGCGCCAGGACCGCCTCGCCGAGGCCGGGGCGCAGGCATGAGCGAACATCTCCTGACCGAGCCCGACCGGCTCGACGTGCAAGTGATCGGCCCCCTGTGCATCGACATTAACGTCGACGCCGCCGGCCGCTCCACCAGGGGCGTCGGCGGGGCCGCATTGTGCGCAGCGGCGGCGGCCGCCTCCCTCGGGCGCCGCGTCGAGGTCGTCACCACCATGGCCGACGACGACGCTCACCTGCGCTCGCGCTTTCCCGACGCCATCGAGCGGGTCGTGGCGGTGCACTCCGCGCGCACCTCGTCGATCCGCAACGTCTACACCACCGCCGACCAGGAGCGACGGCACTCCTCGGCACTGGCCCAGGCCGACCCGATCACGGCGGCGGACGTGCCGAAGACCCCGGTGGCCGTCCAGCACCTGGCCGGGCTCGTCGTCGGCGACTACGCCCCCGGGCTCCTCACCGAGCTCGCCGCCCGGGCCGACCTCGCCGTCGACATGCAGGGATTCCTCAGGCGACGGGACCCGGAGACCGGAGCCCTGACCCTGTCCCGGCCCCCGCAGGACGAGGGCTTCTACCGCCGGATCAGGTTCCTCAAGGTCGACACCGCCGAAGGCGAGCACCTCACAGGACTGACCGACCGGCGCGCCATCGCCCGGGCCCTGCACGAGCGGGGCGCGCAGGAGGTCATGGTGTCCAACGCCCGCGAGATCCTCGTGTTGGACCGCGACGGCGCCCACGTGTGCCCCCTGCGGCCGCGCAACCTCACGGGCCGAACCGGGCGCGGTGACACCGTCTTCTCCGCCTACATCACCGAGCGGCGCCGGCACGACGTCGACCGGGCGCTCCTGACGGCCTGTGCCGCCGTCTCCCTCAAGATGGAAACCCCGGGCCCCCTGGTGTGCACCCGATCCGACGTCGAGGCCTACCGCGACCGTTTCTACCCCGACCCGGCACCCGCCCCCGAAGGAGAGGCCCATGAGCGCTGAGAGCACTCGCACCGTTCACGACATCATCGCCGCGCTGCCCGACGACACCCCGCTGTGCTCACTGGTCATCCCCGGCACCCACGACACGATGACGAGCACCTGCACCCACCCCTACTACCGGACCCAGGACCTCAGTCTGGCCGAGCAGCTGGAGCGGGGCGTGCGCTTCCTCGACCTGCGCCTGAGGCGCACCATGGTCGCCGCCCACCGCGAATGGGTCAGCGACATCACCGCCGCCTCGATCCTCGCCGTGCTGCGCGACCACCTGGAACGGCACCCGCGGGACGTCGTCCTGGCGCGGTTCCAGAACGCCAACGAGGCCAAGGACGACTTCGAGGAGTACGGGCGGGCCCTGACCGACCTCGTGCGGGACCACCGCGACCTCTTCTGGACCCCGCAGCACGCGCACCAGGGCACCAGCTGGCCCACGCTCGGCCAGGTGCGCGGCACAGTGGTGGCCTTCGAGTGCGCCCCCGCCCACTACGGCCTCACCGAGATCGACGGCAGGCCCTGGGCCGTGCCCTGGCACGACAACCCCCGCATCCTCCTCCAGGACGACTGGGACGGGCCCACCGAAGAGGCCAAGTTCGAACAGATTGAGGCGCTCTACGGGCGGCGCCACGGGCGGGACTGCCTCATTCTCAACCATGTCAGCGCGACCAACGGCTCCCTGGGCAACCCGGCGGCCTACGCCCAGCGGCTCAACCCGCGAGTCCTCGACCTCGTCCGCGCCCAGCCGGGCCGGGGCGTGCTCATCTTCGACTTCGTTGATCCCGAACTCATCGACGCGACCTGGAGCGCCAACAGGCCGAGCGGCTGACGCCCTGCCCGGGCACGGGGCCGGTGCGTCGCCTCAGGCGGTGAGCCGACGCACCAGCCTCGTGTCCACCTCGATGCGCACGGGCGGCTCGGCCGTCCCCTCGGCCCGCAAGATCGCCCGGTCGACGGCGAACCGCGCAACCGAGCGCGGATTCCTGTCGATGGAGGTCATCTCGAAGGCCCGGGATCTGGCGATACGTGAATTGTCGAAGCCCACCAGCCGCACGTCCTGCGGGATGCGCAGACCGGCCCGCCACAGGGTCGACATCGCCCCCAGCGCGCACTGGTCGTTGTAGCAGACGACGACGCCGCCGCTGAAACCGCCCTCGGCGAGCACAACACGCATGGCCGCCCACCCCGCGTCCATCGTCGGGCCGGCCGGAACGACCCTCAACGAGGCCCCCCGAGCGCCCAGCGCCCGACGGAGGGCCTCTCGTCGATGCTGCGCCGAGACCGTCCCGCCACCGTCCAGGCACACGAGCACGTCCTCCTGATCCAGGAGCGCGACCAGTTCGCGCATGCCGCTGTCGTTATTGGACACGACGAGGTCGGCGTTGGCGCACACGGCCTTCTGGCCGATTTCTATCACCGGCACGCCCGCCCCCTCCAGGGTCTGAGGAGGGATGGCCGCCGGGTCGACGACAATGAGGCTCTGGGCGCGCAGCTGCATAATGCGGGCCACCGCGGCGCCGCCCCCGCCCACCGCGGTGTCCTCCGTCATGACCAGCCAGCCGCGTTGTTCCGCCTCGGTGATGATGTCGCGGCTGTACTCGACGTGCAGCTCCTGGCTGATGTCGCACAGCAGGCCAATGATGCGGGGTTTAGAGGAGCGCAGCAGGGCACCGGCCAGGTCCGTGCGGTATCCCTGCGCTGCGGCCTCCTCGATGACCTTCTGACGCACGGGGGCGGAGATCCGGTCGGAGCCCCGCAGCGCCAAGGAGACAGTCGAGACCGAGACCCCCAGGGCCCGTGCAATATCCTGCAAAGTGACCCGGCCCAGAGCCCTCACCTCCCCGATCCCACGGCCCCTCCGGCTCATCCGCGCAAGTGGCCTTCCGAGTCTAGAGGAGCGCGTCCCAGGGCGCGCTGGTCGGCCGAGGGCCATGCCGCACTCTCATTGGGTCGAGGGTGTCGTGCCATGCCCGGGACAGGCGTCGTGCCCGGGACAGGGCTGCCTCAGGGCCTCGGAGTGGTCTCAGAGCGGCTCGCCTTCTGACTGCTAACACCGGCAGGTTCTGTCACGCGTGCAACCGGGTGTGATTGACGCTATGCCATGCTCGTTTGACGAAGGTCGAGCCGGTCTGCCTATAGTCCTCCCCGCTGCCACGTGGACGGAAGTTCGCGAGGCAGGCGCGCTGACAGGCGTCACTCGGGGGCACTCGGGTGGGCCGGTAGGACAGCGAAGAGCGATCGAGGTCACAGGCTTTGATGTTGACCGCGGGGCTCGGACCTGCCTAGTCTAGTTCGGCCGCCTTCCAGGGCGGCCGGGGCCGTCAGGCTCCCGGGATCCTGGATGGGTGTGTTGTTTGAGATCTCGATAGTGTGTCATGTTTTTTGTGCCTTTTTGTTGGGTTTGTGGTGCTGGGTTTTTGGCTGTGGTCCTGGGGTTGTTGTTCTGGGGTTGTGGTTGGGGGTCTGGTG
>NZ_RYFV01000043.1 GCF_004104015.1 Actinomyces oricola | reverse complement strand
AGGCGATCTCGCTTCGCCGCGGTTCGGGGCGTCGTTCTGTTGGGGCGATCAAACGCGACAACCACGAACCCGGACCTTCGAACCACCCCAAACACGCCACCATACGAGACCATGGTGAACGTGACTAAAGGCAAGCGCCCCGACGACCCTGACTACTCCGCCCCCGAGCTCGACGCCGACCGCCTTATGCTGCAGTCCGACGTCGTGCTCAGACTCGGCCGGCTCATGCTGGCAGCGGGCGCCAGCTCCTACCGGGTGAAGTCGGCCATGGCCCGGGCCTCATCGGCTGTGGGCATAGACCGTCATGAGGCGACCGTGACGATGACGGAGATCGTCACCTCCTCCTACGTCGGGTCCCGCTTCCGCACGGAGGCCTGCGAGGTGCGGCATGTAGGGGTTAATGCCAACCGTCTGGAAGCGCTGAGGCGCATTGTCCACGACCTGCGCGCCCATGAGACGGTCGAGCACCTTGACGCCAAGCTCGACCAGGTCGAGAACATGCACGGACTCTACGGGCCGGTCGCCAACGCACTGGCCTCGGGCGTGGCCTGCGCCGGATTCTGCTTCCTTAACGCTGGAGGCTGGGTCGAATGCCTGGCAGTCCTCGTCGCGGCGACAATCGGCCAGGTCGTCCGCCGGCAGATGCTTGAGCGCCATTACCAGCACTTCTTCACCTGGATCGTGTGCGGGACGGTGGCCTCCGCCATCTATATGGGTATTGTGACCTTAGGAAACCTAACGGGTGTCATAAGCGGAAACCATCAAGGTGGCGTTGTATCAGCGATCCTCTTCCTGGTTCCGGGCTTCCCCATGGTCACCGCCCTGCTGGACCTGGTTCGTCAGGACTTCTCTTCCGGGCTGTCACGGATGGCGTACGTGCTCACGGTCATGGCCGCGGCCGCGGTGTCGGTGTGGACTGTCACCTACGTCTTCCACTGGGAGGTGGAGGCCACGCAGAGCGCCTTGCCCACCGGGCTGACCCTGTACGCCTTGCGCTGCCTCAGTTCGTTCGTGGCGGCATACGGTTTCGCCATGCTGTTCAATGCCGCGCCGCGCGCGTGCCTGCTGGCGGCCATAGTCGGCGCGGCGGCGAATACCGGACGCCTAGTGCTCATTGACGAACTCGGTGTGCCCTGGCAGTTGGCTGTGGGACTGGCCGCAGTGGTCGTTGGACTATTGGCGCAGGCCTTTGTGTCGCGCGTCTCCCTATCACGCGTGTCCCTCTCCGTGCCGGCGGTCGTCATTATGATCCCCGGCGTCCCCTTCTACCGGGCGATCTCCGCGCTCAATAATCGGGCTGTGGACGCTACCGTCGCCATCGACACGGCGGCGGGGAGTCTGGCTGAAGTATTCTTTGTGATCTCCGCGATAGGAGTCGGCTTGGCCATGGCCCGTATTCTCACCGATCCCAACTGGCGTCACGATGTTTCCACCTCTGAGCACATTGCGCTTCCTGAGGCCGAGGACGACGGCGTCGGGCAGCATCATTAAAGAACGGTTCTTATCGAGGCGGCGCCAAAACCCGGACTGGTCACCGAGGTGCGGCCCGCCCGCGCCCGTACCACCCTGCAGCGGGGGAGTGGTACGGGCGGGTTCATAGGCCCCCAAGAATCTGGGCGATAAAGATCTTGACGATCATGGCCACCGGGTAGACCATGGCATAGCCCAGGGCCACACGCGGGTCGGCGCCCGTACGTTCATTGGCGAAGGCCAGCACGGCTGGCTGCGTCTGGGCGCCACCAATAAGACCGGACAAGCGCGTGCCGCCCATCTTCACCAGCCACCGCATGGAGGCGTACAGGCCACCGCCCACAATGGTGGTGACAACGGCGCCGGTCAGGAGGATCTTCCACCAGTCCCCGCCGGTGAAGGCATTGGCGATCTGGCCACCTGCACGGGTGCCGGCTTGGGCTAGGAACACCAGCAGGCCGAATTCGCTGAGGACCGCGGTGGCAGTGAAGGGCAGGGCGGTCACGAAGTTGCGAATGCGTCCGATCCTGCCGAAGACGAGCCCCACCAGGAGGGTTCCAGCGGCCGAGCCGATTGAGAAGGTTGCACCCGTGGGAGTCAGGAACTTCCACTCACCAATGACAATCCCAATGGCCATTCCCAGGCCCAGGGTGACTGGGTTAATCGAGCTCAAGCCCCTGGCGGAGTCCCCGAAGAACTTCGAGATTTCGACCATGCGGCCCGTGGGGGCCACCACGCGTACCCGGTCGCCGAGCTGGAGGACCAGGTCGGGAGTGCCGACCATGTCAACATCGCCACGGCGCACACGCGAGATGGTGGCGCCGAACTTCGTGTCAATGTCGAGCTCGGCCACGGTGTGTCCGGCGAGCTTGGGGTCAGAGACCGTAATGCGCCGGAAGTCCAGGTACTTGCGGTCCTCGATGAGAGAGTGGGAGGAGCCGTGGCCCAGGGCCGTAATCACCTGGTTGACGGCCTCCTGCGTGCCGACAACGGTGACCAGGTCGTCCTTGTTAACCCGCACGTCATTGGTCGGACGGGTGATCGGGCCGGTCTCTCCGTGGCGCAGCCGGGAGAACTTCAGCTCCCCGGAAATGGTTTCGGCAATGTCGCCAATGCGGGGGGAGTCCTCTCGCTCAACGCGCACCGTACGGTTGACCAGGGGGGAGGGGGCGTCCTTGTCTGAACGGCGGTAGCGCAGGGCCAGCAGGCAGAAGAAAAGCATGCCAATGACGCCGTAGAGGTAGGACACCGCATAGCCGACGGTGGCGATCGCCGCACCGTCGGGATTGCCGGCCAGTACGGCGGCATTCCCGGCGGCGGCCAGGGCCGGGGTGTTGGTGATGGCGCCGGCGAAGGTCCCGGCTATGAGGGCCGAGTCCATGCCCAGGGCCCTGCCCACACCGACGGCCGCAACGGCACCGGCGAGGAACACTGCCAGCATGAGGGCCAGGGGGCCGGCGGCGGTACGGATGACGTGGAAGAAGTTGGGGCCCGATTGGACGCCGATCGCAAAAGTGAAGATGGCCAGGCCCAGGATTCCCAGCGATGGGGGCACCTCAATGGTCACACCGGCCGAGACTCCCCATGCGGCCAGTGCTATCCCGGAGAAGAGCACGGCGGCCGCCCCCAGGGACACCCCCTTGATCTTGACGTGGCCCACGAGCATTCCCAGGCCGATAAGGGAGAAAAGCACGAGAACCGGGTTCTCGGCCAGGTGATGGAGCAGTCCTGTGACCACGAGAGAGTGCCGCCTTCCAGTCCCGCCGGTCGTCGCTGCCTGACGGGGGAGCGTTTAATGGGAACGGCACTATTGTCGCGTGCGCACCCGTGTCCTTGCCCGGACCTAAGGCCGTGGGCACGACATGTGAGAAGGCTCCCTTTGGCGGCAGGTGCACCAGCGGCTGGGGGCCTCGTCGCAGCCAACCGCCACCACCTCCGTGATCCCATGATGTGAGACGTCAGGCCGGTGAAAGTGACCCACATCCTGGACTGCGCCTACCTTGGGATCAGTCGACCATCAGGTCGGTCCCGTGTACTCGCACAGGAGGGTGAACATGGAACGCCAGGACGCTCCCTCGGCGTATGAGGGGCAGGTCATGACGGGCGCGGAGGCGCTCGTGCGCGCCCTGGAGGAGGTGGGGGTCACCGACATCTTCGGCATGCCCGGTGGCGCCATCCTCCCCTTCTACGACCCGCTGCTGGCCAGCGAGAAGATCCGTCACGTGCTCGTGCGCCACGAGCAGGGTGCCGGGCACGCCGCCGAGGGTTACGCCTTGGTGACCGGCCGTCCCGGCGTGTGCGTGGCGACGTCCGGGCCCGGCGCCACCAACCTCATTACCGCCATTGGTGACGCCCACATGGACTCCGTGCCCATGGTGGCCATTACCGGCCAGGTGGGTTCAAGGGCGATTGGCACCGACGCCTTCCAGGAGGCGGATATCGTCGGTGCGACCATGCCGATCGTCAAGCACTCCTTCTTGGTGACCACCCCTGAGGAGGTTCCGGCCCGCGTCGCCGAGGCCTTCTACCTGGCCTCGACGGGACGCCCTGGACCGGTCCTTATTGACGTCGCCAAGGACGCCCAGGTGGGTATGACCGAGTTCCACTGGCCTCCGGCGATCGACCTGCCGGGCTACCGCCCGCCCGGCAAGCCCAACCAGCGCCGCCTGGCTCAGGCCGCCGAGGTCATTGCCTCCGCGGAGCGCCCCGTGCTCTACCTGGGCGGCGGGCTGAGCCGCGCCGCGGTCACCTCCGAGCAGCTCAGCGAGCTGGTCGAGCTCATTGGAGCCCCCTTCACCACCACGCTCACCGCCCTGGACATCCTTCCCACCGACCATCCGCTGAATCTGGGCATGCCCGGCATGCACGGTACGGTGGCCGCGGTGGGCGCCCTCCAGCGGGCTGACGTCATGGTGTGCCTGGGTGCTCGCTTCGATGATCGCGTCACCGGCAAGCCCGAGACCTTCGCCCGCCTGGCCAGTGTCATCCACGTGGACATTGACCCCGCCGAGATCTCCAAGATCCGCACCGCGGACGTGCCCATTGTCGGCGACCTGGCCGAGGTGGTCCCGGCCCTGACCTCCGCCCTGCGCGCCCAGTTCGCGGACGAGGAGCGCACGCCCATTGAGCCATGGCTGCAGGAGGTGGCCCGCGTTCAGGCCACTTACCCCACCACCTGGACTGACACCGACGATGGCCTGCTCCAGCCTCAAGAGGTCATTACCCACCTGGACAAGGCCGCCAGTGAGGACACCATTTGGGTCACCGGCGTGGGGCAGCATCAGATGTGGGCCGCCCACTACCTGCACTTCCACCGGCCCCATTCGTGGCTGACCTCCGCGGGCGCCGGCACCATGGGCTATGGCGTTCCGGCCGCCATGGGCGCCAAGAGGGCCGCGCCGCAGCGGCCCGTGTGGCTCATTGACGGCGACGGCTGCTTCCAGATGACCAACCAGGAGCTGGCCACCTGCACCCTCAATGAGATCCCGATCAAGGTCGCGGTGATCAACAACTCTTCACTGGGCATGGTGCGCCAGTGGCAAACCCTCTTCTACGGCCAGCGCTACTCCAATACCGACCTGCACACCGGCGCCGGCACTCAGCGCATCCCTGACTTCGTCACCCTTGCCGAGGCGTACGGGGCTGTGGGCCTGCGCTGCGAGCGCCTGGAGGACGTCGACGACGTCATTGCCCAGGCCAATGCCATTAACGACCGCCCAGTGGTCATCGACTTCATTGTCTCTGCGGACGCTCAGGTGTGGCCGATGGTGGCAGCGGGCGTGTCCAATGACGAGATCCAGCACGCCCGGGGTATGAGCCCGGCATGGGAAGAGGAGTGAGAGACGTGAGCGAGAAGCACACGCTGTCCGTCCTGGTTGAGAACAAGCCCGGTGTCCTCACGCGAGTTTCGGCCCTGTTCACCCGGCGGGGCTTCAATATTCACTCTCTGGCCGTGGGCCCTACCGAGCACGAGTCCATCTCGCGTATTACGGTGATCGCCGATGCCGAAGGGCTGGCCATGGAGCAGGTCACCAAGCAGCTCAACAAGCTCGTCAACGTGCTCAAGATTGTCGAGCTCGACCCCTCCACCTCGGTCGACCGCGAGCTATACCTCATTAAGGTACGGGCCGACGACTCCAACCGCACTGCGGTCTTGCAGGTCGTCGACCTCTTCCGCGCCCATGTGGTTGACGTATCCCCGACCTCGGTGGTCATTGAAACTGTCGGATCGGAGTCCAAGGTCAAGGCCCTGCTGGCGGCCCTGCAGCCCTACGGGGTCAAGGAGATCGTCCAGTCCGGCGCCGTCGCCATTACGCGCGGTCCCCGATCCATCACCGACCAACTCAAGGAGAAGTGAGGAACCACTATGGCAGCTGAGAAGTTCTACGATGACGACGCCGACCTGTCGGTCATCCAGGGCAAGAAGGTCGCCGTCATTGGCTACGGCTCGCAGGGCCACGCCCACGCACTCAACCTGCGTGACAGTGGCGTGGAGGTCGTCGTCGGCTTGCGTGAAGGCTCCGCCTCCGTGGCCAAGGCCCAGGAGGCGGGCCTGCCGGTGAAGCCCATTGCCAAGGCCACCGCCTGGGCCGACGTCGTCGTGGTCCTGGCCCCCGACCAGGTTCAGGCAGCTCTTTACGCCGAGCAGATTAAGCCCAATATCAAGCCCGGCTCCGCCCTCCTATTCTCCCACGGCTTCAATATCCACTTCGGCTACATTGAGCCGGCCGCGGACATTGACGTGGTCATGGTCGCCCCCAAGGGGCCCGGTCACACCGTGCGCCGCGAGTTCGAGGCGGGACGCGGTGTCCCCGTGCTCGTGTGCGTTGAGCAGGACGCCTCCGGCCAGGCCTGGCCCCTGGTTCTGTCCTACGCCAAGGCCATTGGTGGCACTCGCGCCGGCGCCATTAAGACCACCTTCCGCGAGGAGACCGAGACCGACCTCTTCGGGGAGCAGACGGTGCTGTGCGGCGGCGTCTCCCAGCTCATCCAGTACGGCTTCGAGACCCTGGTCGAGGCCGGATATCAGCCCGAAATGGCCTACTTCGAGGTTTGCCACGAGCTCAAGCTCATTGTGGACCTCATTAACGAGGGCGGTATCTCCAAGCAGCGCTGGTCCTGCTCGGACACCGCCGAGTACGGCGACTACATCTCCGGGCCGCGCGTCATTACCCCCGATGTTAAGGCGCACATGAAGGATGTCCTGGCCGATATCCAGGACGGCAGCTTCGCCAAGCGCTTTATGGACGACCAGGCCGCCGGCGCCCCAGAGTTCAAGAGGCTCCGCGCCGCCGGCGAATCCCACCCCATTGAGACCACCGGCCGCCAGGTGCGCTCCATGTTCGCCTGGCGTGCCGAGGTGGACAAGGACTACACCGAGGGCTCCGTGGCCCGCTGAGGCCGCCGTCCGCATCGCCCTGATCGAGGTCAGGTGGGGTGACCGGCGTTTCTCGGACAATAGTGGGAAGACCATTGTCCGAGAAACACCGGTCACCCCATACTGGTTGATCGCCTCGTTCCGGATCCTATGCATAATTTGTGCGGGTCCTGGGTGTCGTATTCGTCCAGATCCGACCCTATCGCGTGCACTAACCGAGGCGCCCCGGACTAGGGCGTGCGTGATCACGGGATTGCGTGAAGACTTAGGACCTGACTTAAGGGACTGCGTGCGGGCGGCTTCATCAAGCAGTATCAGTCATCGCAAATTTGACTCGATTCGTCCGAGACAATTCGATTTCCCAAAGAGTGTCTCGATCCGATGCGATCGACCTCGGCGCAACTACTTCGAACGCTGATCGATCTGCTCGCCCACAGCGGGCGCGCAACGTATACAAAAAGGTTTTCTCGCCACCCACCCCCGTGAGAGAATCTCAATGTGCGGAGCGAATCGCTGGTCGGGCGGAGTCAAGCCATATCGGCAGAGAATTGGCAGCCGAGAGATACGGAAGATGAGATATTAAATCGATTGACGCTCGTCAAGTATTGAGGCGGATGTTGTACGGCGGTGAGGTGGTCGACGTCGCACCGCCGGTTCCGAAGAAGCTCAGTAATTCGCTAACTTTCGATTGGCGACTTGAATGCCTGAACAATTTCGTTTGCTTGTTATTGTCGCTTGTTTAACAAGGTTCGAGCTTGCGTTCCGCTCTACTATATTCATGCTATTTGCGGTCTCTGTGGGCGCAACTGTCACGCAGACCGCTGCCATTGGTTTTCTGAGCATTGCCCCGACCATATTTTCAGCAACGATTGTTTCTGGCCTTGTTATCCGCTTCGGGGAAATCCATTGCCTCCGCGCTTCTCTGGTGGTAGATGCGCTTCTTTGCCTTTTTACGTTTATTCTTCTGAGCTGTCGGTCAATCATTCTGCTTCTCCTGTATTGTCTACTTTTCGGGATTGTTCGACCTTTAATTGACAACTGTATTAACTCTTTAGTTATCGATCTAGTGTCGTGTTTCTGAAGTAGTTGGGCGCTTGGCTTTCTTGAGTATCTGGTCGGCGGGCTTGGTCCAGGAGAAGGGTTTGCAGGTCTTGTTGTAGGTGTCGATGAAGCGTCGGATGGTGGTGGTC
>NZ_RYFV01000042.1 GCF_004104015.1 Actinomyces oricola | reverse complement strand
TTATCCTGGCTATGAGCCGCCTGGCACGTGAAACAGACAACACCAAGATAGCCGTCGTTTTGGATAACGCCAGATTCCACCACGCCAAAGCCCTCACCAGCCTGTACGAGCCCGGCGAAGCACTAGACCGCATCACCCCGATCTACCTCCCACCCTACGCGCCGGACCACAATCCCACCGAGCATGTCTGGAACACGGCCAAAGGAAGCATCGCCAATATCCAGCGCGACACCCCCGAACAAACATACACCGCGTTCCTTGACTACATCACCAGCCGCACCTTCGACTACGACTTCGAACACCTACCAACAACACCCCCCGACAACGATCTTGTTTAAAGCCGGCCATACCATCACTCCGATAGCTGCTAGTGTCTGGAGAATGAAGTCCATGGCTGTTCCCTTTCTATACGCTGCACCCGTGCTGTGTTCGTACGCGTCGCTGCGTTGTTATCCGTGTTGCCGCGGCGCCGTGTGTCGTGGTGGTTTAGAGGTTGGTGATGGTGCGGGCGGCGCTTAGGCTGTAGGCCTTGATAATGGCTTCGTAGTAGGGTGCGCCGGCGGGGGCGGACTCGTAGCACTGTTCGGCTAGGCCGATCAAGGCTGTGACGTTGTTTAGAGCCCCGGAGGCTAGTACTGCTCGTGCTTGATCTTTGGCGTGAGCGACCTCGGCGCGGGCGAGAACCATGTCGACCTGGCGGCGGGTCGAGCGGGCTACCGCCCTGGAGGACGGCTGGCCGAACGGCAGGGCATTGGTGGTGTGGGGCTCGGGGGTCTGGGGGATAAGCGAGGCGGGCATGAGAGGAGCTCCTTCGTGGGGCTTGCTGTGGCGCCAGGCCAGGCGACCTGGCGGAACCAAGCAGACCGCACGGGATGCGGGTGTGTCGTGACAAAAAAGTGCACCCCCGCCTCCCACCGCCTTTCACTGCCTTTCGTTGCTGGTGTCCTAGCCACGTACCGGCGTGCTCGGGTGAGACTGAGAGCGTGAAACCAGAAGACGAGCCAGCACCGGGCAGTGACGGCGAGGATGCTCGCCGCCAAGCGACACCCACACCCGTTGATGCCACCCGGCCTAGCGGGGGCGCTTCGCCAGCTCTGAGCACCAGGCCGGCCCGGGAGCCGCTTGCGCCCATTAGTGGGGTCTTCCCGGTCGGGGAGGACTCTGAGGCGGCCGAGCAGCGGACGGTGCTGGAGGCGCAGGTGCTGTCGGAGTTGTTGGCGCTACGCAAGGCTCACGGGCGGTTGAGTATTCAGAAGTTCAGTCGCTTCGAGGTGTTGCGGCGGGTGTGTGGTGGGGATGACCTGCTTGACGGGTTCTTGTTGTTTCAGCGGGAGCTGGCGCGCTACCAGCGGGCTGGGCGCAATGAAGCGGCGGCCGCGCTGTCGCTGAGCAGCCCGGCTGACACGGTGCTTGATCGGCTCCAGCTGACAGCCGAGGCCCTATCCGGCGAGGACTGGCGCGACCAACGCACCGCCAGGCGTTGGAGTGATGCCGGCATGCCCGTGATCGCCCGGGACTTGGTTTACTTCGCCCAGGTCGCCGGGCGCCTGGGAACAGAAACCCTGAGCATTACCCTGGGTGGCAGCGGCCGGCGGCTGGCGGTCTGTATCGACCAGATGACCACCACCAAGCTGCCTGTCCAGGCGCCCTTGATCCAGCTCTGGCACGACCCGGCCAGCGACAATCCGCACCAGGTCAGCCTCGACCTGACCCCCTTCACCAGCGCCACCACCGAACATGGCGGACGATGCCTGCGGCGCTACCGACTAGACATCGAAATCCCCGAGGCGCGAGAAGAGGCGCGCCCGAGCCTCGGCCAGGACACCGACAGCCCGGACGACGACGTTGCCGTGCTGGCCCTGTCCATCACCGGCAGAGACGCCCCCATGCGCACCGTCTTCTACGAAGACCACAGCCAACTCACCCCAGGACTACACACCCGACTCAGCAACTACCGCACCATCGCCATGGTGGAAGTCGTCCAGGCCGAGAGCCTATAGGGCCCGATGGGGCTGGATGGTGGCTAAGGGCTCCGCCTCTGGCGTGTACGCGGGAGGAGGGGGCGGTTACGGCATCATCCTCCGAGCAAGCCTCCTTTAGCACACTGTTCCAGGATTTGACCCAACGACACGCCGACAGACCTCACATGTTGTACAAAATCGCCGACCGCCAGACCGAACCGCGAAGCTGCGGGATGCTTGTCTACATGAGCAGATACAGACCAGCGTGTCGAACTAGCGACAGGACTGTGAGAGTCGGCAAATGTTACAAGCGTTCTCGAAGGTGACATAGCACACGCGACAAAGTCAATTCCGTCGCCACTCTAATTACGGCGAGCTTGTAAACGGTTTAAAGTGCCGACAGCGGTTCTCCGGTTCGCAAGAGACGAAATACAATTGTGAAACCGAATGAGCCGGCAGGCGCGAGCCCCGTCGCCAAGTTCGCTAAACCCACGAGACGATCAGGATCATCAAAGACATGACACAGCAGTTCGAGGTCAGCAGTGATACGATACGGAAGGCGCTTCATAGGCGATACCTGAGTAGAGTCAATGTACTTACTGCCTTTCGAGACGGGGTGCAAGATTTCATCTGGTGATAGGTTTCAAGGTAGAGGTTCTGCGACAGATGGACGCAGGTTTGCGCGAGGCTGGGAATGAGATTCAAAGTTCAAGTGTTGCTACTATCCGACGTGGCGAGTTGGAACGAGTTGTTACGTAGTCGTAACTATCTTCGTTTTGGTGGCCCGTGAGGATCAACTAAAGGTCGCCGCGATAGCTGTACAGACAGTTTGGAGCGCATGAAATCCGACACTAGATACAGGAAAATACACACAACTATACCGGTAAAATGGAGACTTTCTGCGAGATTTGGAGTTGAACCGGGGATATCCCAGTAGAACAGAAAGATGAGAGGAGTGTAGAATCTTCCGACGTAGTCCAAAGAACGCCCCTAAACCAGTAGCGCTTCTTTCAATACGCTTCAGCGAGGAGATGATAATCAATGGTTCTGAAGCTGAAATATCGATTTGTCTATTCCCCACACCGCTAGTGGTAGTATTGGACTTACTGGCGTATCGGTTAGGGTATGGTCTGGTGGATCGTCTCACTATGTGTCGCTACTGATTTCGAAGTCGTGTTCGCCAATCGGGTTCCTCGAAACTATCTGGAAAGAATCAAAGATCTGGTCTTATTATGAACAGACGAAAACACTAAATTTCAACAGCCGGTTGATGCTCTTCTGATGTATCACGAAATACCGTTATATTAAACCAAGCGACAGTAGGTGAATGTTAACGCTGATCAGTAGTTCTACACTATATATATACCCAGTTAGCCTCACATCTCTTTAACCACTCCCCTCTGCAACATTCAGATGCAATGATACACAACAAACGATTAGCACCTTTTGGGCGCAAAACGTCTGCGGATATGCCGCGACGAATCGATTGTACTTACATTCCTGTTATCGACAATAGTAAGTGTCCTGCGACTCCGGTTCAAAAAATCCTAAAATACTCTGATCGTTTGATCATTCTCTCGTCTAATAATTTTCCAATCTGGTGTCATCAATATAGTCATAAGCGAGTGAGCCTTGTTCGCCTAACAGAGCTTGATGGTTTCCAGGCGATCTCCAATTTAAGTATCAACAGGAATCCGTCAACACAGCTTCGACCAGAATTTGACACAGGGATTAAACGCACTTTAGCGCTGCTCCACGCTAAAGCAAGAAATTATCGTAATGTTCTCCTCCTAGATGACGACATTGTCTTGACGGAGTACCAGATATCGCATACAGGAAGCGTATTGACAATCGACAATGTCTGTGTCGCTGGGTTCTATGTCCGCGGATTTGCCGATATATCGACTACGCGGCACATCGAACATTACATACATCCATCAAGACCCATCAATATAACGATGACCGGGTCTGCCCTATTTGTTGATCCGCAATTGGTTGATCCAATATTTCCTCAAATATATAATGATGATCTGTTCTTTTTTCTGCGGCAACAAGATCACGCGAATGTTGTTTCTGTTGGATATTCTTGGCAGCGCCCAAGAACACCTTGGATCGACCTCAGTCGCATATCTCACGAGCAGTACGGGGACTTGATATACGAGACAGTGTTACGTCATATAAATGCCCCTGAAACCGATTCGAACATTAATTGGCAAGAGGAGATCGAGGCAGAAGTAGACTATTTACTTGCGTTACGACGACAGATACGGAATCCAAACATACTGAGGGCTTTAGGTATTGCCATCAAAGCGGTCAATAACTTCAGTCCAAACACTTTACAAGAAACGTATGACGAGCTAGGATTAATACTATGACTATGGCTGCTACAGAGAATGAAATTCGGATATCCAGTGTTGCTGGAAGCGCACCCATACCAGGGGTCGTAATGATGCCGCGCGGAGGCAGCCGGCTAGTGATATTCTCCCATGGCATTCAAGGTAATCGCGATGAATATCTCGACACTCAGCGTCGACTCGCATACATGTTATATGAAAATGGCGTCGGCTCTTTAAGGATCGATTATAGAGGGCACGGTAACTCTGCCGCATCTCTTGAAGAATATTGCATTCGCACTCAAACCGATGACCTCAGGCGCTCAATTGATTGGTCTATAAAGGAATTTGGTTTAAGTAACGTAGCTCTGGCTGGAATCAGTTTCGGAGCACCAGCTACGCTCATTTGTGCCGCCAGACGTCCATCATATATCTCCAAACTAGTCCTAGTTGCGCCGGTTTTAGATATGCGGACGACTTTCATTGAACCAATAACGTCTTGGGGGATATCCAAATTCGGATTGGATCGCATACGACAAGCGCTTGCCACTGGGGATGGAATCAAGATTGATGACGGATATACATTGGGTATTGACGTCGTTTCGGAGATGTGTGAGTTTGATATCCCATTTTTCGTCTCTGCGCTTGTTGACAAGCAGATCGTAATATTTCACGGATCCGATGACGATATGGTCCCACTCAGTTCATCCGAAGCGGTTGCAGACGCCAACAACAACATTAGTCTGGTGATAATGCCTCACACAGAACACGGACTCACAGAAGTCGGTGATGATAATTATACTAGCAAGCGCTCCATGAGCAACGCGACGGCTATCGTATCTGCGCTGCTTGAAGAAGGGTGGTCGTAAAATGTCTCCGATTCAAATCCATCAAACAGCATTAATCGGACAACCTCTTCGACCGCTACAAGGATTTAGGACGTCATCACGTAATCCAGACGATAAGGTCGTCAAGCATGAAGGTAACTTATATGTCGGCCCGTATTCAGTTATTGGAGAAGGTGTCGATCTGGGTAACAACGTTATTATTGATTCGTGCTGCGTCCTAGAGCGTGGCGTTTCGATCGGTTCGAATACCCTCGTTGTACACCGTGCCACTATCGGAGGCTATTCCTCTGTTGGTAGAGACTGTGTTATTGGAGGGTTCGTAGGTGAAGGCACGGTCATAGGGAACAATTGTCGAATATTCGGGACGCTAGCACATAAACAAGATGACCCAGCCCAATCTTGGGATCACAGAGAACAAGACGAGCCATCGGTACGTGTATATGATTGGACATTCATTGGCTTTCACGCTTTCGTGGCGGGTGACATAGAAATCGGACCAATGGCTTACATTACGGCATGCGCATCCGTCACCCGCACAGTCCCTCCGAGATTTGTCGCATATGGACACAATCAATTATGCCATATTGACGATTGGACTGGCGACTTGGCTAAGAGTACCTTTTTCGAGGGTCGGGGTTTAGCGTGACTTCGCTCGTGTTTGCAACACATGGTCGCTACAACCCATATCTCGTCACAGCTCTCCCTGAACATATGGAATATCCGATGTCTTGCTGGACACCAGAGGGAATTGATCTCGACTATTCGGCTCTAATGACAGCCGAAAGGTTTATTATCGACCAGGAGTCATACGAATTTGTTATAGATAGGGCGAGCGACGCTTTCGCTCCAATGAAGCACAGTCTGAAAGTCTTGCACGAAGAGGGTTTTCTTGTCGTAGTGCAAATGGAGGCAATTTTCGTAAATAATAAAGATAAAATCATTACCGTCACAAAGGAGCTATTGCGCAACCCGACTGATTGGCTCGGGCTTGCTCGTGCACAATGGCAGACCTTGAAACCCGAGCTAGTCGATTTTCAGGACCGCGTGGGATCCAGCGCCTGGGCCGAAGTTAACACCGGGCATCAAGGGGTAGATAGCTGGCTCGCACGTACTGGCAAAGGTGACGACGTGATTTTGCGACAAGAATTACTTTCGGTCCTTGAGGGGCGGAACGTACGGGGCGTAGGTATCGATAACGTGCGTGGAATACTCGAATTCGTCGTGGCGCAGATTGTAATGTCGGATCTTGCCGCAGTGAGTCTTGGCGAACCTATTCTTGACTGGGCTGACTCGTCTTCTATGTACGAGCGGTTGTACTCGTGTCGATGGACTGATGAAAGTACGCTTAATGATGTTGTCAGGCAATCTCGCAGCTTATTCGCGCAGGTGATACCTGACCTCAAACCTGGTCGTGTTGAAGATCTCGTTAAGTTCTTTCGCACGCCAGGTGCAGTGAGCTCGCTGAGGCAAGAATTAATTGAGATCATAGATGCCGGCGGCACTGTAGATGAGAAACATTTGCTTGAACTCAGCGGTCAACTAATTCGAACTGACCTTGCTAACAAATCGCACGGTCGCACTATACAAAGAATCGGAGGAGTGCTTGGCTTAGCTCCTTGGCCTTGGATGGCCAATGTCGCGATATTTATGGGAAATGAGCTACTTGGCGAGAGTTTAGCTAAGCGTGACATGGATCGGTTTCAGTGGTACATCGCATTGCAGGGGCTGCATCGATAGACATATTAAACATTGTCAGATGCTAGCGAGCCGGGTATCGAATTCGAATGGTTACGTGGCTTTTCCAGCCTGATGATGCGGTGGAGCTTTACTACTCACCCAGCCCCCGCACCAACTCCCCAGGATCGCTGTCCAGTCCTTCAGCGATGCGCACGATGTTGTGCAGGCTGAGGTTGTGTTGTCCGCGTTCGACCTGGCCGACGTAGGTCCAGTGCAGGCCGGCGCGCTCAGCCAGTTTCTCCTGGGACAGCTCTAACTCCTCGCGGCGCAGGCGCACCCGACGACCGAACTCACCAGTGATGGCGGAGATCGGCGGCTTGGAGCGAGTGGTGGGCACCGAGACATCACATCGGTCTCATGACTCATGATCCAGAGACGATGTATCTCAAGCCGATGTATCCTGTCGCTGCCCGATCCGCCAGACCGAGGAGGTGAGCGCCATGGGTGGCTGCTGAGCATCCCACAGACGCGCCTAATGGTGCGTCCGGCTATACCCGTCAGGCTGCTCGTGCCCGACGGGTGTCGTCGTTGCTAGCGGCAGTAGTGGCACGAGTCGAAGCACCACGGCCCGCCTTGTTGTGAGAGACACTCTGAGTGACCCGTCCGCTCGGGAGACTCCAGGCGAAGACCAGACCAGCTCGCGGGAACAGCCAGCCGTCGTAGCGGTAGCGCAAGGTGGAAGTGTCTGGCTCGTCGGAGATTCTGCCGCCGTCACCACGCGACGCGAAGTCCATCAGGGAAACCTGGGCAACAGCCGCTGGATCGTAATTCAGTTCAACATCCAGCCCCTTGGTCGGGCGGTCAATGTTCAGGTGGAAGCTGTGCCCCGCTGCTGGCGCAGCGGTACGGAACCGGAACGCAATCACCACTGGCTTGCCTGCCCGGACTACCTCTTCACCCAGATCCACCGCATAGACCTGCGACACATCGTCTGCCTGCCGCTCAAACGCGACGTCAACACCGTCGATAGTGAACTGCTCCAGAGTGAAGACCTCGGGATCGCTGACGTCGAAGCCCGGGGTTGGACGACGGAACCAGACGCTGGTCTCGCCGCGCTGGGCGACCAACTCTTCGTAGCGACGGCGGTCGCTCACCACGGCGAACTTGCGGAAGCGATGCTTCGGCGTCACCGTATATTCCCAACGAACAGTTAAGTCAAAGAAAGGGTTAGAGGCTATGCCTCTAACCCTAGGTATACCTAGGGTCGCGTCGACGCGAGCATCGTACCAACGCTCTTCCGCCGTGATCGCTTGATGCTTGATATCGGCATAGACTTCCCGGCCAAAAGCCGGATCACCGAAGCGAAGTCCCAGACTAGTGCGCGCCAGATCGTCGAGCAGCTCGGGCGTGGCGATACGCTCTAGTGTCGTGTTTCTGAAGTAGTTGGGCGCTTGGCTTTCTTGAGTATCTGGTCGGCGGGCTTGGTCCAGGAGAAGGGTTTGCAGGTCTTGTTGTAGGTGTCGATGAAGCGTCGGATGGTGGTGGT
>NZ_RYFV01000041.1 GCF_004104015.1 Actinomyces oricola | reverse complement strand
CCAGCGCGACACCCCCGAACAAACATACGACGCGTTCCTTGACTACATCACCAGCCGCACCTTTGACTACGACTTCGAACACCTACCAACAACGCCCCCCGACAACGATCTTGTTTAAAGCCGGCCACAGTAGGTGGGCATGAGGGCCATGACCAGGGTGGCGACCCCCAGAGCGAGAGCGGCGGCCAGGACTGTGCGCACCCGCGGGGAATCCCGACGGGCCGCCAGCAGGGAGCCGCCCAGGGAGCCAACGGCGAAGATGGAGGAAATGGTCCCGTAGGCCTCGGACTCCAGGTCAAAGGCCGACCGGACCATGGCCGCCATGAGGACCTGGAAGTTGAGGGTGAGCATGGAGATCACGCAAATCACCGCGATAATGATCACCAGGTCGGGCCGGTGGCGCACATAGGCCAGCCCCTCGCGGACTTGCCCCTTGGCCCGATGCGCCCGGGCTATGGGGCGCAACTGGTCGACGCGCATGAGGACCAGGGCCAGGGTCGGGAAGAGGAAGGTCAGGGCGTTGACGGCGAAGACCGCCCCCGGGCCCACCCAGGCGATCACTACTCCGGCCGCCGCCGGACCCAGGAGGCGGGCGGCATTGAAGGAGGCGGAATTCAGGCCCACGGCATTGGCCAGGGAATCAGGCGGCACCATGCGCGCCACAAAGATCTGTCGCGCTGGAGAGTCGTAGGCGGAGGCAACGCCGGACAGGAGGGCGGCCGCGTAGACGTGCCACAACTGCACGGTGCCGGTCATGACGTCAATGGCCAGGACGGCCGAGACCACGCCCATGGCCGACTGGGTGAGCATGAGGAAGCGGCGTTGGTCAACCCTGTCGGCCACCACCCCGGCGTGCGCCGAGAGGAGCAGGACGGGCAGGAATTGCAGCGCGGTGGTGATCCCGGTGGCCGAGGCGGAATCGTCGGTGAGGATGCGCAGCACCAGCCAGTCCTGGGCCACGCGCTGCATCCAGGTGCCGGTGTTGGCCACCAGGGCGGCGACGAACCAGATCCGGTAGTTGTGGAAGCTCAGCGACTCGAATGTTCTGCTCACGGTGGCGCTCGCTCCGGGGTCGTGCTGCAGGTCGGCGACGCCTGCGGGTGCCCTGATCGTAAGCCCGCCCCCGCCGGCCAGCCGCCCCTGTCCCACCCACACGACAACAAAATCCTCACAGCACAACAGCCACGGACGTTGTGCTGTGAGGATTTTGTTGTTCTGGCAGTGCCTGCGTCGGCTAGCTAATGCCGAGGATGGCCTTGATGGGTGTCAGGGTGAAGTAGACGACGAAGAGCGCCGCGGTCAGCCACATGAGCGGATGGACGGTCTTGGCCCGTCCCCGCGCCACCTGGACAACGACGTAGGTGATGAAGCCGGCCCCAATACCATTGGTAATGGAGTAGGAGAAGGGCATCATAATGATGGTCACGAAGGCGGGGATGGCCAGGTCGGGGCTCTTCCAGTCGATCTCCGTGACCTGCATCATCATAAGGAATCCAACAATGACCAGGGCCGGGGTGGCCGCCTCGTAGGGAACCATGGAGACCACCGGGGCGAGGAAAACCGAGAGCAGGAAGAGACCGCCGGTAACCACGTTGGCCAGGCCCGTGCGCGCCCCCTCACCCACGCCCGCCGCGGACTCCACATAAGAGGTGTTGGAAGACACACCGCCGGCACCACCGGCAATGGCGCCCAGGGAATCCACCACCAGGATTTCACGGGTGCGCGGCGGATTGCCCTTGTCGTCGAGGAGCCCGCCCTCGGCGCCAATGGCCACCATGGTGCCCATGGTGTCGAAGAAGTCGGCGAGCATGAGGGAGAAGACCAGGAGGATCACCGAGACGGCACCCAGCTTGTTCCAAGAGCCCAGCAGCGAGAAGTGGCCCAGGCCCGATAGATCGGGCATGGCCACGGGGCTGCCGGATAGGCCGGGGACGCTCAGGGCCCAGCCGGTGGGGTTGAGCTCGCCGAATTCGGGGTTGTCGTTGTAGGCCCCCAGGTGGGCGATTGACTCAATGACCACGGACACAACCGTGGAGGTAATGATGCCGATGAGGATCGCCCCGCGCACCTTGCGGATATACAGGACAATGGTCAGGAATAGGCCCAGGAGGAAAACCAGGACCGGCCAGCCCTGCAGCGAGCCGCCCAGGCCCAATTCCAGGGGCGTGCCACCGGCGCGCACGACCTTGGCGTCCACCAGGCCGATCAGGGCGATGAACAGGCCAATACCTACGCTAATGGCGGTGCGCAGGTGCGGGGGCACCGCCCGGAAGACGGCCTCACGGAAACCGGTGAGGACCAGGACGAGGATGATGACGCCCTCAATGACGATCAGGCCCATGGCGTCGGCGAAGGTCACGCCCTTAGTGCCCACGATCGTGTAGGCGACCATTGCGTTAATGCCCAAGCCCGCGGCCATGGCCAGGGGGTAGTTGGCGGCCACGCCCATGAGGATGGTCATGACACCGGCTATTAGGGCCGTACCGGCGGCGATTTGCGCCTTGGCCACATCCAGGTCCCCGCCGCCGGCCAGGGCGGTGCCCAGGATGAGCGGGTTGAGGACCAGGATGTAGGACATTGTGAAGAAGGTGACGACGCCGCCGCGCAGCTCGCGACCCAGGGTCGACCCGCGTTCGGAGATGTGGAAGAAGCGGTCCAGCGCCGAGATGGACGTCGAGGCTGTTGAGGGATGGGACTGGGAGGACACAGGTGTCCGGGGATTGCGTGTGCTCACGTCCCAGGATTCTCGCAGACGCCGCGCACGTGGAACCAATCCTCCCCCGGATTTCGCCTATTCGATTCCCCGGGCCTTGCCCGTTCGTACCCGCTCGGCCGGCTCCGGACATCAAGAACTGCGCAGAATTCCGGGGAATTGAGCGACGCGACGCGGCAGGATGCAGCTGGCGGGTCAGTCGCGCTGGGGCAGGATCGCCTCGAGCTCGGCCAGAGTCCTGGGGGCGGAAGGGCGCTCCTGCGGGGCGGGGCGGGCGGCGAGTTCAGCGGTCAGATCGGCGACGGCGTCGCGGGCGGAGGCGGCGCGGGCGCGGCGCTCCTCCTCAGGGTCGGGCTGGGCGCCCTCCTCACTGGCGGCCCCGGGCACGACGGCGGGGGGCGCCGCTCCCGCCCCGTTTGCGTCAGGGCCCCCGGTCGCCCGGGCAGTACGGGGTTCAGCGGTCGGCGACTGCTCCGCGGTGTCGTCCGCGGTGTCAGGAGCGCCGAGGCCCGCCTCATCCGGGGCGGCTGAGGTTAAGGCCTCACCTGGGATCGACGGGTCTTCGCTGGGGCCCGGCTCCACGCCCGCCCCAGTGGAGCCCTCGCCCTCCGGGTTGGAGGACTCTGGGGCGAAAGACTCGACCGGGGCCGGGGAGGCCTCGGCGGTTCTGAGCTCAGCGGGCTCAGGCTCGGCCGTCCCCGGCTCCCCCGGCTCCCCCGGCTCGGCGGCTCCTGCCGGCTCGGCCGTCCCCGGCTCCCCCGGCTCGGTTGCTCCTGCCGGCTCGGCCGTCCCCGGCTCCTTCGGCTCGGCGGCGGGCCGTCCCTTGCCGGCGTCGGTTGCCGGGTCGTTCTCGGAGGCGTCCCCCGGCGCCGATGACTCACCCGGGGCGGCCGGCGCCCCGCCCCGGGCCGGAGCGTCCTCAGGGGCGCCCGTGACACGGTCCGTTCGGGTCAGCCGCCCGTCCCGGGCCGGTACATCCTCCTCAAGGGCACCCGGCTCGTCAGCGCCTCCAGCGGGCTCGGATCCGACCTGCTCCTCCTCAGTGGCTTGCGCCTTCTCCTTCTCCTTCTGGGCGATTTCCTTCCGGGCGATCGACTTCGCCTCAGCGGCCTGCTCCTCCTGGGCGGCCAACTCGACCTGGGTCAGCCCATTGCGCAGCGTGACACCGTCGGTGCCAATGACCTCCATGCGCCCCTCATCCACACGTGAGGGGGTCACGGGCCACTCAGGGCCCTGGTCGGGCAGGTCGGTCTCAGAGTGCGCGCCGCAGCCGTGATCCAGGGAGACCACGCGGCCGTCGTCAGCGGCCCACTCGTTGGCGCACACGCCGAACATGGAGCGCATGGGCCCGGCCAGGCGCAGCAGGAAGCCGCAGGTGGAGCATGGGGCGTGAGCCTTGCGCACGCCGTCGGCGTTAGGGCCATGATCACCGTCGTACCAGCGCTGGGCGGCCTGTTTGACACCTTCGGGGCTCAGGACCCGGGCGCGCCCCAGGTCGAGCTCATCCAAGGCGACAGCATCACCCTCCTCCTCTCCGGTGGCCTCCCATCCGGGCTCAAGACGCTCGTCGGTCTCGCGCTTGGGCAGGCGATCGGAGCGGGAGACATCACTGGGCATAAGCCGATCCGCCCAGGGGATCCAGGCAGGCGCCAGCAGCGCATCCTCACCGGGCAAGAGCTCCATTTCACAAACAGTGGCGGTACGCCCGCGCGGTGGACGGGTCAGGGTCACGGCCCAGCGCCACCCCCGGTAGCCGGGCATAGCGCAGTCGAAGAGGTGGGTAATAAGACGCTCACCGGCCGTGCGCGCTGCGACGTGGTCGGCCACAGCCCCGGGGGCGGTAACCTGCTCCAGGGTCCGCTGGGCCAAGGCAATGGCGGCGGCGGAGCTGAGTGTCCTGTCCTTGGCCGCCTGGGCCTGCTCGGAGGCGGAGGGCAGGGCCCCCGCCCGCTCCTGGGGGCCGGGGGCTGCGAGCGACACGCCCGCAATGGGTGTTGACTTCTCAGTCACTGCATCAGTCACGCCATCCAGTGTAGGGGCGCCGCCTGAGAGGCCGCCGCGAGGCCCCCGCGGACGCCGCCGCCGCGCCCCTCAGGCGGGCTCCCCGGGACCAAGACCTTCCGGGCCCCCGTAGCTCAGGCCCCCGCGTCCCTCAGGCCGGTTCCACCGACACAATCCGGTGAACCGCCACCGTCAGCTCGGTCTCGCGCGCAATATCGGCCAAGCGCACCCGTCCGGCTTCAACGGCCAGGACCCGCACCCGGCGCTCCTGCACGGCGCCGTCGGGGCCGGCCAGGCGCAGCCGCAAACGAGTGCGGGAGGCCTGGGCCTGGCGCAGCAGTGCCAGGGCGTGGACGGGATCGGTGGCGGCGCCCGCCGGCTCTCCGGCGGCACGGCGCTCCTCCTCCCCGGCGCGCAGTCGCCCCACAAGCGCGGCGAGCTCGCGCGGGCTGGGACTGCGCCGGCGCACGGTGTACTCCCCGCCGGGGCGCGTCGGCGCCGGGGCCCGCCTCCCCGGGGTCGCGGGGGTGGGGTCGAGGATGAGCCGTCCGGTGGAGTCCTCCATAACGGGGGCCAGCCCAGTGGCACGCAGCTCGCGCAGCACCTGGCCACTGGGCGCCGCGCACAGCAGCACGCCAGGGGCGACCTCGTCCAGGCGCAACCCGGCCAGACGGGCGTCAGCCAGCAGCCCGGCGGCCACGGCCGGGTCGGCCACACGCAGCACCGACGACGTCGCCCGCACACGCACGGCCCCGTGGCGCCTGGCGGCGTCCTCCACCAGGACGCGCAGGGCGCTGGGCAGGGGCGACGGGCTGGGGCGGGCCAGGGCCTCCAAAAGCGTCGCGGCGTCGTAGCCGGCGTCCAGGGCGCCGCGCACCGACTCGGGAGTGAAGCGCACCCCCAGCGCCGCACCGCGAGATTCGACAACGGCGCAATTCTCCAGCAGGGCCGACAATTCGGGTGCAGGGCGGCCCGGGACAATGGCGGTGAGATCGGACTGCACCAGGAGAAGATCGACGGCCTCGGGCATGTCCCCGGCCAGGGCCTCCTCCAGGGCGGCGCTCAGGGCCTCCGGGTCTCCGGGGGACTCCTGGTCGCGCAGATGGGCCGCCAGGACCCGCCCGGAGGCCGACAGGGCGCCGCCCCCGGTCACGCCCAGGAACTCGGCCTCGGCCAGGACGGCGGTGACCGCTCCTTCCGGGACGGGGCGGCGAGGCCGGGCGAAGGTCAGTGCGGCGCGCACGAACGCGGGCGTCACCACGGCACCGGGGGGCAGGGAGTCCATGAGCAGCAGGACACGGCGTCGCAGACGTCGAGCCCAGCCGGCCTCCACCTCGGCGTTGAGAACGGCGCGCAGCACGCCGTCGTCGCCGCGGCGCCCCACCAACCAGGGGGTGCGCGCCGAGACCGCCCAGGCCGCCGCCAGGGGCGCCCAACGCTCGGGCACTGAACCTTCCAGCCACTGCCCGGCCCGCGTCGAGGGCATCCATGTGGCTCCGGCGTCGTCCAGGCCCAGCAGCCCGGCTCCGGCGGCGAGCTCTATCACGGTGGCCGCCGGGCCCGGCTCCAGCCCCAGGGCTTCAGCCGTGCGGGCCAGAGGGCGCACCCCGACCCCGCCGGCGCGCAGGATCGGCGCACCTTCGCGTCCCCACTCGTGCAGGAGGACGCCCACGAGCCGAACGGCCTCTTCGGCGCAACGTGCCGACTCGGCGGCCACGGCCCGGGGCGGTGAGACCGGGAGCCCCTGGGCCGGCTCGGGCTCCAACGGCCTGCGGGTCAGGCGCCCCTCCCGCAGGGCCAGGCCGACCTCGCGGGGCAGAAGGTAGCGGGTTGAGCCATTGGCGCGGCCGGCGCGCTCCAACCAGCCGCGCGCCAGAAGCTCCTCAGCGCCCCGGGTGCGCCCATCACTGCGCAAAGTACCCACCGGCGGCCCCCAGGTCAGGGCCTGGAGCATGGCTAGGGCCGGGGCGCTCAGGGGCGCGTTGGGCTCGGCGGCCCGCTCCTGGAGCTCGACCAGGGGCGGGGGCAGTTCGGCGGGGGGCCGGGTGGCCGGTGGGCCGAGCCCAAAGGGGTGGGGCCCGAAGGCGTCAACCAGCCCGGGCACCGGCAGCCCCCCAACAATGAGAACGAGCTCGCGCAGCCGCGTCAGCCGGGCCGCGACCTGGTCGGCGGGCAGGGGGAGATGGTCGGCGATGCCCTCGGGGCTGTCCGTCCCCAAAGCCACGACCGCCTCGGCCACCGCCAGGGTCGGGGCGTCCAGGCCGGCCAGGGCGGCCTCCACGCTGGCGCGAGCGCTGGCACGGGCGGCCAGGGCGGTGAAGGAGGACGACGGCGCGGCGCTCAGGTCGGGGCGGGCCAGGAGGAAGGCGGCGACCTGCCGGTCTGCGAGCGCGCCGAGATGGGCGGCCACCGCTTCGGTGCGGGCGACCGCAGAGGACGCGTCCGGCGTGCCGGGAACCTCCTGGGCACTCATCCAATCAAAGGTACCGCCATGCCCACCCGCCGCGCACCGGCTGCGTCCTTCCGCCGCTCCCCCGCGGCACTACTCCCCCGCGACCGCGCCCCGCCACCCGCGGCCGCGCCCCGCTCGTGGCGGTGCCCGAGGGCGGCAGGACGCCGATAGCTACTCCCTCGCGACCGCGCCCCGACGCTCTTGCCGGGAGCGGGGAGGGGACGTCCGGGAGCCGCGGGCGGGGCGGCAGTGGAATACTCCCTCGTATGTCTTTCTCCGCCTCTAATGCAGTGCCGGACGGACCCTTGATCGTCCAGAGCGATAAGACCATCCTGCTGGAGGTCGCCCACGCCGACGCTGACACCGCCCGTCGCGCCATCGCTCCCTTCGCCGAGCTGGAGCGGGCCCCCGAGCACATGCACACCTACCGGATTACGCCGCTGGCCCTGTGGAATGCGCGCGCCGCGGGCCTGGACGCCGAGACGGTGGTCCACACCCTCATTACCTACTCACGCTTCCCGGTGCCCCACTCCCTGCTCACTGAGGTGGCCGAGACCATGGGCCGCTACGGGCGCCTTCAACTGCTGGCCGATCCGGCCCATGGCTTGGTCCTGCACACCACGGATGTGCCGGTTTTGGAGGAGGTGCTGCGCTCGCGCCGCACCACGGGGCTGCTGGGGGCGCGCTTGGGGGAGGAGGACGTCGTCGTTCACCCCTCCGAGCGCGGGCACCTCAAGCAGGTCCTCATTAAGCTGGGCTGGCCCGCCGAGGACCTGGCCGGGTACGTCGACGGCGAGGCTCACCCCATTGCCCTGCGCGACGACCCCGCCGGCGCGGCGGCGGGGGCGCCGGGCGCCTTCGCCTTGCGCCCCTACCAGGTGCAGGCGGTGGACGCCTTTTGGGCGGGGGGCTCGGGCGTGGTCGTCCTGCCCTGCGGGGCGGGCAAGACGCTGGTGGGTGCCGCCTCCATGGCCCGCAGCGCGACAACAACGCTCGTCCTGGTGACCAACGCCGTCTCGGCGCGGCAATGGAAGGAGGAGCTCATGCGGTTCACCTCGCTGAGCGCCGAGGAGATCGGGGAGTACTCCGGCAACCGCAAAGAGGTCCGCCCGGTGACCATCGCCACCTACCAGGTGCTCACCACCAAGCGCAAGGGCGTCTACCCGCACCTGGACCTGCTGGACTCCCATGACTGGGGCCTGATCGTCTACGACGAGGTCCACCTGCTGCCCGCCCCGGTCTTCCGCATGACCGCCGATCTTCAGGCCCGCCGCCGTCTGGGCTTGACCGCCACCCTGGTGCGCGAGGACGGGCGCGAGGACGAGGTCTTCAGCCTCATCGGCCCCAAGCGCTACGACGCCCCCTGGAAGGACCTGGAGAACCAGGGGTGGATCGCCCCGGCGGTGTGCACTGAGGTGCGCCTGACCCTGGACGCCGGCGAGCGCATGGCTTACGCCACCGCCGAGAAGGAGGACCGCTACCGCCTTGCGGCCACGGTGCCCGCCAAGTTGACGGTGGTCGACCGGTTGTTGGCCCGCCACGCGGGAGAGTCGGCGCTGGTCATTGGCCAATACGTCGACCAGCTCACCGAGATCGCCGAGCACCTGGGGGCGCCGTTGATCACGGGGGCCACCACGGTGCGTGAGCGCCAACGGCTCTACGACGCCTTCCGCGCCGGGGAGGTCAGAACACTGGTGGTTTCTAAAGTCGCGAACTTCAGCATTGACCTGCCCGGGGCCAGCGTGGCCATCCAGGTTTCGGGCTCCTTCGGCTCGCGACAGGAGGAGGCCCAGCGCCTGGGGCGGATCGTGCGCCCCAAGGAGAGCGGGCGCCAGGCGCACTTCTACGCGGTGGTCACGCGCGACACGGTGGACCAGGAGTTCGCGGCGCACCGCCAGCGCTTCCTGGCCGAGCAGGGCTACGCCTACGAGGTGGTCGACGCCGGGGACCTGTAGGCGACGAGGAGACGGGGCGTCATCCTCTCGGGCGTCAGCCGCTCGCAGCCCCGCCGGAGCCCGTGCCGGCGCGGCGGGCGCTCGCGGCCCGGGCGAGGACGCGCGCGAGGGCGCGACCGAAGGCCCGGATGACCGGGTCGACCTTCTCGGCCTCGACGCGGGCGGCGCGACCGGCCTCGGCGGCTTCGGCGGGCAGGGACTGCGCGCTCATCGCCCCGGCCTCCTCCTCGCCGGCGACGACGCCCAGGCGGCGGGCGTGCGAGCGCGCCATCCAGTACTCGATGCGCTCGGGGTTTGACTCGGGATGGTGCTGAAGAGCGGTGAGCCCGCCGGCGCACCAGGCCTGGACGGGGGCGCCCTCGGAGGAGGCCAGCAGGGTGGCTCCCTGGGGCAGGCGGACGACGCCGTCGTCGTGGGAGACGATGACGGGCAGGCGGGTGCCGCCGTGGGTGGGGATCCCGGCGCGGACGGCCGCACGCACGGCCTCGTCGACGATCTCGCTGAAGACGGGGTCCTCGCGGGCGGCCTCGGTGAGGCAAAGGGAGACGATGCCGCTCTCACCGCCGTGGGGCGAGGGGACGGCGGTGGCGCCGCCGAGGGCCTCGGCCGCGACCTGGGCGCCCAGGCAAATGGCGACGGCGGGCACGCGCTCGTCGACGACGCGGCGCAGCAGGGCGCGCAGGTCCGCGAGCCAGGGGTGGTCGGCGTCGTCGTGGGCGCTCATGGCGCCGCCGAGGACGACCAGGCCGTCGCCGACCTCGTCGAAGGAGGGGACGGCCTCGCCCCTCCAGAGACGCACCACCTCCAGCCGGGCGCCCTCGGCGAGGAGCCACTGCCCCAGCCTGCCGAGCGGTGCGAACTCCTCGGGCTCAATGACCGTGATGACCGGCCGGCCGCCAACGTCGGGATTCTCCGTCATAGGCAGTATTGAGCCGGAGGGTCGGTCGTTCCGCCAAACCCGGGGGAAGAGACGGGCCGCGGAGCGCGGGCCGCACGCGCTCAGCGCCCGCAGCCGACCCGGCCCCGCCGGACCGGGTCGGCTTGCCCTTGGGGGCCGGAACCGGGAACGATAGTGATCGTGCGCACACCACGCAACTCTGAGTGCTCCCTGCTCCTACGCACCGCCCGCGCGCTCCTAGACGCGCCGAACACGCGGCGCGCCCTGGCCGGCGCGCTGCTCGTCGCCGCCCTGCTCCCCGGGGCGCTCCTGGCGGCGCCCTCCACGGCACTGGCCGCCGCATCCGCCCAGGCGGCCCCGCCCGCCGCACTACCCGCCGAGGTGACCACCACCAGCACGGACCCCGGCTGCGCCGTCAAAAGCGAGGAGCCAGAGAGCTCCTGGAGCAACAGGACCGCCGACACCACCGACAAGCTCTCCGACTGGTACACCGACGCCGCCGGGGTCCTCGACAAGCAGGCCGTCAGTGAGGCGGTCCTGGCCCTGGAGGAGGAGCGCAAGATCGTCATGTACATCGTCACCTGCGACCACTCCCCCACCGACGGCGTGGACGCCTGGGCCGACAGCATCTGGAACCAGACCTTCATCGCCAGTAGGAAGGCCATCGACTCCCCGGGTTACGTCCCCGCGCGCAACGTCGTGCTGCTCGTGATCGACACCGAGGCCGGCGAGTACGCGTGGCGCGTCGCCGACGGCACCAGCATCGCCTCCTACCGCACCTCCGCCATGGAGAAGGCGCTCGTCGAGGGCCAGGCCGAGGGCGGCTACTCGGCCGGCGTCGTCGCGGCCGCCAATGCCCTGCGCACGGCCCGCAACCCGTGGGTCGCGGTGCCCTCAGCGCCGCCCGGCCCACTCAGGCGCTGCGCGTTCTCGAGGTCCCTGCTGATGGACCGGATCCGGTCCGGCAGGGCCTGCTGCGCACGCCGGACCTCCCTGTCGACCGTTCGAGCCGTGGTCGTCAGGCGCTGGGCCTGGTCCAGGAGCACCTGGGCGAGCCGGCTGCGCTCGACCGCCTGCCGCGCCCGGCCCTCGCGGTCGGCCTGCCGCCCCTCCTCGACCGCCCGCTCCGCCTCCGCCAGGCGCTCGCGGGCCTCGCCCAGCTGCTTGCGCGCGTTCTCGACGGCCCCGGCGGGCACGGCGGCCAGGGCGTTGATGACCTCCTCCGCGGCGGCCGTCGCCTCCCGGGCCAGCGCCACCCGTTCGGCGGTTGACTCCAGCACCTGGGCGACATCGGCCTGCTCAGCGCGCAGGGCGGCCACCGCCTTGTCCTGCGTGGCCAAGAGAGCCTGCGCCCGGGAGGCCCGCGTGCGCATCGTCTTCACGGCGTCGAGGCGCCTCGACGAGCCCAGGACCGTCCACTCCAGGGAGCGACTGGCCTCCAGGCCCTCGGCGACGAGCCCGGAGGCCTCCTCCAGGGCCCGGGCGTAGGGGAGCGTCTCCTCCGTCCCCAACTGGGCGACGGCGTAGGCGAGGTCGTCCGCCCGCGCGCGCACCGCCTCGTCGGCCTCGACGAGCGCGGTCATCGCCGCGGCCTCGCTCTCGCGCTGCCGTTCCTCACGGGCGCGTCGGGCGCGGTCGTCGGACCAGGCGCGCCAGCCCTTGCGCCCCAGGACCACTGCGGCCACGGCGACGAGGAGGATGATGCCGCGTACGATCCACGGGACGGCGGCGCCGGCGCTGGGCGCCGGCCCGCGCCCCGGCGCCGTCCTGGACCCGGAGGTGCTCGGTGAGGCAGTGGGCGCCGCCATCGCGGCCCGGGGCGCCGCGCTGGAGGCGGGCGACGCGGACCCGCGCGAGCTCCTTGAGGCTCTCAAGGAGGCCGAGGAGCACCTGGACACGGTCGTCGACCCGGCCCGCCAGGCCGAGGAGCGGTTGGCCCGCGCGGTCCGGATCCTGCCCTTCCTCCACAAGGACCTCGACCGGCAGGTCAAACAGCTCCGAGCCACCCTGCAGAGGGCGGGCCGCTACGTCGGCTCCCAGGCGCGCGCCAGCCTGGCCGACGCCGTGGACCTGGGCGAGCAGTCGCGCCGGCTGGCGGACGCCGATCCCGTGCGGGCCGTGGCCCTGGCGCGTCAGGGGACCGCGGCCGTCGGCGAGGCGCGCAGGATGCTGGAGGCCGACCTCGATCGGACCCGCCCGAGCTACTGGGACAGCCCTCTGCCCGTCGGCAACCGCCGGGACCGCTGGTTCGATTCCCAAGCGCGGGGGTGGGGCAGTGCCTGGGGCGCAGGATGGGACTCCGGCTCGTCGTCGCGCCGCGGCTCAGGGTCCGGCGGCTCGTACTCCTCGGGGTCGTCGCGCTCCTCGGGCGGCTCGCATGGGGGCTCGGGCTCCTTCTCCTCCGGCGGCCATGGCCGTTTCTGAGCGCCGCGCCCGGATGCCCATTGTCGACTTCTATGGGGTATGGTACGTGTGATCTATCCCTGATCGATGGTGTGATCGACCGCACACGAAAATGAGATAAGTATGATCTCTCAATCATATCCCTGCCATGCCGCGACGACGCCGACGCTTGTAGGGGCGCTGTCGTGACTTACGTGAGCATGAATCCCGAACTGATGCTGGCGCTCATCAATAACCTGACTGACAGGGCGGCGTGCATCCAGGAGGAGCGTGGGGTTATTCGTCGGGCGAGCGAGGACAACTCCAATGGCGACACCCCTCCGGCTTGGTGTCAAGGGGTGGAAGCAACGAGGAGGCGTTCGAAGGCTTCTCGTGGGGTGAGGTAGTTCAGGGTGGCGCGGGGGCGTTCACCCGTGTTCTTCGGCGATGGCGGTCAGGTAGGGCTGG
>NZ_RYFV01000004.1 GCF_004104015.1 Actinomyces oricola | reverse complement strand
CCTTCCGCTCCGTGCGCGAGCTGACCACCACCATCCGACGCTTCATCGACACCTACAACAAGACCTGCAAACCCTTCTCCTGGACCAAGCCCGCCGACCAGATACTCAAGAAAGCCAAGCGCCCAACTACTTCAGAAACACGACACTAGTTTGGGGCCGTGTTCGCCCGTACCCCATGAGTGAGTCTTTTCGCCTATGTTCTACGTAATATCCGTCTGCGTGCCAGTCGTCATGGCTGTGGCGTGCCCGGCGCTGCTGAAGAAGAACGGGTTTGTTGAGGAGCGGCGCTGGCGCCGGTGGCTGTATTCGGCGTGCGGGCTGTTCGCAGTGTCGTGGTACCTGCCCTCGCCCCTCATTGAGGGGCAGGACACCAGTTTCAGTGCCCACTTCGTGGGCGGCGGCCTATTCACCGGGCTGCTGTGGTACTACCTCAAGCGGTCGCTGGGCTGGCGCGGGCACTGGTCGCTTGAGGCGTTCTCGCTATTCGCCCTGGTGTCGGCACTGGGGTGCATTAATGAGCTGTTCGAGCTTTTGACGGTGAAGACCGGCCTGGTGTGGCTCACCCTGGATGAGACGAACTGGGACATTCTGGCCAACTCGCTGGGCGCATTGGTGGTGTATATCGGGTACCTGCTGCTCAATGGGCGCGAGAGCGGGTCGCGCCCGCCGGCCGGACCGGGCGACGCGTAGCGCGGGATCGGTCGAGTTCAGTAGAGATTGCCCCTCCTCCACCAGCCCCATCATGGGTGAGTCGCGGGGCGGCCCTCCGTCCGCGGGGCGGCCCTCCGTCCGCGGGGCGGCCCTCCGTCCGCGGGGCGGCCTTCCGCTCGTGGGGCGGCCCTTCGTCCGGCTCAGCCCTGGCGTTCGGGAACGTCGAGGGTTCGCGGCGGAGTGTAGGTCCACTGGCGGTCGGCGTCGGTGATCGGGCGCAGGACGCGCGCTGGAATACCTCCGGCCACGACCATGGGCGGTACATTGGCCGTCACCACTGCGCCCGCGGCGATTACCGACCCGCGGCCGATTCTAATGCCGGGCAGGATGGTCACGTTCCCGCCGACCCATACGTCATCCTCAATAATCACGGGCGCTGAGAACTGTTCTCCGTGCGGACGCACCTCGGGGTGGACGGGATGTCCGGCGGTCGTGATGGTCACGTGCGGCCCGAACATGACGCCATTGCCAATGGTAATGGGGGAGTCGTCAATAAGCATGAGCCCGGCGTTGGCGTAGACACGGGTGCCTACGTGCGTGTGGACGCCATAGGCAACGTGGATGGGCGGCTCGAACCAGACCATGTCCCCGGCCCGGCCAAGAATCTTTTCCAGGAGTCGACGGCGTCCGGCCGCATCCCTTGGGGAGGTCGCATTGAACTGGGCGGCCAGTTCTTTGCCGCGCGTGCGCTGTTCGCTGAGCGCCTCCAGTCCCGGTCCTTCGTCGGTGTACAGCTCCTGGGCGGCCATTCGACGTCGGACCTCGATCTCGCGGGAGCTGGCCGGGAGTGTTGAGCCGGCCGCGGGCTCGGGGCCGGTTGCGGATGCGGGTGATGCGGGACTCTGAGGCATGGGACGCTCCTTTGCGTGATCAGGCGGCTGGCGGGGCCGGAGTAGGAATGGTAGGCGGTCGGGCGCGGCGACGGCCAGGTTCTGGGCAGTTCTAGGCAGAGGTTGCGCCCATGGGCGGCCGGGCCGGCAGGAGTCTTCTGCGGTCGGTCGCCTGGCGTCAGTGCGCAACGTGACCGACCTCGCATATAGCTGCACTTGGTGCAAATTTGCACTGAGTGCATACTGGGGTGGTGACTCGATCCAACCGCCGTGCCATGAACGCCCGGCGCACCCGTGCCGCCATTCGCGCGGCTGCGCTCACCCTGACCCGGGAGCGCGGCTATGCCGCTGTCACCGTCGATGACGTCGCCGCCCTGGCCGGCGTCTCACGGCGCACAGTCTTCAACCATTTCGACTCGAAGGCTGACCTTCTGGTGGTAGGCCCGGAACCGCCCGAGCCCGAGGCGGTCGAGGCCTTCGTGGCCGGCTCGGGCCCTCTTCTGGAGGACTTGACCACCCTTCTGGTCTGCGGGGCGCAGCCCCTGGAATCTGAACGCGGCTGGCTCGTCGGCTTCGAGGGAATCGTCCGCGACAACCCTGAAGTGGAGCGCGCTGTTCATGAGCGCTTTCGCAGCTTCGCGTTCTCCTTGACCGATGCCGTGAGCCGTCGCCTCCGTGTCCCAGTCGACGACGCCCGCGTGCGCGCGGTCGTCGCCCTGACTATTAGCATCCAGCACGCCGCCATGGATCTGTGGACGGGCCGCGACGCCAGCGGCTCACCCCCGACCCCGGAGCACCCCGTCGGCTCCGCCCCGACCCCGGAGCGCCCTGTCGGCCCCGCCCGGACCGAGGATGTAGCCGCCCGGGCCGGGGCCGCATCCGCGGCGGCCCTGGAACAACCGGCAGCATCTGAAGATGCAGGGGGCCGACCTCAGGTGTCACTGACCCTTCCCGAGGCGATTCGCGCCGTGAGTGCGGCCATGGGCGAGGTTCTCACCCCACCCGACCGGCACGGCGCCGCCTGACCGACCGGATTCGGCCGGCGCTCCTGCTTGCGAAACGGGCGCACCGAGTTGCGAAACGGGCGCACCGAGCCCCGGCCCTGCGAATCCGGTCCCGGCCGGCCCTACCAGGCCCGGCCCCGCAAATTCGGTCCCGGCCGGCCGGGCCAATCCCATTGGTTCCTTTTTAAATCCTTCCCAACTTTTACATGAAGGTGACAACATATGACTGAACACGCGACGCCGTCGGCTCGGGCCGCGACCAGCGCGGAAAGTGATTTCCACCCCGACCGCCGCTTCTGGGCCGTCTACGCCTCACTCCTGGTGGTCATGTTCCTGTCCGCCATGGATCAGACCATTGTCGGCACCGCCCTACCCACTATTGTGGGCGACCTGGGCGGCGCCGCCCACATGGCCTGGATCCTCACCGCATACACCCTGGCGATCACTGTGGCCATGCCCGTTTACGGCAAGCTCGGCGACCTGGTGGGGCGCAAGAATCTTTTCCTGACGGCTATTGGTCTGTTCCTTGTCGGCTCGGCCCTGTGCGGCACCGCCACCACCATGATCCAACTCATCGCTTACCGCGCCTTGCAGGGCCTGGGCGGCGGCGGCCTCATGATTTCCTCCCAGGCCATTACCGGAGACCTCATTCCACCGCGCGTGCGCGGCACCTACATGGCCCCCATGGGCACCATGTTCGGCATCGCCTCAATTCTGGGCCCCATTATCGGCGGCTGGTTGACCGACTCGGTGTCCTGGCGCTGGACCTTCTGGATTAACCTCCCCTTGGGCGTTCTCGCCTTTATCGCCGTCACGGTGGTGCTGCGCCTGCCCAAGCGCCCTCTGAGCAGTCCCATTGATTGGGCCGGCCTGGCCCTCATGAACGCCGGGGCCATCGCCCTGGTCCTCGTGGCCACCTGGGGAGGCACCCAGTACGCCTGGTCCAGCCCCGTCATTATCTTCCTGGTCGTGGCCGGCGTGGCCTGCTGGGGGCTGTTCGCCTGGGTCGAGACGCGGGCGGCCGACCCCATATTGCCCTCCGCTATTCTGACCAACCGCACATTCGTCATCTCCACCGTGGTGGGCATGCTCGCCATGGGCGGGATGATTGGCGTCATGAGCTATCTGCCCACTTACTTGCAGATGGTCTACGGGCATTCTGCCACCATCTCCGGGCTCCTTCTGGTGCCCATGACCATTGGCATGCTCACCGCCTCCATCCTCTCGGGCGTCCTGGTCGCACGTAACGGCCGCTACAAGGCCTACCCCGTGGCCGGATCCCTGGTCGCGGCTACCGCCGCCCTCTGGCTCTCCAGGCTGAGCATTTCCTCGCCGGTGTGGGAGGTCTCTGCGGCCACCTTCGTCATGGGCGCGGGGATCGGCCTGTTCTTCCAGCTCCTGGTCACTGTTGTCCAGAACGCCGTTCCCGCCCGGCACCTGGGCACGGCCACCAGTGGCAACAACTTCTTCCGCGAAGTGGCGGTCGCGCTGGGCGCCTCCCTCATTGGTGCGGCATTCTCCTCCAATCTCACCAGTGAGCTCGCCGAGAAGATGACGTCCTTGGCCCATAGCGCGGACCCGACGGCGCTCGCCCAGTTCCAGGGGCAGGACACCTCCTCACTGACCCCTGCGCTGGTGAACCAGCTCCCTACGGTGCTGCACGACGCCGTCGCGAGCTCCTACGCGGACGCCCTGCTGCCCATCTTCGGCTGGATGGTGCCGCTGTTCGTGGTCACCGCCGTGGTGGCGCTGCTTCTGCCGGAGGTGCCGCTGTCGCGCAAGAGCGGCATGGAGCAGGTCGCTGAGGCGCAGGACACCGCCACGGCGGTACCGGTGAGCGCCTGAGGGCGATGAGGGCGAGGTACTGGCCCAGGGGCGGGTGACGGTCGGTCATAGAGCGACCGGCCCGGCACCCGCCCCTGGGCCCGTGTGCGGCCTTAGTGCTTGTGCGCGCCCAATACGGTTGCAGTCGGCGAGCGCAGCGGGCCCTCCGCCCAGGCGACCTCCCCGGCCTCCACGCCGAGCGCCGGCGCACCGGAGACGATGACGTCCGCCCGCTCCCAAGGCCGATCGGCGGCGAAGAAACGCCGCTCGCCGGCCATCCACCAGTGCCAGAAGGCCACCGTGTCTTCGACGCCCCCATTGACCCCCTCGGCAATGTCCCGCTGGATGCCGCGGTCCTCGGCGACTTGGTCATCGGTCTGGACCCACACGCACGCATCCAGCAGATCGGTCACGGCCCGCATGCTCGCCCCGGTTCCTTCGACGACGACGAGTGGAGTCCCGGCCTGGACCACCACCGAGCCGGAGCGGCCGTGGGGCCGCCACGCCGGGGGCACGTAGTCCAGGGCACCGGTGGTGTGCAGCTCGGTGAGTGCGGCCACGAGCACGTGATCCCACTGGTAGAGGGGCTCATTCCAGTCCAGGTCGTCAACGTGCACTACTTGCGTCCCCGGGACGGCTGAGACCAGGGCCCCGGCCAGGGTCGTCTTGCCGGCGGCGCCGCGGCCGTCCACCGCGACAATGGCGGGGCGGCCTGTCGGGGTTCCGGCCAGGGCCAGCAGGTGGGCGAATAACTCATTGAGTGCGGTCGTCTTCCAGTTGGTGACCGCGGGCTCTTCGGGTTGGAGGGCCGGGGCCTGGTCGGCCGGCCGGATTCGCTGCCGGTCAACTGGGGCGATGGGGTCGGTGGCCATTGCTGCTCCTCGTGCTTGGGGCCGGCGCGGGGAGAACCTAGCACGTTGGCCGGCCGGCCTCTGGCGCAGTGGCGACCCCCGGGAGGTGCGTGCGGGCTTGGGGGGTTGCACATTCTTTCTTCCCTCGAAGACTGAGGAGGCGCGGAATCCTGCGGATCTGCTCGGGGCTTGAGGGTTCGGGAATGGGATGAATGTGCGAATGGGTACTCCGTTGCACATTCATCTTTGCCGAACGGGTGGCTTACGGCGAGGGATCGTTGAAATACCAACGATCCCCCACAGCCCCACGCAAGAAGAATGTGCAACACCGCCAATCCTTCCGGCCACCCGCCCACCGGCGGCGCCGCCCATCGGCGCCGCCGCATGGCTTGATGCGCTCAACCAGGCCCCAGGGCGCCTCAGTGGTCCCCGAGCTCACGGTAAGGCCTGCCCCGCCCCGCCCAGGGCTCCCGGGCGCTTCCTCTTGAATGCGCCGGAGACCCCGCTCGGGCCCGCCTCGCCCAGGGCCTCCCGTGGGGGGTCGGGGGCCCAGAGGGACTCAGAAGAAGGGGATGAGGTCGCGCAGGCTCGCCACCACCACCGTGCCCTCGACCGGGTTTTCGAGGGTGAGGATGGTTCCCGGGGAGACCAGGAGCGCAGGAGGCATCCCGGCGCGCGCGGCGGCGACGGCGTCAATGGGGCGGTCCCCTACGCAAAGGACCTGGGTTGGATCGAGGCCGTACTTGTCGGCCAGCAGGAGGTTCATGGCGGGGCTGGGCTTGCGCTCGTAGCCGTCGGGTGCGCAGACCATGTCGTCGAGGTCGAGGCCGAGCACGGTAACCAGCATGGTGGCGCTGGCCCGGTCGCGGTGGGTGGCCATGAGGTTGAGGCCCCCCTTCTCCCACACCCGCGCCATGAGTTCACGTGCACCGTCCATGACGGGGGCCGGCCGGGTGCGCCATCGGGTCTTAAGCTCCTCGTGGGCGCGCTCCAGATCCTCACGGGGCACCCCGCGCGAGGCGGAAAGGGTCTCAATGGCGTGGCCGATTGAGCGCCTGGTCAGAGCGCCGGTTTCGCGCAGGTGAGCCGGGGTGGTGTCTCCAAACGCCGCCTTGCACAAAGCGTTGACCACCCCGGGGTAGGTATCGACCAGGGTTCCACCCATATCCCAGATAATGTGCCGCATCTCACCATTGTCTCTCAGGAGGTGTATCCCCGTCCGCCGAATGCCCCAGCCCGTGAGCTCTGAGTCCCATCCGCGGTCCCTTAAGCCGCAAAGACCGCACCCGAACAAGGCGGACGCTCAGGTCCGGTCGACCTCGGGCCCACGGGGTGCCCGGCAGGCAGTCCATCAGCGATGGCATCACTGTGGGCCGACCCGGGGCCCACGGGGCGCCGCAGGTGAGTTGCGGCCTCGGCGCTCCAGGTGCGTGCGCGGCGGGCCGGCCTCGGACCGCTGGCTTTGTGCGGCAATGGGTAGCGCGTAATCGCCAGGAGCGCGCTGGCCCTGCACCAATGCCGATCGCGGCCGCCTCTCGTTCTTCGGCCAAGGACTGTTGACTGGAGAACGAGAGGCGGCCGCGATCGGCGTATTCGGCGTGCAGGTTAACTTCGGCGTGCGGATCGACACTGCTCGACTCGGCCGGCGGACCGACGTTAATGACTCACCGTGCCCGGGCGGGCCCTGCTCCTGGGGTTCAGGCTGGCGCGGAGGAGTCGGTGCCGGCGCCCGAGGGCGAGTGCCAGGGGTCGGGCTGGGCCGGGGGCGGCGAGACCGGCGCCGGGGTCGGGTCCGCCCAGCGCAGCTCGTCGCGCGGCACCTCGTAGCTGATCCCCGGGTAGCGTCCGAACTGCTCCTCGGAGGGGACCCGAGGCTTGCTGCTGTCCAGGTGCGCGAGGACCTGGGCGGGGGTCGGCCATGTTGCGGAGTGCTGCGACCCATGAGCCCCAGCCGGCGGGAACCAGGCCGCGCTCTCCTTGGGGCGCAGCATGATCCGGCCCGGTCGGTTCCGGTCGCGCAGGGCATGGGTCCGCCAGGTCGGCACCGGGTGGCTGGCCCCCCAAACAACCAGGTGCAGCCACAGGCCCTTCTCGCGGGCGGCGCGGTCGGCCAGCGCATGGGTATTGACCTGGGCGCCCAGGTACTTGCCCGCGGTGAGCAGGCCCATGACCCCGGCCACCCCCTGCGGGGCGGCGTCGTAACCGTAGTTGTCGGCGGTGTACTCCTGGGCCCGTGACAGGGCCGGGCCGAGCAGCGGGAGCTGGCGGGCCAGGAGGGTCAGCAGGAGCCGGAAGTAGGAGACGTGACCGGCGGCCAGGTGCCCCACTTCGTGGTTAATGACGAAGCGCAGGGCCTCGGGGTCCCGGGCCCGCCCGCCGATCTCGAATAGGTCGGAATACACCACCACGAAGCGGCGGAAGCCGTGACCGGAGGCGAAGGCGTTAATAGCGCCGTTGCCCAGCAGTACGTAGGCGTCGGGCACGCGCCGCAGCCCTTGGCGCTGCGCGGCCTCCACCACCATGCGGTACCCCTCGGGGAACTGGGTGGGACTCATCTGCACCGCGTTGGACCGCATATTGGCGTACATCATGGCCCTGACCACCCAGATAATGATGGGCATGAACGGCAGGAACAGGAGGGCCTGGACGGCGGTGGAGTCCGTGCTGAGGAAGTCCCGCACGTACGTGCCGACCCCAGTGTGCTCGGGGACCAGGGCGAGCCACGCCAGAGTTGCCGCCCACAGCCCATAGGCGATCGCGGTGATGACCGCGGACGCCCACACCAGTGGCCACTCCGCCGGGTGGCGCAGTTTTCGTTGACCGGCCACCCCATGGATGGTGGCGCCGTTGAGCAGGCGCGGCCTGGGGATCTCAGGGCCAGGGTTGTTCCCCTGGGCGCCGGGCAGGCCGGACACCTCGCAGCCACTGACCTCGTACGACCGGGTTGTTCCCCTGGGCGCCGGGCAGGCCGGCGGAGGTCGAAGGAGTCGTGTTCATGGCCGTAACTTATTGGGGTGCTGTTGGTCTTTTGCTCCTGCTGTCGAACGAGACGGGGCCAACGCTCTTCTCCTCGCCCAGGAGGAGAGGCCCGCTCAAGCGGGACGACGCCGCTTGGCGCCCCGACCCCGGACGCGCTGTTCCGTAGGCTCACCCCATGCCCGCTTCCGCCCCCCGCCCGGCCGCCCAGCGCCCCTCGCCGACCAGCGGCGGTGACCATGACACCCCCTGGGGCATGCAGATCGCCGTGCACTACTCCAAGACTGACCCGCCCAGGCGCGTCGACGTGGCCGAGGTCGTGGCCCGCGCCGTCGTCGGCCTGCTGGCCTCACCGCAGGCGGCACCCGGCGGCCCCTGGCATGAGGCGGTCTCCTACTGGCACGACGGGCGCATTCGCAAACTGGTGCGCCGAGCCCGCTCGGCGCGCTGGCGTGAACTCCATGAGCTCGACGGCGTGACCGTCACCCAGGAAACGCCGCATGGCTGGGGACCAGCGGCGGCCCGCGCCTTCGTGCCCGGACCGGTCCGACCCCTGCCCGCCGCCCTGGCCAAGACCCAGGTGGAGGGCACGGTCTTCCCCTCCGGTGCCGAGCTGCCACCGCCGCCGGCGGCCATTACGGCGCGCATTGCCCGCGACCCCAGTGCGGCCGGGGAGATCGCCCTGGGGGTGCACAGCCTCTCCCACGACGCCCTGGTGACTATTGAGGCCACCCCCGTACACGACATGAGCGCGGGCAAGCTTGCGGCCCAGGCGGCCCACGCCGCTCAACTGGCCTGGGAGAGCCCGCAGATGCCCACCGCGCTGCGCCGGGCGTGGGCCGCCGACGGCTTCCGGGTGCGGCTTGTGGTGCCGACCCACCGGCAGTGGGAGGCCGCAGTGCGGCCAGTGTCGGTGGTGGACGCCGGCTTCACTGAACTCGACGGGCCCACTGAGACTACTCGGGCCTTCTGGTAGACCGGGCCGGGCCCCGGTGCCTTCTTCGGGAAGCTCTGGAAGGCCGGCCCCGCCGGGCTCAACCGGGCAGCGGGGCCGGCGCTCGGGCAGTGGCCCCCGACTCTCAGGGGCGCTTCGACCTGGATCGCGCAACTTCTTCCGCCGAAGTCGGCGGCCCCCAACTCTCAGGGGCGCTTCAATGGAATGGTCAGGACCGCCGAGGCCCGGCGCTGCCGGCAAGCCCTCGCTCGGCGATCCCCCGCTCAGGGTTCCTCGGGCTCCGGGGCGCCGCGGAAGACCCATACGCGCATGAGCACGTACAGGTAGACGCCCTCGCAGCACGCCGAGAGGAAGCGCGCCAACTCGGCGTTCATCCCCGCCCAGTGCAGCAGGCTGGACAGGCCCACAATGAAAATCACGTACTGGCTGATGAGCCCGGCGAAGTAGCGCGAGCCCTGGGCCACCAGGTGCCCGTGGGACTGGAAGTTCAGCCAGCGGTTGAGCAGCAGGGAGTAGATGCCGGCAATGGCGTAGCCGACCGTGACGGCCAGCGGGTAGAACCAGTGCAGCTTCTCGTAGAAGACCCACAGGAAACTGATGTCAATAAGGAAGGCCGATCCGTTGATGAGCGCGTAGCCGAGGAAGGTGGCCGGCACGCGCGCCCTCACGGCGCGCGGCAGGATCCGGTGCACGCCACTAATGACACGGTGAAAGACAACGGGGGCGAGACGGGACCCACGGGCGGCGCGGCGAGGCTGCGTTCGCGGCAGTGGCTTCACCGCCACTGGTGCTACGCTCTGCGACGTCATATGTTGTCCTCTCCCTGTGGTGCCATCATGCACCTATAGGAGGAGTCTGTCGCGGTAGAAGCCGTAGGGCAAGACCTTAAGAATGAGACGTGCTCGGCTCCACACCCTCCTGAAGGAGGAGAATCCTCCTTCAGGAGGAGGCGGGCCGGGTCCGGGCCGGGTTCAGGACCCGTGCCCGCCCTAGGGGGCGAGCCAGGTCGAGCTCCTCAGCGGCGCCCTCGAACGACCGGCTCGCGCCCGTCTTAGGGGCGGGCCGTGGAGTGGCGAGGTATGAGCGTGGGCGTCGAACGCCGTTCAACGGCGGCGCCCTGAGGGGCGGGAGGGGTGGAGGACAGCAGGTCCAGGGCGTCGGCGGCGATCCGCTCGAAGGGCACCCGCACCGTGGTCAGTGGGACGGGAAGCTGGGCCGCCAGGGGCGTGTCGTTGTAGCCCACCACTGACAGGTCCTCGGGGACGCGGCGCCCCAGCTGGTGCGCCGCGGTGATGGCGCCCAGGGCGAGCTGGTCGTTGGCGGCGAACACGGCGGTGACATCGGGCTGCTCCCCCAGGAGCACCCCCGCCGTCTGGAGCCCCGCCTGGTAGTCGAAGCCGCAGTGGCGCACGACGCCGCCGGGCGCCTTCAAGCCCGCCTCTGAGACGGCCTGACGGAAGCCCGCCAGGCGCCTGGCGGCGGTGGAGGTGAAGTCCGGGCCGGGGAGGACGGCGACGCGCTCATGACCCAGGTCAATGAGGTGGCGAGTGGCCAGGTAGCCGCCCAGCTCGTCATCGCACACGGCCGCCGGGCTGTGCCCATCAGTGCGCAGCGCCAGCACGTGCGGTACGTGCTGGTTCCGCAGGCGGGTGGGCAAAGCGTCGTCGAGCCGGGCGGCGGCCAGCACCAGCCCGTCCACGCGCCGGGAGAGCAGGGACTCAGTGGCGTTGCTCTCCTCGGCCGGGTCATCGCCGCACACGGACACCAGGGCGAATAGGCCGCGGTGGGCGGCCTCGGTGTACAGGGCCTCGAAGAGCAGGGCCATGACCGTGTCCCTCAGGCGCGGCACCAGGACGCCGATTGTGGCGGTGTCACCGCGACGCAGTGCCGAGGCGGCGGCGTCGCGGCGGTAGCCGAGCTCGGCGGCGGCGACCCGCACCCGTTCGGCGGCCTGCGACCGGGAAGGGGGCAGGCGCTCGTCCAGGACGCGCGAAACCGTCGAGACCGAGACGCCCGCCGCGGCGGCGACGTCCTTAAGGGTGACGGTTCTCATTGCGGCCTCCTGACCTGCCCTCTGCGCGCGGCGTGCCCGCGGTCCCGGCCCGCGACGGCGTCGGGACCCCGAGGTCCGCCCCGGATCGGGAGGCGCTGGCGAACTGGCGGCGCCAGTGGACCGGCACCGTCATTCCGCGTGAGCGCGCTTGCGGACCGGTCGCATGCTATCGGCCTACAAGCGCGCCCCGAGAGTGCAGCACACCGGGTGCGGGCCTGGTTCAGACCACGATCGCCGACAGGGCGAAGCCGAAGACGACGCTCAGGGTCGTGGCCGTCAGGCCCGGGATGAGGAAGGGGTGGTCGAAGAAACGGCGCCCCAGACGGGTTGACCCGGTGTCATCGAGGTCCACCGCCGCCAGCAGGGTGGGATAGGTCGGCAGGATAAACAGGGACGAGGTGGCCGGGAAGCAGGCCACCACGGTGGCGGGGGCGACGCCAATGGCCAATGCCGTGGGGAAGAGCGCCTTGGTGGAGGCGGCCTGGGAGTACAGCAGGGAGGAGGCCACGACGACGATAATGGCGAAGAGCCAGGGGCGCCCGGAGATGGTGTCGCCCAGGTGGGTCTGGATCCACTCCTGGTGGTTGGACATGAAGGTGGTGCCCAGCCAGGCCACGCCCAGGATGCAGGCGCAGGCGTTCATGCCCGTGCGGAAGATCGAGGAGGAGGGGATCTCCTTGGGGCTGGTTCGGCACAGCACCAGGATCATGCCGGCCGCCGCCAGCATGACGGCGATCCGGCACTGACCCGCATCCATGACCGGGTTGGCGATAATGCCGATCTTCTCCGAGATGAGGATGGAGTAGGTCAGGACCACCACCAGGGCGGTGACGAAGATGAGGACCGAGAGTTTTGCGCCCGGGCGCAGCCGGCGCACCTCCCGCTTGGGGGCGGCGACCTTGCCCTCGGCCAGGCGGCGCTGGTATTCGGGCACGTCCTCAAGGGTGTCGTTGCCGCGGGCCTTGTCCCAGAGCATGAAGATGACGGCGGTGACCATGGTGCCCAGGAAGGTCGCTGGAATGGAGACGAGGATGAGGTCGATGAAGGTCCAGCCGGTCTGCCTGTCCTCCAGTTGGGTGGACAAGAAGACCACCGCCGCCGAGATGGGTGAGGCGGTAATGCCCAGCAGGGAGCCGGCTACGGCGACCGACAGCGAGCGGGTGGGGCGAATGTTATTGTCCTTGGCGACCTCTACGATCACCGGCATGGTGGCGAAGGAGACCTGTCCGGTGGAGGCCATGAAGGTGAGCGTGTAGGTGACCAGGGGCGCCAGAATGGCCAAATAGGTGGGGTGGGCCCGCAGAAGACGGTCGGTGAGGTTGACCAGGTAGTCCAGGCCTCCGGCCGCCTGCATGGCCGAGGCGGCGTAGATGACCACCATAATGAACACAATGACCTGCATGGGCAGGTCTCCTGGTGTGGCGCCCAGAAGCGCCAGGGTGAGCACGCCGGCACCACCGGCGAAGGCGACGCCAATCCCGCCGATCTTCGCGCCGATAATGATGAAGGCGAGCATGACGAGGAAATGAATGAGAATCACGGCCGGGCTCCGTTGCGAGACGTGGGTGTGGTTTGTGGGCGGGGCTGATGGGGCGCCGTCGGGCCCTGGTGCGGGGCCCGACGGCGTTGGCCGGCCAGGGGATCCGGACCGGCCGGGTCATGCGCACTGGCCCAACTGGCCTAATGGCGCCGGCCGGCCGGAGGGCGGCTGATCAGGGGGCCTAGACCGCTCAGGAGGGGATCTGCGCGGCGCCAAGGCCCGCGCTGGCCAGTGCCGCGGCGATCTCCTCGTGGGCTCCCGCCGCCAGGGGGCGCAGCGGGGAGCGCACGGTGGCGGTTTCCAGGACCCCGCGGGCCACCAGCGCCTCCTTGAGGGCCACCGTGCCCTCCATGTGGGAGCCGCGGTGGTAGACGGCGCTGGTCACCGGCAGGAGCCGGTCGTGGACGGCCCGGGCGGCGTCGTAGTCGTGCGCCTGGCCGGCCTTGAGCAGTGCGATCAGGAGCTCGGGAGCGATATTGCCGTAGCCCACGAGCAGGCCGTCGACGTCGAAGATCGTGTGCAGCAGGTACTCGTCGTGGCAGCTCATAATGGTGAGTTCGGGGAAGGCCTGGCGCAGCACGGGGATCTCGGTGTCCCAGCGCTTCATATTGCGCACGCCATTCTTGGTGTAGTGCACGCCGGGCAGGGCGGCGATCTCAAGTTGGGTGTCCAAGTCGTAGGAGCACTTGGTGTTGTCCGGGTACTGGAAGAGGATTTCGTTGAGGCCGGTCTCCTCGTAGATGGCCCGGTAGCGGTCTTGCGGGGCCCCGGGCTGGAAGCCGAAGCGCAGCCAGCCGTGGGAGGGGTAGATGAGTCCGGCGGTGGCGCCCGCGTCGACGGCGCGCTGGGCCTCCTCAACGGCAACCTTGGTGCCCTCACCGGTGATGCCGGCGACTACGGGGACACGGCCGGCGGTGGAGGCGACGAAGGCCTCAATGACGGCAACCTGCTCGGACTGGGTGAGGAAGGTGCCTTCGCCGGCGTGGCCCAGGACTACCAGGGAGGTGACCTCGGGGAAGGTGCCCAGCCACGAGCCGAGGCGCTCAATGGCGGGGAAGTCGATCTGGCCGTCAGGGGTGAAGGGGGTGACGGGGGCGGGGTTGAGGCCGCGGAGATTGGGGACTGGGACGCTCATGGCGCGCTCGCTTTCTGGTCTGGTGTGAGCGGATAACCTACATGAGAACGTTTGCAGGAACGATTGCAAGTGTAGGTGGACGCACTCGACGAAGTCCATGGGTCTAAAGTCCTTACGCGTCGGCGGCGAGGGTGGCCGGGTGCGCAGTGGCCGACGGTGGAAGGATCGGCCCATGACCTCCGCCCCCTCCGCACCTCCTGCCGGCATGCCGGCGCTGCACAGCCCCGACGCCTACACCGACTCCCTCATTGACTTCATAACCGCTTCGCCGTCCTCCTACCACGCCGCCGCCCAGGTCTGCGCCCGCCTGGAGGCGGCCGGATTCACGCCGGTGAGGGAGACCGAACCCTGGGATGAGGCCCTGCCGCGCCGCGGCCTGGTCATCCGCGATGGCGCCGTGGCCGCCTGGGCCCTGCCCGCGCGCCCGGGCCGGAATGCCGCCTTCCGCATTATCGGCGCCCACACCGACTCCCCGGCCCTCAAACTCAAACCCGCCGCGGCCCTCACCCGCGCCGGATTCCAGCTCATCAACGCGGAGGTCTACGGCGGCCCCCTACTCAACTCGTTCCTGGACCGCGAGCTCGGCCTGGCCGGCCGACTCACCACCCGCGACGGGCGCACTGTCCTGGTGCGCACCGGCCCGATTGCCCGCGTCGCCCAAGTCGCCCCGCACCTGGACCGCAGCGTCAACGACTCCCTGCACCTCGACCCGCAGGCCCACCTGCTGCCCCTGTGGGCCCTGGCCGACGACGACGCCCCCAATGCGGTGGAGGCCCACCTGTGTGAGATCGCCGGGATCGAGCCCACTGAGCTCGCAGGGCACGACATTCTCACGTTCCCCACCGAGCCCCCCGCCCGCTTCGGGCGCGACCAGGAGTTCCTCGCCAGCGCCCGCCTGGACAATCTCTCCTCGGTCCACGCGGGGCTGGTGGCCCTGGAAGCGCTCGCGGGCGTTATGGCCGACCTGGAGGACCCGCTCCTGCTCATCGCCTTCGACCATGAGGAAGTCGGCTCCATGACCCGTTCCGGAGCAGCCGGCCCCCTCCTGGAAACCCTCCTGAAGCGCCTCGGCGCCGTCATGGGCGTTGAAGGCGACGCCGGCGCCGCAATGATCGCCCGCTCGACCTGTGTGAGCGCCGACGCCGGGCACAGCATCCACCCCAACTACCCGGGCCTGCACGACCCGGTGGTCCGGCCCCGCCTCAACGGCGGCCCGCTGCTCAAGATCAACGCCCGCCAGCGCTACGCCACCGACGCCCCGGGGGAGGCGCTGTGGAGGCGGGCCTGCGCAGTCGCGGGCGTGCCCCAGCAGGACTTCGTATCCAATAACGCCGTGCCCTGCGGCACCACCATTGGTCCCATTACGGCCGCGCGCCTGGGGATGACGACAGTGGACGTGGGGGTGCCACTACTGTCCATGCACTCCCAGCGTGAAATGTGCGGCGTCCAGGACGGGCCCTGGATGGCCCGGGCCCTGCGCGCCTACTGGTCGGGGAGCTGAGCAGGCCTCCGGCGCTGAGCAGGCCTCCGGCGCGGCCCCGCTGCGCCGGAGCCCACTGAGCTTGGAGCTCACGGATCCGCGCCCACGGATCCAGCAGGAACTCGGTTCAGAGCGGGCCCGCCCCGCCGCGGCCCCCCGCCCGCCGAAGCCCCTCAGCAACCTCTCAGTAACCCCTCAGTGCCAGGCGCCGCGCCAGTACTGGATGGGGAACCCGGCCTCATCCCAGGCGTTGACCCCCAGGTCGTGGGCCCAGCGCAAGGGCAGGTACGGGTCGCGCAATGCCGGGCGGCCCACAGCCACCGCGTCGGCCTGCCCACAGGCCAGCAGCTGTTCGGCCTGGGCAGCACTGGTAATGAGCCCGACGGCCACCACCAGCGCCTCCGTGCCCACCACCGCCCGGCGCACCTGCGCTGCGAACGGCACCTGGTAGCCCGGGCCCACCGGCACCTGGGCCGGCGCATTGCCGCCAGTGGATACATGCAGGACGTCGGCGCCGGCCTCGACCAGCAGTGGGGCGAGTTCAGCAGTGTCCTGGGCGGTGATGCCGCCCTCGACCCAGTCCGTGGCCGACAAACGGATTCCGATCACCGTCTCCGTGCCGACCGCCTCACGCACCGCGTGCACGACCTCCAAGGCGATCTGCCGCCGCCTGCTCGGGGAACCGCCGTAGGCGTCCTCGCGGTGGTTGGACAGGGGCGAGAGGAACTGGTGGATGAGATAGCCGTGAGCGCCATGAATCTCAATGAGCTCATAGCCCGCTGCCACCGCCCGGCGCGCCGCTGCCGCAAAGGCCTCCACGACATGGCGCACATCCTCAGTGGACAGGGCGCGCGGCACCGCGTGCCCCGGGTAGGCCACTGCGCTGGGTCCCACAACATCCCAACCCTCCAAGGTGCCCTGTCGAGCCATCGGATCATTGGGGCGCCACGGTGCGGTGCCGGCCTTGCGGCCGCCGTGCCCGAGCTGGACGCCGGCGACCGCACCACGGGCGCGCAGCGCCTCGGTTATCCGGCGATGCCCGGCGATATGGGAGTCGTCCCACAAGCCCAGGTCGTAGGGGGAGAGGCGACCCACCGGCTCAACCGCCGTGGCCTCAACCACAATGGTGCCGAAGCCCCCCTGGGCGCGGGTGGCGTAGTGCAGGACGTGCCAGTCGGTGGCCGCGCCGTCGGCGGCCTCGACGCTGTACATGCACATGGGCGGCAGCCACAAGCGGTTGCGGGCACGGATGCCGCGCATGGTCATGGGCTCAAGAAGACGCAGGGTTCGCATGGCATGACGCTACGCCTCAGCGGCGGCCGATGTCAGGGCCCAGAGCGGCCGCCCGCCCGCGGATCAACGCGCCTTGGCGCGGATCGAGGAGCCCAAGGCCGCCCGGTGCCCGCCCGGCGGGCCAGGTGCCGCCGGCGGCCGCGCCGGGTCCGTCCGGCATTGGAAACGCCCCGGCCCTGGATGCTCAAGGGGAGTAGCGTGCCCGCCATCATGGCTTCCACGGACCACCTCACTCGCCCTGTCCCCTACGGTCACCCCAACCATGTGCCGGCGCCGATCACCCAGCATGTTGAGGATGTCGCCCTCGTCTTCGAGGGAGGCGGCATGCGCGGCACCTACACCGCGGCCCTGACAGCTGTCCTCCTGGAGGAGGGCCTGTCCTTTCCCTGGGTGGGCGGCATCTCGGCGGGCTGCACGAACACTGTCAATATGGTCTCGCGCGACACGTGGCGCGTGCGCTCCGCCTTTGTCGGCCTGGCCACCGACCCCGAGGCGGGGGGCTGGGGAAGCTTCATGCGCCGTCAGGGCTACTTCAACTCCGAGCACATCTACCACCACACGTCCCTGCCCGGGGAGGCCTTCCCCTTCGACTGGCCCACCTTCCACTCCTCGGACTCCACGGTGCGCATCGGTTCTTTCCGCTGCGATACCGGCGAGGAGGTCTACTGGGGCCTAGAGGACATGGCTGAGTTGGCGGACCTGCTGCCGCGCGCCCAGGCCTCCTCCTCCATGCCCCTGCTCATGCCCGTGGTGGACATTGACGGTGTCCCCTACCTCGATGGCGCATTGGGCCCCACCGGCGGGTTCGCCGTCGACGCCGCCCGGGCCGACGGCTACGAGAGAATGCTGGTGGTCTCCACCCGCCCCGCCGGCTACCGCAAGCCGCCCCAGCGCCTGCCGGCCGCCTACCGGGGCCTATTCCGCCGTTACCCGGCAGTCGCCGAGGGCATTGTGGCCCGCCCTGAGCGTTACAACGCGACCCTGGAGGATCTTGAAGAGCGCCACCGTGAGGGCGGTGTCTACCTCTACCGGCCCGAGCGCATGGACATTGCCAACGGTGAACTGCGCTACGACCGCCTGGTGTCCACCTATGAGGCCGGGCTGGTGCAGGCCCGCCGCGAACTGCCGAGGATCCTGCGCTTCCTGGGCCTCTAGCCGGACAGTCCCCTCACGCCCCGCGCTGCCCCTGCCCTGCCCCGGCTCGGCCCTCCTCCCCTCCAACGAAATCCTCACAGCACAACAGCCGTGGACGTTGTGCTGTGAGGATTTCGTTGGAGGGCTAGGTGGGGGGAGGGTGGGCGAGGGGGAGGGGCGGTCAGCGGGGCCCGGGGTTGAAGCCGAAGGCCTGGATCGTTGGGACCCTGGCGCCCCCATCCAGGGCGGCCGCCAGCTGGTCGAGCACCACCCGCTCGTGGGGCGGGACCGGCCCGGGCAGCGCATCGAGCCCGAACCACGCCATCTGGGCCGCCTTGCCCGGTTCCAGCACGCGCGGCTCACCGGACCAGGAGCGGGCGGTGAAGAAGAAGTCAATGCGCTGCTCCAGCGCCGCCCCACCCAGGTCGGCACTGCGGTGCATGGAGGTCAAAGGCTCAAGATGGTAGGGCGCCAGGAGGACGCCCGTCTCTTCGCGGGCCTCGCGCAGGGCGGTGGCCATGACGGACTCGGCGGGCTCGACGTGCCCGGCAATACCGCAGGCCCAGTAACCGTCCATATAACCGGTGTTCTGCCGCAGCTGTAGCAGCACCTGAGTGTTGGCCGCCGACTCGATCGCGCGGGCCGGGGCGGTGCCGGCCCCCATCGCACGACCGCCCGGCTGGGAGCGGCCGGGGCGGGGACCCGTGGCACTGACTCTTGGGGTGCAGCGGCTGGAGGCGCCGGCGTCCGGGACGCGGGCGCTGGAGGTGCTCGCGCGCGCCGTGCCGGTGGCCGATCTCCCGGCGCCCGGAGCACTCGTGGCCTCCTCAGTGCCCGGCCGGACGGGCTGGCGCCGCAGCAGAAAAACATAGGCGGCGGGCACCAGGGCGAAGGGGCGGCCAGGCATGGGCAGACCGTAACAGACCGCCGGGGTCCTGACGCACCCGGTAACCTAAGACGGTCTTACTGTCATCCCGGGGAGCACCACCATGCGCGCCCAGATCACGAGGCTCATCGCCACCGACTCCACGCCCCTGGCCGTGCGCGCCTGGCTGCCGGAGGGTGTTGCCGAACTCGGCGCCCCCGACCCGCAGGCGCCCAACCCGCGCGCGGTCATCCAGGTCGCCCACGGCATGAGCGAGCACTCGGGCCGCTACGCCCGCTTCGCTGCCGCCGCCACCCAAGCCGGCTACGCCGTCGTCGCCGACGACCACCGCGGCCACGGCCTGACCATTGCCGAGCCGAACGAGCGCGGCCACAGCCTGGACGCTGAGGGCTGGGACCAGCTCTTGGAGGACCAGCACACGGTGCTGCTGGCGATCAAGGCGACCTGGTCGCACTCCCCGGTCATTCTCATGGGCCATTCGTGGGGCTCCCTGCTGGCCCGCGGCTACGCCAGTCGCCATGGGGACGAGCTCGCCGGCCTGGTGTCCATGGGCACGGTGAGCGACCCGGGCGCCCCGGGGCGCGTCGGCCGACTCCTGGCCCGCACCGAGGTGCGCCTGCGCGGACCCCGCCACCCCTCGACACGCCTGGAGTCCTTCTCCTATGCGGGTTACAACAAGGCCTTCGCCCCGGCCCGCACTGACTTCGACTGGCTCAGCCGCGACCCCGACGAGGTCGACGCCTACATTGCCGACCCCCTGTGCGGCTTCACCTGCACCGCCGGCTTCTACCGGGATCTGATCACTGGCGTCATGGAGATCAGCAATCCCGAGGTCATTGCCCGCACACCGGCCGACCTCCCGGTCCTCTTCGTTTCCGGGGACGCCGATCCCGTGGGGGGCGCGGGCCGGGGCGTGCGCCAGATCGCTACCCGCTACCGGGCTTCCGGGGTGCACGAGGTCGGGCTCGTCCTCTACCCCGGAGCGCGTCATGAGCTGCTCAATGAGACCAACCGCGAGGAGGTGACCACCGCGCTGCTGCGGTGGATCGGCGCCCACGTGTGAGCTCACCCAACACGCTCCGTTTGGGTGAAAGGAACAAAGCCTCCTGGCGACGACCGGCGCAGATCGGGATGTACTGCCCGTCAACACCTGCCTAGGGTTGTTGCATGACCATGAAACAGGCTTCAACTTCCTCCTTGACCGCCGACGCCGCCCGGCCCCGGGAGGGAGTCGCCCGGCACCTGCGCACCATCGCCCGCGAGACCGGCCTGGTCGCCGCGGGGACCGCGGCCATTGCCCTGATCGGCCAGATCTCCCTGCCCCTGCCCTTTACGCCGGTGCCCGTGACCCTGGGGACCCTCGCCGTCCTGGGGGTGGGCGCTTTCCTCGGTTCGCGCCGCGCGGTGGCCTCCGCACTGCTGCTGGCGGCGCTGGCCGCTCTCGGGGCCCCGGTCCTGGCCGGGTGGGGCAGTGGGGTGACGGCCTCTTTCGGCTACGTGCTGGGCTACGCCCTGGTCGGGGCCATCGCTGGGCGGGCCACGGCGCCCGGCCGCGGCGTTCTGGCGCGCCTGGGTCTCATGCTGGCAGCCTCGGCCGCGGTCTACATCCCGGGCCTGCTGTGGCTCAAGGCCTTCACCGGCCTTGCCTGGAGCGCCACCCTGACCCTGGGCTTGGCGCCCTTCGTGGTCGGGGACCTCATCAAGTCCGGCGTCGCGGCCCTGGCCCCGACCCGGCGCTGACCGCACCACCCACTCCGGCGTCGCCCCAGCGCGGCGGCCCTGGCCCCGACCCGGCGCTGACCGCACCACCCACCCCGCCGTCGCCCCCTAGCGCGGCAGCCCGGGCTCCGGCCCGGCGCTGACCGCACCGCCCGCCCCGGCCCGGCGCCGAACGGCCACCCGTCCCGGCCCCTGGCTTGGGAGCCGCGCAGGCACAGGCGCCGGAGGCGTTCCAGGGGCGGCACAGGATTCTCCAGGACATTCGCCATCCAGGACCCTGAGAACGACGCCCCCGCGGTCGTATGGTGACTTTATGACTGTTTCTTTGTCCGTTCTGGACCTCGTTCCTGTTTCCTCTGGACGCAGCCGCGCGGACGCCTTGAGGGAGATGACGGCCCTCGCTCAGGCCGCCGACGACGCCGGCTATGAGCGCTACTGGCTTGCCGAGCACCATGGGGCCACCACCTACATGGCCTCGGCCACCACCGTGCTCATGGGGCAGGTACTGGCCGCCACTGCGCGAATGAGCGTGGCCAGCGGCGGCATTATGCTGCCCAACCACGCCCCCCTGGTTGTTGCCGAGCAGATCGGCACCCTGGCCACCCTCTACCCCGGGCGGGTGGACCTGGGTCTGGGGCGCGCCCCGGGAACGGACCCCCTGACCGCCGCGGCCCTGCGCCGCCGCAGCGCCGACCCGCACCAGTTCAGCGAGGAGGTTGTGGAGACCATCTCCTACCTCGCCCCAGCGCGACACGCCCTGGCCGCCGCCGTGCCCGGATCCCTGATCCCCGCCGGCACCGACCCCTCCGGGCGGGACGCGGCCGCACATGCCGATGAGACCGCCCGCGCGCGGGCCCTGCGGGCCGGGGAGTGCGGGCCCACGACCGGAGCCTTTCAGCCGGTGCGCGCCCTGCCGGGCGAGGGCACCGCCCCGCGCACCTGGGTCCTGGGCTCCTCGGTCAACGGCGCCAGGGTCGCCGGCAGCCTGGGCCTGCCCTTCGCCGTCGCCTCCCACTTCGCCCCCGCCCAGGCCGAGGCGGCCATTATGACCTACCGTTCCATGTTCAACCCCAAGGCCCCCACCTGCGCGGAGGGCCGCCCGCGCACCGCCGCCGCCGTCAATGTCATGGTGGCCCCCACGACCCGGGAGGCCCGCCGGCTCTTCACCACCGCCATGGCCGCCACCGCCCGCATCCTGGGCGGGTGCCCCGGTCCGCTGGACGCCCCCACCGACGATCCGGAGGCTTGGCGCCCGCTGGCCCAGGGCCGGGACCGGGCGGCGGAGGCGGCCATGGCCGTGTCCTTCGTGGGCACCGCCCAGGAGGTGGCGCCGCGGTTGCACGACCTCGCCCGGCGTTGGGAGCTCAATGAGATCATTGTGGTCACCCACGCCCACGACGCCGCCGCCAGGCGCCGCTCCTACGAGCTCCTCGCCGCGGCCTGGTGAGGGCAACCCGGTGAAGACCTGGTAAAGACAGTTGCGAACCGGAGGCCCGCAGAGCGGCAGGTAACGTGTGCATGTCGAGCGCATGCGGTACTGTGACCGCCGTCCATACGTAACGGTGCATGGAAATACACCGGTGTTCCGCCGGCCATGCCCCCGCTGGTGGACAAGATCGTTCTCCGGGCGTCAACGCCCCTTCCCGTGGGAGAGTTCCTATGAACAGCCTCATCATGTCCCGCCGGGCCTTCGGAGCCGGTGTTGTCTCTGCAGCCGCCCTGGCCGCGCTCGCCGCCTGCTCCTCGGACTCAACGGGAGGGGGTGCTGACGGCGTCGTCACCGCCCTGGGCACCGAGCCCCAGAACCCCCTTCTTCCCACCAACACCAACGAGGTCGGCGGCGGCCGCATTGTCGACCTGCTCTTCGCCGGCCTGTACTCCTACGCCGCCGACGGGTCCGTGGTCAACGAGGTCGCCAAGGACATCACCACCACGGACAACCAGACCTTCACCGTAACCCTCAACGAGGGGTGGACCTTCTCCGACGGCACCCCGGTGACCTCCGACTCCTTCATTAAGGCCTGGAACTACGGCGCCCTGCTGTCCAACGCCCAGCTATCGAGCTACTTCTTCGAGCCGATCCAGGGCTTCTCCTACGACGCCGACTCCGAGCTGACCGGCCTGAAGAAGGTCTCAGACACCGAGTTCACCATCACCCTGAACGCGCCCCAGTCCGACTTCCCGCTGAGCCTGGGCTACTCCGCCTTCTACCCGCTGCCCGAGTCCGCCTTCGCAGACATGGAGGCCTTCGGCGAGAACCCGGTCGGCAACGGCCCCTACGCCCTGTCGAAGTGGACCCACAACGAGCGGTGCGAGCTGGTCCCCAACGAGAAGTACACCGGTCCGCGCAAGGCCGCCAACAAGGGCGTGACCTTCGTGTTCTACACCGACAACGACGCCGCCTACGCCGACCTCCAGGCCGACGCCGTGGATGTCATTGACGCCATCCCCGACTCCGCCCTGTCCACCTTCAAGAACGACCTGGGTGAGCGCGCCGTTAACCAGCCCGGCGCCATCATCCAGTGCTTCGCCATTGACGTTAACTCCGAGCACTTCAAGATGGACGAGGAGGGGCGCCTGCGCCGCAAGGCCCTGTCACTGGCCATTAACCGCAAGGAGATCTGCGACACCATCTACTACTCCACCCGCACTCCCGCCTCGGACTTCACCTCCCCGGTCATTGACGGGTGGAGTGAGGACGTCGCCGGCAACGAGGTTCTGGTCTTCGACGAGGCCGCCGCCAAGCAGGCCTGGGCCGACGCCGACGCCATCAGCCCCTTCTCCGGCTCCTTCACCATCGCCTACAACTCCGACGGCCCGCACAAGACCTGGGTCGACGCCGTATGCAACTCCATTAAGAACGTGCTGGGCATTGAGGCCGCCGGCCAGGCCTACGCCACCTTCAAGGAACTGCGCACCGACATTACCGCCCACTCCCTCACCTCCGGCTTCCGCTCCGGATGGCAGGGCGACTACCCGTCAATGGGCAACTTCCTGGGGGCGGTTTACCGCACCGGCGCCGGCTCCAACGACGCCCAGTACTCCAATCCCGACTTCGACGCGCTCCTCGACCAGGCGGCCCAGACCACCGACCAGGCCCAGGCGACCGAGGTGTACAAGCAGGCCCAGACGGTCCTGTTCGCCGACCTGCCCGCAATCCCACTGTGGTACCAGAACGGCTTCGGCGGCTACTCCACCAAGGTCTCCGACGTGCAGTTCGGCTGGAACTCCACCCCGCTGTACTACGCCATCACCAAGGCCTGACACCCGTGGACCGGGGCCGGTGGCGCGCCGGCCCGGGGCTCGTGCGCCCCCGGCCCCTCCACAGCCTCAGCACCACCAGAAGGATCCCCTCATGCTCCGCTATGTCGGGCGCAGACTCCTCCAGGTCGTCCCCGTCTTCTTCGGCGCCACCTTCCTCATCTACGCCATGGTTTTCGCCATGCCAGGGGACCCGGTTGCGGCCTTGGGCGGGGAGCGCACCCTGCCACCGGCTGTCGTTGAGCAGCTGCGCGCCCAGTACCACCTCGACCAGCCGTTCCTCGTCCAGTACCTGCTCTACCTCAAGGGCATCCTCAAGGGCGACTTCGGCACCACCTTCTCCCATCAGCCGGTCACCGAGGTCATGGCCCAAGCCTTCCCGGTGACCATTAAGCTCGCCCTCATGGCCCTGGCCTTCGAGGCGGTCCTGGGCATTGCCGTGGGGACCCTGGCGGGCCTGCGCCGGGGAGGGGTCTTCGACGCCACCGTGCTCGTGATCTCCTTGACCGTGATCGCCGTGCCCACGTTCGTCACCGGCTTCGTCATGCAGTTCCTCATCGGCGTTAAGGCCGGCTGGCTGCCTGTGACCACCGGCCCCAACCCCGGGTTCCGTGAGCTGCTCATGCCCGCCATGGTGCTCTCGGCAGTGTCCTTTGCCTATGTTCTGCGCCTGACGCGCACGGAGGTGGGTGAGAACCTGGGCGCCGACCACGTGCGCACCGCCCGCGCCAAGGGCTTGAGCGGCACACGGGTGGTCACCCACCACGTCCTGCGCAATTCCCTCATCCCGGTGGTGACCTTCCTGGGCGCCGACCTGGGCGCGCTCATGGGCGGCGCCATTGTCACTGAGGGCATCTTCAACATTCACGGCGTGGGCGGGACCCTCTACAAGGCGATCACCCAGGGGCAGGGGGCCACCGTGGTCTCCTTCACCACTGTCCTCGTCCTCGTCTTCATCGTCTCCAACCTGCTCGTGGACTTGCTCTACGCAGCCCTCGACCCGAGGATCCGCTATGCCTGAGACCCCCACCGCCGCCGCGGACCCCGCGAAGCGCATCCCGCTGCCCGGCCAGGAGCGCTACGTCTCCGAGAGCGACGAGACCGGCCTGGGTGCCGTCGACGCGGTCTCCGACGAGTCCGCCCCCTCCTCCATGTGGGGGGAGGCCTGGAAGGTCCTGCGCCGGCAGCCCCTGTTCTGGGCGGCGTCCCTGCTCATTGTGGGCGCCGTGCTGCTGGCGCTGTTCCCCAACCTGTTCACCGGCACGGACCCCCGGCTCTGCCTACTGTCCGACTCCCTGGGGGCCGCCGCCCCCGACCACCCCTTCGGCTTCGACAAGCAGGGATGCGACATCTTCGCCCGCACCGTTTACGGGGCCCGCGCCTCGGTGAGCGTGGGCGTCCTCACCACCATTCTGGTGGTAGTGGTCGGCTCCCTGGTGGGGGCCATTGCCGGATACTTCGGGGGATGGTTCGACTCGCTGCTGTCGCGGGTGACGGACATCTTCTTTGCCATCCCCTTCATGCTGGCCGCCATTGTGGTGATGAGCATGTTCAAGTCCCAGCGCTCCATCCTCACCGTGGTTCTGGTCCTGGGAGTCTTCGGCTGGCCGCAGATCGCCCGCATTACCCGGGGCGCCGTCATGGAGGTTAAGAACGAGGAGTTCGTCACCGCCTCCATCGCCCTGGGGGCCGGCCGCTGGGCGACGCTGGCGCGCCACATCCTCCCCAACGCCGCGGCCCCGATCATTGTGACCGCCACCGTCTCCCTGGGGTCCTACATTGTCGCTGAGGCCACCATGTCCTTCCTGGGCATTGGGCTGCCCGATGGGACCGTCTCCTGGGGCGCCGACATTTCCACCGCCAAGGAGTCGTTTCGCGACGCCCCGCACATTCTGTTCTACCCGGCCGGGGCCCTGGCGCTGACGGTCCTGGGCTTCATTATGATGGGCGACGCCGTGCGCGACGCCCTGGACCCCAAGGCGAGGAAGCGATGAGCACCACCCCGACCGCCAGCGCCCCCGAGAGCGCGAACCCCGGGGCCGCCGACCCGGCCCCCCTGCTGCAGATCCGTGACCTGGAGGTCGCCTTCCGCTCCTCGACCGGCATGGTCCCCGCGGTCAGGGGCGCCAACCTGACCGTCTACCCCGGCCAGTCGGTGGCCGTCGTGGGGGAGTCCGGCTCGGGCAAGTCCACCCTCGCCCATGCCGTCATCGGCCTGCTGCCCGGCAGCGGGCGGATCACCGGTGGGCGGATCCTCTTCGAGGGCCGGGACATCACCAACCTGGATGACAAGGGGATGACCGCGCTGCGCGGCTCACGCATTGGCCTGGTCCCCCAGGACCCCATGAGCAACCTCAACCCGGTGTGGTCCATCGGCTACCAGGTCAAGGAGGCGCTGCGGGCCAACAATGTGGTCCGCGGCCGGCAGAGGCGCAAGCGGGTCGCCGAGCTTCTCACCGAGGCCGGCCTGCCGGACGCCGAGCACCGCGCCAAGCAGTACCCTCACGAGTTCTCCGGGGGCATGCGTCAGCGGGCCCTCATCGCCATTGGCATGGCGGCGCGCCCCAGCCTCCTCATCGCCGACGAGCCCACCAGCGCCCTGGACGTCACCGTTCAGCGCGTCATTCTGGATCACCTGCAGTCCCTGACCCATGAGAAGGGCACCGCCGTGCTCTTCATCACCCACGACCTGGGGCTGGCCGCTGAGCGCGCCGAGCACCTGGTGGTCATGCACCGTGGCCGAGTGGTGGAGTCCGGGCCCAGCCTGGAGATCCTTCAGGATCCCCGCCACCCCTACACCAAGCGACTGGTCAAGGCCGCACCCTCCCTGGCCTCCCACCGCATTGAGGACGCCCACGCCAAAGGGGTCAAGGTCTCCGAGGATGAACTCCTCGGCGCCGGGATGGGGGCGACCTCAACTGAGCCGGTCATTCGCGTCGAGAACCTGACGAAGGTCTTCGACGTGCGCGGCGCTAAGAGCCGGGCCAAGACCTTCAAGGCGGTCGACGACGTCTCCTTCACCCTGCGCGAGGGCACCACCCTGGCCCTGGTGGGGGAGTCCGGGTCGGGCAAGTCAACGGTGGCCAATATTGTCCTGAACCTCATTAACCCCACCGAGGGGAGGGTCTACCACCACGGCACCGACCTGTCGACGCTGGGCAAGAAGGAGCTCTTCGCGCTGCGCCGCCGCCTCCAGCCGGTGTTCCAGAACCCCTACGGGTCCTTGGACCCCATGCGCTCGGTGTTCAGCTCAGTGGAGGAGCCCCTGCGGGTGCACAAGGTGGGCACCCGCAAGGAGCGCGAGGCGCGGGTGGCCGAACTGCTCGACATGGTGGCCCTGCCCCGCTCCGCCATGCGCCGCTATCCCGGGGAGCTTTCCGGTGGCCAGCGCCAGCGCGTGGCCGTGGCCCGAGCCCTGGCGCTGCGCCCCGAGGTGGTGGTCCTCGATGAGGCCGTCTCCGCTCTGGACGTGCTGGTGCAGGCCCAGATCCTCACGCTGTTGTCCGACCTGCAATCCGAACTGGGGCTGAGCTACCTGTTCATTACCCACGACCTGGCTGTCGTGCGCCTGCTCGCGGACGACGTCGTGGTCATGGAGAAGGGGCGCGTGGTCGAGGCCGGCCCCAGTGACGAACTCTTCGCCAACCCGCGCCAGGAGTACACCCAGCGGCTCATTGCCGCCGTGCCCGGCGCCGGCATCGACCTTTACGGTGACGCCGCCTGAGTGCCGCTTGAGTACGGTGACGCCGCCTGAGGCATGGCCGGCGGGGCTCTTTGCGGGCGGCACCCCGGTGCCGCCCGCAAAGAGCCCCGCCGGCAAAGGGCCCCGCAGCCGCCGGTCGGACCGGTGGTGAACCACGGATTCCGGGCCCGGGTCCGAGGGGTGCCGGCAGGATGCGCCACGGGGCCGACCCGGTCGGGGCGGCCCCGTAGATCACAGGCGCATGTCGGCCATGTTTCCACTAGCGGGTATCGTGTTCTAAAACCGTCAACCGGGGCGTGGCCGCGTGCTGCACCGAGGCAGGCGGGATGTCCGCACCGGCCGCACATCCCCGACAACGTGATTGTCCGGTTATCCGGAAGAGAAGACAGATGCTCCCATATCTAGCGCGGCGGATCGCCAACTACGCGGTCCTGCTGTTCATCGCCACGTCCTTGGCGTACCTCCTGGCCTCGGCCTCCCTGGACCCCTCCAACCTGTGGAACCGAGAGGACCCGACCCTGAACTGGACGGCCATTAACGCCAACCTCGTTGACTACAACATCAGCGCTGATCTGCCGGTGTGGGACCGCTATGTGACCTGGCTGCGCGGCGTCGTCACCTCGTGGGACTGGGGCGTGACTCCCAAGGGCGAGGTGGTCAACGACCTCATTGGCGTCAAGATCGGCGTCTCGGTCCGCCTGGTCTTCCTGGGTGCGGCCATTGGCATCACCGGCGGCGTGGCCCTGGGGGCCTGGACGGCGACCCGCCAGTACAAGTTCTCCGATCGGGCGGTCACGCTGCTGTCCATGCTCATTATCTCGACCCCGGCCATGGTCCTGGCGATTCTCCTGCAGGTCGTGGCGGTGCAGATCAACCGGCAGACCGGCTATCAGATCTTCGAGTTCACCGGTGAGGGCGAGGGCCTGGCGGGCCGCCTGCAGCACCTGGTGCTGCCGACCCTGTCAATGTCCCTGGGTGCCGTTGCCGCCTACTCGCGCTATCAGCGCAACCTCATGCTGGATACCCTGGGGGCGGACTACGTGCGCACCGCCCGCGCCAAGGGACTGGTCAAGCGCCAAGCCGTCACCCGCCATGCCCTGCGCACCGCCCTCATCCCCATGGCCACCTATTTCGCTTTCGCCCTGGCCGGCCTGTTCACCGGTGCCGCCATTACCGAGCGCGTCTACGCCTGGCACGGCATGGGCGAGTACTCCATCGATTCCATATCCCAGTACGACATTAACGGGGTCACGGCCGTGGTGGCCTTCTCGGGCCTGTGCACCCTCACCGGCGCGCTGCTCTCGGATGTCTTCGTCGCCATTGTCGATCCGCGAGTGAGGGTGAGCTGAGACCATGGCCTCCAACACACCGATCTCAGTGCCCCTGGACGACGCCGCCGGGGCGCTCGACCCCGAGGTTCCAGCGGCCAAAGAGGGCAAGCGCCTCAGTCGCCGCCAGATCATCGCCAGGCGATTCCTGCGCAATAAGGCCGCCGTCCTGGGGGCCATCGGCTTTGCGCTCATCACCCTCATGGCGCTCCTGGGGGAGTACATCGGCCCCTGGGGTTACACCGAGGTCGACAATACCGCCTTCTTGTCCCCGCCCAGTGCCGAGCACTGGTTCGGCACCACCCAGGGCGGCCGCGACGTCTTCGCCCTGGTGGTCGAGGGCTCTCGCAAATCCATGCTCATTGGCGTGTGCGTGGCCCTGCTTCAGACCGGGATCGCCGCCGTCATCGGCTCTTCAGCGGCATATTTCGGCGGCTGGTGGGAGCGGATTGCACTGTGGCTCACCGACCTGCTGCTGGTGGTCCCGTCCTTCCTCATTATTGCGGTCCTGTCCCAGAGGGCGGGTGCCGCCAAGGGCTCCACACTGCTGTTCATTGTGCTTCTGGCGGGCTTCGGCTGGATGCTCACGGCGCGCGTGGTGCGCTCCCTGACATTGAGCGTGAAGAACCTCGACTATGTCAGCGCCGCCCGTTTTATGAACGTGTCCAGCCCGGTCATTATTGCCCGACACATTATCCCCAACATCGCCTCGCTGCTTATTATTGATGCCACCGTTAACGTCGCCTACGCGGTGATCAGTGAGACAACACTGTCCTACTTCGGTTTCGGGGTGCAGCCCCCGGACACCTCTTTGGGCACCTTGATCGCCGAGGGGCAGCGCTCGGCGACCACCTACCCGTGGATCTTCCTGGCCCCCGCCGCCGTCCTGGTTCTCATGCTCGTGTGCGTCAACTTCATGGGCGACGGGCTGCGCGACGCCATCGACCCCTCGTCCAAGTCCGGAGGCAAGGCATGAGCCCGACGAAGACAACCGCTGCGGGCTCCTCGCCCCACGCCTCCGACAGCCTGCCGGATCGCAACGCCGACGCCCCCCTGCTGGAGGTCGTTGACCTCCACGTCTCCTTCCCCTCCGAGGACGGCCGCGTCAACGCCGTGCGCGGTGTCAATCTGACCGTGGCCCGCGGTGAGGTCCTGGCCCTGGTGGGCGAATCCGGCTCGGGCAAGTCCGTGACCTCGACGGCCGTCATGGGCCTGCTTGACGAGTCCGCCGAGGTCTCCGGGTCGGTTCGCCTGCACGGCACTGAGCTGTTGGGCCGCTCCGACCGTTACATGTCCAAGATTCGCGGCGTCCAGCTGTCCATGGTTTTCCAGGATCCCCTCTCCGCCCTGACCCCGGTCTACACCGTCGGGGACCAGATCGTGGAGGCGCTGGTCATCCACAACTCCGGCATGTCCCGGGGCGTCGCCTGGCGGCGCGCCGTCGAACTCCTCGACCTGGTGGGGATTCCCAACCCTGAGGTGCGCGCCAGAGCCTACCCCCATGAGTTCTCCGGAGGCATGCGCCAGCGAGCGATCATTGCCATTGCCATTGCCAATGATCCCGACCTCATTATTGCCGACGAGCCCACGACGGCTTTGGATGTGACCATCCAGGCCCAGATCCTTGAGGTGCTCAAGACCGCCCAGAAGGAGACCGGGGCCGGCGTCATTATGATCACCCACGACCTGGGGGTTGTGGCCGGCATGGCGGACCGGGTGGCGGTCATGTACGCCGGGCGGATAGTGGAGGCCGGCGACGTCGATGACATCTTCTACCGCTCGCGCATGCCCTACACCATTGGCCTGCTCGGCTCCCTGCCGCGGTTGGACGCGAGGAAGGACTCGGCCCTGGCGTCCTTGGAGGGCAACCCGCCCTCGCTGCTGGCCCTGCCCCCGGGCTGTCCCTTCGCCCCGCGCTGCCCCATGGCCGAGCCCGAATGCCTCAGCGCCGAACCCGAGCTCACCCAGGTGCGCGCCACGGGGGATCCGGGCGCCCCCGGCGTCCAGGACGCCTTCATGGCCGGCGCCCAGTTCAGTGCCTGCCGCCGCTTCGACGATATTGAGGCTGAGAACCTGGATTACACCGACATTTTCCCGGTGCCGGCCCTCAAGACCGCCGACACCATGGCCCTGCCGCACGCCCAGCGCCCCGAGGTGCTGCGCGCCACCGACCTGGTCAAGGAGTTCCCGCTCATGAAGGGCGCCGTGTTCAAGCGGCGCGTCGGTACGGTCCACGCGGTATCGGGCATCTCCTTCGACGTGCGCAAGGGCGAAACCCTGGCCCTGGTGGGGGAGTCGGGCTGCGGCAAGACCACCACCCTCATGGAAGTGCTTAATTTGGAGGCGCCCCAGGAGGGCACCATTGTGGTCCTGGGTAAGAACACCGCTGACCTGAGGCGCGCCCAGCGCCGCGCGGTGCGCCGCGACTTGCAGATCGTCTTCCAGGACCCCATGGCCTCCCTGGATCCGCGCCTGCCCATCTACGACATCATTGCTGAGCCGTTGCAGGCCAACGGGTGGGCGAAGGCGGACATCGCCCCCCGGGTCGAAGAGCTCATGACCCTGGTGGGCCTGGAACCCAGCCACGCCAACCGCTACCCGCGCAACTTCTCGGGGGGCCAGCGCCAGCGCATTGGCATCGCCCGGGCCCTGGCCCTCAGGCCCAAGCTCATAGTCCTGGACGAGCCGGTCTCGGCCCTGGACGTGTCCATCCAAGCCGGCGTCATTAACCTGCTTGACGAACTGCGCGCCACCCTGGGGTTGAGCTACCTCTTCGTGGCCCACGACCTGTCCGTGGTCCGCCACATCGCTGACCGCGTAGCCGTCATGTACCTGGGCAAGATCGTTGAGATCGGCGACGTCGACACAATCTTCGAGGCCCCGGCGCACCCCTACACCCAGGCCCTGCTCTCGGCCATCCCCATCCCGGATCCGGCCAAGGAGCGCACCCGTGAGCGGATCATCCTCCAGGGCGACCTGCCCAGCCCGGCGAATCCGCCCACTGGCTGCCGTTTCCGCACCCGCTGCCAGACGTTCAAGAACATTCTCACCGATGAGCAGCGCGCGGCCTGCCTGGAGAGGATGCCGGGCTTCACCCGCGAGGGGGAGGACCATGAGGTCGCCTGCCACTACCCCGAGCGCACGGCCGTGTTCTAGATCGTGTCCCGGGTTTCTGGGTCGTGCCCCGGGTCTGGCGCCCGCCCCGGGCCCGTACCCGCCCGGAGGACGGCGCCCGCCGAATCGCGCCGGGGCGCGCCCGCCGAATCGCGCCATGGCCCCGGAGCGTCATGACCGCTTGTGTGAGGAATGATACTGTCAGGAATCACTCGTGCGTGCATGTGCGCTCAGGGCGCCGATGGCCCTATCGCTGTACCACCTTCGCTCCCATCCCATGAATGGAGTTCCCAATGATGATGAACCGCCGCATGTTCCTGGCTGGATCGGCTTCCGTCGCAGCCATGCTCGCCCTGTCCGCCTGCAGCAAGAACGGTACGGACTCCGGCGGTGGGGGTGATGCGGCCAACCAGACCAACCCCCAGGAGCGCTCCGCCCTCAAGCAGGGCGGCGAACTCAAGTTCTCCATTACCGCAACCATCGCCAACTGGAACATCAACCACGTTGACGGCAACAGCGTCAACCTGCGCAATGTGCTGGACTTCGCCTCGCCCCAGGTCCTCGACTACGCCGAGGACGGCTCCTTCAGCGCCAACCCGGACTTCCTCACCACCTTCGAGGCCGCCGAGGTCGACGGCAAGACGGTCGTGACCATCGCCTTCAATGAGAAGGCCGTGTGGGGCAACGGCCGCTCCTGGAGTTCGGAGGACGTCAAGGCCTCCGTTGAGCACGCCAAGGACCCGGAGTACGCCTGGGCCTCGACCGACGGCATCGACAAGGTTGAGAGCGTTGAGATCGTTGACGACCTCACCGCCAAGGTCACCTTCGACTCGATCTACCCCGACTGGGCCAACGCCTTTGCGCTCCAGTTCCCCAAGGAGCTCTACGTTGACGCCGAGACCTTCAACAAGACCATGGCCGGCAGCGGCTCCTTCAACAACGACTACTTCGCTGGCCCCTTCAAAGTCGACAGCTACGACACCTCCCAGCAGCTCATCACCTTGGTCCCCAATGACCTGTGGTGGGGGGAGAAGCCGCTGCTGGACAAGGTCACCTTCCGCGTCCTGGACTCGGCCGCCGAGGCGACCTCCTTCGCCAACAAGGCCCTCGACGTGCTGGACTACATTATCTCCGCCGACGTGTACAACCAGGCCGTCGCCCGCTCGGATGCCGAGATCCGCCAGAACTTCGGGCGCCAGTGGCGCCACTTCACCATTAACGCCTCCTCCGGCCCGCTGGCCGACAAGGCCGTGCGCCAGGCCATTGTGCGCGCCTGCGACCGGGAGTCCATTACCGCCTCAGACCTGGCCGGCCTTCCCGTCGACTACAAAGAACTGCTCACGGGCAACCGGTTCTTCCTTCCCAACCAGGACGGCTACCAGGACAACTCCGGGGAATGGGGCTACGACGTCGAGGCCGCGAAGAAGCTGCTGGACGACGCCGGCTGGACTGTGGGCGCCGACGGCGTGCGGGAGAAGGACGGCACCCGCCTCGCCTTCGTCTTCACCATTCCCACTGGCGCCCCCACCACGGAGAACGAGGCCAACCTCCTGCAGTCTCAGCTCAAGGAGGTCGGCATGGAGATGACCCTCCAGACAGTGGACACCAACAAGTACTTCGACGAGTACGTCAACCCGAAGAACTACGCCATCACCGCCTTCACCTGGCAGGCCACCCAGTTCCCCATGGCGAACATCGGGCAGATTTACGGCGCGACCAGCGAATCGAACTTCACCGGCCAGGCCGTGCCCGAGGTCGACGAGTACATTGCGAAGGTCGCTTCGACGGCTGACCACGACGAGCGCGTCAGGTTGACCAACGAGTGCGACGCCCTGCTGTGGGAGAACGTCTACAACTTCCCCATCTACGTGCGCCGCCAGCTGACCGCCGTGCCCAAGAACCTGGCCAACTTCGGCGCCGTGGGCCTGGCCTCCTTCCGCGCCGAGAACGTCGGCTACATGGCGTGACAGCGGCTATGCGCTGAGCGCCCGCCGGCTCCGGGCCGCCCCCACCTCGTGATGCACCGGGTAGGGGCGGCCCGCAGCCCGTGCGCCGCGTTTCGCCGGCCGGCGGGCACCGGGCAGGATGGGGTCATGCCCGCCGAGTCCACCGCGCCCGCTGCGCCCACCGTCATTGTTCGCTCTTTGCCCGGCCGCCTGGGCGCCCTGGTGGTCGGTGCCGGAGCCCTGTGGGCGGTCCTGACCATCTGGGCCGCCGACGGCGCGCGCAACGGGGCGCAGGCCTTGGCCTGGGGCGGGCTCGTGACCTTGGCGGTGTGGGCGCTGTGGTGGGCCCCGCAGCTGCGCCTGGACGCCGACCGCCTGACCATCCGCAACGCCTGGCGCACTCACATTGTGGCCTGGGAGGCCATTGAGACCTGCCGCACCCGCTGGGCCCTGGAGATCGTCACCACTGATGGCGCCGTCGTCCGGGCCGCGGCGGCCCAGCGCGCCGGGGGCCTGCGAACCTCTCTGCGTCGCCGTCAGGCCCTGCGCCGGGCCGAGAGCACCGGCCGCGGGGCCAACTGGGAGCAGGTGCACAGCGGCGTGCGTGAGGACTTTCTCACCGGGGAGGGCGCCTACCGCACCGGCATGGACTCCGAGCAGGCCGGGGACCTTATTGAGGCTTATGCCGAGCGCCGCACCCAGCACGGCGGGATCGGCCCGGGGGCGCGATCGGCCACGGGCGCGCCGCGTGCGGACCCGCGAGAAGGCGCGCACGCCCTCAACCCCGACTCTCGGGCGCCGCGGACTCCCCGGCCCGCACTGCGCTCCCAGTGGAACCGGCCGCCGCTGATCCTGGCCGCAGTGCTGTGCCTCCTATTGACCGCCACCGCCCTGGCCTGACCCGGCCGTGAGCCTGGCCTGACCCGGCCGTGAGCCGGCGCACAGGACCAGTGTCGTGTGCGTCATGGTCTCCGCGGGCCCCGCGCCATTAGCCTGGACGCGGTGTGCATCCCTGCGCACGCCACCCGGATGGAGGAAGAGCCCGCGTATGACTGTGCGTCAGGACCTGCGCAACGTCGCCATCGTCGCCCACGTTGACCACGGCAAGACCACTCTCGTGGACGCCATGCTGTGGGAGGCCGGAGCCTTCGGGGCGCGCGCCACGCAGGAGAACACCACCGAGCGCGTCATGGACTCCGGGGAGCTCGAGCGTGAGAAGGGCATCACCATCCTCGCCAAGAACACCGCCATCCACTACGCAGGCCCTGCCGCTGCGGACGCCGGCTGCCCGCAGGGTATCACCATCAACGTTGTCGACACCCCCGGCCACGCCGACTTCGGCGGGGAGGTCGAACGCGGCCTGTCCATGGTCGACGGCGTGGTTCTGCTCGTCGACGCCTCCGAGGGGCCCCTGCCCCAGACCCGCTTCGTGCTGCGCAAAGCCTTGGCCGCGAACCTGCCGGTCATCCTCGTGGTCAACAAGGTTGACCGCCCCGACTCCCGTATTGCCGAGGTCGTGGCCGAGTCCACCGACCTGCTGCTGTCCCTGGCCTCCGACCTGGTCGACGAGCACCCCGACATCGACCTCGATGCTGTGCTGGATGTGCCGGTCGTCTACGCCTCCGCCAAGGCCCGCCGCGCCAGCACCACCGCGCCGGCCGACGGCGACCTTCCCGCCAGTGCGAACCTTGAGCCCCTGTTCCGCACCATGATTGAGCGCATCCCCGGGCCCACCTACCAGGAGGGCGCGCCATTGCAGGCCCACGTCACCAACCTGGACGCCTCCCCCTTCCTAGGGCGGCTGGCGCTGCTGCGCATTTGGGGCGGCACCATCCGCAAGGGCCAGACCGTGGCCCGGGCCCGCCACGACGGCAGCCTGGAGAGCGCGCGGGTCTCCGAGCTGCTGGTCACTGAGGGCCTGGAGCGCAAGCCCGCGCAGGCCGCCCACGCCGGGGACATTGTCGCCGTCGCCGGCATTGAGGACATCACCATTGGCGAGTCCCTGGTGGATCCCGAAGACCCGCGCCCCCTGCCGCTCATTACCGTGGACGACCCGGCCATCTCCATGACCATTGGCATTAACACCTCGCCCATGGCCGGGCGCACCAAGGGCGCCAAGGTCACCGCCCGCCAGGTCAAGGATCGCCTGGACCGCGAGCTCGTCGGCAATGTGTCCCTGCGCGTCCTGCCCACCGCCCGGCCCGACGCCTGGGAAGTCCAGGGGCGCGGCGAACTCGCCCTGGCGATCCTGGTCGAGCAGATGCGCCGCGAGGGCTTCGAACTGACCGTCGGCAAGCCCCAGGTGGTCACCAAGACCATTGACGGGCGCCGCCATGAGCCCGTCGAGCGCATGACCATTGATGTCCCCGAGGAGCACCTGGGCGCCGTCACTCAGCTCATGGCCGCCCGCAAGGGCCGCATGGAGACTATGGCCAACCACGGCACCGGCTGGGTGCGCATGGAGTTCCTCATTCCCGCCCGCGGGCTCATTGGCCTGCGCACCCAGTTCCTCACCGAGACCCGCGGCACCGGCATCGCCTCCTCCATTGCCGAGGGCTACGAGCCGTGGGCCGGCGCCATGACCACGCGCACCACCGGCTCCCTGATCTCCGACCGCCCCGGGGCGGTGACCGCCTACGCCCTCATCCGCCTGGGTGACCGCGGCACCTTCTTCGTCGAGCCCGGTCAGGAAACCTACGAGGGGCAGGTTGTCGGCGAGAACCCCCGCGGGGAGGACATGGACGTCAATGTGGTCCGGGAGAAACAGCAGACCAATATGCGTTCCGCGACCGCCGACGCCTTCGAGGCCCTGACCCCGCCGCGCAAACTCACCCTGGAGGAGGCCCTGGAGTTCGCCGCCAATGACGAGTGCGTCGAGGTCACCCCTGACGCGGTGCGCATACGCAAGGTTATCCTGGACTCTCAGGAACGCTTCCGGGACGTCGCCCGCCGCCGTCGGGCTGAGGGCTAAGCCCAGCCCCTGGCAGGAGTCGTGCTATGAGCAGGAGGAAGCCCGCCGACGTCGAGCGGTCAGTGCCCGCAGGCGGGCGCCTGCGCGCCGTCCAGACGGCCTCCACCAGGGCCCGCCCCGCCAAGGCGCGCCCCAGGCCCGGCCGCCGCCCCCCGGGCTCCCGCCACTCAGGGTCCTCCTACCGCGGGGCCTCCTACCGCTCGGGAGCCCCCCACCGCCCAAACGATCGGCGCAGGGGTAAGAGCGGGTCGAAGGCGGCCAGTGGGCGCACCCCGGCTGCGGCGCGGTCACCACGGCGAACAGGACGGTCCTCCAGTGGGCCGCTGGCGCGCGTCTGGCGGCGCGCCACCCAACGGCTGCGGGCACATCCGCTGCTGTGCCCGCTGCTGTTGAGCATCCTGGGCGCCCTCCTCATCACCTGGCTGGGAGTGGCCTGGGCCACCACCCAGTCCATTGCCCCGGGGTCGGCCATATCCAGTGTGGACGTCTCGGGCATGAGCCCCTCCCAGGCCCGCCAAGCCGTCCAGGACAGCATTAACGATCCGGTCACTGTGACCGTCTCCGGCGGCAGCGTCCAGATCGTGCCCGCCGAGTCGGGCGTGAGCGTGGACGCCGCGGCCAGCGTGCAGCGGCTGACCGGTTTCACCCTCAACCCCCTGACCCTGATCGACAGGCTCGGCGGCGCCCAGGTCGACGCCGTCGCCACCGTGGACAGCCAGGTCCTGACCGACGCGCTCAACGCCCACCTCGATGTGCTGGCCTCAGACACCGTCAACGCCTCCGTGACGCTGGAGGGCACCACCCCGGTCACGACCCCGGCCAGCGCCGGGAAGGGCGCCGATGTGCCGGCCTCGGTGACCGCTCTGGCGGATTGGCCCCTGGGGCAGAAGAGCGTCCCCCTGGTGGAGGGGGACGCCGAGCCCGCCGTCTCCGATGCCGAGGTCGCCACCCTGATCGAGACCACCCTCACCCCCATGCTCTCCAGCAACCTCGTGGTCACTCCCGCCTCCGCCAAGAGCGCCAATGGTTCCCTGGTTCTGACCCCCGAGCAGACCGCCGGCCTGCTCGTCATTACCAACGAGCAGGGCCGGCTCAGCGTCAGCCTGGACACAGAGGGCCTCTACAACGCCGTGGTGGCAGCCATGGGGGCCGGAATCGAGTGGACCACCACCGAAGGCGCCTGGACCATTGACGGAACCCCTGCCAGGGCCCAGGAGGCCAAACCCGAGTACTTGCCGGCGGGGACCGTGCTGAGGATCGACACCCAGACCCTGGCCGCCGACCTGCTCACCGCCGGGACCACTGGGACCACCGCCACGCAGCGCACCGTCCCCCTGCCCATGAGCGTCACGCCCCCACCGGATGCGCCGGCCCCGCCGGATGCGGGGCTGACGGAGATCGTCGGCGAGTACTCCACGCCGTTCGAGTCCGAGGCCGCCCGCGACCAGAACCTCATCCGCGGCACTGAGATGATCAACGGCTCCCTCATCGCACCGGGGCAGGTCTTCTCCACAGTCGACGCCCTGGGGACCGTTGACGCCGCCCATGGCTACGCCGACGCCGGCGTCATTGTCAATGGCGCCCACGTCGACGCTATGGGCGGGGGCCTGTCTCAGGTGGGCACCACCGTCTTCAACGCCGGCTTCGAGGCCGGTATGGACGACACCGAGCACTGGCCCCACGGCTACTGGCTCGACCGCTACCCCGCAGGGCGGGAGGCCACCATTTGGACCGGCGCCAAGGACGTCAAGTTCACCAACTCGACCCCCTACACGGCACTCCTCCAGGCCTGGGTGGGGGATGGGCAGGTGCATGTGCGCCTGTGGTCCACCCCGTACTACGAGGTCACCATCACCTCGGGGGAGAAGACCAATATTCAACCCACCGCACCGGTTCAGGGTCCTGCCGAGGGCTGCGAGCCCTACAAGGGCGGCAACGACGGCTTCGACATCGTGGTGACGCGCAAGCGCTCCGTCAATGGGCAGGCCCTGCCCGACGACGTGCTGAACACCACCTACGCCGCGGACAACCCCGTGCTCTGCGGCGGGGAAACCGGGACTGCGGCTCCGGCGGCCGAGCCGCCGCCCTAGGCGGCGCCCCGGTGGCGGCGCGAATGCGCGTCCAGGGCACCGGCTCGGGCGCCGCTGACGGCTCGGGCATCGCAGCGCCGGCCGCAGGGCCCGTGCGCACATTCGTGCCGGGCGCATGACGAAAAAACGCCTGGGCCGGCGCTGATCGCCTTCGCGGTTGCGGCGGGCCGTCTCGGTGGGCGTCAGCATCCTTGACACGTCTTGGGCTCCCGAGCGCCACGGGGCGATACTGGCCCCGGACAAGCGCCGCAGCGCGGCCCGTGCACAGAGAGGAACAACGCGCCATGACCTACGTCATCGCCCAGCCCTGCGTCGACGTCAAGGACCGCGCCTGCGTGGACGAGTGCCCTGTCGACTGCATTTATGAAGGCGAGCGCTCTCTCTACATCAACGCCGACGAGTGCGTTGACTGCGGGGCCTGCGAGCCGGTCTGCCCCACCGAGGCGATCTTCTACGAGGACGACGTCCCCGATGAGTGGGCCGACTACACCCGGGCCAATATTGACTTCTTCGAGCTCAAGGGCCTCGGCAGTCCCGGCGGTGCCCAGAAGGCCGGCCCCCAGGACTACGACGACCCCATGATTGCGGCCCTGCCCCCGCAGAACCTGGAGTACCGCGAGGCCGAAGGGCTCATCTGAGCCCGCCCGCCGGCGCCCGGGCCGGTGACGGGTTCCACGTTCACCGGCAGGGGCCGGAGGAGAGCGTGGAGCCCGGGCGGCACCACTTAACCCCGGGCCGGGAAAACCGTTCGGGCGGGCGCGCCGCCCTTCGGGGCCGCGCTTCAACACGTCAACACGGCACCCTCTTCAGGGCTCCTGGGGCGGGCGGGGCCGGTCCTGGGGGACAATCACCGGGTGACCACTCCGACGCCCCTCGCCCTGCCCCGCCCCTTGGCCCTACCCGACTTCCCGTGGGACTCCCTGCGCCCCTACCGGGCCCGCGCCGCCGAGCACCCTGATGGCGTCGTCGACCTGGCCGTGGGGACCCCCGTCGACCCCACGCCCGCGGTGGCGCGCACCGCCCTGGCCGGGGCCGCCAACGCCCCGGGCTACCCCGCCGCTGTTGGCACCCCGGCCCTGCGGGAGGCCATTGCCACGTGGATGGAGAGCCGCCGCGGAGTGGTGGGCCTGAACGACTCCGAGGTCATCCCCACCATTGGCTCCAAGGAGTCCGTCGCCCTCCTGCCCCTCCAACTCGGGGTCGGCCCCGGCGACCTCGTCTGCCACCCGCGGGCCGCCTATCCCACCTACGATGTTGGCACCCGCATTGCCGGGGCCACGCCGGTGCCCGTGGACACGGACGCCGACCCCGCCACCTGGGAACTGCCGGAGGGCCGGCTGGTCGCCGTGTGGCTCAACAGTCCCGGCAACCCTGACGGCCACGTCCTGTCCGTTGAGCAGATGGCCCGCATTGTCGCCTGGGCGCGAGGCCGGGGCGCCATTGTCCTCTCCGACGAGTGCTACGCCGAACTCGCCTGGGCCCAGCCGTGGGCCAGCCAGGGCATCCCCTCACTGCTTGATGCGCGCGTGGGCGGTTCTTCGGCCGACGGCGCTCCCGACCGGCGCGGACTGCTCGCCCTGTACTCCTTGTCCAAGCAGTCGAATATGGCCGGCTACCGAGCCGCCCTCCTGGCCGGTGACGCCGCCCTGGTAGGCGCCGTCACCGAGGTGCGCAAGCACTCCGGGCTGCTCATGCCCGCCCCCGTCCAGGCGGCCATGGTGGCGGCCCTGGGTGACACGGCCCATGTGGACGCCCAGCGGGAGGTTTACCGGGCGCGGCGCGAGGCGCTGGTGGCGGCCACGGCGGCAGCGGGCCTCGTCAACGATCCCGCCTCCGTGGCGGGCCTCTACCTGTGGCTGAAGGGGCCGGCGTCAATGAGCGCCTACGACCTGGTGGGGGCCTTCGCCGAGTTGGGGATCGTCGTGGCCCCCGGGGACTTCTACGGTCCGGCCGGTGCCGGGCACGTGCGCATGAGCCTGACTGACACTGATGAGCGTGTGGCGGCCGCGGCCCAGCGCCTGCGCTCCGAGCGGGCGGCCGCCCTCTTCGGCCGCTGACCCGGCCCGCTCCGCCCGCCGCAGGGCCGGTCTGCTCCGCCCGCCGTAGGGCGGGCCCCGGAAGCGGCCTCTTCGAGCCGGTTCCACCGGCGGCGTCGTTAATCGTCCTCGGGCGCGGCCGGCTGAAGCGCCGGCGTCCCCTATTCGGTTAGGATGCCGAGTCCTCGGCCGCCGGCTATCCGTCGGCGGCGTCGTCCCTTCCCGCTGAGCGCTGACCGTCCTTGTCCGCGGGCGGGCGCGACCCCCTCGACCACCCCGTACAGTGGTCCCCGGTTAAGAAGGAGGCACCATGACCCAGACCCCTGAGCAGCCCAACCCGAGTGACAGGGACGCCCCCGGCCTGCTGAGCATTGGCGGGCGCACCCTGGAGCTGCCCCGCACCTTCGCCACCGAGGGCTCCGACGCCCTGGGTATTGGCAAGCTCCTGGGCTCCACCGGCATGGTGACCCTCGACGCCGGTTTCACCAACACGGCGTCCTGCACCTCCGATATCACCTACATTGACGGCGCCGCCGGCATTCTGCGCTACCGCGGCTACCCCATTGAGGAGCTCGCCAAGTCCTCAACCTTCCTGGAGGTCGCCTACCTGCTCATTAACGGCGAGCTGCCGGACCGCGAGACCTTCGAGCGTTTCAACCGCCGCATCTCGCGCCACCGCCTCCTGCACGAGGACTTCCGCAGCTTCTTCACCTCCTTCCCCTCCTCCGGGCACCCCATGGCGATCCTCCAGGCCGGCATATCGGGCCTGGCCACCTACTACGAGGACACCCTCAACCCGCATGACCCCTTTGAACGCGAGCTGGCCACCGTCCTGCTGCTGAGCAAGATGCCGACAATGATCAGCTACATCGCCCGGCGCGCTATTGGCCTGCCACTGCTCTACCCCGACCCCAAGATCGGCTACGTCGAGGACTTCATCCGCTTGACCTTCGGCATGCCCTACCAGGCCTACGACATTGACCCGGTGGTGGTGCGGGCCCTGGACATGCTCCTGATCCTCCACGCCGACCATGAGCAGAACTGCTCGACCTCCACCGTGCGCCTGGTGGGCTCCTCGGACGCCAACATGTACGCCTCCGTGGCCGCCGGCGTGGGGGCCCTGTCCGGGCCGCTGCACGGCGGGGCCAATGAGGCGGTGCTGCGCATGCTCGACATGATCCAGACCGAGGGGATGTCCACCTCCGAGTTCGTCCGCAAGGTCAAGGACAAGGAGGACGGGGTGCGGCTCATGGGCTTCGGCCACCGGGTCTACAAGAACTACGACCCGCGCGCCGCCATCGTCAAAGAGACCGCCCACGACGTCCTGGCCCGCCTGGGCAGCGACGAGGGCGACCGCAAGCTCGAGATCGCCATGGAGCTGGAGGAGGTGGCGCTGCGCGACGACTACTTCGTGTCCCGCAAGCTCTACCCCAATGTGGACTTCTACACCGGCCTGATCTACCAGGCGATGGGCTTCCCCACGAAGATGTTCACCCCACTGTTCGCCCTGGGGCGCCTGCCGGGCTGGATCGCCCAGTACCGGGAGATGATCGCCGACCCCGCCAAGCGCATTGGCCGCCCCCGCCAGGTCTACACCGGCCCGGTCGAGCGCCACTACGTGGCCATGCACCGCCGCAAGCGCCCCCAGGAGGCCTACCCCGGCACGCGACTGGGGGTCTCCAGCCTCGACCGCGTCAACCGCGTCTAGGCGGGCACGCCGACGGGGCGGACCGGGGGCGGGCATAGGCGGGAGCGGGAAGGAGGAGGGTAAGGTCACCCTTCTTTCTCCCGGTTAGGTCAGGCTAAACTCACGGTATGGCTCATGACCGCACCGACCCCGACACCCCCCTGCCCTACGCCGATCGGCCAATCGCCACCGCCCCCGGCCACTGGGTTCTGGCCCGCGCCGGCAAGCGCGTCCTGCGCCCCGGCGGCGCCGCCCTGACCGCCTCCATGCTCGCCCACGCCCGGATTCCCGGGGCCGACGTCGTCGAGCTGGCTCCCGGCCTGGGGCGCACGGCAGCCGAGATCATTGCCGCCGGCCCCTCCTCCTACACCGCTGTGGACCGTGACCCCGACGCCGCCGCCCGCGTGGCCGCCGTCGTCGGGGATCGCGGCACCGTGCGACAGGGCGAGGCCGCCTCCACCGGCCTGCCCGAGGCGAGCGCCGACGTCGTCGTCGGCGAGGCCATGCTCACCATGCAGGGGGATAAGGGCAAGACCGCCATTGTTTCCGAGGCCGCCCGCGTGCTGCGCCCCGGCGGCCGCTACGCCATCCACGAGCTCGGCGTCACCCCTGACGACATTGACCAGGCCTACTACACCGAGCTGCGCAAAGACCTGGCCCGGGCCATCCACGTCAACGCCCGCCCCATGACCGCAGCCGCCTGGAAGCAGCTCCTTCAGGACGCCGGCCTGGAGGTGGAGTGGGTTGGCACCGCCCCCATGGCCCTGCTCGCCATGCGCCGCAACCTCGCCGACGAGGGGCTGGGCGGGGCTCTGCGCATAGTGCGCAACGTTATGAGCAACAAGGCCCTGCGTCAGCGAGTGCTGGGCATGCGCAAGACCTTCAAGCGCTACCGCAAGGACATGGTCGGCATTGCCCTCGTGGCCCGCAAACCGAGCTGAGCCGCCCCACGGGGGATGAGCCGCCCCACACGGCGCCCCGGGGCCGAACCCACGAGCCCGGGGCACCCGGCCGAGCCCGGAGCACCCGGCGCCCAGGTGGCCCCGGGGCTTCGGCGGCCCGAGCGGCGGCGCCCCCGAGAGGGCTGGGCCCCGACGTGGCGGCGGTGAGCGCAGGGCTCGTCCGAGGGCGAGGGCGGTTAGTCGTCGTGGGTGCGGCCCCGCCAGGCGGCGCGCAGCACCTCTCGGTTGGCGGCGGCCACCGCCGCCAGTGGAATGCCCGCCGGGCAGGTGGGCACGCACTCCCCGAAGACCGAGCAGGGCCCGAAGTGCTCGTCGAGGGCCCGCCCCATCTGCCGGGCCCGCCGCGAGCGCTCGTGCGCCCCTTGCGGCATGAGCGCCAGGTGCGCCAGTTTGGCTCCCGCGAAGAGCATGGCCGCCCCGTTGGGGCAGGCCGCTACGCAGGCGCCGCAGCCAATGCAGGAGGCGAAGTCCAGGGCGGTCTCCGCCTGCTGGTAGGGCTGGGGCACGGCGTCGGCGTCGGGGGCGGTGCCCGCCATCACATCGACCGTGCCCCCGGCCTGGATGAGCGCGTCCAGGGCGCTGCGATCCACCGCCAGATCCCGGATGACCGGGAAGGCGCCCGCCCTGAAGGGCTCCAGGCGCATGTGGGTGACCTCCGGGAAGGCCCGCAGATGCTGGCGGCACGCGGGGGTGTTGTCCACCGGGCCGTGGGGGCGGCCGTTGACGAGAAAGCCGCAACAGCCGCACACGCCCTCCCGGCAGTCCGACTCGAAGACCACCGGCTCGCCGCCGGCCTCAATGATCTGGTCGTTGAGCCGGTCCAGGAGTTCGAGCAGGCTCATCTCCGGCTCGGCGTCCTCAACCACGTGCGTCTCAAAGCGGCCGCCGGCCCGCGGGCCGTCCTGACGCCAGATATCCAGGGTGACTCTCATCGGTAGTCCCTCACCTGCAGCTTGATGACCGAGAAGTCCAAGGGCTCCGAGCGGCGCACATGGCTGCCGTCGGGGAGCGTGTGCCAGGCCGAGACCGAGCACCAGTTGTCGTCGTCGCGTTTGGCCTCGCCCTCGGGGGTGGCGAACTCCTCCCGGAAGTGGGCCCCAGCCGATTCGCGGCGGTCCAGGGCGTCCAGGACCATGAGTTCGGCCAGCTCCAGGAAGTCGGCCACGCGCCCGGCCTTCTCCAGTTCCTGGTTGAGCCGCTGCTCGGCGCCGACGACGAGCACGTCCCGCCAGAACTCCTCGCGCAGCTCGCGGACCTGTTGCAGGGCTTGGCGCAGCCCCTCCTCGGATCGGCTCACCCCGCACCCGGAGTAGAGGATTTCACCCAGCCGCCGGTGGAACCACACCGGCCGGTGCGTGCCGCGAATCTCCAGCAGGCGCCGCACCCGCCGGCCGGCCTGTTCCACGGCGGCCAGCGCCTCGGGGGCGTCCTCCTTCAGCAGGGGGGCGCCGGTCAACTCCGCCAGGTAGTTGGGCACGGCCAAGGGGAGGGTGAACCAGCCGTCCACGCAGGCGCTCAGCAGCGAGTTCGCCCCCAGGCGGTTGGCCCCGTGGTAGTTGTTCGACGCCTCCCCGCCCACGAAGAGCCCGGGGATAGTGGTCATCTGGTCGAAGTCCACCCACAGGCCCCCCATGGTGAAGTGCGCTCCCGGGGCAATGCGCATGGGCACCTCGTAGGGGTCCTCGCCGGTGGCGTCCAGGTACATCTCGAACAGGTTGCCGTACCGGGCGGCGATGACGTCCTTGCCCAGGCGGGCCAGGGAGTCGCGGAAGTCCAGGTAGACGGAGTTGCGCAGGGGGCCCACGCCGCGGCCGGACTCGATCTGCTCGCGGGCGTTGCGTGAGGCCACATCGCGGGGGGTGAGGTTGCCGAAGGCCGGGTACTTGCGCTCCAGGTAGTAGTCGCGCTCAGCTTCGGGGATGTCGTTCGGCGCCCGCTCGTCCCCGGGGCGCACTGGCACCCAGATGCGCCCATCGTTGCGCAGGGACTCGCTCATGAGGGTGGTCTTGGACTGCCACCGCGAACTCACCGGCAGGGCGGTGGGATGGAACTGGACGTAGCAGGGGGAGGCGAAGGCCGCCCCGCAGCGGTGCGCGCGCCAGGTGGCGGTGGCGTTGGAGGCCATGGCCAGGGTCGAGTAGTGGAAGAGCGAGCCGTAGCCGCCGGTGCACAGCACGACGGCGTGGCCGCTCCAGGAGCGTATCTGCCCCGAGAGCAGGTCCCGGGTGACAATGCCCTGGGCGCGCCCGTCGGACACGATGAGCTCAAGCATCTCGGTGCGCGTGTGCATGTGCACATTGCCGGCGCGCACCTGTTCCTGGAGGGCCTGGGAGCAGGCGATCTCCAACTGCTGGCCGGTCTCTCCGCGCGTGTAGTAGGTCCGAGAGACCTGGACCCCGCCGAAGGAGCGGGTGGCGAGCTGGCCGCCGTATTCGCGGGCGAAAGGCGCGCCAATGGCGTACATGTGGTCAATGACCTTGACCGACTCTTCGGCCAGGCGCACCACGTCGGCCTCCCGGCCCCGGTAGTCCCCGCCCTTGACGGTGTCTTTCACGAAACGGCGCAGGGTGTCGCCATCGACTTTACGGGCCCGCGCAGCGTTAATGCCGCCCTGAGCGGCCACTGAGTGGGCGCGGCGCGGGGAGTCGTGGAGGCTGAAGCACTCCACTCGGTAGCCCAGGCGCCCCAGGGTGGCGGCCGCCCCTGAACCGGCCAGGCCGGTGCCCACCACAATGACGGTGAGACGACGGCGGTTGGCGGGGCTGACCAGGCGGTAGGAGTCGCGTCGGGAGCGCCACGCCTCCAAGGGGTCCGCCTGGGGCAGATGCGGGTCGAGGTCCTCCCCGGCCTGGTAGCCGGCATCCACGGGGGCGGGGGTGCGCGAGGGGCGCCGGGTGGTGGCCCGGCCCCCGGACGTGGCGTCAAAGGTTTCGGGGGCCGGGGTATCCGCCCTGGCCAGGACGGAGTCGACAATGAAACGCAGGCCCTTCATGAGATCACCCCGGCGAGGACGAGGAGGGGAAGCATGCCGTTGAGCACGGCGACCGCCAGGGCGGCCGCCAGCCCCAGAGCCAGCCAGATCCGCCGCAGCCGCGGCGCCGTACCGCCCAGGTCGTGCAGGACGTTCCACAGGCCCTGGGCCAGATGGATGCTAATGACGAGCATGACGGCCGTGTAGAACAGCGCCATGCCCGGACGGGAAAGGCTGGCGACTAGGTTCTCGTAGGCGTGGATCTCCACCTCGTGAGGGCCGGTGTGCACGGGCGCTTGGTAAGCCGAGGAGGCCACCAGCCGGCCAATGGTCAGATCCAGGAGGTGGACGACAATGAAAACCAGGACGACGGCGCCCGACAGGATCATGGTGCGCGTCGCCCAGGAGCGCGCCATGATGCTCTGCCGCCCGAAGGATCCGCGCGCCCGGCGGCCTCGGCGCCACAGCATTATGCCCGCCGTCGTGTGCGCCACCAGGCAGGCCAGGAGCACCACGCGAAGAATCCACAGCACGCCCTCATAGGGCAACAGCGGGTACAGGACCGTGCGCAGGAACCTGGCGTAGCTGTTGTAGTCCTCCGGCCCCATAAAGGCCTTGAGGTTGCCGACCATGTGGGCGATGACGAAGGCCGCCATGATTGAGCCGCTCACGGCCATGGTCGCCTTCAGGGCTATGTGCGAGGGGCGCGCACGATGCACCTGGCGCGGCGGCAGTGCGTCACCCACCGGTGGTGCTGCCCGATTTGGTCCCGTCTCGACGCCCATGGCTGGCCCACGCTCCTTATAGCCTTAACCCCTCCAGTGTAGCGTGCGTCACAGAAATGCGCTCGGTAAACCATGTCCAATCGACAGGATGTCTTGGTGGACACCCGGGGGCCGGGGCGGGCCGGGGCGGGGTGTTGGCGGGCCCGGCCAGGGCCCGCCGGTCACTGGCCGGCGTGGAGCACTGTATTGAGCTCAATGCCCTTGCCGCCGCGGGCCAAGGCCTCGACGGCACCGGACTGGGAGTTGCGGCGGAACAGAACATTCGAGGCGCCGGCGAGTTCGCGGGCCGAAACCACCCGGGGCTCCTTGAACAGGCCATGGCTGCCGGGGACCACGCCGCCCTGGGGCATGAGGGAGACCTTTGTGCCCGCAGTCAGGTACAGGCCCGCCTCGACCACGCAGTCATCACCCAGCGGAATGCCGAGGCCGGAGTTCGCGCCCAGCAGGCAGCGCTCTCCCAGCGCCACGCGCTGACGCCCGCCGCCCGAGAGCATGCCCATGGTGGAGGCCCCGCCGCCGACATCCGAGCCGTCACCAATGACGACGCCCTGCGAGATGCGCCCCTCAACCATGGAGCGGCCCAGGGTCCCGGCGTTGTAGTTCACAAAACCGGCGTGCATGACCGTCGTGCCCTCAGCAAGATAAGCGCCCAGGCGCACGTTCGCGGCGTCGCCGATGCGCACCCCCGAGGGCAGGACGTAGTCGGTCATGCGCGGGAACTTGTCCACCGAGTGGACCTGGACGTGGGCGCCCAGGGCCCGCAGGCGAGTGCGGGTGGCCTCAAAGCCCTCGGCGGCGCAGGGCCCGGCGGAAGTCCACACCACGTTGGGCAGCCGGGAGAAAATGCCGTCAAGGTTGACGGTGTTGGGCTTGGCCAGGCGGTGGGACAGGACATGCAGACGCAGGTAGGCGCCGGCCACGGTCAGGGGGGCGTCGTCGAGGTCCGCCCAGGTGCGCACCACCTGGGTGTGGACGCCACGGGCGTCATCCTTGCGCTCCATGGCGCTCAGGGTGGCCAGAAGCTCGGGGTCCCCGCCCTCCGGCTCCCTGCCGAGGATCGGCTTCGGGTACCACACGTCAAGGGTGTTGCCGTCATTGGTCACGGTCGCCAGGCCGAGACCCCATGCGCTGCGAGTCGTCATAACCCACACCATACGGGACCAAGATGACCGGTAGCCGTAACGCTCGTCATCCGGGTCAGGGCGCCGCCATGCCCCGCATGACACAATCGCACCATGGCGCGCACCACCATCCATCTCATGAGGCACGGCGAGGTCCACAACCCTGAGGGCGTCCTCTACGGGCGCCTGCCCGGCTACCATCTCTCCGGGCTCGGCAACCAGATGGCCGCACGCGTCGCCGATGTCCTGGCCGCCTCCGGGCACGACATTGCCGCCGTCATCACCTCACCCCTGGAGCGGGCCCGCGAGTCCGGGGCGCCCACGGCTGAGGTCTTCAACCTGGAGGCCAGCACTGACGCGCGCCTCATTGAGGCCGACAACCACTTCGAGGGCATTCCGCTCAACCGCAACCGCTGGCTGCTGGCCCATCCCGGGCACTGGTCCTACTACCGCAACCCCCTGCGCCCTTCGTGGGGGGAGCCCTACACCGAGCTCGTGGCCCGCATGCGCGACGCCGTCGCCTCCGCCATTAGACAGGCCGAAGGCCGTGAGGCGCTTCTGGTCTCCCACCAGCTGCCCGTGTGGGCCCTGCGCTTGTGGTTGGAGGGTCGTTGGCTGGCCCACGACCCGCGCCGCCGCCAGTGCTCCCTGGCCTCCCTGACCTCACTGACTTTTGAGGGGCGCACCCTGGTGGGGCTGGCCTACTGGGAGCCCGCCGGTGATCTGCTGCGCAGCGCCGAGGACATGGTGCCGGGCACCTCCGCCGCCACCGTCACCATGGGGCGGGCCGGCGCGTTGAAGGAGGAGCCCCCGCCGGCCCCGGTGGCCCAGGCGGCTGCGCCGGCCGGGCCCGCCTCCCCGGCGGAGCAGGCTTCCCCGGCAGGGCGGGCCGATGAGCCGGGCCCCGATTCACAGGCCGGTTTACAGGCGGGGGCGGGCCGGGCGGAGACGCCCGCGTGACCCAACCAGGTCCCACCATGCCGCGGGCGGAGCCCCATCAGGGGCGGCCCGCAGGCGAGCTCGTTCCCGGCGCCGAACAGGGGCTCACCCACGCCCAGGGCCTGCGGCCCAAGCCTCAGCGCCCCTGGACCGGCCAGGACTTCGTGTGGTGGAACACTGCCGCCGTGCTCACCGCCACCCGCCAGGGACGGCGCCCCAACCCCGTCTCCCCAGTGATCGACCCCGTGCGACCCGTCCTGGGCGCCGGTGAGGTCATGCTCGCCAGCTGCGACGCCGAACTGCTCATGTGGCGCCGCGGCGACGCCGCTTACAACCCCTCGCGGGGCTTCTTCCTGGCCGGCGGTCCGGTCGGGCTCGCGCTCACGGCCGCGTTCTTCGGCGGCCAGGCCTGGGTCAACTCCCGACGCAAGAGGGCCGCCGAGGCTGACGCCATTGAGAAGTGGCGCCACCTGGCCCGGGCCCGCCTCACCGTCTCCACCCACGGCATCTACCTGGGCACGGGGGAGGGGATTATGCCGGTCGGCTTCCACGATATTCAGGAGATCCAGCACACCAGCACCGGCGAGATCATTGTGGCCGCCGCCAACGCCTCAGGATCGGCGCGCTGGAAACTGCGCGTCCAGTGGGCTGAACTCGTGCTCGTGCTCTGGGCCGTCCAGTACCTGCCCGAGCACCCCCAACTGGTGGGGCGCACCTGGCTGCCCGGCGATTGGCTATTGCACGCCGCCGCCCATGGCTACGACATTGACACGACCCTCTGGCCGCGCCCGGCCCCTGAGTGAGGGCCCGCCGAGGAATGAGGGCCCGCCACGGCGCCCAGTGAGCGCGGGCGCCCGTGAGCAGCGGGCGCCCCGCCTCCTGCCGGGTCGATTACCCGCCTCCTGCCGGGTCGATCAGGAGTCGGAGGCGGGCTCCTCCCCGTCCTTATTATTCTGATCCTGCTCGCGGCGGCGACGAATATCGCGTTCAAGGTTGCGCAGGAACTCGGGGTCGTCATCGGGGCCGAGAGCACGCGGGCGCTCAGGGCGGCGGAACTGGGTGCCCTCCTTGGAGGACCAGACGGTCGGTTCCACCACGCCTCCACGCTCCTCGGCTGCCTTGACGCGCGAGACAATAATCCAGGCAACGGGGCCGATGGTGGGGACGAGGACGATCAGGACAATCCACAGGAACCGGGGCATCCGGGCGGGCATTGACTCCTCGGGAGTGCGCGCGCAGTCCAGGAGGGAATAGATCGTCAGGGCTAGGACGAGGACGATGACGACAGCGCGCATGGGCACACCATAACCGAGTCGCGCCGACCAGTTCCCCGGAGCCCGGGTCATGGGCCGCGCGGGCGGCGCCCGGGCCCATAATGCGGGCGGCGCCCGGGCCCGGCCGACTCGCCCCTGGATCCCACCGCCTGATGGGAGCGGCGCAAGTCCCGGCGCCGTGGCACCATGGCCTTCTGTGCGCGCACCCTCCGCCCGCTTCCGGCTCCTTGTCGGCGGCACCGCCCCCGCCGACGTTGCCGCCTTGCGCGCCGCCCTCGCGCAGCGCCTGGCCCGCCGTGGCCTGCTTCCCCCTCAGGGCGGTCCAGCCGGGCCGCCACCGGGGGCGCCGGTCCGAGCCCGCTGCACGGCCCTACCACTGCTGGTGCCCATTGGCCCCCAGGAGGACCCTGAGCAGGTCGACGCTGATCTCCAGCGTCGCGCACACCGGCTCAACGCGGCCACCGACCTCATAGTGCGCACCAGCGGCTCGACCACCGGGACCGGCAGGCTCGTGGCCATGGGGGCCGGCGCCCTGGCGGCCTCGGCCAGGGCCACCCACACCCGGCTGGGCGGGCCCGGCACCTGGGTGCTCGCCCTGCCCGCCCACCACGTGGCCGGCTTGCAGATCCTCACGCGCTCCCTCCTGGCCGGTACCGAGCCGGTGGTTGTGGACACGCGCACGGGCTTCGATCCGGCGCGTCTGGCCGAGGCCGTGCTGACGGCCCTCGCCGTCGGCGCAGGTGGTCGTGATGGTGCTGTGAGGGCAGGCCGGGGCCCCCACGGTCATGGTCGCCTCGGCCCGGACTCCGCCCAAGTCGGGCCGGGCTCGCGCCTCTACGTCTCCCTGGTCCCCACCCAGCTCCAGCGCGTCCTGGATGACTCCGCCGCGACCAAAGCCCTGGCGCGGGCCGAGACCGTCCTGCTCGGGGGCGCTTCGGCGCCGCCCGGGCTGCTGAAGCGCTCCAGTGCGGCCGGGATCCGGGTGGTCACCACCTACGGCATGAGCGAGACGGGCGGTGGCTGCATCTACGACGGCCTGCCCCTGGACGGTGTCCGGGTGCGGGTGAATGCCCACGGTCGAGTCGTGCTCTGCGGGCCGGTCCTGGCCGAAGGCTACGCCGACGACGACCCGCAGGCCTCAGCGCAGGGGAACGGTGAGGGCAGGGCGTTAGAGGATGCGCGGAGTGGTGGCGCACCGTCGGGGCCCGGCCGACTCGCCCCCGCAGGCGTCAGCAGTGCCCCCGGCTTCCACACCGAACGCGGGCCCGACGGTCTTCTCCACCGCGTCCTGGTCACCGCCGACCGCGGGCGCATGGAGGCCGACGGGCGCCTGACGGTCCTGGGGCGCGTCGACGACATCATTGTCACCGGTGGCGTCAAGGTCGACCCCCACCAGGTCGAGGCGGCACTGATCGGGCTTGACGACGTCGCCGAGGCCTGCGTCGTCGGCGTCCCGGACCCGCAATGGGGCCGCGCCGTGGTCGCCGCCGTCGTCCTCAAGGCAGGGGCCAACCCGGACCCCGCCGCGCTGCGGGCCGCCGCACGCACCCTCCTCGACGGGCCATCATGCCCGAAGAAGGTGATCGCTCTTGACGCGCTGCCCGTGCGAGGACCGGGAAAACCGGACCGCCGCGCCGTGCAGACCATGCTCCAGGACGCCCTGGGTCGACCCGGAGAAGAAGGCGGGAGCTGAAGCGAGGCGGGCGTCAGTGGCCGCGCGCGCTTCAACGACGGGGCGCGACAGCGCGATGGAGAGTTCTACACCGTGCGTCCTGCCCAGGGGGAGCATTACCCTCCTGGGCAGCCATGCTGACAGGAGGCGCATAGTAATGACTCAGCCCATGCCGGAGAACTCCGGCGGATACGGTCAGTACGGTCAAGATGCAGCCCACCAGGCGCCCCAAGGGCCGGTCGGCGGGCGGGCGTCGTATGGATACCAGCATCCTGGGGCTCCTCAGGGGCAGCCGGGGTATGGGGCCCCGGCCGCCGAAGGCGCCCCTGCGGGCCCCGGCGGGTACGGCGTCGTCCAGGCGGGCCCCGCCGCGGGCGGTCCGACTAGCGGACCTTGGCCGTCTGGAGCCGCCGGTGCCGCCGCCGGCACGGGCCCCCAGGCGGCCCCGGGGCCGCGGTCGGAGGGTCCGGTCCATGGAGGCGTCGGCACCAGGCTCGTCGGCGGGCAGAACTCGGATCGTCTGGTCCTGGCCATGTGGTCGACCACCTCCGGTGCCATCACGTTCGGGATTGTGGTGGTGTTCGCGATCTTCCTGAACGCGGGTCTGATTGTCGCCCTGGTTGAAAGAAGCAACTCGCTGCCCGCCACGCTGTTCACACTGGTGTTCACCCTCCTGATTGACTGGGTGCTGTACCTGGCGTCGAGAATCCGCACTGTCCTGGACTCCCGCGGGGTCACCCTCAGGGTGGGTGGTCGCAGCAAGCGGACCGTGCCCTGGCCGGAGTCGCGCACCGGGATCTTCGTGCACACCAAGGAGAGCCACAGTGCGAAGGCCATGCATAGCTGTGAGGCCTGCATGGTCGATCCCGACGGCGGCCTCGTGCCCATTGCCGCCCTGAGGTGGACCGGCCCGGTCCTGGCGCACACCGAGGCCACCGCCGTGGAGGAGTGCTCACGGATCTGGGCCTGGGCGGTGGCGCGCGGATACGCCCGCGAGACCGGCCGCTACACGCCTTTGCGCGGGAATGCGCTGCTGCAAAGCGCGCGCGAGGAGCAGGAGAGCCGGTACCTCCTGCGTTGACGGCGACGCGTTTTGACGGCCGCGCCCGGCCCATTGCCATTGCCCCAGGTTCCGCCCCCAGCGGTCGCACTGCTAGGGTGCGGGCGCTTAGCCGACAACCTGGGAGGGCGACGTGAGCAGTACCGGCGGGCAGGCGGCGGGCGTGCAGCCGCGCGCAACCAGCTGGGTGGAGGTCGTGCGCCTGCGCACCCTGCCGGCTGCTGTGGCCCCCGTCATTCTGGGGGCCGGCGCCGCAGCCGCCCAGGGCGCCTTCTCCGCTCCACGCAGCCTGCTGGCGGCCGGGGTCGCCCTGGCTCTGCAGATCGGCTGCAACCTGGCCAACGACTACTCCGATGGCGTCCGCGGCACCGACGACCAGCGCACCGGTCCGCCCCGCCTGACCGCCTCCGGCGAGGTGGCCCCGGGCGCTGTCAAGGCCGCTGCCTTCGGCTGCTTTGGAGTCGGCGCCGTGCTGGGCCTGGTGATCCTGGCTCTAAGCGGGCAGTGGTGGATGCTGGTGCTGGGGGCCGGGGCGATTGCCGCCGCCTGGTTCTACACCGGCGGCCCCCGCCCCTACGGCTATGCGGGCCTGGGGGAGGTCTTCGTCTTCGTGTTCTTCGGCCTGGTGGCCGCCTGCGGCACCCTCTACATTCAGAGCGGCGCCGTGCCCGGGTGGGCGTGGGTGGCGGCCACAGGCATTGGCCTGCTGGCCTGCTCCCTGCTCATGGTCAACAACCTGCGCGATATCCGCACTGATCCTGCCGCTGGCAAGCGGACCCTGGCCGTACGCCTGGGGGAGCGCCGAGCCCGGGCCGCCTTCATCGCTCTTCTTGTCGCCCCGCTGCCGCTGGGGGCGGTGGCCCTGGGCTGGGCGCACTGGGCCGACGGCGATGGCGCCCCCAGGTCGGTGGACACCGTTGCCGTCGGCGCCTTCATAGTGTTCATAGTGGCCGTGGCCGCTATGGTCCGCCGGGCGGCGGCGCCGGTGTGGCGCGGCGCGTCGGGGCGCGCACTCATCCCCGTGCTGCGCGACGCCGGACTGACAGAACTGGTCTACGGCGTCGCCTTCGCGATGGCGGTGGTGGCCGTCACCCGCTGAGTCGAGCGTCAGCGAGAAGCCTCGGCAAGTGACTTTCGCCCCCGGATCATTCGGTGAGACAGGGGCAAGACATTATGCCGGCACAGGTCGGTCCGGCCCCGGAGCATCCAGGACCGCCAACAGGGTAACGGGCGTCATCGCGGCCAGATGCCGGAGCTGCCGCGGCGGTGGCTGGCGATCAGGTGAGTGTCAATGATGCCGATCGCCTCCATCAGGGCGTACATGGTGGTTGGGCCCACGAAGGTGAACCCCTCTTTGCGCAGCGCTTTCGACAGGGCGACCGATTCGGGTGACTGAGTGGGGATGTCGGAGGACCGTGTGGGGCGGGGCGTGTCTGCCGGTTGGAAGCTCCACACGAAATCCACGAGACCGCTCTTCTCGCGGAGCTGGATCGTGGCCCTCGCATTCGTGATCGCGGCCTTGATCTTCGCCCGGTTACGGACGATCCCGGGGTCGGCGAGGAGCCGCAAGACGTCCTCCTCGGTGTAGGCGGCGACGGTCTCGGGGTGGAAGTCGTCGAAGGCGGCCCGGAAGGCCGGGCGCTTGCGCAGGATCGTCGCCCAGGACAGCCCGGCTTGGAAGGCCTCGAGGCTGATGCGCTCGTAGAGGCCCTGTTCGTCGCGCACGGGCATCCCCCATTCGGTGTCGTAGTACTCACGCAGCAGGGGATCGCTGCTCGCCCACGCGGGGCGGGCGAGACCATCCGGGCCGATGACGACGCCGTTGCCGTCGGTGGCCGGGTCGGATCGGGCTGCGGCCCCATCGTGAGGCGGGGGTGAGCTGGCGGCAGTGGCGGACATGAGTTCCTCGGTCGTGCGGGATGGGTCGCCGATGGCGCGGGAGTGATGCGGGAAAAACAGGCCGGTTAGCCCCTCGGCGTCAGAAACCGGTGTCACCGTGCTGAGCCACGTGGACCATCTGGTGCTAACGGTACGCGACCTCGAGGCGAGCACGCGGTTCTACTGCGACGTGCTGGGCCTTGAGAGACGGGACCTCCATGACGGACGCACCGCACTGGTGGGGGCGGGATGGAAAATCAACCTGCATCATGTCGAACGTCCCGTCGCCCCGCATGCGGAGCACCCGGCACCGGGGAGCGCAGATCTGTGCTTCATCCTCACGGTGCCCATGGAAGCGGCGATGGCACGGCTTGAATCCCACGGGGTTGACCTCGAACTCGGTCCGGTGACCAGGACCGGAGCCCGAGGTCCGATTCGCAGCGTTTATATTCGCGATCCGGACCGGAACCTCATCGAACTGTCGGTCCCCGCCGATCAATGACGCGACACGCACTGCCGCCTCGGACCGGCGGAATGATCGGCGCGGCGACGCCGCGAGGTCACCGGCCGAGCCTCGCGGTGCGCTGAGCACCGCGCCGTCGGGGCCCTGACCGAGCCTTGCCAGCGCTGAGAAGGCAGTGGCTGTGCTCGATCGCTGCCCCCGGCCTCATCGATGGGCGGGTGGCCGGAGGGATTGGCAGTGTTGCACATTCTTCTTGCATCGGCTTGTGAGGGATCGTTGGTATTTCAACGATTCCTCGCCGCAGAAGGTTGGTTCGACAAGGATGAATGTGCAACGGAGTACCCATTTGCACATTCATCTTCTTCCTGGGCCCTCGGACCCCGGGCAGATCCGCAGGATTCCGCGCCTCTCCACTCCTCGAGGGCAGAAAGAATGTGCAACCTCCAGACCCGGGCGCGCGCTAGGGGATCTCGGACGGCGCGAATCCCCGGGAGCCGGGCAACACCTCTCTTAAGGATCCAGGCCGACACGGGCGGCCTCGCGCGCCCCCAGGAGCCGGGCAGCATCACAGTCAACAGGGGCACCCCGGCCCACAGCCACATGCAACAACCCAATTGCACTCATTGACCTGCGCGTCTTCATGGCACGGGCGGGCTCGCGTCACTACCGTATGACCCCATAGGTGCGGTGTCCTGGCCGCACTCGGTGATCTGTGCAAAAGCTGCATCCGGGCCCCTGTCAGCAGTCGGGCCCGGCACCGCTCACCTGTTCCGCACCATGGGGAGGTGGCCCCATTCCCATGCCTGCGGCGAGCCCTTACAGTTCAGTAGGGGGCAAGGAGGAGACAACATGGCCAAAGCGCCGCGGGCGGCAACGGACCTGCGAGAGGCGCTGCTCCTGGAACCGCCGAGGGAAGTCGCCGGTCTGGCCCGGCGCACATACGTGATCCTGGCGATCAACAGCATGGCAATGCTGGTGCTTCTAGGCTGCTTCCTGACACTCACCGTCGTGCTCAACCCCAACCCACCGAGCTGGGCGGTCCCCGTGTCGCTCCTGCTCATCGCCGTCCAACTCCCCTTACTGGGCATTCTGCTGGCCTTTGCGTTGGGCTACTCGGTGGCGCGCACCATAGTCACCCGCCAAGGGCTGATCTGCGTCAGCATGTTCACCCGCCGCCTGCCCTGGCCGACCACCCGTTCGAGCTTTTACCCGGTCGTGCGCAGGTTCTCCAACCAGTGGTCCGTGGCCGCCTGCCAGGCTTGCAATGACGGCCAAGCCCGCCAACTCCCGGGGGTCATTCACATTGGGACGCGTGAGCAGATACCGCAGATGCTCGCGGCGATCAACGCCCAGCTTGACGAGGTGTGGACTTGGGGGATCAAACGCGGATGCACCACGGAGTCCGGCCTCTACCGGGAGCTGGTCAAGCCCAAGGAGGAGCAGGCCAGGCGGCAGGCGGCCGCGCTGCTCGAAGACCCCGGCAGCCAGGCGCAGACAACAGCACGACCGCACTGACAGCGACCGAGTCGGTGGGGCGGATCGCCGTGGAGGCGACCAGCCCCACCGTCGTCCAAGACACCTTCTCGACAGGCTGCGACACTCCCCACCCCTCGGCGGCGAACAGCGGCGCTCAGAAGTAGTCAGAAGTTCAGAAGTAGTAGGGGAAGGGCGACCAGTCCGGGGTGCGGCGCTCCAGGAAGGCGTCACGGCCCTCGGCGGCCTCATCAGTCATATAGGCCAGGCGCGTGGCCTCCCCGGCGAACACCTGCTGTCCCGCCAGGCCGTCGTCGGCCAGGTTGAAGGCGAATTTGAGCATGCGGATCGCCTGGGGCGACTTGCCGGCCACGATCTCCGCATACTCCAGGGCCTTGTCCTCCAGCTGGGCATGCGGCACGGCCTCATTGACCACACCCCAGTGCACGGCGTCGGCCGCCGAATACTCCTGCGCCAGGAAGAAGATCTCGCGGGCGCGCTTGTCCCCGACCTGGCGCGCCAGCAGAGCAGAACCGTAGCCGGCGTCAAAGCTGCCCACGTCGGCGTCGGTCTGCTTGAAACGGGCGTGCTCGGCGCTGGCCACCGACAAGTCGCACACGACGTTCAGGGAGTGTCCGCCGCCGGCCGCCCAGCCGCTCACCGCAGCGATGACAACCTTGGGCATGGTGCGGATGAGGCGCTGGACCTCCAGGATGTGCAGCCGTCCGGCGCGGGCGGCGTCAATGCGCTCGCGGACCGCTACTACGTCAGCGGCGTGATCGTGGGCGTGAGAGCCGTCGTGGACGACGGCGCCGTCGGCGGCTGCCCGCCCGGGGGGCGCCCCGGCCGCGCCCGCCTGCTCGCCGGCGGCGTCGAGTGCGGCCTCTTCGCGCTCGTAGCGGTAGCCGTCGCGCCCTCGGACGCGCTGGTCGCCCCCAGAGGAGAAGGCCCAGCCGCCGTCGCGCGGGGAAGGGCCGTTACCGGTGAGGATGACGGCGCCAACATCCCCGCTCATACGCGCGTGGTCCAAAACCCGGTAGAGCTCGTCAACGGTTCGGGGTCGGAAGGCGTTGCGCACCTCGGGCCGGTCGAAGGCCACTCGCACCACCGGCAGATCTCGCACCCAGACGCCGTCGCCGTCGCGCACACAGCCGCGGTGGTAGGTGATATCGGCCAGGCCCCCGGGGCCGTGAGTGAAACCCTCAACCTCCCGCCAGCGAGCGGGAGCGAAGACCTCCGAGACGCATGCGGGCACGGGGTAGCGGGCGGCATCCGCCTGAGAGCCTGGCATGGCGTCAGCCTAGGCCGGCGCCCGCCTCTCGGCCCAATGCGCCGGACCTTACTCCCCTCCAACGAAATCCTCACAGCACAACGTCCGCGGACGTTGTGCTGTGAGGATTTCGTTGGAGGGGGAGGCGGCCGGGCCCGTTACCCTGGCCCCATGACGACGACACCCGACCTCGCCTCCCCGCAGGCCCGCCCTTTCATCCTCCGCGCTGACGGCGGTGGGCGTGTCGGCTCTGAGACAGGCCGGCTGCGCGAGGTCATCGTCCACCGGCCCGGCCGCGAGATCTCCCGCCTGACCCCGATCAACGCCAACTCCCTGCTCTTCGACGACGCCCTCAACATTGCCCGCGCCCAGGCCGAGCACGACGCCTTCACGGCCATCCTGCGCGCCGAGGGCGTCATCGTCCACGACTTCCGCGACCTGCTCACCGAAACGCTGGCCAACCCCGAGGCCCGCTCCCTAGTCCTGACTGAAACCGTCGGCCCCGACGCGGTGGGCGTGTCCACCTCCGAGGTTCTCATCGACTACTTCCAGTCCCTGCCCGACGCCGAGCTCGCCGAAGTGCTCCTAGCCGGCATCACCCGCGCCGAACTGCACGAGCGCCTCACCCCCGCCGACGCCGCCACCCTGTTCAACACCACCTACCTGTCCACCCTGGAGGGGCAGTTCGTCGTCACCCCCCTGCCCAACCACCTCTTCACCCGCGACACCTCCGCGTGGCTCTACGGCGGGGTCTCCGTCAACACCATGGCCCTGGCCCCCCGCCGCCGCGAGGCTGTCAACTATGAGGCCGTTTACCGCTACCACCCGGTCTTCACCAGCCGCCTGAACGATGGTGGGCGCAGCCTCCTGTGGTCCGAGGGACACGGAGCCTCCACCGCCACCGTCGAGGGCGGCGACTTCCAGGTCCTGGGCAACCGCGCCCTGGTCATGGGCCTGACCCACCGCTCCAGCGCCGCTGGGGTGGAGCGCCTGGCCACCCGGCTCTTCGCCGACGGCGTCGCCGACAGGGTCATTGGCGTGCACATGCCCGACCGCGCCTTCTACACCGAGCTTGACGCGGTCATGCACCTGGACACCCTCATGACCATGGTCTCCCCAGACACCTATTTACGTTTCTCCGGTTTCAACGATGTCACCACCGTGGAGATTGAACCGGGCACTAACGGTCAGGCTCTCAAGGTCACTGTCCACGACGGGGCTGAAATGGACGAAGTGCTGGCCCGAGCCGCCGGCATTGATTCTTTCCGCATTATCAGCCCCGACATGTCCGACGAGGCCGAGGCCCTGCGCGAGCTCGCCCGGGATTCGTGCAATGTGGTGGCGATCGCCCCCGGGCGGGTCATTGGCTACGCGCACAACCAGCGCGCCAACGACACCCTGCGTCGCGCTGGAGTCGAAGTCATTGAATCCCCCGGTGTCGAACTGGTCCGTGGTCGCGGCGGCGGCCACTGCATGACCTGCCCCGTCACCCGCGACGCCGCCTGAGCGGGGCAGGAGCGGCGGGGCGCTATCGTCGCACCCTACTGGGGGGCGGCGGGAGCATCGACGTTGAAGGCCTCCAGGTACTGGAGCACGGCAATGACGCGCCGATTGTCATCCTCGGAGGGCGGCAGGTTGAGCTTGGAGAAGATGTTATTGACGTGCTTGGCCACGGTCTTCTCGGTCACGAACATCACCTTGGCAATGGCGGCGTTCGACCTCCCCTCGGCCATGTGCGTCAGGGTCTCCGCCTCCCGGGGAGTAAGACGGTCCAGTGGCAGACTCTCTCGCCGGCGCCCCATGATCCGGGAGACGACCTCGGGGTCGAGGCAGGTTCCGCCGGTGGATACGCGCTCCATGGCGTCAAGGAACTGTTCGGTGTTGAAGACGCGGTCCTTGAGCAGATAACCCACCCCACCGCGCTGATCCTCCATGAGCTCGCGCGCATAGAGGGTCTCAACGTACTGGGAGAGCACGAGCACTGGCAGGCCCGGCCGGTGTCGGCGGCCCTCAATGGCGGCGCGCAGGCCCTCATCGGTGAAGGTGGGAGGCAGGCGCACGTCAACCACGGCGATATCAAGAGCCTCGGTGAGCAGGGCGTGGCGCAACTCCGGCCCGGTCTGCACGGTTGTTGCCACCTCGCACCCCAGGGCCTGGAGCATACGGCTCAAACCCTCGCGCAAAAGGAACTGATCCTCGGCAATCAGCACACGCATTGTGGTCCACCAATCAGGAGTACGCGTCAGAGGGTCGTTCCGGCCGGTCCGGGCCTCACCACCATAACCACTGCTGGATCCACGACCATATTACGATCAGCCCAATAAGGCGCGCACGCGGCTGGTCAATACCGGCCATGACCATAAATGCTGGGGTCAAGGCCAGGAAAAGGATGAGGAGTAGAAGGGCCAGGTGCACCAGGCGCTGGTGGCGGGCGCACCACAGGGCGACCCTGTTGGTCGTGGGGAGAGTTCGGTACGGCATGAGACTGTCCTTCCAGGGCGGGCACTCGGCTGGGGCAGGGGTTCCGGCCCGCTTTGATCCTGCCGGTGAACGAGCGGCAGGACAGTGGTGCCAAGTCCACCTTTTCCAGGTTGGGGGGTGTGGCGGCCAGGTCGCCCGGGCCGCCACAGCAGGGGCATCCGGGGCCGGAGCCGATCCGGGAACGGGAGCCGATCCGGGAACGGGAGCCGGTCACCGGGCCAGAGCCGGTCGCCGGGCGGGGACTGGTCACCGGGCTGGGACCGGCCCCAGAGCCGGAGCCGGTCGCCGGGCCAGGACCGGCCCCAGAGTCGGAGCCGATTGCGGGACGCGGGAGCCTCGCACGGCGTCGGACCCGCCGGCGCCTCACCCGAGAAGGTGGTTTTTTCTCCACTGACCTCACGGCCGGATCTATGCAGAATCAAGGTGGTCACCCGAGGAGGGGGCCACGACGGGTATTACTGAAAAGGCAGGAGAGGATCATGGGTATCCAACTCGGCGAGGTGCGGAGCAGCACCCGGCAACCCGGGAACCCCCGGCAGTCAGAACGGTCGGACGGTGGCGGGCTGGTCTCCAGCGGCCTGACGGCATTGCGCCGATCCCTCCTCCTACTGGCCGTCTACCCCCTGGAGGTCCTGATCCTGGTGCTGGTCTGCGTCTCGCTCAGCCTCATCCCGATCGGGGTCGGCTTCCTCATGGTGCCAACCGCACTGAGCGCCCTGCGCGCAGTGGCCAATATGAAGCGCCGTCGTGCCGGCCAGTGGTCGGGCAGCACGGTCGAGGTCCCGTACCTGCCGACTCCCGAGTTGCGGCCCGGCCTCACGGGGCGGGTCGCTGAGGCCTGGTGGCTGTTGAAGGACCCCAGCACCTGGCGTGACATCGCCTGGCTGTTCATGGACATGCTGATCGGTGTGGTGGTTGTCATTATCGCCCCGGGGATTATTGCCGGCGGACTGTGGGGCATGGTGGTGCTGCCAGTTCTGTACGAGCCCGTCATGAAGAACTGGTCGGGCGTCTGGTACCTGTTCATCCACGTCCAGGGCGGGCCGGAGATGATTGCCGTGGTCGTGTGCGGCCTGCTCCTGCTGCCCATCGGGCTGGCCCTGGCCCCCGGCCTCCTGCAGGCGTACAACCGCTACATCGCCTGGGCCCTGGGGCCGACCGAGCGGACCCGGCTCGCCGGCCGGGTCCAGCAGCTCTCCCGTACCCGCACCGAGACCCTGGACTCCTCGGCCGCCGAGCTGCGCCGTATTGAACGCGACCTCCACGACGGCGCCCAGGCGCGCCTGGTGGCCATGGGGATGACCCTCAGCGCCGCCCAGGCCGTGCTGCGCTCCGACCCGGAGATGGCGGAGACACTGCTGGCCGAGGCCAAGGACACCTCCGCCAAGGCGCTGAGTGAGCTGCGCGACCTGGTGCGCGGCATCCACCCGCCCGTGCTCGCCGACCGGGGCCTGGGCGACGCCGTGCGGGCGCTGGCCCAGGACTGCCCCCTGCCGGTCCGGGTGGGCGTCAGCATCCCCGAGCGGTGCGGGCCCGCTATTGAATCGGCGGCGTACTTCGCCGTATCCGAGCTGCTGGCCAACGCGGTCAAGCACGCCGGCGCCAGCCACGTCACCATTGATCTGCGGGTTGTCGACGGTGAGCTGAGGATCAGGGTGGACGACGACGGCGTCGGCGGGGCCGACCCTAATTCCGGCAGCGGCCTGCGCGGGATCGAGCGTCGACTGGCGGCCTTCGACGGCGGCCTGGTGGTGAACAGTCCGGCCGGCGGGCCCACATCCGTGGGGGCCACGCTCCGCCTCGACCCCGCCCTGGCCAGGACGGCGGAGGAGCAGAAGGAGCACGAGGGCTAACTCCATCACTGCCATACCGGAAACGTCACACCGAATCCGGCGTCGTCGGGCGGGCAGCGCGCACCCTCGGGCCCGTGTGGGCAAGCCCTCCTGGTCCGGGGGTGGGGCTCGGGGCGTGAGCCCGCGGGGTCGGCCTACGATCAGCACAGCGCCCACCGCCACCGAGAGGACCCGCATGACTCACGAGATCCCCGCCCCCGACGCCGCCGTCCTGGCCAGGCTCAAGGGCCGCAGCCTCCTGCGCGAACTCGATTTCGCCCCTGAGGAGTGGCTGGCCCTCATCCACCTCGCCGCCCGCCTCAAGGCGGATAAGAAAGCGGGCCGGGAGATCCCGCGCTTGGTGGGCAAGAACATCGCCCTCCTCTTCGAGAAGACCTCCACGCGCACCCGCTGCGCCTTCGAAGTCGGCGCACACGATCAGGGCGCCAGCACCACCTACCTGGACCCCGCCGGCAGCCAGATGGGGCACAAGGAGTCCGTGGCTGACACCGCCCGGGTCCTGGGTCGCATGTTCGATGGCATTGAGTACCGTGGCGACGAGCAGGCCAAGGTCCGTACCCTCGCTGAACTCTCCGGGGTGCCGGTGTGGAACGGGCTGACCGATGACTGGCACCCCACCCAGATGCTCTGCGATTCCCTGACCATGCTGGAGCACGCCGGCAAGCCGCTGTCAGAGGTTTCCTACGCCTACGTGGGCGACGCCCGCTTCAACACGGGCCGGTCCCTACTCGTCAACGGTGCCCTCATTGGTGCCGACGTGCGCATTGTCGCCCCCAAGGAGCTGTGGCCCGACCAGGAGTGCGTCGATGCCGCCGGCCGGGTAGCGGAGCAGACCGGCGCCCGCCTGACCCTTACTGAGTCCGTGGACGACGGCGTGGCCGGAGTCGACTTCGTCCACACCGATATCTGGGTCTCCATGGGGGAGCCCAAGGAGGTTTGGGACTCGCGCATCGCCATGCTGCGCGACTACCAGGTCAACGCCTCCCTCATGGCGAAGGCGGGACCCCAGGCCAAGTTCATGCACTGCCTGCCCTCCTACCACGACCGCAACACCATCATCGGCGAGGAGATCTACCAGGCCACCGGCATCGACGGCCTGGAGGTCACCAACGAAGTCTTCGAGGGCCCGGCCTCCATCGTCTTCGACCAGGCCGAGAACCGAATGCACACCATTAAGGCCGTCATGGTCGCCACCGTCCAACGCTGACCGCCGGGCCCGGGCGGCCCCCGCAAGCACCCGGGCCCCGAGCGCCCGCAGAACCCGAGCGCCCGCCCGGGGCGCCGCCCGGGGTCCGGGCGCTGCCCGGGGCCCTCCCGGCTCCAGTAGCCGCGTCTGCGAGTCGCCCGCCCCGGGTCGGCCCCGGACGCCGCACAGGACCGGAATGTGTCCATTATCACCCCAGAAGGGCTTGCCTATTGGCCCTGGACGCCGCGCGGGGCCGAGCCCTTCGCGGTCCGACGCCGTATCGGGTTCTATTCTGTTCCTGTGACCGCATCTTTGCCCGACCATGTCCGGGCCCGCGGTGAGCTCGACCTCGACGCCCTGCGCGCCCTCGACCGCAGCGCTCTCCTGGATGGTATCGACCGCGCCGTGGTCTGGGAAATACCTCTACGCAACCGTTTCCGTGGCCTGACCCGCCGTGACGGCGTCCTTCTGCACGGCCCCGCCGGGTGGGGGGAAGTCGCCCCCTTCTGGGACTACGATGCCGAGGCCTCCGCCCCCTGGCTGGCCTCCGCCCTGGAGGCGGCCACCGGCGTCGGCCCCGGCGGAAGAGCCATCGCCCCGCCGGCGGTCCGCCGCGACCAGATCCAGGTCAATGTCACTATCCCCGAGGTTCCTGCGGACCGCGCCCGTGTCCTGGTGCGCCTCAGCGGCGCCGCCACCGCCAAGGTCAAGGTCGCCGGTAGCCCCGGGGCGCTCCAGGAGGACCTGCGGCGCCTCGAGGCCGTTCGCGACGCCCTCGGGCCGGCCGGCCGCATCCGCATTGATGTCAACCGCGCCTGGGATGTGGAGACCGCCCGCACCAACCTGCCCCTCATGAACCAGGCCGCCTCCGGCCTGGAGTACGTCGAGCAGCCCTGCGCGAGCGCCACCGAGTTGGCGGCCCTGCGCCGCACCATGAACCTGCCGGTGGCCGCCGACGAGTCCATTCGCCTGTCGGCCGACCCCCTGGCCGTGGTGGGTTTAAGGGCCGCCGACATCGCCGTTCTCAAGGTCGCGCCCCTGGGCGGGGTCACCCGGACCCTGGCCCTGGCCGAGCGCCTCGGGCTGCCCGCCGTCGTCTCCTCGGCCCTGGACACCTCCGTGGGCATCTTCGCCGGCCTCACCCTGGCGGCAGCCCTGCCTGATCTCGACCGCGCCTGCGGCCTGGGCACCATCACCTTGCTGGGGCGCGACGTCGCCGTGCCCTCACTGGCGCCCCGGGCCGGGATCCTGACTCTCCAGCCCCTGCGGGTCTCGCGCTCCCTGCTGGGCTTTGCCGCCGCCGGGGAGGAGCTCACCGCGCGCTGGCAGGCCCGCATGGGGCACCTCATTGGCGCCCTGCGCGCCCGCCGTGAGCGCGAGCGGCGTGACCCGCGTCAGGCCGTCGCGGGTCTGCCGCTGTGAGCCGCCCCGCCGTGGGGACGGCCTCTCAGCGGGGAGCCCAGGACATTGTTGCGGCCCTGATTGACGCCGGTGTGCGCCGGGCCGTCCTGTGCCCCGGTTCGCGCAGTGCCCCCCTGGCCTACGCCCTTCACCAGGCGCAGTGCGCTGGCCGCATGAGCCTGCGGGTGGTCCTCGACGAGCGCAGCGCCGCCTTCATCGCCCTGGGCATGGGGCGCGCCCACCTCCTGGAGGGCCGGCGCCGCCCCGCTGCGGTGGTGACCACCTCGGGGACTGCGGTGGCCAACCTTCACCCGGCGGTCGCTGAGGCCGACGCCGCCGGGGTGCCTCTCCTGGTCCTCAGCGCCGACCGCCCCCACGAGCTGGTAGGCACCGGGGCCAACCAGACCACCGAACAGACCCGGATCCTGGGGGACGCCCCCCGGGTGGTCGTCGACCTCCCCGCGGACCTGAGCGCCGACCTCGGGCAGGCGGCAGCGGCGGCGGCACTGGCGGGGCAGGTCCGTCGCGCCGTCCTGGCGGCCAGCGGCGCCTTGAGCAACGACCCGGGACCGGCCCAGATCAATGTCCGCTTCCGCCCTCCGCTCGCCCCCAGCAGCGTTGGCGGCACCGGCCGCCTCCAGGGCGCCGACGACGCCGATGCCAGAGGGTGGGGCCCGGCCCCCGGGAGCGGCGGCCATGGGGTCCAGTGCCCCAGTGCCTCCGGGGGCGGGGGCCCCGCCCGCCTCGATCCGGCGCCGCCCCTGCGGAGCCGGGGCGAGGGGCCAGTGCAGGCGGGGTGCGGGCACCGTGCCCACCGTGCCGGAGAGGGCGGGGTGTTAGCCGCCGATTCAATGCCGCCCCAGACGGGCGGGCACCGTGCCGGAGAGGGCGGGGACTGCGAGCATGAGCCGCCGGTGCGAGAGCGCATCACAGTCGCGGGCGGGCCGGGTCAGGGGCCCAGCCGGGGCCTGGTCATTGCCGGGGACGCCCCCGACCCGGCCCTGGGTGCCCTGGCCGCCGAGCTCTCTGAACACATGGGTTGGCCTCTGCTGGCCGAGCCCACCTCCCAGGCCCGCGGCGCCGCCAGCGCCCTGCCCCGCTACGCCGAACTACTGGATGCGCCCGCAGGCTCAACCCTGGCGGCCCGCGCCACGCACGCGGTGGTCCTGGGGCACCCCAGCCTCAGCCGGGCTATTGGCGCCCTGCTGGCCCGCACCGATCTTGACATCACCGTCCTCGCCGAGCGCGCCCGCATTACCGACGTCGCCGGGACCGCCACGCGCCTGCAGCCATTGGCTCCCGGCCGCGACCAGGCCGCACGTCGACGCCAGGCCCGGCATGTGGCTCAGGCCTTGGGCGTGGGACCGGCCGGGGCCGACTGGGCCCGGGCGTGGCGCAGCGCCGTCGCCGCCCTGCCCGTCGCCGTGGAGCCCAGGCGCTTGAGCGCCGACACCGCGGCCCTGGCCGTGTGGGAGTCGTGCATGGGCGAGGGCGCCCCCTCGCTCATGGTCGGTTCCTCCATGACCATCCGCCGCCTGGACCGCCTGGCCCCCACCGGGCAGAGCGCCCCGTGCGCCGTCGCCAATCGGGGTCTTGCCGGGATCGACGGCACCGTCGCCACCGCCGCCGGCCTGGCCCTGGCCCGTGGGCGCCCCGTGCGCGCTGTTATGGGGGATCTCAGCTTCCTTCACGACGCCATGTCCCTGGCCTGTGGGCGCCTGGAGGAGGTCCCCGACCTCCAGGTCATCGTTCTCGACGACGCCGGGGGCGCGATCTTCACCGGCCTGGAGTACGCCAAGGTGCCCGGGGAGGATCGCTTCGCTCGTCTTTTCACCACCCCCCAGCGCGTCGCCGTGGGGCCGCTCGCTGCCGCACTGGGCGCCGTCGCCCACACCCCGGCCACGCTCGACGAGCTCGAGCAGGTGCTGGCCGAGCCGGTTCGCGGCCTGAGCGTGGTCCACCTGAGCCTGTGAGAACCTCCACCCGGTTGGGAGTGGAGCCTGTCACCGGGGCGCACACCGCTCTATTATCACAGGCGGCAGCCGCATAGGATTCTCAGCGAAGTCTCAGATCAGGGTCGGGCACGGTCCAGGCCGTCAGTATTGGCTTTGGCGTGTGATGAGTGGGCTGACCGCCCAGGAGGTACGAATGAGCAACAACGACCACGTCCCCGGATCCGGTGGCGCGGAGAGTCCCGACCCGCACAGCGCTTGGGGCAACCCCGGTGGGCGGGCCGCCGGTTCCAGCCCCTCCTCCGGTGGGCCCGCCGCCGGCTCCAGTTCCCCCTCCGGCGGCGATGGTCCGTCCCCCAACCCGTATGAGGCCGTTGGCGCCACTCGGCCCTCAGGCCCCTACACCTCGGTGCCCGCCACACCCGCCGGGTACAACTTCTCCTCGGGCTCCGGGAGTGCCGCTGGGCCGGCTATGTCCGCCAACTCCACCCGGGCTCCTGCGACGGGCCCGGGGGCGACGCCGGCGACGGGCCCGGGGGCGGTGCCCGCGACGACCGCGGGGGCCGCGCCAGAGCCTCCCCGCTTCCCCGCCCCCAAGCCGGCTGCCGGCAAGGAGCGGCGCCGCGGACCGGGCTGGAGCGCCCTCCTGGCTGTCACCCTCATCGCCTCGCTGCTGGGCGCCGGTGGCGGGGTGGCGGCCGTGACCGCCATGAACGCCAGGAACGAGAAGACCGACACCGTCCCCACCGCCATAGCCACCGGCGCCACCACCCAGACCGTTGACGCCGTCGGCGTCGCACCTAACTGGGAGGCCGTCACGGCCGCCGTCGCCAACTCCGTGGTGTCCATTACCGTGGCCATCAACGGCAAGACCTCAGTGGGCTCGGGCGTCATCTACGATTCCCAGGGACACATCATTACCAACCACCACGTGGTCGCCGGAGCCTCACAGATCCAGGTGACTTTGGCCGACGGACGTATTTACTCCGCCCAGCTCACCGGTTCCGACCCGGCCACCGACCTGGCGGTTATTGAACTTGAGAACTCTCCTGGCGACCTGACAGTCGCCCAGACCGGCGACTCCGACACGCTGATCACCGGCCAGGACGTCATGGCCATTGGCAATCCGCTGGGACTGTCCTCGACGGTGACCACTGGCATTATCTCCGCCCTGCACCGTCCCGTGGTCACCACCCAGCAGGACGGCGGCCAACAGTCTTCCGATGATCAGAATGGGTCCCCGGATTCGCCCGGCGGGCTCCTGGGGCAGGAGCAGGGCACGACCTCGCAGGTCTACACCAACGCCATCCAGATTGACGCCGCCATTAACCCCGGCAACTCCGGCGGGCCCCTGTTCAATGAGACCGGCCAGGTCATTGGCATTACCAGTTCCATTGCCTCCATGGGCTCTTCCTCGAAGGAGGCCCAAGGCTCGATTGGCATTGGCTTCGCCATCCCCGTGAACCTCGTCAAGAAGGTCGCCGACCAGCTCATCTCCACGGGCACGGCCACCCACGCCTACCTGGGCGTGTCCATTGGTGACGGCGGCGGCGAGGCCGACGGTGTGCTGCGCGCCGGGGCGCAGGTGGGCAATGTCGAGTCCGACTCCCCGGCGGCCGACGCCGGGATTGAGGTTGGCGATGTCATTACCGCCATTGACGGCAAGGCCACCAGTCAGGCGGCCGCTCTGACCGGTTTTGTGCGTCAGTACTCTGCGGGGGACACCGTCACCCTCACGGTAATCCGCGACAACACCAGCCAGGAGATCCAGGTGACCCTGGCCGAGCGCAAGGACTCCTAAGCGCCCCCCACCGCCTCGCCACTCGCCCACCCGCCCTCCAACAAAATCCTCACAGCACACCATCCATGGACGTTGTGCTGTGAGGATTTTGTTGGAGGGGAGGTTGGAGGGCGGGAGGGAGGGGAGGCGGGAGGGCGGGGGAGGGGGCGGTGGCGCCGAGGGCCTGGAGCATGGGGAGCATTTTGACGCGGGTCTCAGCCAACTCGTCGGCCGGATCGGAGTCGGGCATGATGCCGCCCCCGCCGAACACCCGTGCGGGAGCCCCTGGTCCAACCCCGCCGGCGGGCAGGCGGGCACTGCGCAGGGCAATGCACCACTCACCCTCTCCGTGCCAGTCCACCCAGCCCACGGGCCCGGCGTAACGCCCCCGGTCCATGCCCTCGACCTCGGCAATGATCCGCGCCGCCGCCGTGGTGGGGGTCCCGCACACGGCCGCAGTGGGGTGCAGGGCGCCTACCAGGGACAGGGCCCCGGTGTCACCGGCAACCACGCCGGTGATGTCGCTGGCCAGGTGCAGCACATTGGGCAGCTCCAGCACGAAGCGCGGTGGCGCCTCCACCACCGAGCACAGCGGCTCCAGGGCCTCCAGGGCGGAGGCACGGGCCAGAGCATGCTCCCGATTGTTCTTCTCCGACCCCTCCAGCCATGTCGCTAGGGCGGCGTCCTGCTCGGTTGTGGCGCCAACACGCCGGCGGGCGGTGCCGGCCAGCACCCGGCTGAATAGGCACCGTCCCTCCAGGCGCACCAGGAGCTCGGGGCTGGCGCCCACCATGGAGTCGACAGCGAAGGTCCAGCAGGAGGGGTAGGCGACGGCCAGGCGCCGAAGCAGGTCCCCAGTGCGCATCGGCTCATCAGGGCTGACGAGGGCGTCGCGGGCCAGGACCACCTTGGCCGCTTCCCCGCTGCGCATCCGCTCCTGCGTGCGCTTGACGGCCCCGCACCACTGCCGGGCGGAGAGGGCCCCGGCGCCCACGCGGGCGGACCCGGCCTCGCAGGGGCTGGCGCCGCCCCCGGGGGCGCACCCGGACGGCGGTGCTTGAGCGGGAGACCCGGTGGCGCCCCTGGACGCCGCTCCAGGGCGCTGCGCGCGGGCGGAAGACTCGCCGGCGGCGCTTTCAGGTGCGCGCCTGCGCGCAGGCGCGCGGTGGGGGAGGCCGACTGGGGACGACGACGCCCGGCCTGTCGTCAGGAGCTCGTCGATGAGAGCCTGCGGACCAGGGTGCTCTTGGCCGGCCAGGACGGCGGTGGTCGCCCAGGCCCCCTCCTGGTCGACCCCAATGAGGACGGCGGGCACCACCAGTACCGAGCGTTCTGCGGAGTCGGGGGAGAAAGTGATAGTTCCCAGGGCCACCGGCCCGGTCCCGGGCCGCACCAGGGGGTCGGACCACCAGGAGGCGTAGACCACCGCCCGCCAGGCCGAGCGCAACTCGTCAATGCGCCCCTCGCCCTGGGCGTCCAATTCCAGAATGCGCCCGAATCCGACCAGGCCTTGACCGTCGCGAACCCAGGAGCAGACATCGTCCCGCCCCGCGAGCAGGTCAATAAGACCGGACCGTCCACCGGGCCCCGCCCGGTGGGGGACGGGCGCGGCGCCTGCGAGGCCGAGACCGGTACGCCCACCGGGCCCCGCCCGGTGGGGGACGGGGGCGCCCGCATCGACCGGGCCGGGCGCCCCCCAGGAAGTCCCTGCCCCGTTGGCGGCGCCCGCCGTCGAGGAGATGGCGCCGGCGGCCAGGCGGGCCAGGTCTGTGGCCGCAAGCGCCGTGGTGCGCCAGCTCAGGCGCGGCGGATCCAGGGCCGCCGCACCGGCCGTGAGGCGAAGGCGCCCCACGTCGCTGGGGGAATCAGTGGATGCCCTCAATGGCGCGCGGTCGGGGCCTTGGCGCCTGGCGCCGTCCTCCACGGGCCTGATCATGAGGGCTTGGTAGCGCGGTGGACGGCCACGATCCCACCCGAGAGATTCTTGTACCCCACCTGGCGCCACCCCGCCTCCTGCATGAGGGCCGCCAAGGTCTTCTGGTCGGGCCAGGCCAGGATGGACTCGCCCAGGTAGTCGTAGGCCTCGGTGTTGGAGGAGATCAGGCGGCTTGCGGCAGGCAGCACTCTACCCAGGTAGAAGCGGTAGGCGGTGCGCAGTGGCCCGCCCACCGGGGTGGAGAACTCGGCGATGACCGCCCGCCCGCCGGGGCGCGTCACCCGCGCCATCTCCCGCAGGGCGGCGCTGGTGTCCTGCACATTGCGCAGCCCGTAGGAGATGGTGACGACGTCGAAAGAGTCGTCGGCGAAGGGCAGGGCCATGGCGTCCCCGGCGACGAAGACGGTCCGGGGGTGGCGCCGCTTGCCCGCGGCGACCATGCCGGTCGAGAAATCGCAGGCCACCACCTGGGCGCCGTCGGCGGCGTACTCCACTGAGGAGGTGCCGGTGCCCGCAGCCAGGTCCAGGACCCGGTCGCCAGGGCCGGCTCCGACGGCGGCCCGGGTGACAGCGCGCCACATGCGCACCTGCCACAGGCTCATCACGTCGTTGGTCAGGTCATAGCGGCGCGCGACGGCGTCGAACATGCCTGCGACCTCATGGGGGTCCTTGGTGAGGCTGGCTCGGCTCATGCCCCCATCATCCCAGGTGCCCGACGGTCCCAACCGCGCCACCCGACCCCCACCCGGGACCTGTGTCCCAGGAACCACAACCGATATTCGTGAGGTTGAACATACCTAATTCGTGTTCGTCCTCCAGGCGCGATCAATGGCGGAACCCGGCCCCAAACGAGGCCAGAATGCGGAAAAATAGAGGGAAATGCGGGGTTGTCAAGACCGGCGGATACCGTCGGTAGAGTCTGATGCGGTCTTCCGTGCCCGGATGACCCTTCGGCCCGCTTCGTGGCTGTCGTAGGACTCAGTGGGGAGGAGGCGCCCAATGATGGACAAGGCCACCGAAACGGCCGCCCTGCCCGCCACCTCCACCGCGGTGCGCCGCACCACCCCCCTGAGCGCCGACGTCGTCGTGGTGGGCGCCGGGCCCGCCGGGTCCAGCGCCGCCCACCACCTGGCCGTCCTGGGTCTGGATGTCATCCTCCTGGAGAAGCAGGAGCTCGGCCGGGACAAGGTTTGTGGTGATGGCTTGACCCCCGCGGCCGTGCGCGAACTCATCCTCATGGGCGTGGACACCACCGGCTGGCAGCGCAACACCGGCCTGCGCGTCATTGGCGGCGGGCACCGCCTCCACATCCCCTGGCCTGAGCAGCTCTCCCTGCCCTCCTACGGGATGGCTCGCCCCCGCGCCCTACTGGACCGCGACCTGGCCGAGCACGCCGCCGCCTCCGGGGCCCGGCTCCTGACCGGGGTGACCGCCACCGCCCCCCGCACCTCCGCCGCGGGACGCGTCACCGGCATCGAGGTCAAGCCCACGCCCCGGGTCGCCTACCCGGGTGTTGAGGCCCCCACCACTATTGCCGCCCCCCTGGTCATTGATGCCGGCGGGGTCTCCGCCCGCCTGGCCACTGCCGTGGGCCGCACCAAGGACGAGCGCAAACCCCTGGGGGTGGCGGTGCGCGCCTACTTCCGCTCCCCGCGCGCCACCGACGCCTGGATGGAGTCCCAGCTGGAGCTGTGGGACGGGCCCGTGGGGGCCTCAGACCTCCTGCCCGGCTACGGCTGGGTCTGGCCCGTGGGCGAGGGCCTGGTCAATGTGGGCGTGGGCTCGGTCTCCTCACGGGCCGCAGCCGCCAGTATTGACTACAAGGCCGTCTTCTCCCGCTGGATAGACAATGCCCCGGACTCCTGGGGCTTCACCAAGGACAACCAGGTCGGCCGCTTGGCCAGCGCCGCCCTGCCCATGGCCTTCAACCGCAAACCCCACTACGCCGACGGCCTCATGCTGCTGGGCGACGCCGGCGGCATGGTCTCCCCCTTTAACGGGGAGGGCATTGCCCAGGCCCTCATGTCCGGGCGCCTGGCCGCCCAGGCCGCCGCACAAGGGGCCGCCCGCTCCACGGCGCTGGGTCGTGAGCGCGCCCTGTCCCAGTACCCTGCGGCCCTGAGGGCCCAGATGGGCGGGTACTACACGCTGGGCCGCGTCTTCGTCTCCCTTATCGAGCACCCCGAGGTCATGCGCCTGTGCACTCGTTACGGGCTGCCGCGCAAACGCCTCATGAGGCTCGTCACCAAGCTCCTCTCTGATGGTTGGGAGCGTCGCGGCGGCGACGGCCTCGACCACCTCATCCAGCTCCTCACAAGGATGGTGCCGGCAGCATGAATCCCTACGCCGCTTTGCTCATAATGGCCGCCCTGGCCCTCCTGGTGGCCATTGGCGGCCTGACCCTGAGCGCTATTGTCAGCCCGGGCCGGCGTAACAAGGTCAAGGTCGCCAACTACGAGTGCGGCATTGACCCCACCCCCGCCAATGTGGAGCACGGGCGCTTCCCGGTGTCCTTCTACCTGGTGGGCATGACCTTCATCATCTTCGACGTGGAGGTCGTCTTCCTCTACCCGTGGGCCACCGCGTTCGGGCGCCTGGGCTTTTTCGGCTTGAGCGCGGCCCTGCTGTTCATTGCTCTGATCACGGTGCCCTACATTCTGGAGTGGCGCCGCGGCGGGCTGGACTGGGACTGAGCGGATACGTCGGGAAGGAAGGCCAACGCGCATGGACATGAAGGACTACAACGAGAAAATGCGCCACATCCCCTCCAAGCGCGACGACCTGCGCGCTCAGGCGCTCGCCGCCGTGGAGGGCCCCGGCTTCATGCTCACCAGTGTCGAGAAGCTGACGGACCTGGCCCAGGCCCGCTCCCTGTGGCCGGTCACCATGGGCCTGGCCTGCTGCGCCATTGAGATGATGGCCACCGGCACCCCCCGCTTCGACATGGCCCGTTTCGGCTGGGAGGTTTTTCGCGCCTCGCCGCGCCACGCCGACGTCATGATCGTCTCCGGGCGCGTCTCCCACAAGATGGCCCCCGTGGTGCGCAATGTCTACGACTCCATGCCCGAGCCCAAGTGGGTCATCTCCATGGGCGCCTGCGCTTCCAGCGGCGGAGTGTTCAACAACTATGCGGTTGTCCAGGGCGCGGACCACATTGTGCCGGTGGACATTTACCTGCCCGGCTGCCCGCCGCGCCCCGAAATGCTCATTAACGCCATGCTCGAGCTCACCCGTCTCATCGAGCACAAGCCGATCTTCAAGCACCGCGAGGATATTGCGCGAGCCGTCGAGGCGGCCGCCCTGGCCGCCACCCCCACCCACGAGATGAAGGGTCAGCTCGCATGAGTGAGAACACCCCCGCTCCCGGCGCCCAGGAGGCGGGCACCCCCGCAGTTCCGGAGATCGCTGGGACTGCGGTGCGCCCCGAACTGCGGGTCGAGGTCGTCTCGCGCCACACGGGCCACTTCGGGGCCCCCGACGCCGGCGACACCACCGGCTACGGGCTCACCCAGGGCGCCACCGCCTTGGCCCCGGCCGCCACGCGCCCCTACGGGGGCTGGTTCGACGACGCCGTCGACCACCTCATTGAAGACCTGGCCGCCGCCGGGGTGGACCCGGCCGCCGCCATTGAGAAGGTTGTTGTCGAGCGCGGCGAGCTGACCATCTTCGTGGCCCGCCAACACCTGCTCGACGTCGTGGCCCCCCTGCGCGATGACCAGGATCTGCGCTTCGAGTTGTGCCTGGGGGTCAGCGGCGTGCACTACCCGCACCTGGCCGGGCGTGAACTCCACGCCTGCTACCACCTGATGAGCTTGACCCACGGTGGGCGCATGCTGCGCCTGGAAGTCGCCTGCCCCGTCTCCGACCCCCACGTGCCCTCCATTGTGGCGGTTTACCCCGGCAACGACTGGCACGAGCGCGAAACCTGGGATCTCATGGGCATTGTCTTCGACTCCCACCCCAATCTCACCCGCTCGGCCATGCCCGACGACTGGGTGGGCCACCCCCAGCGCAAGGACTACCCGCTGGGCGGCATCCCCGTGGAGTACAAGGGGGCTGTCACCCCGCCCGCTGACACCCGGAGGTCCTACCGCTAATGAGCACTGTTCACGCCACCGGCCCTGCCACGGACGAGCTGTCCGCGGGCGCCCCCCAGTACACCCTGACGGGTGGCGACTGGGATGAGGTCGTTGCCGCCATTGCTGCGCGCGACGAGGCCGACCGCCTGGAGCACGACCGCATTGTGGTCAATATGGGCCCGGTCCACCCCTCCACCCACGGGGTGCTGCGCCTGGTCCTGGAGATCGACGGCGAAAGGGTCACCGAGGTCCGCGTGGGCACCGGCTACCTGCACACCGGTATTGAGAAGAACATGGAGTACCGCACCTGGGTGCAGGGCGAGACCTTCGTGACGCGCATGGACTATGTGGCCCCCTTCTTCCAGGAGGTCGCCTACGCCCTGGCCGTGGAGAAGCTTCTGGGCGTCACTGACGACGTCCCGCAGAAGGCCACCGTCGTGCGCGTGCTGCTCATGGAGCTCAACCGCATTGCCTCCCACGTGGTGGCCGTGGGCTCAGCCGGCAATGAGATGGGCGGCACCACCCTCATGACCATTTCCTTCCGCTGCCGGGAGAACATTCTGCGGGTCTTCGAGATGGCTTCGGGCCTGCGCATGAACCACGCCTATATTCGCCCCGGCGGCCTGGCCCAGGACATTCCCAGGGGCTTTACCGACTTCGTGCGCTCGGCCATGCCCAACATTAAGCAGGACCTCCATGAACTGGAGCTGCTGCTCATGGAGAACCCGATCCTCAAAGCCCGTTTCCAGGGCATTGGCGAGATCACCCTAGCCGGCGCGCTGGCCATGGGCTTGACCGGGCCGTGCCTGCGCGCTGCCGGCTACCCCCTGGACATGCGCCGCACCACCCCCTACTGCGGGTATGAGACCTACGACTTCGACGTGCCCACCTATCAGCGCTCGGACTGCTACACCCGCCTGCAGGTGCGCATGGACGAGTGCTACCAGTCTCTTAAGATCGTCTCCCAGTGCGTGGAGCGCCTTGATGAGATCGCTGAACACGGATCCAAGGCGGACAATGCCTTCATGGTGGCCGACCCAACCATTGCCTGGCCCGCCCGCATGGCGCTGTCCACCGATGGTCAGGGCCAGTCCCTGGAGCATGTGCGCGAGATTATGGGCACCTCCATGGAGTCCCTTATTCACCACTTCAAGCTGGTCACCCAGGGCTTCCGCGTGCCCGCCGGACAGGTCTTCCAGACCGTGGAGCACGCCAAGGGCACCCTGGGCGTGCACGCCGTCTCCGACGGCGGCACCCGCCCCTACCGGGTCCACTTCCGCGACCCCTCCTACTCCAACCTGCAGTCCCTGGCCCTCATGGCCGAGGGCGGCATGATCGCCGACCTCGTGCCCACCTTGGCCTCGATCGACCCCGTCCTGGGAGGCGTGGACCGCTAATGAGCACCACTGGAACCCCCGCGGCCCCGGGCCGCAGCCCCGAGGCGGATGCCCGCCTGGCTGCTGACATTGCTGAGATCAAGTCCCGCTACCCGGTGGGGCGCGAGCGCAGCGCCCTGATTCCCATGCTCCACCTCATCCAGTCTGTGGACGGCTACGTTTCGCCCGCCGGTATTGCTTTGTGCGCCCAGGAGCTGGACCTGACCCGCGCCGAGGTCAGCGCCGTGGCCACCTTCTACAGCCAATTCCGCCGCCACCCGGTGGGCACCTACCACGTGGGGGTGTGCACCAACGCCCTGTGCGCCGTCATGGGCGGCGATGAGATCTGGCGGGCCGTGGCCGAGTACACCGGCCTGGGCCCCGATGAGACCAGTGAGGACGGCGTCATTAGCGTCGAGCGCCTTGAGTGCAATGCCGCCTGCGACTACGCCCCGGTGGTCATGATCAACTGGGAGTTCTTCGATAACCAGACCCCCGCCTCCGCCGTGGAGACGATTAAGGCCCTCCAGCGCGGCGAGGACGTCGCCCCCACCCGCGGCCCTGAGACTCTGCCGACCTTCCGGGAGAACGAGCGCCTGCTCGCCGGCTTCGAGGATGGCCGTGCCGGCGAGGGCGGCGGCGCCGGCGAGCCCAGCCTGCGCGGCCTGCGCATTGCCCGCAACCAGGACTGGACCGCCCCGAAGGAGGAGACGAAGTGAGCCCAACCACCCCCTCCTTCACCCCTCCGGGCACCCTCACCCCGGTCCTGACCGACCTGTGGGACGCCCGGGACTCCTGGACCCTGGGGACCTACCTGGCCCACGGCGGTTATAGGGGCCTGGAGCGGGCCAAGACCATGAGCCAGGCGGACCTGGTCGCCCTGGTCAAGGAGTCGGGTCTGCGCGGCCGTGGCGGCGCGGGCTTCCCCACCGGGCTGAAGTGGTCCTTCCTCCCCGCCCCCGACGGCGGCCCCCGCTACCTGGTGGTCAACGCTGACGAGTCCGAGCCGGGCACCTGCAAGGACATTCCCACCATCTTGGCCAACCCCCACGCGCTCATTGAGGGCGTGGCCATCACCAGCCGCGCCATTGGCTGCGATCACGCCTTCGTCTACCTGCGCGGGGAAGTGGCCCACGTCTACCGCCGCCTTCTGGCCGGCGTGCGCGAGGCCCGCGAGGCCGGCTACCTGGACACCGGTTTCGGCCTCGATGGCGCCCAGCCCCTGCGCATTACCGCCCACGCCGGGGCCGGGGCCTATATCTGCGGTGAGGAGACCGCCCTGCTGGACTCCTTGGAGGGGCGTCGCGGCCACCCCCGCCTCAAGCCCCCCTTTCCGGCGGCCCAGGGCCTCTACGCCCGGCCGACGGTCATTAACAATGTTGAGACCATTGCCTCCGTGCCCGGCATTGTGGCCCGGGGCGCCCAGTGGTACGCCGCCATGGGCACCGAGAAATCCCGGGGGCACGGCCTGTTCTCCGTCTCCGGGCACGTGGTCAACCCCGGCCAGTTCGAGGCCCCCTTCGGCATTACCATGCGCGAGCTCATTGAACTGGCCGGCGGGGTCCGCCCCGGGCACCAGTTGAAGTTCTGGGTGCCCGGGGGCTCCTCCACCCCGATCTTCGGCCCCGAGGAGCTCGATGTCCCCCTGGACTACGAGTCGGTCGCCGGCGCGGGCTCCATGCTGGGCACCCGCGCCCTGCAGGTTTTCGACGAGACCGTCTCCGCGGTGCGCGTCGTCACCCGCTGGGTCGAGTTCTACCAGCACGAGTCGTGCGGCAAGTGCACCCCCTGCCGCGAAGGCACCTACTGGATGCGCCAGATCCTGCTGCGCCTGGAGGCGGGCAGGGGCCTGCCCGGGGACGTCGAGAAGCTGGAGGACATTGCCTCCAACATTGCCGGGCGCTCCTTCTGCGCCCTGGGCGACGCCTCCGCCACGCCCGTCCTGACCGGCATCGCGAGATTCCGCTCCGAGTTCGAGGCCGGGTACACCACCGCCGCCGCCGAGCTCTTCCCCTACGCGGCCTCCTCCATCCTTGAAAGCGCACGGTGAGACATGACCGCCACTGCCGACCTCGTCACCCTCACCATTGACGGCGTGCCCGTCAAGGTGGAGAAGGGGACGCTGCTCATCCGTGCCGCCGAGAAGATTGGTGTGCGCATCCCGCGCTTCTGCGACCACCCCCTGCTGGAGCCGTCGGCCAACTGCCGCCAGTGCCTGGTGGAGGTGGCCATGCCCGGGCGCGACGGCGTGGTGCGGCCCATGCCCAAGCCGCAGCCCTCCTGCGCCATGACCGCCATGGACGGCATGGAGGTCTCCACCCAGGCCACCAGTAAGGTGGCCGCCAAGGCCCAGGCCGGGACCATGGAATTCCTCCTGGTCAACCACCCCCTGGACTGCCCGGTGTGCGACAAGGGCGGGGAGTGCCCCCTGCAGAACCAGGCCCTGGAGCTCATGGCCACCGGCGCCCGCGCCGCCACCCGTTTCACCGACGTCAAACGCACCTTCCCCAAGCCGCTGCGGCTGACCAGCAACATCTTGCTGGATCGGGACCGCTGCATCCTGTGCCAGCGCTGCGTGCGCTTCGCCGCCCAGATCCCCGGCGACCCCTTCATCGCCCTCCAGGGGCGCGGCGGCGGCCACCCCGCCTACGACATGGACGGAAACCCGGAGCACTGCGGGGGCCTGTACTCCGAGCAGGTGGGCCGTTTTGACGCCGGGGTGCTGGACTTCGCCGGGGGCGCCGCCCAGGCCTCGGCCGACGGCCTGGACACCATGACCATCCGAGGCGGGGCGGGCCTGGTCCCCGAGGCGGACCTGGCCGGCCCCGGCGGTGCCCCCGGCGTCGTCGACGGCCTGGCCCACGGGCCCGCCGGGGAGGAACTGGACGTCTCCGGGCGACCCTTCGCCTCCTACTTCTCGGGCAACATTGTCCAGATCTGCCCGGTGGGGGCACTGACCAGCGCCCGCTACCGTTTCCGCGCCCGCCCCATGGACCTGGTCTCCACCGACTCGGTCACCGAGCACGACGCCTCAGGTTCAGCCATCCGCGTGGATATGCGCCGCGGCGTCGTCCTGCGCCGCCTGGCCGGCAACGACCCGGACGTCAACGAGGAGTGGATCACCGACAAGGACCGCTTCGCCTTCACCTGGGCCTCAACCCCCGACCGCCTGACCACCCCACTGGTGCGCGACGAGGACAGCGGCGAGCTGGTGTCCACCAGCTGGTCGGAGGCCCTGGAGATCGCCGCCGTGGGGCTGGCCGGCGCCGTGGCCGACGGCGGTGTTGGTCTCCTGCCCGGGGGGCGTCTAACCCTGGAAGACGCCTGGGCCTGGTCCCGCTTCGCCCGGATGGCGCTGGGCACCAATGACATTGATCAGCGCGTGCGCGACCACTCCAAGGAGGAGGGCACGTTCCTGGCCAAGCGGGTCGCCGGCACCGGGCTGGGCGCGGTCACCTACCGCGCCCTGGAGAGGGCCGGGCAGGTGCTCCTGGTGGGCCTGGAGCCTGAAGACGAGTGTGGTTCCCTGTTCCTGCGCCTGCGCAAGGGCGTGCGCGCCGGAGGGGTCAAGGTCGCCGCCGTCACCGCCGTCCGGACGGCCGGCAGCTCCAAGATGGACGCCGAGACCATTGTGGCCGCCCCCGGCCAGGAGGCCCGCGCTGTCGCCCTGCTGCCCCACACCCACCCCCGGCTCATTGAAGCCCTCAAGGGTGAGGGGGCGGCCATTGTGGTGGGGGAGCGCGCCAGCGCCGTCCCCGGCCTGCTCAGTGTCGTGGACGCCCTGGCCACCGCCACCGGGGCGCGCCTGGCCTGGGTGCCGCGCCGTGCCGGCGAGCGCGGCGGCATTGAGGCCGGCCTGCTGCCCTTCCTTCTGCCCGGTGGGCGCCCGGTGTCCGACGCCGCCGCCCGCGCCCAGGTGCAGGACGTCTGGGGCCCGCGCGCCGACGGCTTCAGCAGTGCACCGGCCCTGCCGGAGGCCCCGGGCCGCGACACCACCGGCATCCTCACCGCCCTGACCGACTCCGAGCTCGGCGGACTGGTCATCGGTGGAGTGGATCTGCGCGACTTCCCCGACCCCGGCCTGGCCCGCGCCGCCCTGACCGCCTCAGGGTTCACCCTCCAGCTGGAGGTTCGCCGCTCGGAGGTCAGTGAGCACGCCGACGTGGTTCTACCGGTGGCCCCACCGGTGGAGAAGAACGGCACCTTCGTCAACTGGGAGGGGCGGGTGCGCCCCTTCGGGCAGGCCCACGTCTCCCGGGCCCGAACCGACCGCCAGGTCCTGGACATGCTGGCCGCCCAGATGGGCATCGACCTGGGCGTTGCCGACCTGGAGGTCCTTCACGCCGAGCTCGCCTCCTTGGGCCTGTGGGCGGGGGCGCGCGGTGAGGTCGCTTTCAGCGATGAGGACATTGACGAGGAGCTCATTGTCGAGTCCACCGCCCCGGGCGCCTCCACCGTCTCGGGCTTGGACGCTCTCCTGGCGACGCACAAGCCCATGCTCGACGCCGGCCGTCTTCAAGACGGCGAGCCCTTCCTGGCCGCTACCGCCCTGGCCCCGGTGGCCCGCCTGGGAGCGGATCTGGCTGCGCGCCTGGGCGTGAGCAACGGGGAGATCGTTGAGGTCTCCACCGCCACCGGCTCCATTGCCCTGCCGGTCCGGGTCGGCGGCGTGGCCGACGGCGTCGTGTGGCTGCCCGAGTGCTCCCCGGGTTCTACCGTGCGCCAGACCCTGGGCGCCCACCACGGCTCCCATGTCAGCATTTCGATCCCCGCGGAGGTGGTCCGGTGAACACCGCGACTCACGCAGTAGCCCGGTTGGGCGCTGTCCTGCCGGCCAATGGGGGTGTGACCGCCGACTTCTCTGAGGAGACCTGGTGGCTCACCATTATCAAAGCCGTCTTCATTGTCGCCTTCCTCATTGTCAGCGTCATTATGATGCTGTGGGTCGAGCGTCGCGGTCTGGCCCGCATGCAGACCCGCCCGGGCCCTAACGTCAACGGCCCCTTCGGCCTGTTCCAGGCCATCGCCGACGCCGGCAAGCTCATTATGAAGGAGGATTTCTGGCTCAAGGGCGCTGAGCGATTCGTCTACATCCTGGCCCCGGTCATCGCCGCCTTCAGCGCCTTCATGGTCTACGCGGTCATCCCCTTCGGCCCCAATGTGAGCATCCTGGGCCACTCCACGCCCCTGCAGCTGACCGACTTCCCCGTGTCCGTCCTCTATATCCTGGCGATCACCGCCTTCGGGGTTTACGGCACCATCCTGGGCGGCTGGTCGGCCCACTCCACCTACCCGCTGCTGGGCGCGGTGCGCAGCGCCGCCCAGGTCATCTCCTACGAGTTGGCCATGAGCCTGTCCATCCTCACCGTGTTCCTGGTTTCAGGGACCATGTCCACCTCCGGGATTGTCAGCGCCCAGGAGCGCCTGTGGTGGGCCATTGGCATGGTTCCCAGCTTCCTCATCTACGTGGTGTCCATGGTGGGGGAGGTCAACCGCCTGCCCTTCGACCTGCCCGAGGCCGAGGGCGAGCTGGTCGCCGGCCACATGGTGGAGTACTCCTCCATGAAGTTCGCCTGGTACTTCCTGGCCGAGTACATCAATATGTTCAATGTTTCGGCCGTGTGCGTGACTCTTTTCCTGGGCGGCTGGCGCTCGGTGGTCCTGGCCTCTTTCTGGCAGGGCGCCAATTCCGGGTGGTGGCCCATGCTCTGGTTCATTGGCAAGGTGTGGGCGGTCATGTTCCTCATGGTGTGGACCCGCGGCACCCTGGTGCGCATCCGCTACGACCACTTCATGAAACTGGGCTGGAAGGTCCTTATCCCCGCGGGCCTGGTCTGGTTCGTCCTCGTGGTCATTGTCCAGGGCTATCGCGCTTTCTCCGGGGGCTCTCCGCAGAGCCTGCTGCTGGTTCTGGCCGCTGTCTTCCTGGTGGCCACACTCGTCTTCTACTTCGCGCCCGAAGCCGAGTCGGGAGAGGAGCCGGGCAACGGCGCCGGTGACGCCAGCCCCGGTGGAATGGGCCAAGGCGAGGACGGGCCGCTGGACGCCTTCGCCGGCGGTTTCCCGGTTCCACCGCTTCCCGGCCAGGTGCTGCCGCCGTCGCCGCGCGCCAGGGGCACGGCCCCCTCCAGCACCGCCGGCACCGCCAGCGCGACCGCCCTCGCGGGCACCCCGACAACCCCCGCTTCCGGCGCCGAGGCCCAGGAGGGAACTGATGACTGACCGCACTGACCGCCCTGCTCCGGGCGGGAGCGACCACGACCAGTGGCTGCGCGGATCGCCCAGTGCGCTGGCCCGCGCCTTTGCGCCGGTGGCCGGCTACGGGGTGACCATCTCCTCAATGTTCCGCCCCACGGTCACCGAGCTCTACCCCTTTGAGAAGCCCGTCCTCATGCCCCGCTATCACGGGCGCCACCAACTCAACCGTTACGACGACGGCCTGGAGAAGTGCATCGGCTGCGAGCTGTGCGCTTGGGCCTGCCCCGCCGACGCCATCTACGTGGAGGCTGCCTCCAACGAGCCGGACGCCCAGTACTCGCCGGGGGAGCGCTACGGGCGCGTCTACCAGATCAACTATTTGCGGTGCATTTTCTGCGGCTTGTGCATTGAGGCCTGCCCGACGCGCGCCCTGACCATGACCCATGAGATTGACGAGCTGGTCGGTCCTACTCGTACAGGCCTGATTTATGAGAAGGCCGACCTGCTGGCCCCCGTCCCCCCCCGGGCCCTGGCCGCCCCTCACCCCATGGCCGAGGGCACTGAGGACGTCGACTATTACCGCGGGGCGGTCAAGGGACCCACCCAGGCCCAGATCGACTGGGTGCGCTCGGCGCGCCCGGAGGATCCCACGGTGGCCACCGCCAAGGCCGTGCCCGCCCCGGTCCCTCAGAAGGAGGCGGCCCGGTGACCCCCCTCGCGCACGCACTCCCCACCATGACCGCCTCGGGCGCAATGTCGACGGGGGAGACAATCCTCTTCGGCGTCGTCGCCGTGGTCACCGTCTTGTGCGGTCTGGGCCTGCTCACCGCCAAACGGGCGGTGAGCGCCGCCATCAACATGATCGTCATCATGATCGGCCTGGCGGTCCTCTATGTCGCCAATGAGGCGCCCTTCCTGGGCATTACCCAGGTGGTCGTCTACACCGGGGCGGTCATGACCCTGGTGCTCTTCGTCATTATGCTCGTCGGGGTCGGTGGCGAGGAGCCCATGGGCGGCACCACCTGGCCGGCGCAGAAGCCACTTGTTGTCACCCTGGGCGTCGGCCTGGTGGCGGTGTTGACCGCCGCCGTGGTCCGCAACACCTTCCCCGCCGCCCAGGGCCTGGCCGACTCCACGGCGGCCACCCCCCAGGCGCTGGCCCTGACCCTGTTCGGCAACCACGTGGCAGCCATGGAGCTCACCGGCGTCCTGCTGATTATTGCCGCCCTGGGGGCCTTGACCCTCACCCATCGTCAGCGGGTACGGGCCAAGCGCTCCCAACGGCAGATCGCCGAGGACAAGATGCGCGCCTACGCCCAGTCGGGGGCCCACCCCGGCCAACGGCCCATGCCCGGCGTCTACGCCTCCACCAATACGGCAGCCGCCCCCGCCCTGGACGCCTCGGGAGACGAGGTCCACGAGTCCGTCCCCCGTGTCCTGCGCGTGCGCGGCCAGGCGCTCGAGCTCTCCGAGGTCTCCCCGGAGGTGGGCGCCGCCCAGCGGGCCGGGCGCATGACGCAGCGGGAGAACGCCTCCGTGGGCCGCTCCGGCATGGCCTCCATGCCCGGTGCCCCGGCGCCGGTCGTCGCCCAGCCCACAGCCCCCGCCAAGGCGAAGGCTGCGCCACCGGCAGGCTCTGGGCCGGGCGAGGCCCCGGCGGAGGGCGAGTCGGCGACTCCCGCGCAGGTGCGGGCCGGTTCTACCACTGCCCCCACCCCCGCGCAGGTCGAACCGGCTGACGATGAGCCGGCCAAGGCCCCGGCGGAGGGCGAGTCGGCGGTCGCAGAAGCCAAGCCGGCGACCGAGCCCGCCGAGGTCCCCGCGCAGGCCGAGTCGGCGACTCCCGCGCAGGTGCGGGCCGGTTCTACCGCCCCCACCCCGGTGCAGGCCGAACCGGCTGACGATGAGCCGGCCAAGGCCCCGGTTGGGAATGAGCCGGCGGCCAAGGCCCCGGCTGACGATGAGCCCGCCAAGGCCCCAGCTGGGAATGAGCCGGCGGCCAAGGCCCCCGCGCAGGCCGAGCCGGCCAAGCGCACGCCTGCCAAGAAGACCAGGAGACCCACCGCGAAGGCGGCCCGGCCGGCCCGGTCCAGCAAGAAAAAGAGGAAGGGGAGGAAGAAGTGACTCTTCCCATGACCGCCTATGTCGTCCTGGCCGGCGTGCTCTTCACCCTGGGGGCCCTGACCGTTCTGCTGCGCCGCAACGCCATTATTGAGCTCATGGGCGTCGAGCTCATGCTCAACGCCGTCAACCTGGTCCTGGTGACTTTCTCCCGTCTCCACGGAAACCTCACCGGGCAGGTCTTCGCCTTCTTCGTCATGGTCGTCGCTGCCGCGGAGGTCGTCGTGGGCCTGAGCATTGTCGTGTCCATCTTCCGCACCCGCAGGTCCACGTCGGTTGACGACGCGAACCTGCTCAAGAACTGAGGAGACCGGCATGACCACCGCACCGCCTACCGCCGCGCTCCTGGCCGGGCACGCCACCGGCCTGCTCACCGACCCCACCGGTCCGGCCGCCTGGTCCTGGCTCCTCATTGCCGTGCCCGCCGTCAGCGCCGCCATCCTGCTCCTGGCCGGACGCCGCTGCGATTCCTGGGGGCACTGGCTGGGATTGGCCGCCGCCCTCTTCGACGCCTGCCTGGGCGGGGCGATCCTCATGCAGGTCCTGGGCCTGAGCGCCGACCAGCGCACCATCTACCTCAGCCTGTGGCGCTGGTTCTCCTCGGGCGACCTCGACGTCACCGTGGGCCTCCAGATCGACCCGCTCTCCTTGACCTTCGTCATGCTGGTGACCTTCGTGGGCTTCCTCATCCACCTGTACTCGGTGGCCTACATGAGTCACGATCGCGATCGGCGCCGCTTTTTCGCCTACCTCAACTTCTTTATCGCCGCCATGCTCACCCTGGTCCTCGGCGACTCCTACATTGTGCTCTTCGTGGGCTGGGAGGGTGTGGGCCTGGCCTCCTACCTCCTCATCGGCTTCTGGAACACGGCCGACGCCGACGCCCCTCCCGCCGCCAAGGCCGCCAGTGCCTCCAATGCGACCGCCGCCAAGAAGGCCTTCATTATGAACCGAGTCGGAGACCTCGGACTGCTGCTGGCCATGATGGCCATGGTGGCCCAGATGGGCTCGGTGCGCTTCTCCGACGTGCTCCAGCTCGCCGCCGGGGGCTCGGTGTCCACCGGCTGGCTCACCGCCATCGGCTTCCTCCTCCTGCTAGCCGCCTGCGGCAAGTCCGCGCAGTTCCCGCTCCAGGCCTGGCTGGGTGACGCCATGGCGGGCCCCACCCCAGTCTCCGCCCTCATTCACGCCGCCACCATGGTCACTGCCGGCGTCTACCTCATGGTGCGCTCGGGCGCCATCTACACCGGTGCCCCTGATGCCCAGCTCGCCGTGGCAGTCGTCGGCGCCATCACCCTGCTGCTGGGGGCCGTCATTGGCGCCGCTAAGGACGATATGAAGAAGGTCCTGGCCGCATCCACCATGAGCCAGATCGGCTACATGATGCTCGGCGCGGGCCTCGGCCCCATTGGTTACGCCTTCGCCATCTTCCACCTGCTCACCCACGGCTTCTTCAAGGCCCAGCTTTTCCTCGGGGCCGGAAGCGTCATGCACGCCATGGACGACCAGGTCAACATGCGCCGTTTCGGCGCCCTGCACGGCCACATGAGAATCACCTGGGCCACCATGGGCATTGGCTGGCTCGCCATCTTGGGTATCCCGCCCTTCTCGGGGTTCTGGTCCAAGGACAAGATCATTGAGGCGGCCTTCGTCGGTCACGGCGCCCAGCCCTGGATTCTGGGCACCATCGCCCTGCTGGGCGCGGGCCTGACCGCTTTCTACATGTCTCGCCTGTTCTTCATGATCTTCCACGGCACCAAGCGGTGGACGACCGCCGAGGACCTGGAGGGGGAGGTCCACCCGCACGAGTCCGGTGTTCTCATGACCGCCCCACTGGTCATCCTGAGCCTTTTCTCCCTGGCCCTGGGAGGCCTACTGGCCATGGGGGAGCGCTTCACCACCTGGTTGGAGCCGGTCACCGGCCACGTCGAGCACGGCGAGCCCGTACTGCCGGTGACCGCCATTATGGGCGCCACCCTGGCACTGGTGCTTATTGGCGTCGTCGTCGCCTGGTTCATGTACGCCCGCCGGCCGGTGCCCACCGTGGTCCAGCCCGGCAATGTCCTGGTCGAGGCGGCCCGCAAGGACATGCATCAAGACACCGTCAACGAGGCCATCGCCATGCGCCCGGGCCAGGGCCTGGTCACCGCCGCGAGCCTCACCGACCACTACGTGGTCGACGGCGCCGTTGAGGGCCTTGCCCGGGGGACGGCCGCTACCGGGCGGCTCGTCCGCCGCACCGAGTCCGGGTACGTCCGCTCCTACGCCGGCTACATGCTCGGCGGGACGGTGCTCGCACTCATTGCCGTCCTGGCCACCAGGATCTGAGAGGACACAGACATGCAGTCCCTTCCCGCATCGCTGCCCGTGCTGAGCATCATGGTGCTCGTCCCCCTCACCGGGGCGGCCCTGCTGTGGGCGGTGCCCCCGTTGCGCCGTCAGGCCCGGGCCGTGGCCCTGGTCTTCTCCCTGGCTGCGCTCGCCGTCGGCGTCTGGGCCCTGTGCCTCTTCGACACCACCCGGGGCGCCACCATCCAGCTGGCCGAAGCCCGCCCCTGGATCCCCGCGCTGGGCACATCCTGGGCCCTGGGGGTCAACGCCCTGGGCCTGGCCATGATTCTGCTCGCGGCATTCCTGGTGCCGATCGTGCTCCTGGCCTCCTGGGGCGAGGTGCCCGCCGACCGTCAAGCCCTCTTCTCCGGGCTGGTGCTGGTCCTGGAGGCGTTCATGGTCGTCATCTTCGCCGCTCGCGACGTCTTCCTGTTCTACATCTGCTTCGAGGCCATGCTCATCCCGGTGTACTTCCTCATCGGGGGCTTCGGAGGACCCGGACGGCGCCGTGCCGCCCTGAAATTCCTCCTGTACTCCCTGGCCGGCGGCCTGGTCATGCTTCTGGGCGTCATGGCCCTGCTCGTTTACGGCCCCGGCGGCGAGACCGCCTACCACCTGGACACCCTGGCCGCCGGCATTGCCGCCCCCACGGGCGTGCGCCGCTGGATCTTCGCCTCCTTCTTCATCGCCTTCGCCATTAAGGCCCCCATGGTGCCCCTGCACACCTGGCTGCCCGACACCGCTGAGCAGGCCACCCCGGGCACCTCTGTCCTCCTCATTGGCGTTCTGGACAAGATCGGCACCTACGGCATGATTTCCCTCGTGCTGCCGCTCTTCCCCGAGGCCTCCGCCTGGGCGGCCCCCGTCATTGTGGTGCTGGCCGTGGTCGGCATTATTTACGGCGGCCTGGCCGCCATTGGCCAGGACCACCTCTACCGGCTCATCTCCTACACCTCCATCAGCCACTTCGGCTTCATGGTGCTGGGGATCTTCGTGGGCAGTCGGGTGGCGGCCACCGGGGCCATGGTCTACATGGTCGCCCACGGCCTGTCCATTGCCGGGCTCTACCTGGTGACCGGCTTCCTGGCGCGGCGCACCGGCACGGTGTCCATAAGCGAACTCGGTGGTATTGCCCGCGTCATGCCCCTGGTGGCCGGCACCTTCCTGGTCTCCGGCCTGGCCTCCATCGCCTTGCCGGGCCTGAGCGGCTTCGTGCCGGAGTGGATGGTCCTGACCGGTACTTTCTCCGTCTCGGTGCCCCTGGGGGTTGTGGCCGCCCTGGGGGTGGTCATTGCCGCCGTCTACGTGCTCCTGCCCTACCAGCGGGTGTTCACCGGCGCTCCGGCGCCCGAGCGCGTGGGCGGCACCGACCTTGACGGGCGCGAGAAACTCGTCCTGGTCCCGGTCATCGCCGCCATGCTCGCCCTGGGCCTGGCCCCCGCCGTCGTGACCGACACCCTCGACGGCGTCGCCGAGCAGATCTCCACCGTCACGAGCCAGGAACAGGCCGCCAGCGCCGCCCTGGACGTCCCCACCGCCGAAGGGACCCGCCAGTGAACGTCACCGCCCCACCGATCAACTGGGCCGGACTCGCCCCGGCCATTATTGTCCTGGGAGCCGGGGTACTCGGCGTCCTGGTGGAGACCTTCGTGGCCCGGCGCGCTCGCCTGATCACCCAGGCGACCCTGGCGGTGCTGGCCATTCTCGCCGCAGGGGTGGCCGTCGTCGTGCGCTGGGACGGGCTGTCATTGCCCGGCGACGGCGCGCCGATCGCCGGCCTGACCGAGGACCCCTTCGCGCTGGCGGCCCAAGGCATCCTCCTGATCATTGGCTTCCTGGCCGTCCTCGTCATGGCCGACCCCACCACCGTCGGCGACTCCGCCTTCACCGCCCAGGCCGCGGACCGGCCCGGCAGCGCCGAGGAGAGCGAGTCCATCCATGCCCAGTGGAGAACCACCGAGGTCTTCCCCCTGACGCTGTTCTCCCTGGCCGGCATGATGCTCTTCGCCCTGGCCAGTGACCTCGTGAGCCTGTTCGTCGCCCTGGAGCTCATTTCCCTGCCCCTGTACATTATGACGGCCACCGCCCGCCACCGCCGCCTGCTCAGTCAGGAGGCGGCCCTGAAGTACTTCATGCTGGGCGCCTTCGCCTCGGCCTTCCTGCTCATGGGGGCCGCCCTCCTCTACGGCTTCTCCGGCTCAGTGACCTACTCCGATATTGCCGGCGCCATTGCCATGGGATCCGTGGCGGGCATGGACTGGCTGCTCCTGGCCGGTGTGGTACTCGTGACCGTTGGCCTGCTGTTCAAGGTGGCGGCCGCCCCCTTCCACGCCTGGAGCCCGGACGTCTATCAGGGTGCTCCCACGCCCGTCACCGGGTTCATGGCCGCCGGCGTCAAGGCCGCCGCCTTTCTGGCCCTCATCCGCTTCTACTATGTCATTGCGGGGAATCTGGGCTGGGACCTGGCCCCCTTCCTGTGGGCGGTGGCCGCACTGACCATGGTGGTGGGCACCGTCGTCGGCGTTGTGCAGGGCGACGTTAAGCGCATGCTCGCCTACTCGGCGATCGCTCACGCCGGGTACATGCTCATCGGCCTGCTCGCCTTGAGCGTCGCCGGCATCCAGTCGTTGCTCTTCTACGCCCTGGCCTACGGCGTGGCCACCATTGGGGCTTTTGGCGTGGTCGCCCTGGTGCGGGTCGGTCACGACGGCGCCGCCGGGGCCGAAGCCACCGACCTGGAGTCCTTCAAGGGGCTGGGCCGTCACCACCCCTGGCTGGCCGGCGCCATGACCGTATTCCTGCTGTCCTTCGCCGGCATCCCCCTGACCAGCGGCTTTATCGCCAAATTCGAGCTCTTCGTCTCCGGTGTGGGCGGGGGGGCCACCGGTCTGGTGGTGTTGGCTATAGCCTCCAGTGCGGTTACAGCCTTCTTCTACATGCGCCTCATTGTTCTCATGTTCTTCCACACCCCGCAGGACGGGCGGGTGGTCGTGGTGGAGTCCATGGGCCCCTCCCTGTCGGCGATCGGTATGGCTGTGATCCTCACCGTGGTGCTGGGCGTTGTGCCCCAGGCGGTTCTGATGCTGCTGAGTAACGCCGCTATGCTCGTGCCGTGATCGGATCGTTCTCGCTTGGTGCCCCCCAATTGGAGGGCCGGATCAATCCTGCTCTTGAGGCCATTGAAGAGCGTTTGCTCCAGGTCGTGCGCAGCGCCGATGAGACCATTAACCCGCCCACCTCCCATTTGGCGGCAGCCGGGGGCAAGCGCATGCGGCCGATCCTGACCCTGCTGACGGCTCAACTGGGCGACCCGGCCCTGGCCGTGGGCGAGAAGGTCCGCGACGCCGGCGTCGCCGTCGAGCTCACCCATATCGCCACCCTCTACCACGACGACGTCATGGATGAGGCCCCCTTGCGCCGCGGCGCCCCCAGCGCCCAAAAAGTGTGGGGCAACTCCGCGGCGATCCTCACCGGCGACGTGCTAGTGGCGCGCGCCTCCCAGCTGGTGGTGGCGCTGGGGTCGCAGGCGATGCACTCCCATGCCAAGACCTTTGAGCGCCTGTGCATGGGCCAACTCCGTGAGACTCTTCCGCGCCCGGCGGACACCGACCCGGTCGAGCACTACCTCCAGATCCTGGCGGATAAGACCGGATCCTTGATTGCCATATCCGCCCGCTACGGGGCCATGCTCACCCAGGCCGGTGCGCGCACGGAGCAGATCGTTGAGGAGTTCGGGGAGCACCTGGGGGTGGCCTTCCAGTTGGCCGACGACGTCATTGACCTCACCAGTGACTCCCAGATCACCGGCAAGACCCCCGGCACCGACCTGCGTGAGGGCGTGGACACCATGCCCGTCCTCCTCCTGCGCCAGGCGTTGGCGGCCGGCGAGCTCGACGCGGCGGGCCAGTCAATCCTGTCCACCCTTTCCAGCGCGAGCCTGTCCGATGATGCGGTCCTGGCCGACGTCGTGGGGCGGCTGCGCCTCCACCCGGTGCTGGCGCGCACCCGGGCCATGGCCGCGCAGTGGGCCGATGATGCGGTCGCCGCCCTCGACGGCCTGGAGGAGGCGGTCCTGGAGGGAACAACCGCCCGCCTCGATGCCGAGGGCGTCACCGGGGCCGACCGGCGGGCCGCCCTGGCCGACGCGAGCGAGCGGGTAGCCCAGGTGCACTCAGCCATGGAGGAGCTGGCGCGCCTGCTCGTCAACCGCGCCGCCTGAGCCGCAACGTCCCCCGCTCGTCCCCCGGCGCCCCCACCCCCCAACTGGCGCACCCCCACCCCCAACAAAATCCTCACAGCACACCTTCCGTGGACGTTGTGCTGTGAGGATTTTGTTGGAGGGGCCGGAGGGGCGGGAGGGGCTGGTGGCCCTGGACGTGCGTTCGATGCCACCGCGCCCCCAATGGGGAGGACTGCCCTACCCGGGCGCTGGGGCTCCGGTCTCGCCCCATCCCGACCCGGTATAGGGCGAGTTTTCGAGACCCTTCCCCATATTCACCTCCTGGAGTGTCATGCAGCGTCGCGCCTTCCTGTCCTTGTCTGCCTCCGCGCTCGGCCTTGCCGGAGCCGTAACCCTGGCATCTTGCGGGTCCTCCGACAACACCTCCTCCACGGGTGCGAGCACCGCATCGGCCAGCGTCGAACCGACGACGCACACGCCGGTCAAGGCCTCAGACACCGAGTCCTCTCCCACGGCCTTCGGCGAGCCGGTGACCCTTAGCCCCTTCATCACCGGCTGCTGCTTCAACCAGATGATGTCGTCGCAGTTCGCGGTCTTCTGGACCAGCCCCTCCATGATCGATCACTCTAACTACTCCGGGTACGTCGACCTCGCAGACCTGACCACCTCGCTCCTCATGGCCGATGCCGGCACCGGCGAGTACCGGGTGGTCGTTCTCAAGGACGAGGACGCCAGCGCCGTCGCCACCGTACCGGGGGCCGCCTACACCATGACCGCCGGACGCGCGGTCGTCACCGAGGAGGCGGCCTACTTCCTGGCCGGGCTGAGCGCCGCCTCAAAGGACGGGCAGGCCGCCACGCAGAGCGTGGACCTGGTCAAGGTGGAGCTCGCCACCGCCGCCGTGTCCAGCACCTCCCTGTGGACCGACGTTGACGCCTCCTCGGTCGACCAGCACGAGGTGCTCCTGTCCGATGACGGCGCCGCCGTCATCGTGATGACTACTGATCGCTGCGTGGCCGTCTCCACTGCGGACCTGTCAGTCCTCCACGAGCGGGACATTAAGACCTCTGACGAGTTGGTCGGCCGGTACCTCGCCGTCAGCAACGGCGATGCCACTGACATCGTCTCCCTGACCGATGGTTCTGTCGCTTACAGCGTCCCCGCCGGCTCCGTGCTCCTGGCGGTCTTCGGCACCTGGGCCTACGTCGGCACGAAGGGCACCGGCCTGGCGGTCATGGACATCGAGGCCCTCAATGCCGTCGACCTCACGTCCGGGGCCCTCACCCCGGTCAAGACCCCTCCCCCCGACAGCATGACGCTCACCTCCGTCGGTCAGGGCATGGCCTTCACGTCCCTGGCCAACGGGTACCTCGTCACCTGCGGAATCGACGCCTTCGAGGTGCGCGAGCCCGGGGCCGCGGAGCCGCTGTTCACGCTGAACGGGGCCAGGGGCGAGGATATCCCGGACAGCGCCGTGGTCCACGGCAGCACCATCTACGCCACGTACCGGAACTCCGACAAGACGCTGCACCTGCTGTCCCTTAGCGACGGATCGAAGATCTCCACCACCCCCTACCCCGCCTCGGAGCTGCGCGCCCTCAACCATTTCGTGGCGCTGTCCAAGCAGGTGAACGGCCAGCCCGAGGCCTCCGAGCTGTTCATCCCTGCGACCAAGTGGTGAGAACGCCGGATGTCATGAGGATGCGCTGACCCGGGGCCTGAGCCGCCCTGCGCCGAGGCCGGGCGAACACATCGCCCGGCGTCGGCGCAGGGGCTCACATCGGGCTCGCAGCGCACTCACGGTCAGGAGGCGAGCTCGGCGCGAGCAACGATCGAACTCGGCCGAACTCGGCGGAACCCGGGCGAACCCGGCCGAACTCGACAGAACTCGGCCACGGGGGTGCCGGGCGGCGACTTCTCGGACGCGACACGGCTCGAGCCCCGGGGCGCACCACCCGGTTAGGTCGGGGAGGCGCTGTTGGCCCCGCACGTGTGTCGGACGCCATGAGGCCGTGATGCGGCCGCCCCCTAAACTAAGGCAGCGCTACTGCCGGTGCCGCCCGGCCCCGGTCCGCCCAGTCTCATCCCGCCGCTTAGGAAACGAAAGAGCAGTGAACGCACGTCCTCTCAGTGTCGCCGTCATCGGTGCCGGTCCCGCCGGCATCTACGCCTCCGACATCCTGTCCAAATCCGGGCTGGCGGTGAATATCGACCTTTTTGAGCGCCTTCCCGCCCCCTACGGGTTGGTGCGCTACGGCGTCGCCCCCGATCACCCGCGCATTAAGCAGATCATTGTGGCCCTCTACAAGATCCTCCAGCGCGGGGACATCCGCCTGGTGGGCAATGTGGAGGTCGGTCGCGACATCTCCGTGGCGGAACTGCGCGAGCACTACGACGCCCTCATCTTCTCCACCGGCGCCGACGTCGATGCGCCCCTGGACATTCCCGGCGTAGACGCCCCCGAGTGCCACGGTGGCGCCGACTTCGTCTCCTGGTACGACGGTCACCCCGACCACCCCCGCACCTGGGACCTGGCGGCCAAGGAGGTCGCCGTCATTGGGGTCGGCAATGTCGCCCTGGACATTGCCCGCATATTGGCCAAGCACGCCGAGGACCTGATGGTCACCGAGGTCCCCGAGAACGTCGCCGAAATCCTGAAAGCAGCACCGACCAGGGACGTCCACGTCTTCGGCCGCCGCGGCCCCGCCCAGGTCAAGTTCACCCCGCTGGAGCTGCGCGAGCTGGGGAAGCAGCCCGACGTCGATGTTGTGGTCGACGAGGAGGACTTCGAGTACGACGCCGGAAGTCAGGAGGCGCTTCGCTCCTCCAACCAGCAGCGCCAGGTGGTTAAGGCCCTGGAGGGCTACGCCATGCAGGAGCCCGAGGACCTCACCGCCTCGCGCCGCATCCACATCCATCTCTTCCAGGCCCCGGCGGAGGTTCTCACCGACGAGGCCGGCCATGTGCGCGCCCTGCGCACCGAGCGCACTCGCCTGACCGGCGACGGCACGGTTGTGGGCACCGGTGAGTTCCACGACTGGCCCGTCCAGGCCGTCTACCGCGCCATTGGCTACGCCGGCAGCCCCATTGAGGGCCTGCCCTTCGATAACGAGCACCACGTCATCCCCAATGCCGGTGGGCGCGTCCTGGACCAGGACGGGGAGCCGGTCACCGGGGTGTACGCCACCGGCTGGATTAGGCGCGGTCCCGTCGGACTCATTGGCTCCACCAAATCCGACGCCCAGGAGACCATTACCAACCTCGTGGCCGACGCCGGTGCGGGTCTGCTGCACGCCACCACCGCCGACGAGTCCCAGATCGGTCACGAGGCGGTCATGACCCTGCTCAAGAAGCGCGGCGTGCCCTTCACCACCTGGGAGGGTTGGGAGCTGCTCGACGCCTACGAGCGCGAGCTCGGCGAGGCCTACGGCGACGTTACGGTGAGCAGCGGGGCTGCCAAGCCGCGCGAGCGGGTCAAGGTCGTCTCCCGCGAGGCGATGACGGCGATTTCGCGCGGTCAGGAAGCCCCCGGCGACCTCATTGGCCAGCCCGAGGCCGATCGGGTTCCGGCACGCGTCGCCGGTCGGCTGGAGGGCTGAGCGCCCTCCCAAGGGCCGGGTCGCCCGCCGGAGGACCGGGCCTGGGCGTCTGGCACCGCGATCACCTCGCGCGGGCCGGGTCGCCCGCCGGAGTGCCGGGCCCCGGTCGGGTCACGGCTGCCCCAGCAGCCCGCCGGCGCCGTCGGCGTCCCCGGGTGGTGCCGGCCGGTGCGCGGCGGATGAGACGGGCGTGAGCGTTCGGCCGCATTCGGGCGGAGACCCCTCCTTCTAGTGGAAAAGGCGCGGATTCGCACAGGATCAACCAATAGGAGGATCAACACGATCGAGCGCCATATTTAAAGTCACCCTCATGATATCGATGAACAGATTCCGTACCGGGGCGCTGCCGCTGGTCGCTGTAACAAGCTTCTGTCTGGCCCTCTCAGCGTGCACCGCAAGCACCTCATCCAACTCGTCGGCTCGGGCGACCCCTGTGGCGGAGACGTCGGCCCCGCCGATTCCGGCCGGACTGGAGTCCTTCTACGGGCAGAAGATCGACTGGAGCGCCTGCGAGGACGAGGCCTCCTTCCAGTGCGCCACCGCTCAAGTGCCCCTCGACTACGCCAATCCAACCGGGCAGACGATCGACATCGCCCTCAAGAAGCTGCCCTCGACCTCGGGTGAGCCGATCGGCACCTTGTTCGTTAACCCCGGCGGTCCCGGCGGCAGCGGAGTGGAGCACGTCTCGGCGGGCGAGGCGGCCTTCTCCGCCGACCTGCGCTCCAATTTCGACATTATCGGCTTCGACCCTCGCGGTGTGGGGGCCTCTGCGCCCCTGACCTGTCTGAGCCCCGAGGAGATCGATCAGGCGGCCAAGGCGGCAACCGGCCAGGCCGCCTCGTCGGCCGACGACAGCGCGTCAAAGCGGAACAAGGAGGAGTCCGTCCAGGCCTCAATCCAGGACGGCCAGGAGACGGCCGCCAAGTGCGAGCAGAACTCGTCGGTTCCCGGCATTATCGACCACATGGACACCGCCTCGGTCGTCCAGGATCTCGATATTCTGCGAGCGACGTCCGGGGACCCCCGCCTGTACTTCATGGGGGCCTCCTACGGCACCTACCTCGGGGCTCGCTACGCTGAGATGTTCCCCGCCAATGTGGGGCGCATGGTCCTGGATTCCGCCCAGGACCCCTCGTTGCAGAACGCGCAGATCGGCCTGGACCAGGCCGCGGCAATCGAGGGCAGCGTGCGCACCTACGTCGAGCACTGCCAGGCCGGTGAGGACTGCCCCTGGGACTACCAGGGCACAATGGCCTATCCCGTAGCACTGCCAGGCCGGTGAGGACTGCCCGCTGACGGGAACCCCTGACGAGGGCCTGAGCCAGCTGCGCACCCTCATTGACAATGCCAACGCCACCCCGCTGCCGACCTCCCAGGAGGGTGTGACCGTTGATGGCGCCACCATCTCGAGCACCCTGGTCCAGCTCATGTACGACGACTCCACCTGGGACACCCTGACTTCCGCTCTGCGCGCCGCCATGAGGAACAACGACGGCACCGAGTTGTCCACCCTGGCCACTGCCGCCGAAGGCGGGGGCGACGCCGAGCAGGACCCGGAGAAGGCCGCTCAGGCCCAGGCGCAGAAGGCCGCCAATGAATCCGCCATGAGCGCTATTGACTGCCTCGACTATCCGGTGCGCGGCGACCAGGCGCAGTGGGACGAGCAGGCCGCCACGATCAAGGAGACCGCTCCTACCGTCGGTCAGGGCCTGGGGTACCGTGACGCCTTCTGCCAGGGCTGGGGGCACAGCACCGACCACGAGCCCGCAGCCGTGCGCGCCGAGGGGTCCGCCCCGATTCTGGTCGTGGGCATCACCGGCGACCCGGCCACGCCCTACCACTGGTCTCAGGCGCTGGCCTCACAGCTGGAGTCCGGCCGGCTGCTGACCGTCGAGGGCAACGGGCACGGCGCCTACCGGCTCAAGGGCGCCTGCGTCGACAACGCCGTGGACTCCTACCTCCTGCGCGGTGAGCTCCCCGATGAGGGGACGACCTGCAAGGCCGAGCCCGCCGCCGCGGCCGCTACCACGACCGGCTGAGACCGGCTGAGACAGAGGCGCATAAGTACTGCGGAGCTGGTCTTACCGCTCGTCCCGGGCGGTGAGACCAGCTCCGAGCGCCCTTTATCACGATTATTCACGATTATTACGGTCCCTCAGCGAAAACATCTAGGATCGCCGTTATGACGGGTACAAACCACCACAACGGGCTCAAGACCGCCATTCTCATGGGCGGTCTGTGGGCCCTGCTCCTCCTGCTCGGCTGGGTGCTCGCCGAGGGCACCGGGTCGTCGATCTGGCTGTTCATTATGCCGCTGATCGGCATTGGACAGACGGCCTACACCTACTGGAACTCCGATAAGCTCGCCGTGCGCTCCATGGGCGCCATTGAGGTCACTGAGGCCCAGCAGCCCGTCATGCACGCGGTTGTGCGGGAGCTGTCCACAGCCGCCGGCCAGCCCATGCCACGCCTGTACGTCGCCCCGACCATGAGTCCCAACGCCTTCGCCACTGGGCGCGATCCCGCCCATGCCGCCGTGTGCTGTACCCAGGGCATTCTTCAGCTTCTCAACGAGCGTGAACTGCGCGGGGTTCTGGGCCATGAGCTCTCCCACGTCTACAACCGCGACATTCTTACCGGCTCGGTGGCCGCCGGTATTGCCGGGGTCATCTCCTCGGTATCCACCATGATCCTGTGGTTCGGGGGAGGGGGCCGCGACCGGGACAAGGGCAATCCGATCGCGGTACTCCTGATGGCGCTGCTGGCGCCCCTGGCCGCCTCCCTGACTCAGTTCGCCGTCTCACGTACCAGGGAATACGACGCCGACCACGACGGCGCGGTTCTGACCAACGACCCGCTGGCCCTGGCCAGCGCCCTGCGCAAGATCGACGGCGGCATCGCAGTGGCCCCCATGGCTCATGACCCGCGCGTTGAGCCGGTCAGCGCCATGATGATCGCCAACCCCTTCGGCGGGATCCGCAATCTTTTCGCCACGCACCCGCCCATGGATCAGCGCATTCGCCGTCTGGAGCAGATGGCCGGGTACTGACGGCACTTGACGGCACTGACGCTACTGAGACGCTACTGACGGGATCGCTCAACACCCCGACTTCGTCCCCCGGGGGCAGCCGGGTAGTGCGGCGGCGCCCGCCCCTGGCGCGCCCGGCCCAACCCATCCCCTGAGTACGCCTGGGCGGCGGCGAACCGCGGCGAACCGTGGCGGCCCGATCGGGGCGCCGCCCGGGGGAGTGCGATCCCGCGGTCGCGCCCTTGTACTGGGGCGGCACAGCGCTGCATAATCTCCCCAACGCTCTGTGAAACCGGTACCATTCCTGTTGCGGAGCTGATTCTCCCCCGACATCCCGCTTGCCAGGAGCCCGTCATGCACCGACTTGCAGCTGCTGCGCCCGCCGCGGCGCTGCTGGTCGTCACGGCCGTGTGGGGCTCGACCTTCATTGTCCTCAAAGACACGCTGAACTACGTCGCGGCCACGGACTTCCTGGCTGTGCGCTTCACCCTCGCAGCCCTGATCATGGTCTGCGCCACCGCACCCCGCCTGCGTCAGCTCAGCGGAGGGCAGTGGGGACGAGGGGTGCTTCTGGGGGCCGTCTACGGCCTGGCCCAGATCCTTCAGACCGTGGGCCTGAAAACCACGGACGCCGCCGTCTCCGGCTTCATCACCGGCATGTACGTGGTGCTCACCCCCCTCCTGCTGTTCCTCATTGCGCGCACGCCCATGAGCCGAACCGCCCTGACCGCCAGTGTCATGGCGCTGGTGGGCCTGGGGGTCCTGAGTCTGCGCGGGTTCGCGTTCTCCGGCGGGGCCGCCATCACCTTCGGCGGCTCCCTCGTCTACGCCCTGCACATTGTCCTGCTCGGCGCGCTGTCCCGCGACCAGGATGCGGCGGCCCTGACCGCCACGCAGATGATTGGCATCGCCGGCATCTGCTCCCTGAGCGCCCTCCCGGGGGGCGTCGCTATTCCCTCGACCGCCAGGGTCTGGGGCCCCCTGCTCTACATGGTCCTGGCCTCGGGCATTGCCACCATGTTCTTACAGACCTGGGCCCAGGCGCGGATGAGTTCAACGCGTGCGGCGGTGATCATGACCTGCGAGCCGGTCTTCGCGGCCCTCTTCGCCACCATCATTGGTCACGAGCCGGTGACCCCGCGCCTTGTTCTTGGCGGGTCGCTCATTGTGGGTGCCATGCTCATGGCGGAGCTCGGCGCGCGCCCATCGTGGCGGTATTGCGAAGCAGACCCCTGAGTCACCCCCTCCAGTCCCTCACCCGCCGCCTCGCCCGCCCGAGGGCCATCTCAACGATTCCACCCGACCAACACAACAACGTCAGCAACGGCATTATCAACGAGGTAAGGACACAGCCATGAACACCATTCTCCTGACCCGCCGCAACCTCATGCGCCTGTCGGCACTGACGGCGGCCCTGGGCGCAACAGCCGCCACCACCTCCTGCTCCGGGTCATCCAACTCCTCGGGGGGCAAGGGGTCGGTGACCTGGTCCACCTGGGGATCGCCTGAAGAGCTGACGCTCCTGGAGGAGTTCAATGACCACTTCAGGTCCAAGCACCCGAAGATCACCCTCACCTTCCAGCCAGTCGCCTCCTACGAGGAGTACCACACCAAACTGCTCGCCCAGCTGTCCTCCGGGACCGCCCCGGACGTGTTCTACATTGGCGACGACCGGGTCGCCTCCGTGATCCCCAATAAGGTGCTTCAGCCCCTTGACGCGCAGCTGACCGCAGCGGGCTCACCCATCACCAAGGAGAACTTCAGCGCTGAGGTCTACGGCATCGCTGAACTCGACGGCGCTCTGTACGCCCTGCCCAACGACGTCAACCCGGACGCCTGGTGGTACAACAAGAACGTCCTCAAAGCCGCGGGCGTCACCGAGGATCCGGCCGAGCTCGCGGCCTCGGGGAAGTGGACCACTGAGGCCTTCCTGGCCATGAGCAGCGCCATTAAGGCGGCGGGCCTGAGCACACTGGCCTTCTGGAACTACTGGGCGACCCACGCCTCGTGGATGACCAGCCAAGGAGGCGCCGTCTACGACGATCAGGGTCACTACGTGGCCAATACCGATGCGCTCAGCGTCGCGGCCATGGAGCAGTTCGCCGCCCGCTGCCAGGCGGGGGAGTTCCTTATCGCCGACGACCTGCCCGAGGGCGGCGACGCCGACACCCTCTTCCTCACCGACAAGCTGGCATTCTTCGCCCAGGGGCGCTACACCACCAATACCCTCACCAGCGCCGGGGTGGACCTGAGCGGCTACGACGTCGTCTGCTGGCCCACCCCCCAGGGCACCCCGGCCCCCACCGGTCTGGCCGCCTCCTTCCTGGCCATTAACGCCAAGGCGGCCGACGTCGAGGCGGCCTACACCTTCTTCAGCGACTTCCTCAGCGCCGAGGGGCAGCGCATCCGCCTGGCCTCGGGCACAGCGGTGCCCTCCATCGCCGGGGCCGACGACCTGGTCACCGACGCCGGGTTCCCCGCCCACGCGCAAACCCTGCTCGACATGCGCGACGAGGGCTACACGAACTACCGCACCGAGGCCGCCGTGGCGGGACTGTCGGGCAAGATCTCCACCGACTGCATGCTGCCCCTCTATCAGGGCAAGCTGACGGCACAGGCGGCGCTGGACAACGCAGCCGCCCTCGTGGCCAAGGAGGCGCAGGCCTAATGGCCGTGGCCGACCTGCCCGCCACGACCCGGCCGGCGGGGGCGCGCCGGGGCTGGCGCGTCAAGGACAGGCGCAATGGGTACGGCTTCGTCGCCCCGCAGGTCCTGGGCCTGCTCGTCTTCACCGTCGTCCCGTTCGCTGTGGCGCTGGCCCTGGCCTTCACCGAGTGGAATGGATTCGGGGTACCGAGCTGGGTCGGGCTGGCGAACTTCACCGACCAGCTCGCCGATCCGCTCCTGCGCCGGGCGGTGCTCAATACCCTGGCGATCGCGCTCATTACCGTGCCGGTGGGCCTGGGCCTGTCGATTGTTGTGGCGGTGCTCCTTCAAGGGGTGCGCTTCAAGTCCTTCTACATGGTCATGATCTTCACCCCGGTGGTTACCAGCTCGGTGGCCGTGGCCCTCATCTGGCAGCAGATCCTCCGCAAGGACGGCCTCCTGAGCCGGACCATTGCCGCTATCGCCCCCGTGGAGCCGCCGAACTGGCTGGGCGACCCCAGGCTGGCGCTCATCGCGGTGTGCCTGGTGACGGTCTGGTCCTCGCTAGGACTCAATGTCGTCATCTTCCAGGCCGGTCTTCAGAGCATCCCGCCCGCGGTCATGGAGGCGGCCACTCTTGACGGCGCCGGCCCGGTGCGCCGCTTCTTCAGCATCACCTTGCCGCTGCTGAGCCCAACGATCTTCTTCCAGACGATCATTGCCCTCATTAGCTCCTTGAAGACCTTCGACCTGGTCTTCATCCTGGTGACGAACGCCGGACCGGACCACGCGACGCGCACCATCGTCTATCACATCTACGACCTGGGGTTCCGCAGCTCACGATTCGGCCTGGCCAGCGCCGCCTCCGTGATCCTCCTGGTGCTCACGGTCGCCATAACCCTGATCCAGTTCGCCGGAGAGCGGCGCCTGGTCCACTACGAGGATTGACCATGCCGAGCACCACTGCGCCCCTGGCCGCCGCCCGCCGCCTGCTCCCCACGGCCCTGCGCCACCTCGTGCTCCTGACCATATCCCTGAGCATGGTGGGGCCCTTCATCTGGATGATCCTCTCAGGATTCAAGGGGACTCCCCAGATCCTGGCCGACCCCACGAGCCTGATTCCCGACCCCTGGGTGCCGGGCAACTTCACCGACGCCTGGAACGCCCTGCCCTTTGGCCGCGCCTACCTCAATAGCGGCTACATTATGGTCCTCTCGGTGGCGGGCACGGTGCTGACGTCCGCCCTGGCCGGGTACGCCTTCGCCCGCATCGAGTTCCGCGGGGCGAACCTCCTGTTCGGGCTTTTCCTGCTCATGCAGATGGTTCCCATGCAGGTCACCCTGGTCCCCTTCTATTTCCTCATGGCCCGGCTCGGCTGGGTGGATTCCCATCTGGCAATCATTGTGCCGGCCATGCTGGTCAACCCCTTCGGGGTCTTCCTCATGCGCCAGTTCATCCGCCAGATTCCACGCGAGCTGGAGGACGCCGCACTCATCGACGGCTGCGGGCGCTGGAAAACCTTCTTCTTCATTATCCTGCCCAATATCCGCCCGGCCCTGGGCGCCCTGGCCATCATTGCGGCCCTGGACTCCTGGAACAATTTCCTGCTGCCCCTCATTGTCCTCAATACCACGGACCTGTTCACCGTCCCCCTGCTGCTCTCACAGTTCGAGGGGCAGTACGGGGGCCTCAACCAGGGGCTCATTATGGCGGCCACCACCATTTCCACCATCCCCATGCTCCTCATCTTCCTGCTCGCCCAGCGGCAGATTATGAGCAGCCTGGCCACCTCGGGACTGGGGGGCCGGTAATGGGCGCATCGAGCCGTGAAACCATCCGGGCGGCCATCGCCTCGCACATTGACCTCGACGAGGTTCCTTTCACCGCGCCCGGCTCCCGCCTGCTGATTCGGGCAGACGATCAGGGGCTGTCCATCCATGAGGCCCGCTATGAGGTGCCCCTGGAGGAGAGCACCCTGCTGCGGGGATTGACTGTGCGCGACGCCACCGGGCGCCCGCAGGCGTGGCATATTCCCGACCCGGCCAGGATCACCTGGGGTCAGGACGGCCCCACCCTGGTCATAAGCCCCCAGGGACAGGTGATCATTGGCCACCTGCCCGCCCACTGGACCGTGTCCTGGGTCCCGGGGCCGCTGGCCCCCACCATGGAGATGGAAGGCGCGATCCGCCTGCCCAGCAGGCAGACCGTGGTGCGCACCTGCCTGCCGCAGGCGTCCGTGCGCCTGCATTCCAGCGGATCAACGGGGGTGGCGCACAGCCTGGACGAGGACATGACGGCCTCCCTGCGCCGCTTCGACGAATGGATGGGGCGCTGCCCCCGCGTCCTGCCGGAGCATCAGGACATGACCTGGCTGTGCTGGTGGGTGCTGGGAGTCAACACCGTGCACCTGGAGGGCAGGGGCCGCGTCGTCGTGCCCTCCAAGATCGGCTACGTGGGCCTGTGGCAGTGGGACGCCTACTTCATTGCCATTGGACTGCGCCACGGAGACGTCGACCTGGCGGCCGAGCAGTTGCGCATAGCGCTGGGCCACCAGCTGCCCAACGGCCAGCTCCCCGACGTCGTCCATGAGGCCGGGGTCCTGACCTCCAGCGGTGACCTGCCGGAGTCGGACCAGGAGACCCTGCGGGCCCTGGGCACCTCCACCGACCACCTGGGGCCGGTGCCCCTGACCAAGCCGCCGCTGGCGGCCCTGGCGGTGGAGGCGGTCGCCCAGGTCCACCCAGGGGACCTGGTCTCCGAGCTCTCCCCGGCGATACGGTGCTGCCAGGAGTGGTGGTTCAGCCACTGCGACCCGCAGGGCCGGGGAGTCCCGTGCTACCTGCACCCCTACTCCTCGGGCCTGGACGACTCGCCCGTCTTCGCGGCCGGCACCCCGCTGGAGTCCCCGGACCTGACGGCCTACCTCAGCGTGCAAGACACAATCCTGGCCCGCTGGGCGCGCGAGCGCGGTCATACCGCTGCGGCCGACCGCCACGAGGCGCGCTCGCGGGCTCTGCGCGACAGGCTGGCCCGCCAGTTGGACCCCGCCACCGGTTTCATCCCCGCCACCGGCCCGGCCGGGCCCTGCGCCCACCTCACCATTGTCTCCCTCATGCCCCTGCTCGTCCCCGGCCTGGACCCGGCGCTGCGCGCCGGCCTGCTCTCCCTGCTCGATTCCGCCCACGCTTTTGGGATCAGGACCCCGGTGCCGACCGTGGCCCGCACCGATCCCGCGTTCGACGCCGAGCGCATGTGGCGCGGACCGGTGTGGGTCAACACGAACTGGCTCGTGGCTCACGGCCTGCGCACCCAGGGGCGGGCCCCCCGGGCCGAGGCCCTGGAGGCGGCCACGCTCAAGCTCGTCATTGAGGCCGGGGGGCCCGCGGAGTACTTCGACCCGCTGACTCGTCGGCGCCCGCCGGGAGCCACCACGTGCTTCGCCTGGAGCGCCGCGCTCTTCGTGGACATGGCGGTCTCGGCCCGGCGCCGGTCAGCCTGACAGGCGGGTAACCAGGTGCATGGGCAGAACAATGGTGCGGGGCTCGTCCCCCTCCAGCAGCTCCAGGGCGAGCTCGACCGCCACACCCCCCTCATGGCGCAGCGGCTGCTCGACGGTGGTCAGCGGGGGGAGCGTCCGACGGGACACGGCGTGGTTGTCGAAGCCGATGACCGCGACATCCTCGGGGACCGCGAGTCCGGCCTCGGCCAGCGCCCGCAGGGCGCCACGGGCGATCCGGTCGGACCCGGCCAGGACGACGTCGATTCTCACCCCGCGCGCCAGCGCCCCTCCCACGCAGGCCCAGCCATGATCCTCATCCCAGCCGCCGAAGTGGACCCGCTCTTCCACGGACTCGCCCGCCACCGCCGTGTAGACGGACAGGTACCCCTCGACGCGCTCGGTGGAGGCGGGGTTGTTCCGGGGGCCGACGACGATCAGGGGCCGGGTTCGGCCCTGCTGCGCGGCGTGACGGGCGGCCAATCGCGCCCCCAGGATGTCGTCGGAGAACACCGAGGAGAACCCCAGCCTCGTGGCGGACTCGAAGCGGCCCACGACGACGGTGGGGCAGCCCTGCTGCGCCAACTGGGCCAAGAGGCCCTCGTCAATATAGGGGGTCAGGTGAATGACCGCATCCACGCCGCCCCGGCGCAGGAACTCCATCGCCTTGTGGCGCTCGGCCTCCGAGGAGGCCTGCAACAGGATCGGGACCAGGGGGGTGTCCACAAGGCGGTCGTAGACGCCGCGCAGCACGGTGGCGAAGGTGGGGTCGATGTGGACCTCGTCGAAGGGCTCGGTAATGATCACGCCGATTGCGCCCGCGCGCCCTGTTGCCAGCGACTTGGCCTGCCAGGACTCGGTGTAGCCCACTGAGCCAATGGCCCTCTGCACTGCGGCGCGTGTGTCCGGGGAGACGCGCGCTGATTCGTTGAGGACCCGGGAGACCGTCGCCTTGGACACCCCCGCCAGGCGTGCGACATCGGCGATGGTGGGGCGGCCGCCTGCCGAGCCGGCCGCGCCGCCCTCGACGTGGTCCTGATCCATGCCATGAATCGTAATGAACATCCCCAACCTCTGTGAGAATCTGTCGGCGCCGCGTCGGCGCCGGGAACTGGGACTATGAAGACTCTTCCGCTCCATCCAGGCCGCGCTCGCAAGACCCCCGCCCGCTTCTGGGAGGATCCCTCGCGCACGGGCAGCGGGCGCCTGCCCGCCCGCGCCTATTTCTTCGGCTATGCGGACGCCGGCGAGGCGAGCGCCATGGACCGCACGACCTCCCTGGGCTTCATGAGCCTGTCCGGACAGTGGCGCTTCAAGCTCTTCGACGGTCCGCTGCGGGTGGATCCCGGAGCCCACGCGGTCTTCCACCCTCAGTGGGATGAGGTCACGGTCCCCCACATGTGGCAACTCGACGGGTACGGGCGGCCCGCCTACACCGACGAGGGCTACCCCTTCCCGGTGGACCCTCCCCATGTCCCCCACGACACCCCGACGGGCGTCTACCAGCGTCGGGTGAGGCACGCCCCCGCCCCGGGACGGCGCACCATACTGCGCCTGGACGGGGCCGAGAGCCTCGTGGTCGTCCACGTCAACGGGCGGCGAATCGGCTGGTCCAAAGGATCGCGCCTGGCCGCCGAGTTCGACCTCACCGAGGACCTGCGCCCGGGCGAGAACCTGCTATCCCTCGCGGTCCTGCAATACTGCGACGCCACCTACCTGGAGGACCAGGACATGTGGTGGGCCTCGGGGATCTTCCGGGACCTCTACCTCCTGGACCGCCCGCAGGGCGGATTGCGCGACCTGACGATTACGACCCCCCGGCGCGAGGGCGGGCATCTGCTGGACGTCGCCGCCCGCCTGGGTGACCCGGGAACCCGCGTGACTTGGCGCCTGACGCACCACGGGCGGCTTCTGGGCTCGGGGGCGGCCGAGCAGGAGGGGGACTCGGCCCGGATCCGCGCCACCGTCCCCGACGCCCCGGCATGGAACCCGGAGGACCCGCAACTGTGCCTGCTGGTACTCACCTTGCGCGCCGCGGATGGGACGGTTCTCGAACACGTGCCCCACCGCGTGGGATTCCGTGAGATCAGCGTGGAGGACGGGCTGCTGCGGCTCAATGGGGCGCCCTTCACCATGCACGGCGTTAACCGCCACGACTTTGACGACGGGCGCGGACGCGCGGTGGGGATGGGCAGGGTCTACCGCGACCTGCTCATAATGAAGGCGCACAACATTAACGCCGTGCGGACCTCCCATTACCCGAACGACCCGCGCTTCTATGAGATGTGTGACGAGCTGGGCCTGTTCGTCCTGGCCGAAACCGACCTGGAGACCCATGGATTCGCCCTCCTGGGCGACATTAGCGCGCTCTCGGAGAACCCGGAGTGGGAGACGGCGTACGTGGACCGCATAGAGAGGCATGTGGTGGCGCAACGCAACCACGCCTGCATTGTCATGTGGTCGCTGGGCAATGAATCGGGCTTCGGATGCAACTTCCGCGCCGCATGCGCCCGCGCCAAGGAACTGGATCCCACGCGCCCGATCCACTACGAGGAGGACCGGGATGCGGAGGTTGTGGACGTGGTCTCAACCATGTACAGCCGGGTGTCGCAGATGAACGACTTCGGTGAGCACCCCCATCCCAAGCCCCGGATCCTGTGCGAGTACGCGCACGCCATGGGCAATGGTCCAGGGGGGTTGACGGAGTACCAGGAGGTCTTCGACCGGTACCCCTCGATCCAGGGTCACTTCCTGTGGGAGTGGTGTGATCACGGGCTGCGCGCCGAGCGCCCCGACGGCTCGCGGACATGGCTCTACGGCGGCGACTTCGGGGACTACCCCAACAACGCCAACTTCTGCATCGATGGGCTCGTCTTCCCCTGGCAGGAGCCCAGCCCGGGGCTGGTGGAGTACAAACAGGTGATCGCCCCAGTGGTCATTGAAGCCGATGACCGGGAGGCTCCAGGAACAGCGGTGGGAGCGCTGCGGGTGCGCACGCGCCTGTACTTCACCGACACGCGGGGCTACAGCCTGCACGCCATTCTCAGGGCCAACGGTGAGGCCGTCTGGGACAGGCGCCTGCCCTGCCCGATCGTGGCGCCCGGGAGCCGCGCCCCCTTGACGATCGACTGCCCCCGCGCGCGCGGAGAGTCATTCCTGGAGATCCACGTCCACCGCGACGAGGCCACGCCGTGGGCGTCCAGCGGGAGCGAGGTGGCCGTCTACCAGTTCCCGGCCGACGGCGTCGGGGCCAGGGGCGCGTCGACGTCCGGCCGGCTCGGCCAGTTCAGCCTGGGCGGTGCGCGACATGGCGCGGCCGAGGACCTCGGGGAGGTCGAGGCCAAGGGCGCCCCCGTCCAACTGGAGCCGGCACCACCGGTGCATCTGAGGCAGACCGGTGAGGCGCTTGTCCTCACCGCCCGACCAGCACCCGGGCAGGAGGGGACCGGCAGCGAGGTGAGGATTGACGCGGTCGACGGGCGCCTTGCGTCATGGCGGGCCCACGGGCGCGAGCTCGTGGCCAAGCCCCCGGAGGTCTCCCTGTGGAAACCCGTCATAGACAACCACCGCCGTGAGGCGGACGGGCTGTGGCGGCCCCATCTCCTGGACGCCATGCGGATGGCGACCCGCAGCGTGCGGACCGGGCGCCACGCGGACGGCTCCGTGAGTCTCATAACCCAGCAGCGACTCGCCCCGCCCTCGCTGGGGATTGGGGTGCGGCTGAGTGCGGACCTGAACCTCAGACCCGATGGGAGCCTGCGGGTGCAGGTCGATGGCGAGCCGGAGGGTGGCTACCGGGACCTGGTCCCCCGCATTGGGATCGAGGTGGGGCTGCCGGCGGACCTCACCGCGGTGGAGTACTACGGCCGCGGCCCCGGGGAGAACTACCCTGATTCCCGCAGCGCCTCCATTGTCGCCCGATGGTCCACGACGGTGGAGCAGATGCGCGTGCCCTACGTGCGCCCCCAGGACTACGGCAACCGTGAGGACGTGCGCTGGTTCGCCCTGCGCCGCTCCGATGGGTCGGGGTTGATGGCCTACGGCGAAGGGGATCTCATAAGCGCCGCCGCCTGGCCCTTCACCACCGCTGAACTCGAGGGGGCCCAGCACCTGCACGAACTGCCCGCGCACTCCACGGCGGTGACGCTGCACCTCAACTGTCGCGTTTTGGGCCTGGGATCGAACTCCTGGGGGGCGGAGGTGCTGGACTCCTACCGCGTGCGCCTGGAGCCCTTCTCCTTCGCCGTCGTCCTCGTGCCGCTCGGCGCCGGGGAGGACCCCGGTCAAGTTTGGGCCCTAAGGGCGGCCGGCGCCGGGAAGGGGGGCTTGAAATGAGGGTCTTCGCCTCACTGGAGGAGATGGTGCAAGCAGGGCATGGCGAGCCGCGGTGGAGGCTGGCGGCCCAGGCGATTAGGGACGCCCCGGATCTCGCCCCGGGTGTCGCCTACAGCCGGGGCGACTCGGTGACCTTCTGGCGAGAGCTGGGGCCGATGCGCGACGAGGACTGCTTCGTGGCGCACCGACGCTACCTGGAAGTCATCCATGTGCTGTGCGGGCGCCTGGAGGTGCAGTGCGCCCCCGTGGCCGCACTGCACCCCGTGTGCGACTACCGGGACAGCACGGACCGTGAACGCCTGGAGGGCGCCGGAGCGAGGGAAGGGGTGCCCGCAGGGGCCACCGCCGTGGTCGCGATCAATGAAGGTGTGCGCCGCATGGCCTCCCCCGGCGCCATTGTCGTGACTGCGCACGTCACGGTGGAGGGCGCGACCGGATCCCCGCCCACCCCATAAGGCCATCAGGCAATTTAGGCAATTTAGGCAATAGGGCCATGAGGCGCGGGCTCTCGTACACGGACCGCGCCCCGTGCGCGCGGCGCAGTCCTTGGGTGGCCGAAGCCCCGGTGGGCGGCAGGTTGCCCGCGCCCCGCGCGCGGTGCAGTCCTCCGGGGGCTCCCGGGAGGCTAATGCCGCCCGCGTCGGCGCGCTTCGCCTGGTGTGAGCAGGGTCCTACAGGTGGGATTGGCGCGGGTCGTCACTGGCTTGCTATTCTTCCACGGCGCCAAGCGATGGCTCGTCAGGGCCGGAGTGGCGCACGGCGGGTTGCCCGAGCGGCCAATGGGAGCTGACTGTAAATCAGCCGCGGAATGCTACGGGGGTTCGAATCCCTCACCCGCCACGGCGGCCGCCTCGTGCGGTCGAGGCCACCCCCTGGGGTGGACCCGCAGTGAGCGAAGCCACGGCGGACTGGATTGCTCCGGCAGTTCGGATCTGCCTAGGATTCGGCTCGTTGCCCCGATAGCTCAGTAGGCAGAGCGTCTCCATGGTAAGGAGAAGGTCAAGGGTTCGATTCCCTTTCGGGGCTCGCGCACATACGGGGCTGGAAGGCCCCTCTCGTGCTCATATGGCGAGGTAGCTCAGCTGGTTAGAGCGCACGACTCATAATCGTGAGGTCGAGGGTTCGAGTCCCTCCCCCGCTACGCAAGATTTCGAGCAAAGTACCCCGCCTGCTCGAGGATCAATCAGAGGAGACTCACGTGGCCAGCAAGTCCGCTGACGTTCGCCCTAAGATCACTCTGGCATGCTCGGAGTGCAAAGAGCGCAACTACATCACCAAGAAGAACCGCCGCAATACCCCAGACCGGCTCGCGATCTCAAAGTTCTGCTCCCGCTGCGGCAAGCACACCGAGCACCGCGAGACCCGCTGAGCCCCGCGACATCCATGACCTCCCGACGGCGTCGGGACATGAACGCAAGCCCCGTCGGCCCGTGGTCGTCGGGGCTTCGCCGCGCCCCCGTCCCGGGCCACGGCTCCCTCCCCGACGACGGGCCCGCCGGTCTTATTCACACCAGCCCCAGGAGGCGGGAAAGCCGTGCCAGCGGCAGCGGAAGCAGCGGGACCAGCCCGGTCGACAGCGCCGGCCGCGCTGACGGTGCTGACTGTGCTGACGGTGCCGGCCGTCCTGACAGTGCCGGCCGTGCCGACGGTGGGGTCGGCGCGGACCCCGCCGATGGGCCCGGCGCCCCCATGGGCGCCCGAGGCCCGTTGGGCGGGGTGGACGCCGCCGCCCTGACAAGGGCCCTCACCCCACTCCTGGACCCAGTGCTGGGGGAGGAGGCGCACCGGGCGGCCAATCGGGCGTCCGCAGCGATCCTCCCCGCCGTGGAGGCCCTGGGGCGCCTGCGCGGCGAACCGGGCCTGACCCCGTGGGACGGGCTGGTCCACCGGCGCTGCCTGGTGACACCCGGTGAAGACGGGTCGGCCACAGCGCAACCCGGGGTCAGGATCACACGGCTGAAACGCGCCGGCTGGGAGATCACGACCGCCCGCACGACACTGCGCCGGGCCACGGGAAACCTCAGCGTCACCCACGAACTGGCCCGCGCCCTGAGCTCCCCGGCGGCCACAGGGCCCCGGGCTCGGGCGGATGAGGCGCACGGAGGCCCACTGACATCCTCAGACCGCCTGCTGCATCTGGGGCGCCCCCAGGTGGCGGCGTGGGCCCGGGCCAGTGGGGACGACAATGCCCTCCACCTGGAGCCGGGCGCCGCCAGGCGGGCCGGGCTGGCGGCCGCCGGCCATGAGGTCGTCGCCCACGGGCTCATGCTGGCGGCCCTGTCCCTGGCCCTCGTCCCGCCGGGGCCGACGGGCGCCTACGACATGCGCTTCACCGCGCCACTGCCGGTACCGGGGCGGCCAGGGGGCGCCCCGGTGAGCATGGTCGTGGACACCGTGGGCGGGGACGTGCGGCACGGGGGGCGAACCGTCCTGCGGCGCCGATGAGGCCCATGCCCGGACAAGGCTCATGCCGGCTGAGGCTCATGCCCGGCCTGGCCACAGAAGACTCCCTGCGCGCCACCCGGCCCGCCGGGTCAGTCCCGCGCCCACAGGGCCGTCCAACGCACCCCGAGCCCGGCCAGCAATCTGCGCAGCAGCGGCAGGGACAGGCCCACAACCCCATGCGGGTCCCCATCAACGCCCTCAATGAACGCCCCTCCCAGGCCGTCAATGGTGAACGCCCCCGCGCACCACAACGGCTCCCCCGTGGCAATGTAGGCGTCGATCTCCTCCAACGTCGGGCATCCGAAGCGCACCACGGTCGAGGACACCCCCAGGGCCCGCTCCCCGTCTTCGGTGCGCACCAGGGCGTGACCCGAGTGCAGAACCCCGCTGCGCCCGCGCATTGCCAGCCAGCATTCGCGGGCCCGCTCAGGGGTGCGGGGCTTGCCCACCGCCCGGCCGTCGATCTCCAGCATGGAATCGCAGCCCACCACCACCTCGGCCTCTGTCGGCAGCGTGCGGGCCGCCACCTCGCCCGCCTTGGCCAGGGCCAACTCCTGGACCTGCTCCGCCGGCCCCGGGGCGGGGCGGCCCTCCTGGACCCGGCTCGACGCCAGGGCGGCCAGGACGGCCGCCTCATCCACGGTCGAAACCCGGACCAGAGGGTCAACGCCTGCGGCGCGCAAGGTGGCCAGGCGGCCGGGAGACTTCGAGGCCAGGCAGATCACCCCTCCACTTTAACCGGCCCGCGCCGCCGGCCCGCGGTGACTGATCCGGCCGCCGGCCCGCGGTGACTGATCCGCGCCGTCGGCCCGGGCCCTTGAGGTCCGGGCCGTGGCGGGGGTGCGGCCCGGACCCGGCCCGCCGCCGCCCGCGCCCTTGGGGCCCGGGGCCGGTTCGAATCCGGAGTCAATCCCCGAACTTCCGCCACAGCGCCTTTAGGCTCGGCCCATGAGCCCCCAGGAGACCCCCGCAGCACTGAGCCGCCTGGTCACCGTGGAGCGCACCGGCTCCACCAATGAGGACCTGCGCCGAGCCCTGACCGACACAACCGGGGCCCTCAATCCCGCCGGCGCCGCCGCCTGGCCCCACCTGTCCGCCCTGCGCGCCCTCCACCAAACCGCGGGGAGAGGACGGGCGGGCCGCGTGTGGCGCACTCCCGCCCAAGGCGCGCTGACCGTCTCCTTCGTGCTGCGGCCCCTGGTCCCCACCGCCCGCCTGGACTGGCTGCCGCTGCTGGCGGGGCTGGCAGTGTGCGACGCCCTGGCTCCTCTCCTGAGAGGAACCGACTGGGAGGTGGGCACCAAGTGGCCCAATGATGTCGTCACCATTCCGGTCTCATTCCCAGTCGGTGAAGGGGCGGGTGCCACCGCCAAGACCGCGGACGTCCCCGGTTGGGGACGCACTCGCAAGCTCGCCGGGATCCTGACTGAACTCATCGCCCCCGCCCTGGGGCCGGCTGCACGGGCGCCGCGGCGACGCGAGGAGGCGCCCGTCGTCGTCCTGGGCGTCGGGGTCAATATCGCTCAGCCCATCCAGGATCTTCCCGTCCCCTGGGCCGCCTCACTGGCCTCCCTGGGTGTCGAGGCCGCGTCGGGCGAGGTGCTCAGTGTCCTGGCCGACGCCCTCGCCGCCGTCGTGGGGCAGTGGGAGAGCGCGCAGGGCGACCCGGACGCCGGGGCCGGTGCTCTAGGGCGGCGGCTGCGAGAGGCCTGCACCACCCTGGGTCAGCAGGTCAGTGTTACTACGCCGGCCGGGGAGTGCACCGGTTTGGCCGTGGACCTGCGTCCCGGGCTGGTGCTGAGCGCTGACGGCGGGAGGCCCCTCACCACGGTGAGCGCCGGTGAGGTGAGCCTGCTGCGCGCACTGCCCTGAGAAGCCGGCGACCGGGCGTTATGGGTAGGTTTTCCGCCACCGGGCGCCCCAGTAAGCGTTTGGCTGTGACGTGCGCTACTCTGTCGCGGTGAGTGACGTACAGATACCCCTGGAGGAAGCGAAGAAGAAGTACACGACTGCCGTAGCCCCCGATGGCACCGCCCTGCCCGAGCCGGATGACTGGGCCACCGTCACCGGGCACGAGCGGCTGCTTCTGGGCGGCGATCCTGAGCTTGCGCTGCGGCAGGTCGCTGAGCGCGCCGGTACCAGCCTGGAACTGGCGTGCCGCTTCTGGCGGGCCATGGGCTTTGCTGACGTCTCCGTCGACTTGGTGCGCTTCACTGACGCCGACGTGCAGGCCCTGCGCGGCGTGGCCGAGCTCATTGACGAGAACGACGACGGGAAGCCCTCCACCAGCGCCCCCGGCGGCGGCCTGGGCGCCGCCAGCGTTATGGAGCTCCTGCGCGCCCAGTCCTACACCATGGACCGTCTGGTGCTGTGGCAGTTCGAGACGGTCGTGGCTGACATTTCCCAGCGCCTCCACCTCGACGACACCTCCGCTCGGCTGGTGGCCCTGGACCACATTGACGAGATGATCGATTCACTGTCGGCCCAACTGACCTACGTGTGGCGCCGTCACCTGGCCTCCCTCATTGGGCGCACCAACGGGGAGGTGGCGCAGCGCGGCCGGGAGGAGGCCGGGCCCGACATGTATCCGCTGACCCGCTCCCTGGGCTTCGTTGACATTGTCTCCTTCACCCAGCGCGCCCAGACCATGGGGCGCCGGGAGCTATCCACCATGCTGGAGGATTTCGAGTCCAAGGCCCGCGACGTGGTGACCTCCCGGGGCGCCCGCGTGGTCAAGACCATTGGTGACGCCGTCATGTACATCTCCGATGACCTGACCATTGCCGCCGATGTCGTGACCGCCCTGGTCGCTGAACTCCAGTCGGGGCCGGAGACCATGCGAGTGCGCGCCAGTCTTGTCGAGGGGCGCGTGGTCTCCCGCTCCGGGGACGTCTTCGGCCCCACCGTCAACCTCGCCTCCAGGCTGGTTGACACTGCCGAACCGGGGGGTATTCGCATGGACGAGCCCACCGCCCGGGCCCTGCAGGACACCCCCGCCTCCTCCCTGTACCGGGTGCGCCGGTGCCACGAGGTGGTCGCCAAGGGGCTGGGGTCCATTACGCCGTGGTCCCTGGAAAGGGCATGATCCGTGGGGTCGGTGGCATTGGGGTAGCGCCCGGCCGGCATTGCACCGGTTTCAGGCTCGAGGAGGATGGCGGCGGGCGATCTCGTCGCATACCATCACCAGTGTGACCACTGTGCTTCTCGTTGAAGATGACCCGGCTATCTCCGAGCCGCTCGCTCGCGCCTTCGGCCGCGAGGGCTACGAGGTGCGCGCCCACGGCACTGGCAAAGGAGCCTTGGAGGAGGTGTCTGAGGCGGACATTATCGTTCTGGACCTCGGGCTGCCCGACATGGACGGTTTGGACGTCTCCCGCCAGGTGCGCGCCCAGGGTCTGACTACCCCAATCCTCATGCTCACCGCGCGCAGCGAGGAGACCGATCTGGTTGTCGGCCTGGACGCCGGCGCGGACGACTACGTCACCAAGCCCTTCCGCCTGGCCGAGCTTTTGGCCCGGGTGCGCGCCCAGGTGCGCCGCGCCTCCGGAGAGGCCGCCGAGGACGAGCTCAGCGTGGGGGATATCCGCGTCGATGTGGCCGAGCACCGCGCCTTCGTCGGCTCCCGCGAACTCCAGCTCACCGTCCGCGAGTTCGAGCTCCTGAGGGTTCTCGTGCGCGGGGGCGGCGGCGTCGTCGCCACCGACGACGTTCTCAAAGAGGTCTGGGGTGAGGACCCCACCGGTACCGTGCAGACCCTGGAGATGCACGTCACCTGGCTGCGCCGCAAGCTGGGCGACGACGTCGACGCCCCCGCACTTCTGGTCGCCCAGGGCGACGGTTACCGGATTGTCATCGACTGAGCCCCCGCACGGGCCCGTCAACCCGAAGCGGAGTGGTGCCCCGGCCTCGCGCTTCCGAGAGCCGGGGCACCGCTGTCCCCGACTATGAACAAGAGGAGGAGTCGCCATGCGCCGCCGGGCTATGCAGATGACCATGGTGGCCGTTCTGGTGTCCGTGGTGGTGCTGGGCCTGCCCCTGGGGTGCGCGTGGGTAATCCTGTCGCTGCGCTCCGCTTCCACCGCGGATCATGCACGGATTGTGTTAATGGTCGTGGCCACTATTGTGGGGCTCGCCGGCATAGCGGTGATCGCCGGTGCCGTCGTGGCCGCCAAGGTTTCCCGCCGGATCTCGGCACCCCTGATTTACCTGGCCGCCGAGGCCGAGCAGCTCGGCAGTGGGCAGGTCCGCCCCCGACTGCGCAGCTCGGGCATTGAGGAGATCGACCTGGTCCAGGCCGAGCTCGTGCGCAGTGCCGAACGGGTTGCTGGGCGCCTGGCCGCTGAGCGGCAGTTCGCCTCCGACGCCTCTCACCAACTGCGCACCCCCCTGACCAGCTTGTCCCTGCGCCTGGAGGAGATCGAGTTCCTGTCCGATCAGGAGGAGGTGCGTGAGGAGGCGCGCGCCTGCATTGAGCAGGTTGAGCGTCTCACCAGCGTGGTTGAGGACCTGCTCAAGGTCTCCCGACGCACCGGTGGGGGCTCGACCGAGGCGGTGCGCCTGGAGGACGTTTTCGCCCAACAGCGCGAGGAGTGGGAGCCGGCCTTCGCCGCCGCCGGGCGCACTATCACATTGAGTGATGACGTGAACCGGCCGGTCCTGGCCACCCCCGGCTCCCTGGCCCAGGAACTGGCCACCGTCATTGAGAACTCCCTGCGCTACGGCGCCGGGGACACCACCGTGAGCGTGCGCACCGCCAACGCCGGTCATGGCGTCTTCATCGATGTCGCCGACGAGGGCCCCGGCGTTGCGGACGACATCGCCCCCAATATTTTCGAGCGCCATGTTTCGGGGCACGGCTCAACCGGGGTGGGGCTGGCCTTGGCCAAGGCGCTGGTGGAGGCCGACGGCGGGCGCATTGAGCTCACCCAGCGCCGTCCCCCGGTCTTCTCCATTCTGCTCAACTCGGTGCCCAAGTCCCTGGACCCCGACAATGTCCTGCCCAAGGGCGCCCTGGTGACGGTGGGTCGACGACGCCGGTTCTGAACCGGTCCTGAAAAGGCGGCTGTCCGAACTCAAGGAGCCCGGGGAGGCCGCCGGCTAGTCGCGTGAGAAAGAGCGGAACCCCGGATGGGGGTCCGGCGACGGCGGAGGCCCGCGACCGGTGGGGGCGCGGGCCCCGGTGTTGCGCGTTTGACACTCAGGCCCGGTTGGACTCGGGGACTGCCCGGTCGGACTCGGGGGCTGTGCGCGATGAACGGCGCTCCTGGACGGCGTGAATGATCATGGGGGTGATGGAGACGAAGACGATCGCCAGGATCATGAAGTCGATGTTCTCCTGGATCCAGGTGATCGACCCCAGGAACCAGCCCAGCCAGGTAATGCCGAAGGCCCACAGAGTCGCGCCCAGCAGGTTGAACCCGAAGAAGTGGCGGTAGTGCATCTTGCCCACGCCCGCCATCACCGGGGTGAAAGTGCGCACAATCGGCACGAATTGGGCCAGAGTTACGGCCTTGCCGCCGTGCTTCGCGAAGAATGCGCTGGTGCGCTCCACGTACTCCTGCTTGAAGAACCTGGAGTCGGGCTTATTGAAGACCGCGGGGCCGGCCTTGCTGCCAATGAGGTAACCGGTCTGGTTGCCCGCGATGGCCGCCAGCCACACGGCGGGCGCCGCCAGCCAGATGGGAACCCCCACCACCCCGGTGCCCACGAACATGCCCAGGGTGAACAGCAGGGAGTCCCCCGGCAGGAAGAAGCCGACGAGCAGGCCGGTCTCGGCGAAGATGACGAACATGACGCCGACCACCGCCCAGGGGCCGACCCACCCAACAAAGGCGTTAATGATATTTACCGGGTCGAGCCACTCGGGGCCCAATGTCGGCGCGGGCAGGGCGGGCAATGCGGCGAGGGCCGAGGTCAGTGCGGTCACCGCGCCAGGGTAGGGACAGCAGCGGGCCCGGTGCCATGAGTACGCCCTCAGCACTCATGTGGGATCGGGCACGTGCACGCTCAGGTGGACCGGGGGGCGGGCTTCTTGGGGCGGCCGGTGAACACGATGTAGTGGTAGAAGAGGAAGCGGAAGGCGGTGGCCAGGCCGAACCCCACCACATAGGCGGCAATATTGTCCGCCAGAACACTGGTCAGCCCCAGAACGTGGTGGGTGAACAGCAGGCAGAGCTGGGTAATGACGATGCCCCCCACATTTGCGGAGGCGAAAAGCAGGCCCTCACGGGCGGTGTTGTCCTGGGTGCGGCCCTGGTACGTCCACCGGCGGTTGACCACCCAGGAGAAGACGGTGGCCGTTGTCGCCGCCAGCGCCTGCGCCGTGTTCGGGTGGCCGGCGAGGATCCCGGTAGGACCGTGCTGGAGGAGGTTGAACAACCCCCAGTCCAGCACGAAGGCCAATGCCCCAACCAGGCCGAACTGGAGGAATTCGCGTACCCATGCCACTGCGCGCCTGCGGAGCGTCAGTGTCACAGGTGATTGTCCGGACATATGGTAGGCTTTAAGGTGCGGTTGGGTCACGGGCCCGATCCTACGGGCGCGCCGCCAGTAATGTCTTGGGATGTCTTGGGGAGGGCTGCCCCATCGCTTTGGTGTCTCTTCGGCGCCCGCCCGATTCGGGCCGGAATCGGCCCGGGGCCTCACGGAACCCAGTTAATGGCTATAGAGGCGTCCCACACCCAGCTCACCCAGAACAACTGCCCCATGACCCCGCCGGCCGCCAGCGCCAGGCGGCCCCGTAGGCCGCGTACGCAGCCGGCCGCCGCCCACGCCGCCGGGGCCAACGGCAACAGGAGGCGCAGCAGTGAGCTGGTCGGGTCGAAGAACGCCAGCAGGTACAGGACGTAGGCCAGGCACCAGAACCACGGCGCCGGCCCCAGCCGGCGCAGGGCCGGGGCGGAGAGCATGAGGGCCGCCAGCACCAGGACCATGGCCACCAGGATGAGGCTCAAATGCGCCCCCACCCACCACTGGCCCCGAATGAGCCAGGGCACGAAGGGCGCCAGGGAACCGGATCGCCATGAGGTCTCGGTGGCGGTGTATGCGTCGGCCCTGCCCGTGGCCGCCCAGGCAATGGCGGGCCAGGCCAGGGCGCTGAGGCAGGCCAGGAGAGTGAGAATCAGGAGGTGCAGGCGCTGAGCGGCCGTCAGGCGCCGGGTGCCGGGCAGTAGGGCGGAGGTCCACGACTCGGGAAGTACGCCGCGTGCGCAGGTGGTCTCCCACGCCCACCACAGGCCCAGTGCTGCCGCCAGCGGCACCCCAATGGGGCGGGAGAAGGCCGCCAGCGCCACCAGCGGCACGCACATGAGGAAACGGTGGCGCCCCGCCTGCCACAGGACCAGGGCGGTGAGGAGCAGCCCCAGGGACTCGGCGTAGGGAACCTGGAGAATGGCGGCGCACGGCGAGGACCACACCAGGGCCACCGCCCAGGCCGAGGCCGTGGGCCCCACGCGGGGGGACAGCCACCGGTCCATGGCCAGTGCCGCCCCCGCACTGGCTGCGATCGCCACCAGTGCGGCACAGACGTAGAAGGACCAGCCGGTCCAGGTCAGCAGGCCGGCGAGCATGGGCAGTAGCGGCATGAATGCCCAGGAATTCTGTGCCACCGTGCCATTAAGGCCCACCGGCAGTACCACGGGGTAGCCCTCCCGATGAATCCGCGCATACCAGCCCGAATCCCAGAAGCTCAGGTGCTCGCTCCACGACGGTGCCGCCGGCGCCCAAACATTGGCGGGGGTGTCCTGCGCCCCCAACCGCAGGATCGCGAAACTCACCGCAGTGCACGCGCCCCACACCGCCAGGATGAGCACTGCACGGGGGAGACGACGGGCCGCGGACGCGGCCCCCGCCCTCACGAGTCCCGCAGGTTGCGCCGATTCTGGGGCGCTATTGGGGGACTGGATGGCGGCACCCCCCGACTCCGGGGCGGGTGGAGAAAGGGCCGGCGACGGAGCAGGGGGAGGTACCGGGGCTTCAGACACGACGCCTAGCCTACGAGGCCGGTAGCCTGGGGTGGTGAGCGCATCGATTGTCGCCGTCATTGGGGGCGGCCAGTTGGCCCGCATGATGCAGGAGGAGGCCAGTGCGCTGGGGATCCGCCTGCGGACCCTGGTTGAGGCCGCCGACGGATCTGCGGCACAAGTCACGGTCGACGCCCCGGTGGGCCGCGCCGACGACGAGGCCGCTGTTCGTCGGCTCGTTCAGGGGTGCGATGGCCGTGAGGGTGCGGCTGCGGCCCCCCGACTCCAGGCGACAGAGCCCGCCAGTGTCCTCACCTTCGAACACGAGCACCAGGACTCCTCGCTCCTGGCCCGCCTCCGGGCCGAGGGGGTTAGCGTCCAGCCCCCGCCGGAGGCCCTGCTCCTGGCCCGGGACAAGCTCGCCATGCGCCGGGCCCTGGACAGGGCCTCCCTCCCGCAGCCCGCCTGGATGGAGGTCAGCGGCAGCGTCGAGCAGATGCGCCGGCAAGTGCGGGACTTCGCCGGCAAGTACTCCTGGCCGGTGGTGCTCAAGACCCCGCGCGGCGGCTACGACGGTCACGGCGTGCTCCTGGTGCACGGCGCCGAGGAGCTGGTCGACGGCGAGGCCGCCCAGTGGATTGCGGCAGCCGGCACCGCCTCGATGGGTGCGGCGGGCGCTCAAGTGGACCAAGCGGATACGGTCCCGCGGGCCGGAGGGGGTGGCTCCCTCGGGGGTGGCGCCGTCACCAGCCTGCTCCTTGAGCAGGCCGTCGCCTTCACCCGCGAACTGTCCGTACTCCTGGCCCGCACCCCCTCGGGTCAGGTGGCGGCGTGGCCCGTCACTCAGACGGTGCAGTCCGGTGGCATGTGCGCCGAGGTGCTCGCTCCCGCCCCCCACTTGAGCGCTGAGGCCTCAGCCCGGGCCCAGCGCATTGGTCGGACCGTGGCCGATCGCTTCGGGGTCACCGGCGTGCTCGCCGTCGAACTATTCGCCGTGGAGCATCCCGGTGAACCCGCCAGGCTGTTCGTCAACGAATTGGCCATGCGCCCCCACAACTCCGGGCACTGGACCCAGGACGGCTGCGTGACCAGCCAGTTCGCCCAGCACGTGCGCGCGGTCCTGGACCTGCCCCTGGGGTCGACGGAGCCCACCGCCCCGGCCACGGTCATGGTCAACCTGATCGGCGGGGCCCATCAACCCGGTCCCGACGCCCTGAGACGGGCCATGGCCCTGGAGCCGGGCGCCCGCATCCATCTCTACGGCAAGAGCCACCGACCCGGGCGCAAGCTCGGCCACGTGAATATGACTGCCGGCCCCGGCCAGGACCTTCAGGAGGCGCTCCAGCGCGCCCGCGCCGTCGTCGCCATTCTGCGCGGAGACGCCTCCGCCCCTGCACCGGATCCGCACTGACGCCGAGCACCCCGAACACTCAACGAGCCGAAACCCGAGAAAGGAACACCCTCATGGGCCCCATCCCTCAACCCGTCGTCGGCATTGTCATGGGCTCAGACTCCGACTGGCCCACCATGAGCGCCGCCGCTGACGTCCTCGATGAGCTCGGTGTGGTTTATGAAGCCGACGTCGTCTCCGCGCACCGCATGCCCGCGGAAATGATCGACTACGGGCAGCGCGCTGCCGGGCGGGGCCTGCGCGTCATTATTGCCGGGGCCGGGGGTGCCGCCCACTTGCCCGGCATGCTGGCGGCGGTCACCGAGTTGCCGGTGATCGGCGTGCCAGTGCCCCTGAAATACCTGGACGGCATGGACTCCCTGCTCTCCATTGTGCAGATGCCCGCGGGCGTGCCGGTGGCCACCGTCTCCATTGGCGGGGCCCGCAACGCCGGGCTGCTGGCCGCCCGAATCCTGGGGGCCGGTGAGGGGGCTGAGGCGGCCCGTCTGCGCCAGGCCATGCGGGACTTCCAGGCCGATCTGGCCCGGGTGGCCCACGACAAGGGGGTTGCGCTGCGCCAGAGGCGCGCCACCGCCCAGAAGTGACCGGGAATGAGAGGGTCCGGGGGCTTGCGCCCTTGAATGGTGGGCGAATGGTGGGCGCTGCAAGGTGTAGCGCCAGACCCCCGGCATGGGCCCCGGGGCCGAGTACTATGGCAGTATGAGTATTCTTGTCGCCGGAGGCGCCGGCTACATTGGCGCCCATGTGGTCCGACTCCTCCTCGGGCGCGGGGAGAAGGTCGTTGTCGTTGATGATCTCTCCTACGGCTCCCCCAGCCGGGTGACGGGCGCCGAGCTCGTCCAACTCGACGTCGCCTCCGGACAGGCCACCGAGGCGCTGACCGACCTCATGAAGTCGCACAATGTCACCGCCGTCATCCACTTCGCCGCCCGCAAGCAGGTTGGCGAGTCGGTAGAGCGCCCATCGTGGTACTACCAGCAGAACGTGGGTGGATTGGCCAACATGCTCATGGCCATGGAGGCCGCCAGTGTTGATCAGATGATCTTCTCCTCCTCAGCGGCCGTCTACGGCATGCCGCCGGTTGAGATCGTCCAGGAGGACATTGACTGCCACCCCATTAACCCCTACGGGGAGACCAAGCTCATTGGTGAGTGGATGATGGCCGACTGCCAGCGCGCCTGGGGCCTGCGCTGGGCGGGGCTGCGCTACTTCAACGTCGCCGGCGCCGGTTGGGATGATCTGGGGGACATGGCCACCCTCAACCTCATCCCCATGGTGCTCCAGCGGCTGGCCGCAGGGGACACCCCCAAGATCTTCGGCACCGATTACCCCACCCCCGACGGTACCTGCATCCGGGACTACATCCATGTGCGCGACTTGGCGGTGGCGCACATTGCCGCCCTGGACTACCTATCGGGCGGTCGGGAGATGACCGAGCACATCTTCAATGTGGGCACTGGTCGGGGAGCCTCAGTGCGCGAGGTCGTCTCCAAGGTGATCGCGGCCACTGGCCTGGCGGTCGAGCCCGAGGAGTTGCCCCGCCGCGCCGGGGACCCGCCCCAGCTCATTGGCGACGCCACCCGCATTGGCCAGGTCCTGGGCTGGAAGGCCGAGCACGACCTGGACGACATTGTCTCCTCCTCCTTCACCTCCTGGCAGGCCGACCCCAACCGGCCCCACTTCGCCTAAGAGACGCCGTGGGTCCTGGCCCGCGCCGGGCCAGGACCCACGACTAGGAGCCCACGACCAGGGCTGAGAGGATCAAGGCCTTCTCAGGGACCCTGGTTGAAGTCGTTGACGGTCAACTCGCCGTCGCGCAAGGCCGCGAAGAACGAGGGCGCTGTCGTGTCCTGCAGGAGCACCGCCGAACCAACCCATCCGGGCTCATAGTCCAGGGATTCAATTGGAGGGGCCCCGGTCAGGCCGCTGCTCGAGGCGGCGCGGAAAGCGAGCACCATCTGCGCCAGGTCAACGGAGTTCGTGTCCCGGTCCACTGTGAACGCCTGGGTGCCTGCGTCGACGAGGGCGTCCTGCCGGGGGAAGTTCACCACCGTTTGCCATGAGGCCGCCTTGTCCACGACCGCGTTAATGACGGCCCGCTGACGCAGGCCGCGGCCAATGTCGCCGGTGGGGTCGGACTTGCGCATACGGGAGTAGGCCAGGGCCCTTTGCCCATCGACGTCCTGGCAGGTGCCTTCCGACGTGTCCCACTGCAGCCCGGAGTCGGCGTCATCGACGTCGTAGTCCAGGCAGACGTTAACGCCGTCAACGGCATCAACCATCTGCGAGACTCCGCCCATGCCCACCTCAACATAGTGGTCCACGGTCAGGCCGGTCAGGGACTCGACCGTTTGCACCAGCAGCGCTGGGCCCTCGTAGGAGTAGGCGGAATTGATCTTGTCACCCCCATAGCCGGGGATCTCCACGTAGGTGTCCCGTGGCAGGGAGGTCAGTGATGCCTGGCCGTTCTCGGCCCGGTGCAGCAGCATGATCGAGTCCGCGCGGGCCCCCTCGGTGCCGTCATCAGCAACACCGCCATCCCCCCGGGCGTCAGAGCCGACAATGAGCCAGGTCTGCCCGGGCGTGTCCGCCGCGCCCGAGAGCGCATCCACTCGCTGCAGTTTGGAATTGACGTCGTGGACGAGCCAGGCCACGCGCCCGGCGATAAGGGCGATGAGGAGTACCAGGACGATCGCCACCCACCTGAGTGGGCGAAAACGTCGACGGCGGCGCCCAGGGCGCGCCGGCCGGACCTCGGGCCCGGCCTCCCCCGGGCGCACGGGGGGCGGGGCGGTCTCGGGGGCCGGCGACCCGTACGTGGCTCCGGGTGGGGGGTGCTCCGCCGCCTGGTGGGGGCGCACGGCCCCCACCGGCATGACCTGGGTGCGCTCCGCCGGCTCGGGGGCGGGGTCCTGGCCGAGCGGGACTGCGGAGGAGCCCTCCCGGGCCCGGCTGGCACCATGAGCCGGGCGAGCCGGGCCCCCGGCGCCGCGGCGGGCCCGGTCACCGGGAGTGCGTGAGCCGGGTGCGGGGGAACGGCGCCGGCTTGCCCCACCGCCTGGGGCCGGCGCCGGGGAGTGGGCCACCGGGTGTGATGGCGGCAAGGGCTGTGCGCCGTCGTCGCGTCCCGGCGGGGGGACGGCCGCGGGCCAGGCGCCGTCGGAGTCCTCAGTGCGCCGACGGCGCCGCGACGGGCTGCCTGAGTTGGCGGCGTAGGAGGGCGGGAGGGATCCGTCTGAGCCCGCAGAAGGAGTCATAGGCGCTCTCCTCGGTCAGCGGCACTGGGCCGCAGGGTCATCCGTGGCGGTAGCAGTACCCGAAGGCGGTTGGGTCTGACTGCTGGAGCCATCGGGGTCGTCGGTCTGCGTGTCATCGGTGGACTCGGCCTCAGAGGTTGTCGATTCTGCGGAGGCGCCGGGAACGGGCCCATCGGCGGTGGTTGAGACCGACTCTTCGGGCACCGGCTTGTCATGGATGAGAGCGTCCCAGACCGCGTCGGCCTCAGGACTGGGGACAACACGGTTCGGGTCCCAGTCGGAGGGGGTGTAGGGCATGGTGACGAAGGTGATTTTGTCCATGCCAATGGCCTGAATGGACTGGGCCAGGCCTGCGAGCGTGGTTAGCTCACCGATTTTCTCCGAGGTCGTCAACGACCCCAGTGCATCACGGGCGAAGGAGTACAACTCGTCGGCGTCGGTCAACAGATTCTTCTGCTTGGCGGTGCGCATCATGGCGCTCATGAGATTCTGCTGGCGGGAGATGCGGGACAGGTCGGAGCCGTCTCCCACGCCGTGGCGCACTCGGGCGTACTGGAGCGCCATAGTCCCATCCATGTGGTGGCATCCCGCCGGCAGAACCAGGCCGGTGTAGTCGGCGTCGTCAATGTCCTCATCGACATAAACGTTGACACCGCCCAGGGAATCGATCATGGTGGACAGGCCGTTGAAGTCGACCACCATGAACTCGTCAATGAAGATCCCGGTCATCTTCTCAACGGTCCTGATAGTGCACGCGGCGCCGGCGGCGACTGCTTCCTTGTTGTCACCTTCACCGGCGCCGGTCTGGAACGCGTAGTTGAACTGGGCGTCCTCCCATTCCTCTGTGGTCTCTCCCGCGGCGGTCTTGCAGGAGGGAATATCGACCATGGTGTCGCGCGGGATCGAGACCACCTCTATGCGCGTCCGATCAGCCGAAATATGCATGATCATGGCGGTGTCCGAGCGAGCGACCAGGACATCCTCGGTCCCCTCCGAGCCATCAACGTTGTTGGCCCCGGTACGGGAGTCGCTGCCCAGGATGAGAATATTGACGGCCCTGCCCTCATAGGAGTCGCCCTCCCCGTCTGGGCGGGTGGGGCGGTCGGTTCCCAGCAGTTCGCCAATGTCGACGCGGTTTACTTGGGACTGCAGATCGTAGTAGGCCAGCGCCGCCGCCGAGGTGAGGAAGAACACCACGGTGAAGCAGCACAGAAGGATCTTGCGCGCGAGGTGGCGCCCAAGGTCCTTGGAGGAGTGCCGCGCCTGCGGCTTGGTATGAGTCGACACGCTTCCGATCATAGGGAAGGTATGGGCGTTTGCCCGCACGGTTTGAGCCGACTCACACATGGTTCTGCCGTGAAACTTGCCACGGGCGCCGCGCGGCGGGCCCAACAGGGGGCGCCGAGGTTCGCTCCGGTGCCTTTTGAGGTCTCCAGTGCCGGAATGCTCCGTTGGCCTCAGTTAGTCTCAGTGCCGTGATCGAGAACACCGAGAACACCGAGAACACCGAGAGCTCTGCCCCCAGCCGCCGGGAGACGACCTGCAGGAGCCTGGACGATCCAGGGAAGGGGGGGAGCGAGAGCGTCCGCGTCGTGACGGTCGCCTACAACCCGGGTGAGGAGCTCGAGCACTTCTTGGCCTCGACCCGCGCCGCCACCAGCAGGCCCCTGACCCTGGTCATTGCGGACAATGGTTCCCAGCATGACGTGGTGCACGCGGCAGCGCAGGCCCACGGTGCGCGCGTGGTCAGCGACGGCGTCAACCACGGCTACGGGGGCGGTGCGAACCTGGCGGCCGCCGACTTGAGCGAGGACTGGGTGGTGGTGGCCAACCCGGACATTGTCTGGGAGCCGGGCAGCCTCGACGCTCTAATCGACGCCGCCTACGACGAGCCCCGCGCCGGCTGCCTGGGCCCCCGGCTGCTCAACCCCGACGGCACCGTCTACCCCTCGGGGCGTGCACTGCCGTCCCTGTTCAAAGGCGCCGGCCACGCCGTCCTGGGCAGGGTGTGGCCCTCCAACCCCTTCTCAGCCGCCTACCACGGCGCCAACTCCGACGGCGTCCATGCCGTCGGGTGGCTCTCCGGGGCCTGCCTCCTCCTGCCGGCCGCGGTCTGGCGCACCCTGGGCGGATTCGACGAGGAGTACTTCATGTTCTTCGAGGACGTGGACTTGGGGGCGCGGGTGGCGCGGGCGGGCTGGCTCAATGTCCAGGTGCCCCAGGCGGTTGTCGTCCACGACCAGGGCGCCAGTTGGAAGGCCCGCCCCGAGAAGATGATCCGCGCCCACCACGCCTCGGCGCGCCGCTACATCAATACCGCCCACCCCGCCCTCTGGCAGGCGCCGGTGCGCTGGGTGATTGGCGGCGGGCTGCGGCTGCGCGAGGAGGTCGCGGTGCGCGCCTCGCGGCGCTGATCAGCGCCTATCGCCCGAGTCGCGAGGAGGAGCGGGGGACTCTCCTCGATGCCCGCTGATCTCGACGCCCGCTGATCCCCGCCGGGCTAGTGCGGCTGGGACTGGTGGGCTTGGTCCGGCGTTGAATGACGGCCCTCATTATTGAGATTATTGAGATTATTGAGGGGATTGAAGGGATCCGGCGCTGCGTCGAGCGCCACCCGGCGCGCCAGGTGGGTGAGTTTGCGCTCCATGGCCGCATTGCGCCGGAAGGAGGAGAGGATCTGCGCCAGGAAGGCGACGACTAGGGAATACAGGAGCAGGTCGGTGCCGCGCCCCACGCCCACCAGGTGGGCCAGCCGGGTGGTCAGGGAGGGCACCAGAATGGCGACCACGGCGAAGACCACGAAAACGAGCGTGATCAGGCGCCGCGATGCCTGATGGCGGGCCCCGGAGGGGCTGCGCAGCATCATCCACCCCATTGCCGCCACGGCAATGACCAGGACGATCTGGATAATGATCCGAGAGCTCACAATGCCACTCCTCAACATGGGATCAGGAGAAGACCAGGTCAACCAGAATATTGACCGAGTTCCACAGCGACTGCCCCTTGGCGCGCGAGTAGTCCGTGTAAACGATTGTCACCGGCATCTCCTTCCAGGGCAGGCCAGTGGCCCCCAGTTGGCGGATGATCTCACTGGCGTGCGCCATCCGGTTCTGCCGCAGGTCCAGGCGCTCGACGGCGTCGCGCCGCAGCACCCGCAGCCCATTGTGGGCGTCGGACAGGCGCATGCCCGAGGTCCGTGAACTCACCCAGGCGGCGGTGCGCAGAATAAGGCGCTTGAGCCAACCCACGGGGGAGGGTCCCTTCAGGAAGCGGGATCCCAGGACGATGGCCAGACCCTCAGCGCGGGCCCGGGCGACCATGGCCGCCGCGTCCGCGGCCGAATGCTGCCCGTCGGCGTCGAAGGTCACCACGTACTGGGCGTCGGTGCGCTCCAACACATAGGTGAAGCCGGTCTGCAGGGCCGCCCCCTGCCCCAGGTTAATGGGGTGGCGCACCACAATGGCGCCCGCGGCCTCCGCCTGGCGCGCCGAACCATCTCGGGAACCATCGTCAACCACCACAATGTGGGGGAAGATGTGGCGCGCCTCGGCAATGACCTCGTGCACCACCTGGGCCTCGTTGTACAGGGGGACAACGAGCCAGGCGTCCGTGACCGGGCCGGGGCGGGGGTCCTCGGGGAGTGCGGCCGCGGGGCTGGGGCTGCTCTGTGTTGCCATCGCTGCATTCTTGCACGTGGCGGTGGCCGCCGGTGACCCGGGACGACGGTTGGGTAGGATGGTGGAGCCGCTGGCCTGACCATTGGCCTCACAGTTGTGGCGGTATACAGGTCGACCAACCACAGGAGCCGCCGTGGCCACCCGCATTGTTGAGTCCGCAGATGTCTCGCCCGGGGCCGTCATTGGAGAGGGGACCAGCGTCTGGCACCTGGCACAGGTGCGCGAGGACGCCGTTGTCGGCCGCAACTGCGTCATTGGGCGGGGCGCCTACATAGGCGAGGGCGTGCGCATGGGCGACAACTGCAAGGTGCAGAACTACGCCCTGGTCTATGAGCCGGCGACCCTGGGCGACGGCGTTTTCATTGGTCCGGCGGTCACCCTCACCAACGACCACTTCCCCCGCGCCGTCAACCCTGATGGCACGCTGAAATCAGCCTCCGACTGGGAGCCGGTCGGTGTGACCATTGAGGAGGGCGCCTCTATCGGGGCGCGCGCGGTGTGCGTGGCCCCGGTGCGCATTGGCGCCTGGGCCACGGTGGCGGCCGGGGCCGTGGTCACCAAGGACGTCCCCGCCCACGCCCTGGTCGCGGGTGTTCCCGCCCGGCGCATAGCCTGGGTGGGACGAGCCGGCGAGCCGCTGGTGGCGGTCGAATCCGGTGACGGCCCCGACGGTCCCGCCCGCTGGCGCTGCCCGGTCACCGGCACCCTGTACGAAGAGTCCGAGAACACAATCCGAGAGGTTCGCCACTAATGGAACGCACCTTCATCCCCCCCGCCAAGCCAGTCATCGGCCAGGAGGAGCGTGATGCCGTTGACGCCGTCATGGCCTCCGGCATGGTGGTCCAGGGCCCCCAGGTGGCTGCCTTCGAGGAGGAGTTCGCCGCCCAGGTGGTCGCCGGCGCCCACTGCGTCGCCGTCAACTCCGGCACCTCCGCCCAACATGTGGCGACCCTGGCGTGCCGGCTCCCGCAGGGTGCCGAGGTCATCGTTCCCTCCTTCACCTTCGCCGCCACCGGTAACTCCGTGGCGATCTCCGGGGCCACCCCGGTCTTCGCCGACATTGACCCGGTCACCTTCACCCTCGACCCGGCTTCGGTGGAGGCCGCCATCACCGAGAACACGGTGGCCATTGAGGTAGTCCACCTCTATGGCCTGCCCGCAAGCATGCCCGAGATCATGGACATTGCGCGGCGTCACGGCCTGCAGGTCTTCGAGGACTGCGCGCAGGCGCATGCCGCCGCCATCGACTCCAAGCCCGTGGGAACCTTCGGAGCCTGGGGATCCTTCTCCTTCTACCCCACCAAGAACATGACCAGTCTGGAGGGGGGCATGATCTCTACCGGCGACGCCGATCTTGCCCGCCGCTGCCGACTCATCCGCAACCAGGGCATGGAGAGGCAGTACGCCAACGAGGTCGTGGGCCTCAACAACCGCATGACCGACGTGGCCGCCGCCGTCGGCCGCGTCCAACTGACCAAGTTGGCCGGCTGGACCGCCACCCGCCAGGCCAACGCGGCCGTCTTGGACGAGGGGCTGGCCGGTGTGGCCGGTGTGGTCACCCCGCACGTGCCCGCGGGCTACACCCACGTCTACCACCAGTACACCATCCGCCTGGAGGGGGCCACCGGCGCCCAGCGCGACGCCGCCCAGAAGGCTCTGCGCGAGGAGTGGCAGGTCGGTACCGGCGTGTACTACCCGATCCCCAACCACCGCCTGGACTCCCTGGCCCCCTACGCCCCCGACCTGGAGCTGCCCGGCACCGAGAGGGCCGCCCGCGAGTGCCTCTCCCTGCCGGTCCACCCCTCACTGAGCCAGGACGACCTGGAGCGCATTGTCCGGGCCGTGACTGCCGTGGCGAAGGCGGGTGCCTGAGATGAGTGCGAACCCGACTCAGAAGGGCACCGCGAACAACCCCCTGCGCGTGGGCCTCATAGGCCTGGGCTCCATGGGCCGCCACCACGCCCGCGTCATTCGCACCACCGAGGGCATGGACCTGGTGGCGGTGGCCGACCCGGGCGGCGACCGCTTCGGTGTCGCCGGCCCCCTTCCGGTCCTCGGCGATGTCCACGCCCTGATTGATGCCGGACTGGATGCCGCCATGGTGGCCGTGCCCACCGCCTACCACGAGGAGGTGGCCCTGGCCCTGGCCGCCGCGGGCGTGCCCACCATGGTCGAGAAGCCCATTGCCCACAGCATTGAAGCCGGCAGGCGCGTCGCCCAGGCTTTCGCCGACAATGGGGTCGTGGGCGCTGTCGGCTATGTCGAGCGCTGCAACCCCGCCCTGCGCGCCCTGCACGAGCGGTTGGATCGCGGTGAGCTCGGTGAGGTCTACCAAGTCCTCACCCGCCGCCAGGGCCCCTTCCCCGCCCGCATTAGTGACGTCGGAGTAGTCAAGGACCTGGCCACCCACGACGTCGACCTCACCGCCTGGGTGGCCGGGAGCCCCTTCATCTCCGTCAGCGCCCAGGTCGCCCACCGCTCGGGCCGTGAGAATGAGGACATGGTGGTGGCCACCGGTCGCCTGGCCAACGGCATTATTACCTCCCACGTGGTCAACTGGTTGACCCCCTTCAAGGAGCGCGTCACCATCGTCACCGGGGAGAAGGGCGCTTTCGTGGCCGACACCCTCACGGGGGACCTCACCTTCCACGCCAATGGCACCGTGGCGCATACCTGGGACCAGGTGGCCAACTTCCGCGGAGTCTCAGAGGGCGACGTCATCCGCTACGCCATTGAGAAGCGCGAGCCCCTGGCCCTGGAGCAGGAGCGGTTCCGGGACGCCGTGCTCGGGGTCGGCTCCGAGCACGTCACCATGGCCGAGGGCGTGGCCACCCTGGCCGTCGTCGAGGCCGTCCTGGAGGCGGCGGCCCAGAACCGCACGGTCGAACTGTGAACCGGGGCGCGCTGCTCCTGGCGCTGGGGGCGGCCGGGGCAGTGGGCGCGGCCGTGGCCGCCGCCCGCCGCCCGGCCCGGGGGCCGGGCGGCCGGGTGGCTCTGGCCACCCGCCTCTACGCCCCTGAGCCCGCAGCCGCGGCGCTGCGCCTGCACGGCCTCGCCAAAGCACTGGCCGACCAGGGCGTGGAGGTGACGGTTTACACCTCCACGCCGCCGGGAGTCCGCCCACCCCAGGACCGGGGCGTGAGCGTGCGCTCCCTGCCGGCACTGCGCGACGCCAGCGGGTATATCCGCGGCTACGCCCAGTACATGAGCTTCGACATCCCCCTGGCCGCACGGCTGGTGGCCGCCAGGCGCCCTGACATTATCGTGGCCGAGCCGCCGCCGACCACCGGGGCGGTGGTGCGCGTGGTTGCCGCCCTGCGCGGCGTGCCCTACGCCTACTACGCCGCGGACGTGTGGTCCGACGCCGCCGCCTCCACGGGCGCACCCGGGTGGGTGGTGCGCGCTGTCAACCTGGTCGAGCGCTTCGCCGTGAGTGGGGCGCGCGTTGTTCTGGCGGTCAACGACGGCGTGGCGCAGCGGGCGGCACAGCTGGGCGCGCGCCACGTGGCCACTGTTGTCAACGGCATTGATACCCAGACCTTCAGCCCGCAGGGCGCCCTCGCCCCCGACGCCCCGGCGGCCCCGTACTTCCTGTACGCCGGCACCGCCTCGGAGTGGCAGGGCGCTGGGATCTTCATTGAGGCACTTCGACTGGTCCACCGCACCCGTCCCGAGGCCGAGCTCGTCTTCCTCGGTCAGGGCAGCGACTGGGCGGCGCTGGGGGAGCAGGCCGGGGAGGATCCACGCATACATCTGCACGACCTGGTGCCGGCGCAGGAGGCGGCCGCATGGCAGCGCGGGGCCGTCGCCTCGTTGGTGTCGATCCGCCCGGGGCTGGGCTATGACTTCGCCTATCCCACCAAGATCTTCGCGGCGCTGGCCTGCGGAACCCCGGTGATCTACGCCGGCCCGGGGCCCGCCCGCACCGACTTACCCGCCTTCAACCTGGGCTGGGCCCAGGACTACGATGCCCAGGGAGTCGCCCAAGCCATGCTCGCGGCACTGGAGGCCGCTGAGGCCCCGCCCGCTGAGCGCCGCGCCCGGGCCGGGCACCGGAGGGCCTGGGTCCAGGAGCACCACTCCGCGGCGGCCACCGCGCAGCGCGGGGCCAACCTGGTCCTGGGGCGCCACACCTGAGGGGGCCCGTGGTGAAGGTCCTCCACGTCAACAACATAGCCCGCATTGGCAGCGCCCTGGTGCGCCAGGCCCGGTCGCGGGGCCTGGACTGGAGCCTGTACGACACGGCGCGCACCGATCCCCGCTGGTCGGCGCGCACCCGGGCACTGCGCCGGGCGCTGCGGGGCGCCGCCTGGGAAACAGGACTGGCTCGACGCGCCCTGGGCACCGACCTGCTTGACGTGCACGGCGCAACCGTCACCGCCCACACCCGGTGGCTGCGCCGCCCCTATGTGCTCCACCTTCACGGCAGTGACATACGCCAGCGCCAGTACGAGGAGCGCTACGCCCCGCTGGTTCGGCGCGCCGTTCTTGAGGCGTGCGACGTCTACTACACCACCCCCGACCTGGCCGAGCATGTGGCGGGACTGCGCCAGGAGGCAACCCTCCAGCCCGTCATTGTGGACACCACCGAAATCCCACAGGCGGTAGCCGCCGACGGCCCAGCGCGCTTCCTCTTCCCCTCGCGCTGGGACGCCTCCAAGGGCGGCGCCATGCAGATCGCCGTGCTGGCGGCCCTGCGAAGCGCCTACGGCGGGTCACTCCTCCTGGAGGGGCTGGACTGGGGGCAGGACGCCGGGCAGGCGGCCGCGCACGGGGTCAAGCTACTGCCCAAAATGGGCCATGGCGCCTACGTGCGGTGGATTGCCTCAGGCACAGCGGCCATCGGACAGATGACGGGCTGCATGGGGGTCTCTGAACTGGAGGCGATCGGCAGCGGCGTGAGCCTCATTATGGCCCTCAACCCTCAGTGGTACGACGGCGCCCACCCCACCACCCGTGACGTCCCCGTGCTCGCCGGGCCAGTGGCACCCGCCGAGGCCGTGGACGCGATTGTCGAGGCGGTGGGGCAGGTGCTCAACGGCGAGCGCGTCAATGGGGGCCGCCAGTGGGTGGCCGAGCACCATTCGCCCGCCGCAGCCGTCGACCGCCTGCTGAGCCGCCCGGTATTCGGGGGCCCGCATTAAGTCAGTAGACCCGCATCGCGGCCAAGCCCGGGCTCGCGGCCAAGCCCGGGCCGCCCGGCGCTCGGGGGCCCTTCCGGTGCACCAGCATGGCGGTTGAGCGAGTTGCGCATCCCAGACCGGGGATCCCAGACCGGGCCGCCTCCGGGCGGGGCTGCTCCGGGCAGGGGGTGGCGGATCCCGCATCTGACAAGGCCACGCCCGGTGGGGCGCATCCGGCGGGCCCCGTATTCGACGGAGCTGTATTGACGGGACTGCATTGACGGGACTGCATTGACAGGGCTGTGCCCGCCGAGCACGCCCCCAGCGGGGAGGCGCTCAGTCCGGGGGAACCAGGTCCGCACCCCAGGCGTTGGCCAGGAATAGGTTCGCCCACAGGCCCAGGCTCGTGGCCCCCGCGGCCATGCGCAGCGCCTGCGTGGATCGCGGGAGGCCTACCGCGAAGGCCTCGAAGGCCATGGGGTGGTTCAGCATGGTGCGCACTGAGCGGTAGCGGGACAACAGCCGGTCCCCGCCGGTGGCGCGCAGCACCGCCAGTGCCGCCCTTCGAGGGGTCGGAGGCAGATGGGTGCGGGGCGCGGTGAAGAGCTCAGGGGTTGTGCCGGCGGGGGCCGTGCCGACGACTGAGTCGAAGGCCTGTGCGGTGAAGTCCGCGTACCACTGCCGAGTGCTGGTCAACTCCTGGGATCCTGAGAGCCAGCAGGCCCATATCTCATTGTCGAGCATGGGCAGGGCCCAGCCATAGTCAAAGGCCTCGTAGCCCTTCATCGAGTTGTTAATGTACTTGGCCTGGCGCTCGCGCAGGTTGAACCACTCAATGAGTTCCTGGGCGGCGCGCGGCCCCGGCCAGGAGCACTCCCGGCCGGCGCGCACCACTTCTTGGCGCAGCAGTGGAAGGTTGCGGAAGGACCCCGGCCGGCCCTGAAGGGAGGCGTGATGCCGGGCAATGAGGGTGAGGACTTCTTCACGGGTGGGGGCCGAGTCCCGCTCCAGGACGTCCTCGTCGTGAGTGTTGCCCACAATGGTGTGCCCGGGGATGAAGATTGCGTCATGCTCCACCAGGGTGTCGCGGTGGATGGCGCGCAGGGCGTACCAGTCCTGAACGTGGGGCAGCGAGGTCAGGCCCCAGGTCAGCTCCTGGAAGTTCGCCCCCTCGGGACTGGCCCAGGCCCGCGCCACCCGTGCCGGGTCAAGGTCGACACTGAACCACGGCAACCCCAGCGCCCTGGCGACTTGGCGGGAGATCACCCCCTCCCGGCCGCCCGGTTTGCCGTAGGTGAAGGTCACCACCCTGGGTGCGCCCAGGCGCACCAGCCACGCCGCCAGCAGTCGCGAGTCCAATCCGCCCGACAGTGGCACCACCAGCTGACGGTCCCCGGCGCGCTCCAGTAGGCGCCCCACCACCAGGTCCATTGCCCGGGAAAAGCGCTCGGAGAAATCCTCGGCCCGGGTCACCTCAGGACTGGTGTAACAGTAGTCCTGCCACAGGGCCTGGTCCCATGAGCCGTCCGGCCGCAGCTCGACAGTGCTGGCCGCCGGAGTAGCGCCCACCCCGCGCACCAGGGTGCGGGTGCCCACGGTGAAGCCGGTGTGCCGGAAGACCTCGCAGGCCTCGGTGTCGCGCCGCCAGGAGGGAATCAGGGCCCGCATGCGCACCGGATCGTCACTGACCACCCAGGTGCCGTCCACGTGGGCGAAGAGCAGGTGGTGGGAGCGGAGGCGGTCGGTGGTCAGGCGCACAGTGCCGCCGTCGGTTGTGATCCGCGTCCACTCCCCGCTCAGATCCCGCGGGGCGGCGGTGGCGTCCCGCTCCGTGTCCCAGGTCGCCCGGTAGGGGCGCCACAGGCGGGTGTGGCCGGTGGCGTCGCCGGTCCACGTGGAGGAGGTCAACTCCAGACGGTAGTGCTCCATGGGGCTCCTGACTGTGTGCGGGGCGAGGCGCCGCGCACGGCAGCGCCCGTTCATTATCGCCACCACCATCGCCATCGCTACCACCATCGCCGGTGCGGTGGTGGCCGCTCGGGGCGGGCGTGGTTCAATGGCGCACATGGCCCGCTCGATCTCCCAGACATGGCGTGAGCTGGGGCGTCGCAGCCCCGTGCTCGGCGCCATCCTCACCCTGGTGTCCGGCACGGCGACCGCCCAGGTCATTACCCTGGTGCTCCAGGTCTTCATTGCGCGCGTCTACTCCGATGTTGACAAGGGCCTATTCGGCGTCTACGGCTCTATCACCGGTTTTGTTATCACTTTCGCGGCCATGCGCTTCGACCTGGCCATTATGCTGCCCAAGAGCGACCTGGCCGCCCGCGTCCTGTTGCGGCTGGCCTCACGCTGCATTATCGCCTCCTCCCTGCTGACCTCCTTGGTGTGCGTGGTGGGGGCTCAACTACTGCACGACCACTACCACCACTCGGAGGCCCTGACCTGGTGGCTCATGGTTTCCGGCCTGACCGTCTTCCTGGTCGCCCAGATCGCAAACCTGCAGTACTGGCTCACTCGTCAAGGGCGCTTCGGCGCCATTGCCAAGAACCGGGTGCTGCAGTCCACTGCGACTGCGGGCTGCCAGCTGGGCATGGGCCTGCTGCTGCACGGGGGCCTGGCGGCCATTGTCATTGGCACTATTCTTGGCCAGTTCATCACCCTGGCCGGGCTGTGGCGGCGCACACCCGAACTGCGCCAGCCCTTGGGCGACGGCGCCCCTGGCCTGCGGGCCATGGCCTACCGCTACCGCAGAATGCCACTGCTCAACGGCCCCAACGCCATTGTCGACTCGCTGCGCAACAACGGCCTTAATCTGCTCATTGGGGCGGCCTCAGTGGCGGCCCTGGGGCAGTTCCAGCTGGCTTGGGCCATTATGCAGGTGCCGGTGGGGCTCATTGCCGGTTCAATAGCCCAGGTCTTCCTCAAGAAACTCTCCGATATTGAGCCCGGCGCCATGACACCACTGGTGCGCACCGTCCTGATGCGCGCCTTCCTGGCGGCCCTGGGGCCTTTTACGCTGCTGTACATTCTGGCGCCCTGGCTCTTCCCCCTGGTTTTCGGCTCTACCTGGCACGACGCCGGCTACTACGCCCGGGCACTGACGCCATGGCTGTTCATGAACGTGCTCACCTCCCCGGTATCCAATATTTTCGTAGTCACTGAGAAGCAGAGCCAACTGTTGGGTTTTGCGGTGGTCTACTGCGTGGCACCCCTGACCTGGATGTGGCTGAGCCCCCTGGAGCTCATGACCTCAATCATTGTCTTGGGGTGGCTCATGGCGGCCCTGCTAGCGGGCATGGTGGTCATGGCGCTGGCCGCGGCCCGCAGCTTCGACCGCGGCGACCGCACGGGCGCTGGGGGCGCTGACCTGACCGGCGACCCGACTGGCAGCGGTGCGCGCTCCGGCGCCCAAGCCGGTGACGGCGTGTGACAATGACGGTGACGGCCAGGCGCGAGGCGCCGTGTGAGCAGTGAGGTGAGTGCAGGTGTCCCAGGTGCCCCTGGTGGTCTTCACCGACTATTACCCCTTTGAGACCGGTGAGGAGTTCTTCGAGCAGGAGATCGACTATCTCGCCCAACGCTTTGAGTCCGTGTGGGTGGTGCCCATGCGGCTGGGGGTGGGGGCCACGAAGACCCGCACCATGCCGGCCAATGTGACCGCCGTCCTGCTGCCCCTCAATGACGGTCGGACGTGGAAGCAGCGCGCCGCGCGCTATGCCCGCCGGCTGCTCATCGGTCCCGGGCGGGTGGAGCGCCCGGCCGGGAAATCCAACCCCACCTGTGCGGTGCGCGAGCTCCACTTCGCCGTTGACGTGCTGTGGCGCCACGAACTGTTCACCCGCACCCGCCTCTACCGTGAGCGGCTGGCCGGCCGCCCCTTCCTGGCCTACGCGTACTGGCTGCACCACTGCGCCGGCCTGGCCCAAATGCTGCGCGCCACCCACGATCGTCCCGTCATCGCCGTGTCACGGGCTCACGCCTACGACGTCGACGAGGCCGACGCCCCCCAAGAACATGTGCCCGCCCGCCGCCGGCTCGTGAGCGGTCTGGACGAGATCTACCCGATCTCCCAGTACGCCGCCGCATTCCTGGAGCCCTATCGCGGCAACGGGAGGGCCGCGGCCGTGAGTGTGCGCCACCTGGGAGTGCCCCCATCGGTGGGGCCGGCGGACACCGGGCCAATACCCGGGTCGGCCCGCCGTGAACCACTGCACCTGGTGACCTGCTCCCACCTGGCTCCTTACAAGCGGGTCGAGCGCATGGCCGATGCCGTGGGGGTCCTTGACCGCGCCGGCCGCGCGGTGCGCTGGACCCACATTGGTGAGCGCAACCAGGAGCGCCTGACGGCGCTGCGCGCCTACGCCGAGGAACAGGCCCCTGGTGCTCATATCGAACTGCTCGGCTATGTGCCCAATAGCCGGGTGCGCCGCCTACTGGCCCAGGAGGGCTACTCCATGCTGGTCAACACCTCCTCCGGTGAGGGGGTGCCGGTGTCGATAATGGAGGCCATGGCCGCCGCCCTGCCCGTTGTGGCCACCGATGTGGGGGGCGTTCGGGAGATCGTCGCCGACGGCGTCAACGGCCGCCTCGTGCCGGCCGCCGCCACCGGCCACGACATTGCCCGCGCCATTGCGGACATTGCCGACGCCAGTGAGGACCGCTACCGGCACATGCGCACGGCCGCCCACACCACCTGGCGAGATGAGTTCAATGCCGCTGCGCAGTACCCCGACCTGGCCGACCACCTCCTGGAGCTGGCCCAGGGGCTCGTCCCCGGAGGTGAGCAGTGAGCAGTCCTCCGCTCATGGCCTTCCACGCCCCCTACCCACTGGACCCCAATCCGACCGCCGCCTCCCGGCTACGGCCCTTGAGGATGCGCCAGGCCTTCATGGACCTCGGTTACGAGGTCGTTGACCTCACCGGCACCGTGGCTCAGCGCCGGGCCGCGTTGCGCGACCTGCGCTCCCGGCTGCGCGCCGGCACGCGCCTTGAACTGCTCTACTCGGAGAACTCCACCCAGCCCAACGCCCTGGCCACCAGCGTCAAGGACGGTTTCGCGCCGCGGCTCGACTACGCCATTATGCGGCAGGCCCACCGGCATCGCGTCCCGGTGGGAGTGTTCTACCGGGACGCCTACTGGCGGGTCCCCGAGACGCGCAGCAGCGGCGTGCGCGGGGCACTGATCCCGGCCCTACAACGTCTTGACCTGGTCGGCTATCGGCGCAATAAGGTCCATTTCTTTCTGCCCTCCGAGCCCATGTCCAAGCTGGTCGGCCTCGGAGGGGGGGACTCCTTCTCCGCACTGCCCCCGGCGACCGACCCCGGCCGAGTGCTGGGGCTGCCGCCGCGGGGCGACGGGCTCAACCTGGTCTACGTAGGGGGACTGGGCGGCCACTACGACCTGGGCGTGTTCCTCCAGTCCCTCACCTCGGTCCCCGGGGTGCACCTGGACCTGGTGACCCGCCCCGAGCAGTGGCAGGCGGCTGTGCACACCATGCCGGAGCTCTCCAGTGCCGCAGTCAGCGTGCACCACAAGCATGCCGGCGAGCTGGCCCCCCTCTACGCGGGCAGCCATATTGGCGTCCTCGCGGTACGTCCATCCGCCTACCGTGACATTGCGGTGCCGGTCAAGCTTTTCGAGTACATCGGGTATGGGCGGCCGATTATCGCCACCCGGGGCACCGAGGCGGGCAGAATCGTGGAGGCCAATGGCGTGGGGTGGGTGGTCGACCACGAGCGCTCGGCCTTGACCAACCTCCTGATCCACTTGCGCGACCACCCCCAGGAGGTCGCGGACCGGGCCGGGGCCGCCGGGAGGATGGCGGAGTCCAACACCTGGGCCGACCGGGCGCGCACGGTGCGCGACGTCCTCACCGGGGCCACCGGCTAACGGGGTGTGCGGGTACGGCCCGACCGCCGTCAGCCGCCCATCCTCTCATCCCTCTTCCGATCCTTCCTCTTCTGCCTATGTTTTGTGCTTGCCTTGTGCGACGTCCACCTATCCTTAAATGGTCAGTGGATGTCGCCCAGGGCAAGGAAGGGGAGTGCGTGTTGGGGGAGAGGTCGCTCTCATTGTGCACCGGTCCGACTCGGTGCGCTCCTGCGGCCAGGCCGCTTTGTGGCGGCATTCAGCGCCTTCTGGCCCCGTAACCCACCGGCGGCGGTGGGTTACGGATGCCGCTGTGGAAGTCGTGGGGCGGTCTGTCCGCTAAGGTGACGATGTTTCAGGTTCTGAGCTGCTACTGGGAGCACCGAAGAATGTCTGTCCTTACCGCATGGGCTCCTCTTAGCGGGTACGCCCTGATGCTCATGCTCCTGCTGACCGTCCCCGGCTACCTGGTGCTGCGGATTATCGGCTTTCGCGGCTTCCTGTCGGTGGCGACCGCGCCGCCGCTGTCCTTGGGGGTGATGGCCGCTGTCGGGCTCGTGCTGGGCGCCCTCGATGTGCACTTCAACCTCATGAGTCTTATGGCGGGCACGGTGGTGGTTCTTCTCGCCGTGGCCCTCATAGCGCGAGTGGTTCTGGGGCGTTTGACCGCCTCACCCCCGGTTGCTCTCATCTCACCGCCTCCGGGCGCCACCGGTTTGACCTTGGCGGCCTGCCTGGTGACCGCCCTGCTCACCGCCCTGCCCATTGTCGACCAGTGGGATCCGGCGCTGCCCGCTCAGCAGATCGACTCGGTGTTCCACTACAACCTCGCCTGGACCATTACCCAAACCGGCGACGCCTCCCTGCTCACCGGTGCCTCGTGGTCCTTTAGTCTGCGGGCCATCCCCGCCTACTACCCGCTCATGTGGCACGCCCTGGTTGCCGCCGTCGCCGGCCCTGATCACATTGTGGAGGTCACCAATGTGCTCGTGGTCCTGGTGCCCCTCATCTGGGTCCTGGGCATTGCCGGACTCGCACGCGAGGCCTTCCCCAGGTCCCGGTGGGCGCCTACGGTCGCTGTCCTGACCACGGCGCTCCTTCCCTCCTACCCGGTGTTCATGCTCGCCTACCGCCAGTTGTGGCCCAACGCCCTGGGCTACGCGGTCCTGCCGGCGACCCTGGCCCTGCTGTGCCGGGCGGTGCGCCTGCTGCGGATGACCGGTGAGGCCGGACGACGGCGCGCGCTTCTGGGCCTGCTCGCCTTCCTCGCCTCTCTGGCGGGTGCTGTCAGTACCTATCCGACCGCCCTTGTCTCAATCCTCCTGACCGGCTTGCCCCTGCTCGTGACCATTGTGGGGGTTGTCCACCGCTTCGTGTGGCGCCGGGTGGGGGCCCGGACGCGCATACTTCTGCTGGCCTCCGCCTGCCTCATAGTGCTGGGGATTGTGGCCCTGGCCGCTGCCGAGCCGAACCTCATGGCGAGGCTGGCCCGTCCCAACTATGCGGGGGTCACGAACCTGTTCAATCGCTTGCGCTCCATGGTCACCCTGTGGCCCTTCGGCAGTGGTGGCGCTGGGATGGTTCTGACTCAGCTGGTGCAGGTCCTCGTCATTTGCGCCGGGCTGGTGATCACCTGCAGGGAGCGGGAGCAGCGCTGGATCGCCTGGGCGTGGGGCCTGCCCATGATGCTGCTGGTGGCCGCTTACCTGCCGCTGGGGCCGCTGACCGCCCTGACTGGTCTGTGGTACAACGACCCCTACCGCATTATCCCCCTCATTATCCCGGCGATCGCCCTGATGGCGGCGGCCTGCGTGGAGAAGGCGCTCCAGAGGGTGGAGGGCAGGGCCGGTCACGAGGTGAACTGGAGCATTGGGGGCAGAACCCTACGAGTCCGCCTGCGCCGCCCCCGGGAGGTGGTGGCCGTGTGCTGCGCGCTGGTGCTCCTAGCCGCTGGGCTCGGGGCCTCCCCAGGCCGCTACGACGTCTCAGGCTCTTCCTACGACCCGAGCTCCTTGGTTCTGGTGCGCATCTTGAACACCGAGGAGGCGGAAATGATCACCTCCCTGCGCGGTCGCACAGACCCCACGCTCATGGTCCTGGGGGACCCCGCCGCCGGCGCCGCCTACGCTCAGGTCATGGCCGGCCTGCGCTCGGTCTTCCCTCACATGACCTATCGGCCACTGGACACCGACGCCCTGCTGCTGGCCGAGCACTTCGTCGACCTCGACACGGACCCGCGCATCTGCGAGGTGGTCAGGCACTACCGGATCGGCTACTACTACGCCGCCCCGGCCGGCACCGTCCCCGGCATAGACGTCGAGGAGCGCTCCCCGGGCCTCTACAATGTGGACACCTCCACCGGTTTTGAGCTAGTCGCCTCCTCGGGGGAGGCCTCGGTGTACCGAATTACCGCTTGCGGCGAGTTCAACCAGGATCGGGACTGGTGGGTGCTCAAAGCCCCCTTCGAGCCGATCTTCGGCGAGGAGGGCCACCGCAATAGCTTTGACGCCGAAGGCAATTGCATTAGCTGAGCCGGCGCCGGGGCGTTCGGGCGCTGGGCTCCAGCGCCAGTGTTGGTCAGGTGCGGTTGAGAAGAGTGGTGACAATCCGGTCAATGGTCGCCATCTCTGATTCAAAGCAGAGGATGTCGGCGGCTGAGTGCGCGGCCCGCTTGTAGTCGGCCACCTGCCGGGGAGTCAAAGAGGAGAGGGTCTCCACGATTGAGTCCAGCGAGTAGTCCTTGGAGACCACTCCGAGGCCGAACTCCTCAATGACCCTGACCATCTCCATGGTGGGGCCCACCGCCAGGGCGAGGCGGGCCTGGACGAAGTCGAAGAGCTTGTTGGGCAGGGTCAGGCGCGCATTGGTGTTGAACGGCGGAATCCAGAAGACGCCGACGTCGTAGGCGTTAAGCGTGGCCGGCAGTTCGGCGGGGGGCACAGGGGCGTGGAAGGCGATGCGGTCGCAGCCTTGAGCGCGCTCCTGGAGCCTACGCAGATACCGGCCCCCATCGCCCCCGGGAACTAGGTAGAGATCGAGGGTGAAGTGGTCGGGCAGGAGCCTGGCGGCGTCGATCATGGTCTCAATGCTGCGACCGGGGACGGCGCCTCCGGAGTGGACCAGGCGGATGGCGCCGTCGGCGGCCAATGGGCCGGGCTCCAGGTCGGCCCGGGGAGCGGCGTTGCGCACAATGCGGGCCGTGGCCCCGTAGTGCTCCCGGTAGAGGTCGGCAATGGACGGGCCAATGGTCGTGACCGCGTCGCAGCGCGGCAGATAAGTGCGGCAGATGTGGTCCATGAGCGGCGCCACCAGGAGCCTCCAGGAGGTGACGTGGGTGCGCTCCTCCGGGGCCCACTCGTGCATGTCGGCCCAGATCGGCGCCCCGTGGGCCACGGCGAAGGCCAGCGGCAGGGCGCGGGCGTCATTGGCCACTACCAGGTCGAAACGGCGTCCCTCCAGGAGCTTGAGGGCCGCCTTGGTGCCCGGTGCGGCCATCTCGGCGCGCTTCAAGCGCCGCAGGGCCAACGTGAGGACCCCGCTGGGGGTCTGGGGCAAGGAGAGGGCCCTGTCGGGGATGCGCAGGTGCTCGGCTGATCCGGCGGGCTGGGTGCCGTAGCCAACCGTGGTGACCCGCCCATGGTGCGCAAGGGCTGAGATCTCGCGGAGCACCCGCGAGTCGCGGTGGATTGGCGAGAAGGAGATGACGAGGATTCGCGGGGTTGTGCTCATGGTGAAGACAGACGTTGGCGCGGTCGGTTGGGCGTTGGGGGAAGAGGGAAGGAGGAGGAATCAGAAGGAATCAATGGGGCAACTCGGTCAGCAGCGCGTCGGCGACTCGGCGCGCAGCATGCCCGTCGCCGTAGGGGGCGGCGTCGGTGTCCCGGGGCCTGGGCCGCTGGGCGGCCGCCACCAGCTCCTCGCCAGGCCCCACCAGGACATTCCACCCCAACTCGACGGTCTCGACCCACTCAGTCTGGGGTCGCACCGTCGTGGCGGGGACCCGCAGGAGGAATGCCTCCTTCTGCAGCCCCCCGGAGTCGGTGATAATCCCCCGCGAGTGCAGCGCCGCGCAGATGAGGTCGGGGTAGGGCAGGGGCGCATGGGCGCGGAGCGAGCCACGGGCAATGGTCATGCCGAACTCCTCGCACTTGGCCACCAGCCGGGGGTGGGCCAGCAGCACCACCGGGTGATTCACGGCTCCCAAGGAGTCCAGGAGCCCGGCGAGGTGCTCCGGGTCGTCAGTGTTGTCCGGTCGGTGGATGGTGGCCAGGGAGTAGGCGCCGTCGTCGAGTCCGAGCTCATCCATAATCGGCGAGGAGGGCCGCTGCTCGACCTCATGACGCACCGCGAACAGGACGTCGGTCATGACGTCTCCGACCATGAGCGACCGGCTTCCCAGGCCCTCGGCGTCCAGGTGCTCCATGGCGGTGCGCGTGGGGGCCAGAAGAAGGTCGGCGGTGTGGTCGGTGACCACGCGGTTGATCTCCTCGGGCATCCGCCGATTGAAGGAGCGCAGGCCGGCCTCCAGGTGGGCCACTGGGATGTGGAGTTTGACGGCCGCCAGCGCCGCAGCCAGCGTCGAGTTCGTGTCCCCGTAGACGAGCACCCAGTCCGTGGGCGTGGTTTCAAGCACCTCGTCCATGGCCGCGAGCATGGCACCGGTTTGGCGGCCGTGGCTGCCCGAGCCCACGCCAAGGTGGTGGTCGGGGGCCGCAATGCCCAGGTCCTCGAAGAAAACATCAGACAGCAGTGGGTCGTAGTGCTGGCCGGTGTGGACGATCGTGTGGTCGATCCCGGCCCGACGGAGCTCGGTATCGATGGGGGCGAGCTTGACGAACTGCGGGCGGGCCCCGACCACTGACATGACGCGCATGGGCAAAGCGACCTCTCCTTAGGGCTAATGACGCCAACTATCCCACAGGCGGGCCGCGGGGAGCACTCCGCGGGAGTGATGCCGGGCCCCGGGCTCAGCGTTCGGGCCCCCGGGCCGCCGGACCCGGTAGCCGGGCCCCGCGACCGCCTCCAGAGGTCGCCGATGACCGCCCTAATGAGACCATCCTCCCTGCGCGCACTTATCGCACCAGTCATCGCGGTCCACTACCCTCATGCCGAGAGCCCGCAGGTCAGGGCCGGCGCCCCCGGCCCCTATTGCCCTAGCGCAGTGCTCCGTGCCGTAACGTCTGCTACAGACTTTGGAGGGACTCCTATGCGCATCGCCGTCGTCGCCCTGGGGAAGATCGGGCTGCCCCTGGCCGTCCAGTACGCCGAGAAGGGCCACGAGGTCATTGGTGTGGACGTCAACCCCGCCACCGTCGAGGCGGTCAATGCCGGCACTGAGCCCTTCCCCGGCGAGGCCCACCTGGCCGACAAGCTCGCCGCCTTGAGCCCGGCCACCGGTAACGGCGCCCTGCGCGCCACCACCGACTACGGTCAGGCGATCCCTGGGGCTGACGCCATTGTCCTGGTGGTGCCGCTCTTCGTTGACGACGCCACCTGGGAGCCGGACTTCACCTGGATGGACGCGGCCACCGCCTCCCTGGCCGAGCACCTGAGCCCCGGCACCCTCATCTCCTATGAGACCACTTTGCCCGTGGGTACCACGCGCGGGCGCTGGAAGCCCATGATCGAGTCGATCTCCGGCCTGAGCGAGGGCGACGGCGAGCGCGGCTTCCACCTGGTCTTCAGCCCCGAGCGCGTCCTGACCGGCCGGGTTTTCGCCGACCTGCGCCGCTACCCCAAGCTGGTGGGCGGGCTCACCGAGGCCGGCACCGCCGCCGGCATTGCCTTCTACGAGCAGGTCCTGGACTTCGACGCCCGTGATGACCTGCCCCGCCCCAACGGCGTGTGGGACATGGGCACCGCCGAGGCCGCCGAGATGGCCAAACTCGCCGAGACCACCTACCGGGACGTCAATATTGGCCTGGCCAACCAGTTCGCCGTCTACGCCGACAAGGCCGGCTTCGACATTCAGCGCGTCATTGAAGCCTGCAACTCCCAGCCCTACTCCCACATTCACACCCCCGGCATTGCCGTGGGCGGCCACTGCATCCCGGTCTACCCGCGCCTGTACCTGTCCACTGATCCTGAGGCCTCCGTGGTGCGCACCGCTCGGAGCTTCAACGCCACCATGCCCCAGTACGTGGTCGACCGCGCCAAGGAGGTCCTGGGCTCCCTGGAGGGCCTGCGCGTGGTGGTCCTGGGCGCCTCCTACCGCGGGCGGGTCAAGGAGACCGCATTCTCCGGCGTCTTCCCCACTGTGGCGGCCCTGCGCGAGGCCGGCGCCGAGGTGAGTGTCCATGACCCCATGTACTCCGACGCCGAACTCATCGCCTTCGGTTGGGCCCCCCACCACCTGGGGGAGGAGGTGGACGCCGCCATTGTCCAGGCCGACCACCCCGAATACCGCAGCCTCACCCCCGCGGACCTGCCCGGCGTGCGCCTCCTGCTGGATGGGCGCCGCGCCACCGATCCCGACCTGTGGACGGGCGTGCCCCGCCTGACCATCGGCGGAGGGAAGTGACCAAGGCGTGAGCGCGTCCTCGCGCGTGCCGCGAGGGGCCACAAGGAACCCTCAGGGGCGCCTGTCGCCGGCGGGAGGCCGGGGATGATGATCCTCGTGGCCGCCGTCTGCTTCACCGCCCTGGTGTGGGCGCCGGGGTCGGTCCTGGGACGCGCGGCGGGGCTGCGGGGCTGGAGCGTCCTGGCGGTGGCCCCCGGCCTCAGCTATGTGCTCGTGGCAGTGACCGCCACCGTCATGGGTGCGCTGGGGTGGCACTGGGGGGCGGTTGGCCCGCCCGTCCTGGCGGTGGTCACGGCCGTGGCGGCAGCCGTGCTGGCCGCGCTCTCCGGAGCGCTTGCGCGGCGCGACCGTCGAGGGCCGGTGGCCTCCGGCAGGGGCGAGCCTAGGCCCCCGTGGGCGCGGGGGCCGGCGACCCTGCCCGTGGCCGGCGCTGTGCTGGTCTGCGCCGTGGCCGCGTGGTGCGCCTTCCACGGGGGGGCGGTTGTGGACCAGTGGCCGGCCCAGACCTTTGATGCCACATTCCATCTCAATGCCGTGGCCGCCATCCGGCAGGGGGGTGATGCCTCACTGCTCGGCGGCCTGCGGGCCCTGTACCAGGGCAACAGCATCTATTACCCCAGCGTCTGGCACGCCCTGGTGGCTCTTCTGCCCGGCGGCGCCGTTCCGGCCACCAATGGGGCGGTGCTGGCCCTGGCGGCCCTGGTCTGGCCGACCTGCCTGGCCGGCATGTTGCTGGGTCTGCGCGGGCTTCTGCCGTCTGGCGAGCGCCTGCGGGGGTGGGCGGTGGCCCTGACCGTCTTGTTAGGGGGCGGGGCGACAGCGTTCGTGGTGCTCACCACCTCCCTGACCGTATGGCCCTACGCCCTGAGCGTGACCGCCCTTCCCGGCGTGCTGCTCCTGGCGCACCGGGTCTCCAGTATGTCCGGCGGGGAGAAGCGGCCCCGCGGCAGCACCGGGGCGTTGGCGATGGCCCTGGCTCTCACGGCGGCAGGGGCGGTCGCAGCCCATGGCGCCGGCGCCTTCAACCTCGGTGTCCTGGGCCTGGCGTGGTTCCCCTTGATGCTCTCAGTGCTGTGGGGTCGTGCGGGGCAGCGGTCGTGGGCTCGTGCCGCCAGGTTCGTTCTCCTCGGCCTGATCGTGCTCGCCGCGGCCGGGACGCTGTGGGTCATGCGTGAATCACTGGCCTCAGTCCTGGGCTACCAGCGTCCCAGTGGCGGCTGGGCGGGCCTGGCCGGGACGCTCGGCCAGGCCCTGGCCGACCTGCCCATGTACGGGGGGGTGTGGAACGCGACGGCCCTCCTAGGGGTCATGGTGGGCGCCTTGACCCTGATGGGCGCCTGGATCGGTTGGCGTACGGGAGCACGACGATGGGTCGGCATGTGGGTGACCGCTCTTGTTCTCACCGTCATGGTTGGCGGCCCCGCCTGGTGGGGGCGCCAGCTCGGTTCACCCTGGTACCTGCAGAAGGCGCGTTTGGCCCCCCTGGTACTGCTTCCCTCCCTGTTTCTCATGTGCCTGGCCTGGTCCCGGCTGCTTCAGCGCTGCCGGCCACGCGCCGAGGACTACAGGACCCTGTGGCGCCCCGTGGCGCTGGGACTCGTGGCACTCCTCATCGCCGGGGGGAGACAGCCGCTGCAGCAGGACCTGGTGGCCAGCGTCTACGACCCTGCACGGATCCAGTACGGCACTGTGCTCACCGCCACCGAGATCAGGTTCTTCCACCAGCTCGCCTCCCAGGTGCCTGAGCAGGCCGTCGTCGTCGGCGCCCCCTCCCGCGGGGCCTCCCTCCTGTGGGCGCTCGAGGGCGTCGAGGTGGTCTATCCGGTGCGCTCCGCACCATGGTCGGGCAGCCCGCAGGAGCGCCTGGCACAGGCCTGGCCCGCATCCGGACAGGAGGACGGGGCCGCGGACCCCGGCGGCGTCGACGCTTCTGTATGGTCTGGAACGTGCGCGTTGCTGGCCGGGCTCGGTGCTGACTACCTCTACACCGATTCCTCACCGGATGCTGAGGGGGCGCTCCACGGTCAACCGCCGCTGCGCTGGGACGCGGCGCTCGCCACTGCGCCCTCTCATGGCGTCGAGTTGGTGGCCCAGGACGGGGACTACGCCCTGTGGCGCATTACCGCCTGCGACTAACTGCCCGCCCTTACCCCTTCCTCCCTCCAACGAAATCCTCACAGCACAACATCCACGGACGTTGTGCTGTGAGGATTTCGTTGGAGGGAAGGAGAGAAAGGGGCGGGTGCCAGGGGACGGGTCCGGCATATGGTTGCCGGTGACACCACCATGACCTCATCCCAGGAGTGAGGACGGCACGGCCGACTCGGGCCCAGAGCTGCATGAGGCGTTTTTCACCATCCGCGTCACTGAGGGGGCGGTGGGGCGGTATGATGACACAACTCCCCTCAAGCCTCATGAGCCTCACACGCCCCAGGTGATGGGTTCATTGGATGGAAGGCTGTCATGCCCGCTTCCCGGTTTCTGAGTTCCGTCGTCGTTTGCGCGCTGTTCACCCTCGGCCTGGTCCCCATAGCCACGGCGACGGCGGACGACGCCACCACAACACCAGCACCCGTGCAGATCCTCCCCTTGACGACCTCCACGGGGGAGGTCACCGAAGCCGGAGAGGCGGGCCTTGACGGGACTGCGGCTAGCGCACCCCACGAGACCAGTCCGGCTGCGGAGGACGATGCGGCCTCAGAAGGCTCAGAAGGCGAGGGCGCCGAGAAGGCCGACCCCGCTGCGGAGAGTGACACCGATTCAGATTCACAGGGCGAGGCCGCCGAGGAGACCAGTCCCGCTGCGGAAGCCGAGCCCGCCTCGGCGGACTCCGGTGCGATGGTGGTGCCCGCTGTCGGTGGCGCCCCGGCGGACTCCAGTGCGGACCCGCTCGCGGATGCCGTGGTCCTGACCGACCCCCTCGTGGTCGATGATTTCCTCGTGGCCGGCTTCCGCTGGAGCGGAACCGACACTCTCCCCGAGGGGCTGTCAATATACCTGCGCGTGCGTGAGGATGGCTCATGGACGCCCTGGTACGAGGGCGCGGACAGCGGGGCGGGCAAGGACACTGGTGGTGTTGCCGGCACTGAGGAGTTCATCACCGGCGGCGCCGACGCGGTCCAGGTCAGCATTGTCGGGGATCGGGCGGACCTGCCTGCGGATCTCGCCCTGGCAATGGTGCCTGCCGATCCTTCCGGCGAGGAGACCCTTGAGGTCAGTGACCTGGAGACGACGCAGGCGGAGCCCACACAGGTCGCCACCCCTGACGCGGCGCATGAGGAAACCGCCCCGGACCCGGCGCAGGAGGCGAGCCCCGGCCCGACGGCGCAGGAGGCGAGCTTCACAACCCCGCTGACCACCACGGCGCCCGCGGCCCTGCCCGCTGTTGAGACGGCAGCCGCAACAGCGGGCGTGCAGGCAGCCAACGTTGACGCTGAGGTCGGCCAGGCAGTGCAGCCGGCTATAGTCGCGGCCACGACGACGGCGGGCTCCCTGCCCGTTCCCGTGCACACCCGGGCCGAGTGGGGGGCCAACCCTTCCTACATGACGTGGAGCCCCGAGTATGTGTCGGCCGGCCACGTGGTGGTCCATCACACGGCGGGGACCAACAATTACACCGCCGGACAGTCGGCCTCGATTGTGCGCGGCATCTACTACTACCACGCGGTGACCCTGGACTGGGGCGACATTGGCTACAACTTCCTGGTCGACAAGTACGGGCAGGTCTTCGAGGGGCGCTCGGGGACTCTGAGCGCCGCTCCCGGCACCATGGTCATTGGAGCTCACGCCCGCGGTGTCAACACTGGCTCCATGGGTATCTCCATGATGGGCGACTACTCCTCGGTGTCCCCCACGAGCGTGACTCTGGACCGGGTCGGCAAGCTCGCCGGGTGGTTCCTGGGGCGAGGCGGCTACATGAACGTCAATGAGGTCGCAGGTATTCTGGTGCGCACGACTGAGAAGTACCAGGCGGGTACTGTGCTCCAGTTGCCGAGGATCTTCGGGCACCGGGATTCGGGTGCCACCTCCTGCCCCGGTAATGTCGGCTACTCCCTGCTCGGGACCATCCGCAGCATTGCGCAAAAACAGGCTCAGATCTCGGGGCGCTCCGCCACCGCCGTCGGTTGGGTGAACGGCGGCGGATCATGGTTCCACTACGCCTCCCCAGGGGTCTTGACTCTGGGATGGCTCAAGGACGGGTCACGGTGGTACTACCTGGACCCCGGTTCCGGGGCCATGGCGACCGGCTGGGCGTACATCAACTCGAAGTGGTACTACTTCGACCGGGGCTCCGGCGCCATGGCGACTGGCTGGATCTACGTGGGCTCGTCGTGGTACTACCTCAACCCCGGTAATGGGGCCATGGCGACCGGGTGGCTCAAACTGGGCTCCTCCTGGTATTACCTGACCCCCCAAACTGGCGCCATGGCGCGTGGTTGGGCGTACATCAACTCGAAGTGGTACTACTTCGACCGGGGCTCCGGCGCCATGGCGACTGGCTGGATCTACGTGGGCTCGTCGTGGTACTACCTCAACCCCGGTAATGGGGCCATGGCGACCGGGTGGCTCAAACTGGGCTCCTCCTGGTATTACCTGGTTCCCCAAACTGGCGCCATGGCAACGGGCTGGGCCTATATCAACTCGAAGTGGTACCACCTGAACCCGCGTACCGGCGTCCTGGACAACTGAGAGGCGCCCCGCCCCTTGTGACGTTCACCAACCGGCGGGGAGGCTATCGCCACAAGGGGCAGGGCCGAGGGGTCGGGCAATGGCGCGAGCGCGTCAGGGCATCACCTGAGCTTTAGAGGCTTTGGGCCTACTGCCCCTGGGCGGCGTACTTGGCCTCGACCTCGGCCTTGAGCGGACGCCACCAGGCCTCGTTGTCCCTGTACCAGTCAATGGTGGCCTGCAGACCGGAGCGGAAGTCAGTGAATTCGGGGGCCCAACCCAATTCCTCAACCAGCTTGGAGTTGTCAATGGCGTAGCGCATGTCATGGCCGGGGCGGTCCGCAACGTGCTCGTAGTCGTCCGGGTCGTGGCCCATGAGCTCAAGGATGAGCTCGACGACCTCTTTATTGTTCTTCTCACCGTCGGCGCCAATAAGATAAGTCTCTCCAATGCGACCTTTCTCAATGATGTCCCACACGGCATTGTTGTGATCCAGGACATGAATCCAGTCGCGCACGTTCTCCCCGGCACCGTAGAGCTTGGGCCGCACACCATCAATGAGGTTGGTGATCTGACGGGGGATGAACTTCTCAATGTGCTGGTAGGGGCCGTAGTTGTTCGAGCAGTTGGAGATGGTGGCCTCCACACCGAAAGAGCGGACCCAGGCGCGCACGAGGAGGTCGGAGCCGGCCTTGGAGGAGGAGTAGGGGGAGGAGGGGTTGTAGGGGGTGGTCGGCTCGAACTTGGCGGGGTCGTCCAGCTCCAGATCCCCGTAGACCTCGTCGGTGGAGATGTGATGGAAGCGCACCTTGTGCCGGCGCACCGCCTCCAGGAGGGTGAACGTGCCCACCAGATTGGTGCGGATGAAGGGCGAGGGATCGCGCAGGGAGTTGTCGTTGTGGGACTCGGCGGCGAAGTGGACGACGACGTCGGCGTCAGCCACGAGCGGGTCGACGGTGTCGGGCTCGGCGATGTCTCCGACCACGACGGTGACGCGCCCAGCCAGGTCCGCCAAGGAACCCTTGTTGCCGGCGTAGGTGAGCTTGTCCAGGACCGTCACCGAGGCGCCCGGGTGGCGCTGGAGGGTCTGGTGGACGAAGTTGGCGCCAATAAAGCCGGCGCCGCCGGTGATGAGGACGTTCATGTTCGGGCTCTCCCTGGGGTTGCTAAGGCGTCACGACGCCGCTGTTCCGCCTCCCATCATGTCACAATGGTCCTGGCCGGAACTGGGTGCAGGACCACTGCCAGGGTGGGCGCCTACCGGTTCTGCCGGTAATGTCGTCCTTTACGCGCGCATCACGGTGTACCCAATTCCCCACGTGCTGCGAGGCGGTGCGTGAGACGGTCTTCCCCATTCCCGAAGGAGGATGGATGACAATCTGGCTGGGTTTCATCGTCATCTCCTTGACTCTTGCCGTGGTGACCATCCTGCCCGGTGCTCTCCTCCTGTCCAGGTCCAGGCTTGAGCCGGTCGCAGTTCTCGCCACCGCCCCGGCGGTGTCCATCCTCATGGTGAGTGCCGCATGCCTCGTGCTCGCCTTCGCCGATGTCCCTTGGAACACCCCTGTACAGGCGGTTGTTCTCGCTGCGCCATGCCTCCTGCTCATCGGCAGGCGGCCCGCACGATCACCGGAATCACTCCCTGAGGGGGAAGACAGCCTCACCCAGTTCACCCCGGGGCCGGGTGTTCTCGGGACTGCTGGGCGCGCGGCTCTGGCGGCCGTTCCCGCAACAGTCCTCCAGCTCGTGCTCTGCCTCCCGATCATGGGCAGCCCTGGAGCGATCCTGCAGAACCATGACGCCATCCTCCACCTCAACCTCATTGAAACAATCCACCGCAGCGGCAATGCGTCAATGCTCTCCGCCGCCAGGAGCATTAACGGCGGCTTCTACCCGGACGCCTTTCACGCCGTCGCCGTCATCCTGAGGCCCTTCGTCAGCGCCCCGGTCATCCTTAATGCGGGCGTCATAGCGATAGGGGCCATGCTTACGCCTTTTGTGCTCGTCCTGCTGGCCCGCTCGGTGGGATTGCGCTGGTGGGCGTGCGCACTCGCCCCACTCCTGGGGATGTCAACAATGTGGATGCCGGGCTTCATGCTCTTCTTCAACGCCCAAGTGCCGGCGGGCCTCGCCGTTGCCGTCATGATCGGCGCCCTGGCGAGCCTGACGGCCACGATCCGCGCGGGCCGCACCTCACTGCCGGCGACGGCGGCCCTGTCTGCCGTGCTCATTGCGGGAGCCGGCGTGGCCCACCCCGGTGGCGCCCAGTGCCTGCTGGTCATTGTGTGCCTCGGGGGCGCGATGATGGTCGGGGGCGGAATGGGCCCCTCGGGGCGCCCGGCCCCCATCGCCCCCCTCGAACGCGCCCTCCTGGCGGCCCTGTGCCTCCTGCCCGTGGCCCTCATGCCCCTGGTCCCAATCCTGCGAGTCATGGCCGGGTTCCCCGACGAGACCCTGTCGGTGCCCGACACCCTGGCCAAAGCGATCCTCCTGAGCCCTTTGTCGGGCTACGGCGGGGCGCTGGACTACCTGCCCGTGGTCCTGGCGGCCGCCGTGGGGGCGTTGTGCCTGCTGGTCACGCGACGCTGGGAGCCCGTGGCGGCGTGGGCGGCCGTAGCCCTTCTCGTTGTCAGCACGGCCTCAACCGACCCGGGCATTGGCGCCCTGACTGGGGGCTGGTGGCGTGACCCCCTGAGGCTGGTTGGCATGCTCGCCCTACTCGACGGCGTCTTAGCGGCGGCGGCCTGCGACGCCCTGGCGGGGACGATACCGCAGGCTCTCCGAGGAGGCTGGGCGGCTCGTGCGCGGGTGATCGGGGCCGGGGCACTGACCCTGGTGCTCTGCGCGTCCGCGCTGGGCACCACCGTGGAGACCAGGCAGTGGACCGTCTACAGCTTCCAGGTCTTCCTCCACACCGAATGGATTAGTGCCGAGGAGATGGAGCAGATGGTCGGCGAGGACGCTACTGTATTCGACGGCGCCGTTGTGTTCGGGGTCCCGGATTCGGGGGTGAGCTATGTCGGTGTCCTCACGCAGGGGCAGTCCTTCTACCGTCAGCGCTCGCGCCCGGTGGGGGAGTACGGCATCTACCTGGCCCACAACTTCAATGAGATCCTGACCGACCCCGAGGTGTGCGTCATCATTAACGACCAGGGTGGCACTCCCTTGTACTACGTCGATGAGAGCTTGCCCGACAGCGCCTACGATGACTATCCCGGGTTCCGTGACGTTGACACCTCTGTCGGTTTTGTGAAGGTCGCAGAGCTCGGGCCGGCGACGGTTTGGCGGATCACCGCCTGCGACTGAGGTCATGCGCTTACAAGAGGCTTATAAGGAGAACTGTGCGATTCCCATGTCCGCTACCATGCGATGGCGCGCGACGGGCTGCCCCGGCCTCATAGGGCTCCCGGACCGGTGGGCCTGACAGGATGGAGGACGGACCGTGTACGTGATCGCCGTCGTGGTTACCTACCAGCCGGGTGACATGACGCAGTTACTCAGAACACTGACGACGCAGTGCACCAGGGTCATTGTGGTTGACAACGGCTCGCGGCCGGCGGGCCTGGAGCGGCTGCGCCAGGTCTGCGAGCAGACGGGGGCCGGGCTTGTCGAGCTCGGCGACAACCGCGGGATCGCGGCCGCGCAGAACCGGGGGATTGCGCTGGCCCGCAGCCAGGGCGCGGAGTGCGTACTGCTCTCGGATCAGGACTCCAGCCCCGCACCGGGGATGGTCGATCAGCTGGCGGCCGCGCTCAAGGAGGACGACTCGATTGCCGCGGTAGGACCACTGCCCGTTGATGACAGTGGCACGGGCGATGAACTTGTTTATGTTGACCGCGGGTGGAGCCCCAAGAGGGCGACGCCCGCCGAGCTGACGCGCCTGCGGCTCGACGTCCCCTTCCTCATCGCCTCCGGCTGCCTCATCCGCCTGGCGGCGCTCGACGACGTCGGCGCCATGCGCGAGGACCTGTTCATTGACCATGTCGACCTGGAATGGGGGGTCCGCGCCCGGAATCGGGGGTGGCGCATTGTCGCCGTCCCGGGGGCGCGGCTCCACCACAGTCTGGGTGATAAGACGGTCAAGCTCCCCGGACGGCGCCAACCCGTCCACCTTCATGCGCCGGTGAGGAACTACTACCTCATGCGCAACACCATTGCTTTGGTCAAGTGGACAGGCTTCCCCCCACGATGGCGGGTGAGGTACGCCTACTGGGCACTCAAGTACGGGGTGTTCAACGCCCTGTGCGCCGACCACCGCGCAGAGCGCGCCAGAATGCTTCAGCGAGGACTTGTGGACGGACTGCGGGGACGACTCGGGCGCTTTGACCGGTCATAGCGACCGGTCGACATCCGCCTCACCACAGGACGGCCGGCGAACGGCCGCCGACCGCCATGGTGGCGGTGGACGGCCGGAGGGCGCCGGGCCCCTCAGCTCCAGGCCACATTGCGGACCGCCTGGAGGTAGGTCCGCCCGAAGCGGGTGGTGGGCTCCAGCACAGCCCCCTCAGCCCATTCGTTCCAGGCATTAATGAACACCAGGCGCTCCTGGGGGGCGCGGTCGGTGACCGCCCGGACCAGGCCGGTGAGCCAACGGTGGAAGGTGTAGGGGTTCGAGCCGTACCAGGCGTCCGCCCGCCACTGCCGGCGCGCGGTGTTGTCAAAGGTGACCATGGCTCCCGGGTACTCGTTATCAGGGAGCCGGGAGGCAGCGCGCAGCGAGGCCTTGGCAATGGCCTGGTAGCTCATAAAGTTGCCGCGCCAGCGGCGGTCCAGGCGCACGCGGGTGGTCGGCCCACTGATCCACGGCAGGTTGTGCGGGGGGAACTGCAGCTGTCCGTCAATGCCCAGGGAGGTGGTCTCCTGCCCCAGGCCGTCGAACTCCTGGGCGACCGAAACGGCGAGGACCTTCAGTTCGCCGACGCCGGCGGCGCGGGCGCGCTCGCGCCAGACCGAGACCACATCGGCGAAGTTGTCCATCTGGGCGGGGCGGTAGACAGCCAGAATCGCCTTGCCGTCCACGCGGAGGTAGCGCGGGTCGAGCAGGAACTCCATAACGTCGTCAATGAAGTCCTCCGCGGGGACCTTGGAGTAGTCCTGCCCCACGAGGACGTCCTCGGAGCGGCCGTCCCAGCGCCGGGTCCAGTTCTCATTGGCCCACATGAGGCAGAAGGGCATGGGCATGTCATGGGCACTGGAAGCGTGGAGCCGCTCAATGGGCACGTGAAGGAGCCGTTCACCGGAGAACCAGTAGTAGTAGTACATGAAGGCGCTAATACCGTGCTCCTGGGCGAGCGCCGCTTGGCGGCGACGGGGCTCGTCCTGCGCCAGGTCGTAGTAGCCCAACTCGGTGGGCTGTTTGGGCTGGTAGTGGCCCTGCCAGGCCGGTACAGCGGCGCTGACATTGAACCACTCGGTAAAGCCCTTACCCCACCACCGGTTGTTCTGGGGGCACTCATGGAACTGCGGCAGGTAGAACGGCACAATGGTGGCCGCCGGAGTGCGGGGGGCCTCCGGGGCGAACCGGGTGTAACCGCGGGGATCCCAGCCGGCCTCACGCAGTGAGACCACGTGGTCGGGCTCGGCGGTGCGCAGCGCCGCCTCATGAGTGAGAATGCCAATGATGCGCTCTAGGGCATGGGCGGTGGTTCCGTCAACCTGGCCGGCTTCCTCGTCGAAATCCTCGGCCTGGAGGTTGAGGGCGCGTAGTCCTTGGAGGACGAAGGCCCGGGCCCAGTACATGGAGCCTGAGGCGAAGCGCAGGGAGCGCGACTCGACCCGCATCTCGAGGCGGCGTAGGAGCTGAGTGACGATCCGTTTGTCCCCGCCCCAGAACTCAGGGCCGACGATCGCGTCGGTGGCGGTGAGCACGCCCAGGGAGCTGTCGGTGGCGAAGGCGTTGAGGTTCGCCTCCACCGTCTCGCGGGAGCCCACCAGGTCGGTGAGGAACTGGTCCTTCCAGGACTCGCCGTCGCCGGAGAGCTCGGGGTGGTCCTGACGCCAGGCGCTGCACTTGGTGTGGAGCTTGAGCACCATCTCATAGGGGTCCAGGGCACCGGAGTTGACCAGCTGAATAAGGGGGAAGATGTCGCGGCCGTGGTTGTCCACCTCGACGACGACCCCGTGCCTCATGTGCTCCAGATCCGTGGGGACGGTAATCGCAGCGGGGGAGGCGTTGGTAATGAACAGGTCGAAGTCGACGGGGACATTGTGCAAGTGGGCCAAGAGCTCGGGCAGCAGCTCGGCGTAGTAGCAGTGGATGACGACGGCCACCCGCGCGGGGCCAGTGATCTCGAACTGCGGGTCAATGCGCCAGTGATCGGGGAAGCCCGAGCTCTGCCGACCGCCTTGGCGGGCGACGAAGCCGGCGAAGTCAGCGGGGTGCTTGACGACATCGCCGTGGATGTTTCCCGTGGAGATCAGGTTCGCCGCTGCAATCCGGGCGCGGGCGGCGAAGTACTGCGCACGCCGCTGAAGACCCCAGGTGGTCGGTGCTGGCATAGGTGGTCCTTTCTCACCACGAGGTGACGTCGACGCCGTAGCGGTGTTGGATGTAGGGCACGGCTTCGGCGGCCAGGTCTACGGTCGACGGGTGGGTCACGATGGTTCGCTTCAGAAACGGGACCCCGGAGTCCAATAGACCCTTCCATCCGCCGATCGTCGGGTTCTCGAAGGGGAGACCAATGTCCGCCCCAGTGACCCACTCCTGGGAGGAGTAGGCCTCGGAGAAGCACATCCGCGACAGGCCCAACTCGTAGCGCAGCACAACGGCGTCCTTATTGGCCTCCACGCGCACGCCATTGAAGAAGTCCATCCAGGTGCGGTCCTGGAGGATGCCTCCGCGGAATGCCAGGAAGTAACTCTGAAGGTGGTAGATGAACTGGAGAGAGGAGGTCAGCGCCCGGATGTCCGGGCCGTCCTGCGCCGCCCAGTCGAGCAGGTGGTCAATCGGGGCCAGGGGGCCCACGAGTGAGTCATTGGTCAACAGGACCACTGGTGCGCGGCGAATAGCCGGGATGACGCCCAGGGCGGTGGCCCAGGAGCCGAAATCGTACCCACGATTGGGGCGCCGCATAATCACGGTCGTTTCGGGGAGGCCGTGAGGGAACTGAAGCGGCCCGGGGGACTCGCAGGTCGAGACCAGGACGGTGGCATAGCCATTGGAGTCCAAGGCGGTCAGGTACTCCGACAAGGAGCGTGACTGGAGGGGATCGGCCGAGTACTGGGCGACGACGGCAATGCGCTCCCGGTTCCGCAATTGCGCGGCGCTTCCGCGCTCACAGGTGACCTGCCCGCGCGTGACCTGCCAGACGTACGGTCCCAGGGCGCGCCCACGCCTCATCGACCGAGCCCTGTCTGGATGAACCGCTTGGCCTGGCGCACGCCCCTGGTGGCCTGCCAGGACACTGAGCGGCGCAGGGCGGTCAGCTGCTCCCAGGAGCGGCGCAACTGACGGATGGCGACCTCCAGGTCATGCTCCAACTGCTCGTTGCGACGACTCAGAACCGCGACCTCGTAGCGGGAGGAGTGCAGCGCCGCACGAAGCCTGCGAATCTCCTCACTGTATTCGTCCTCTGTCATGATCCCTCCACGTTCTGGTCCAAGGCCGGAACCCCTGCGGATGCGCTCCAGCGGCCACCTGGGAGCAGGAAGAGCCCGGGCTCCTCCATGACCTTGTCGGAACGAATCATTAGCGTTGTCCGCCGGTCGGAGTAGTCGTAGGTTTCTCCCGCACTCATGAAGCATGTGGTGAGCCGCAAACGCCCTGGCTCGAAGAGTACCGGTTCCATGCGGTAATCGATGTAGGTGTCCTCGCCGGCGCGTAGGGAGTACAGGGTTCCGGCGCAGCGGGAATTGGGGCCGGCCAGCGACGCCCCCTGGTCGGTGACGAACGCCAGGCCAAGTTCGACCTCGGTCAGGTCGGTGTAGGCGTGGACGTGGATGCGGAGCGTGGCGGCCTCCCCGGTGATGAGAAAGGGTGTTGGCCGGCCGTTGGCGTCCAGGACCTCAACCCCGGTCATACGGCAGGCCCCGGTCCCCTGGTTCTCCCGGTAGGCGTCGTCGGTGGCCTGCCCGTCGGCGGCCCGGTGCTCGGCCTCCTTCGCATTGACCGCGGCGAGGTAGGCGGAGATGGTTTTGTCGGCCGGGCCAACGGCACGGACCTTGCCGTGGTCGAGCCAGACCACCTCGTCGCACATTTCCTGGGCAATGGATAGGGAGTGGGTCACCAGGGCGATGGTGGTTCCCTCGTCGCGCAGCCGGCGCATGTAGTCGAAGCACTTGCGCTGGAACTCCTCATCGCCTACGGCAATGATCTCGTCAACAATGAGGATCCGCGGCTGGATGGCCACCGCGACGGCGAAGCCGAGCCGCACTGTCATACCAGAGGAGTAGACCTTCACCGGCTGGTCGATGAACTCGCCAATGTCGGCGAAGTCAATGATCCACTCCAGGGTGTCCTGAATCTGCTTCTTAGTCCGCCCCAGAATCGCCCCATTGAGGAATATGTTCTCCCGACCGGTGAGTTCGCCGTGGAACCCGGCGCCCAACTCCAGGAGGGCATCAACCTTCTCGGCAACCTTAATGGTTCCCGAAGAGGGCCGGTAGACGCCCGCGAGCATCTTGAGCATGGTGGACTTCCCCGAGCCATTGTGGCCAATGAGGCCGAAGGTGGAGCCCCGGCGCACGGAGAAGGAGACGTCGTTGAGCGCATGGAACCGCTCACGGCGAGCCTTCGCCTTGCCCCGGACGAAGCGCTCCTTGAACGTGTCTCGACGATCGGATTGCATCTCGAAGGTCTTCGAGACGTTGCTGACAACGATTGCTGCATCCTCGGCGACAGCGAGGTTTCCTGCACCCATGCTCAAATCCTCTCTCCCAGGTCGGCCCCCCAGCGGCGGTGCGCCCAGGTGGCGCAGGCCGTGGCCGCTAGGGCCCAGCCGGCGCAGGCCGCCCAGGCGGTCCAGGTGCCAGTTTCACCGCCGTAAGTGATCGTGCGGAAAAGGTCAATGAACTCAGCAATGGGCATGTGGGCGACTATGAACTGGACGGGAAGCCCCCATAAGATCTCGGGCACAATGGCGACCGAGTAGATAATGGGGGTGGCGTAGAACATGAGTTGGAGGATGACCCCGACGAGTTGGGCGAGGTCGCGCACGTAGACATTCCATACCGCCAGGACGACGGCGACCGCCTGAACGAAGACGGCCAAAATAACCAGGAAGACGGGCAGCAGGAGCCAGGACCAGGCGGCGTGCCGCAATAGGGCCAGAACCACGAGCAGCAGAGCGCCCTCAATGGCGGACTGCGTTCCTACCGCCAGCCCGGCGCCCAGGACCGGGGCGTAGGACGGGAAGTACACCTTCTGGAGTAGGCCGCCAGTGGACAGTAGGCCGTTAATGCCGGCGTTGATGGAGTTCTGGAAGTAGCCCCAGATGGCCAACCCGGCGAAGAGCCACACGGCGAACAAGGAGATGCCCGCGTGCCGGTCGGTGACGCCGGGCACCTGCATCTTGAACAACCCACCGAAAATGAGGGTGTAGATGCCCAGTGTCGCCAGTGGCACCACGAGCGACCACAGCCACCCCAGGAGCGTGCCGTTGAACTTCGCCTTCAGGTCGCGTTGGCCGAAGGCGTTAATGAGGGCCCACTGCTGCATGAGCGGTAGAGGCGTGCGTATGTCTGTCTTCTGGGTCATGCCTTCGCTCGCGTCGGGATGATGCTGGGATGGTCGTGATGTCGCTGTCACCTGCTCGATGTCCTGAGCGTCCTGAGCCGGCCTCAGTCGGCGACCGAGTCAGTCTAGGTCACCGGAGGAGCACGGCCAGGTCGTGCTGCGGTGAGGTCGGCCGCAACCCTTGCCCCTGATGAGTATCAGGAGCCGTGGGCATCAGGACCCAATGGGGACAGCTCCTGGCGGCGCGCCCAGCGGCGCTGTTCCGCTGTGAGCCCTCTGTGGCTAACCTAAGGTAATCTGCGTGGCTGACAATGGATACACCGTTGTCTATTAGGGAAGGTGGCGCCATGTCCGGGACAGAGCAGGTGGACGCGGATCGCACCACAGCACGCGTGCGACGCCGACGCCGGTGGGTTTGCGGCGCATTGGTGGTCATGGCGCTGCTGGCGACCGGTGTGAGTTGGGTGCTGGCCTCGCCGGTTGCCGGCTCGCCTGATGACGAGTACCACCTGGGCAGCATCTGGTGCCCCCGTCCCGTGGCCTCATCGGGCTGCCAGACCGCGGTCATTGATGGGCGGGTTGAGGTGCGCGTCCCTGAGACCATTGCCGAGGGCGCCCCCTGCTTCGCCTTCCATCCGGAGAAGTCCGCGGCGTGCCGCCTGTCGATGTCGGACCGCGAGACGACCTACAGCGCCCGCTATGACGACGGGAACTACCCCATCGGGTACTACCGTTTTCATCACCTTCTCATTAGGGAGAGCGTCAATGAGTCCGTGCTCATTATGCGCATGGTCAATGTGGTGATCGCGGTCGCGCTCCTGGGGGCGCTGGGAGTGCGCATCCCCGTCCGGATGAGGGAGAGCTATGTGCTGGCCATGTGCGTGTCGTGGATCCCCATGGGGGTGTACTTCATAGCCTCGAACAACCCCAGCTCATGGGCTTTAACCGGTGTGTTCGCCTACGCTGCGGGGCTCTACGCGTCGGTCAGGGCCCAGGGGCGCCGGCGCTGGGTGTTGCTGGGCCTGGCCCTGGTGGGAGCGCTACTGTCCTTCACCTCCCGCGGCGACTCGTCCTTCTTCATCTTCGTGGCGTCCCTGGCGGTGCTCATCGGTGTGCGGTGGCGCCGCGATCTTCTAGTTCAGACACTCGTGGCGGCGTGCGCCAGCGGCATTGGCGTGTGGATTATGTCGCACACCGGTCAGTCGCGGGCCTTGGAGCCGGCGCCCCCGCCCTTTGATATGCCGGCCCACGCCAGGCTGATGTCCAACCTGCGGACCCTCCCGGAGTACTTCGCCGGGTTCTACGGCCGCCGCTGGGGGGCGGGCTGGTTCGACGTCCCGCTTGACGGGCTCGTCACTGTTATTGCCATTGCTGTGGCCGGTGCGGCTGTCTTCCTGGGGGCGGGGATGCTGACCTGGCGCAAGCTCCTGTCCGCGCTCACCGTTGTCGGGGCGCTGGCGGGAGTCCCGCTGCTGGTGTCCATGCAACAGGGGTTCGTGCGCACTTTCCAATACCAGCCGCGCTATATGCTGCCGCTGCTGGCGGTCTTCTTCCTCATATGGTTGGACAGGCCGCGTGAGGGGCCCGTGCTGTCCAGGTCTCAGGTGGCGCTGCTAGTCGGTGCATCAGTGCTGGTGCACTCCGTTGCGATCCACGAGCTGCTGCACCGCTACACCCACGGGGTTCGCGACCCCGACGACGACTTGCTCTTCAACCTCAATTTCAATCCGGCGTGGTGGTGGGACCTACCGGTTTCTCCCATGACCGTGTGGAGGGCCGCCACCGTCTTCTACTTCATCGCCATTGTCGTGGGGGTCGTGCTGGCGCGTACAGGTCCTGACCGTCACGGGAGCCTGCTGAGTCTGCGCCCGGCAGTACTGCTCACCCGCATGCGGCGGCATGCCCCTGCCGACGTTGACACGGGGGACGGCGACGACGCCGGCGCCCCCGCACCCGTCGTCATCGATGCGGCCAATACCGCCAGTACCGACGATGACGCCAGTACCGACAATGGGGGGCCGCAGCCGACCGTGCGGACCTGATACCCCTCCCGGGGGAGGGGGAGGAGGCCGGGGCGAAGAAGGCCCTGCCCTCCTCAGTTGTCTCGCTGTGGAGGCCGGGCGGGACTCGCCGGGCCTGAGTGGAGCGGTGGCTCGGCGGGGCCCAGCGGCTCAGCTCAGGCTTGGAGGGCGGCCATGTAGGTGTCCAGGCGCTCCATGGAGTTGGCCGGGGTGAAGCCGGTGGCTTCGATCTTGCTCAAGTCCAGGGTGGAACTCAGTGGGCGGGGGGCGACGTCCCGGCCCGCGAAGTACTCCTCGGTGCTGACCGGGGTGACGCGGTTCGGGTCATGGCCCGTGAGCTGATAGACGCGCTTGGCAATGTCGCACCAGGAGACCACTGGCCCTTCGCCGGAGAGATTGTAGGTGCCGTGCTCCGCGCCGCTGGACAGCAGGTGGATGATGCCTGCCGCCAGGTCGGCGGTGAAGGTGAGGCGGCCCACTTGGTCGCTGACCACCGTGGGGTCCACGCCCTTAGCGGCCAGCGCCGCCATGGTCTTGGCGAAGTTCTTGCCCTCGCCCACGACCCAGGAGGTGCGCACCAGGTAGTGGCGGGGGGTGCCCATGACGGCGGCGTCGCCACCGGCCTTGGACTGGCCGTAGACGCCCAATGGGCTGGGAGGCTCGTCCTCGGTGTGGATTGCGGTGGAGCCGTCGAAGGTGTACTCGCTGGAGATGTGCACCAGGGTCAGGTTGTGCTGGGAGGCGGCGCGGGCGAGGTTGGCCGGGCCGGTGGCGTTGGCCCGCCACGACAGGCGACGCCCCTCGGGGGACTCGGCACCGTCGACGTCGGTCCATGCGGCGGCATTGACAATAATGTCGTACTCATCCCAGGGGTAGTCCCTCATGGTGGCGGCGTCGGAGATATCGACCTCGGGCAGGTCGACCCCGGTAGCGGTGTAGCCGGCACGGGGGAGAAGGCGCATGAGCTCACGGCCCAGCTGGCCCTTGTCGCCGGTGACCAGCACACGGCGCCCACGAGAGGGCGTCGTCTCCGGGGTGGGGAAGGGCACCACCGCGGCCATGCGGGGGTGGCCCCTGTCCTTGTCCGAGATAATGGCCTCATCCAGCGGTATGGGCCAGGGCACATTGGCGGTCTCGTCGGCGAGATTGAGGAAGGTGTACTCGACGTCGGGGGACCAGTGGGCGTTGACCAGGTAGGTGTAGGCGGTGTTCGGCTCCAGTGTCTGGTAGGCGTTGCCCACGCCCCGGGGAACGTAGACCGCCACAGAGGGGTCGATCTCGGTGGTGTAGAGCGTCCCGAAGCTGGGGCCCTCGCGCAGGTCGACCCAGGCGCCGAAGACGCGGCCGGTGGCCACGGAGACGTACTTATCCCAGGGCTCGGCGTGAATACCGCGGGTGACGCCGACCTCATCATTGAAGGAGACATTGTTCTGAACCGGGCCGAAGTCCGGCAGGCCCAGCGCAGTCATCTTCTCGCGTTGCCAGTTCTCCTTGAACCAGCCCCGGTTGTCACCGTGAACGCTCAGGTCGATCCGCAGGAACCCGGGGATCGGAGTGGGCTCAATGCCCAGGGTCTTGGTCTTAGTCATAGGGCGATAGTCCTTGTTGGTCGGCGTTGGTCATGGATGCGCCTGCGTCGGAGGGCCGGGTCGCAGATGAGTCTAACGCCCCCGGTGGCCGGTCCCGGGGGTGGGGTCGACGGCGTAGGGCGGCCGGTGGCGCCGGCGAGGCCGACGGGCGGCCGTGAGAGGCAGCCGACACAAACTGAAGTTCAAGATCGTGAGTTCGAGTGCTAGTCTCGAACACGCAATCAGTTGACCTTCTCTTGAACAGGTGGTGGCTTCTATGGCGGGTACGCTCTCGCAGCCCCAGTTCGACGTCCTGTACGCGCTCCTCCGAGCGGATGCCGCGCTCACCCAGCGCCAGATCCACGCCTCCACGGGCTTGTCCCTGGGGAGCGTGAACGCGGTGGTCAGGGAGTGCGAGGCACTCGGGCACATTGCCGAGCGACGCATTACCGAGTCCGGTAGGAGTGCGCTGGAGCCCTACCGGGTGGACAACGCGGTCATTATGGCCGCCGGGTTGTCGCAGCGCCTGGCCCCAATCTCCTACGAGCGCCCCAAGGGCACGCTGCGCGTGCACGGAGAGGTCCTGGTCGAGAGGCAGATCAAGCAGCTGCACGAGGCCGGGATCGCCGACGTCACGCTTGTGGTCGGCTACAAGAAGGAGTACTTCTTCTATCTGGCCGAGCAGTTCGGGGTGCGGATCGTCGTCAACGACGACTACGTCCAGAGGAACAACAACGGCTCCCTATGGGTGGTTCGAGAGGGCCTGGGCAATACCTACGTGTGCTCCTCCGACGACTACTTCACGGTCAACCCCTTCGAGTCCCATGTCTACAAGGCCTACTACTCCGCCCAATACGCCGAGGGCCCCACACCCGAGTGGTGCCTGGTCACCGGGGCGAACGATCGGATCACGGGGGCCACCATCGGCGGTCATGACGCCTGGACCATGCTCGGCCACGTCTACTTCGATCGTGAGTTCTCGGCTACCTTCCGCCGCGTCCTGGAGGAGGTCTACCACCAGCCCGAGACGGCGCCCAAGCTCTGGGAGTCGATCTACCTTGAGCACATTAAGGACCTCGACATGGTCATCCGCCGCTACCCGGCCGGCGTCATTAACGAGTTCGACTCGGTCGATGAGATCCGCGACTTCGACCCCCTGTTCCTGGAGAACGTGGACTCCGAAGTCTTCGACAACATAACCGCCGTGCTGGGCTGCGCCAAGACGGAGATTCACGACCTCTACCCGCTCAAGCAGGGGATCACCAACCTCTCCTGCCACTTCACGGTGGGGGACAAGGAGTACGTTTACCGTCACCCCGGCGTCGGCACAGACAAGATCGTCAATCGGGGCGCCGAGTTCGAGGCCCTGCACCTGGCCGGCCGACTCGGCCTGGACCGCACCTTCCTCACCGGCGACCCGGTCAAGGGCTGGAAGATATCCCACTTCATCTGCGGCTCGCGCAACCTGGAACCCACTCGGCCCGGAGAACTCGAGCGGGCCATGGTCATGGACCGCGAGCTCCATGACAGTGGCGCACAGCTGTCCCGGACCTTCGACTTCGTCCAGGAGGGGATCGCCTATGAGAAGTTGCTTGAGCACTACGGCCCCATTGACGTCCCCGGCTATTTCGAGCTGCGGGACAAGGTCATGCGATTGAAGTCCTACGCCGACGCCGACGGTTTCCCCATCACTCCCAGCCACAATGACTTCTTCCCCCTGAACTTCCTCGTGGACGAGTCCGGGCACATTGACCTCATTGACTGGGAGTACGCCGGCATGTCCGATGTCGCCAGCGACTTCGGGACCCTCGTCGTGTGTGCCGAACTTACCGCCGAGCAGGCCGAGACGGCTCTGGGAGCCTACTTCGGACAGACCCCCACCGCCGTTGAACGGCGCCATTTCTGGTCCTATGTGGTCCTGGCGGGCTGGTGCTGGTACGTGTGGTCCCTGGCCAAGGAGGCCGAGGGCGACGACGTCGGCGAGTGGCTTTTCATCTACTACCGCCATGCGGTCGATTACGTCGACGCATTGCTGGCCTCCTACGAAGGCGACGAGCCCCTCCTGGCCGCCCCCGCTCCTAGCGTCGGCGCCAAGGTCAGGAGGACGGCATGAAATACGGAATCCTCAGCGGGGCCACCTGGGGCCTCGACACCGTCATCCTGGCCATGGCCGTCGCCCTGGCCCCCTTCCTCGGGGCCTCGCAGGCCCCCATCGCGAGCGCGCTCATCCACGACGTGATCTCAGCGCTGCTCCTCGTGGCCTACATGGGAGCGCGCGGGCGCCTGGGTCACACCCTCGCTGCGCTGCGCACGCGCTCGGGGCGGGTCGTGGTGCTGGCCGCCCTGCTCGGCGGGCCGGTCGGCATGAGCGGTTACCTCATCGCCATCAACAACATCGGACCCTCCTATACGGCGATCATCTCCACCTTCTACCCGGCCCTGGGCACCCTGCTCGCCTTCCTCATCCTCGGCGAGCGCATGAGGCCGCGCCAGATCGTGGCCCTCCTCGTGGCCCTGGCCGCGATCATCGCCATCGGTTGGTCCTCCTCCGCCGACGCCGGCGACGGCAACGCGATCCTGGGGATCGTCGCGGCGCTGGCCTGCGTTTTCGGCTGGGGCTCCGAGGCGGTCATCCTCACCTGGGGTATGCGCGATGACTCCGTGGACAACGAGACCGCCCTGCAGATCCGGCAGACGACCTCGGGTCTGGCCTACCTCCTCGTGGTGGCCCCGATCGCGGGGGCCCTCGGCTTCTCCGCCCACGCGGCCCTCACACCGGCCACCGGGATCATCGCCCTGGCCGCCATCGCGGGCACCACCTCATACCTCTTCTACTACAAGGCGCTGGGCACGATCGGCGCCTCCCGGGGGATGGCCCTGAACATCTCCTACTCGGCGTGGGCGGTCATCTTCGCCCTGGTGCTGCAGGGCACCGTGCCGACCCCCCTGCAGATCGCCTGCTGCGTGGTCATCCTCACGGGCACGGTCCTGGCGGCGACCTCCGACTGGAAGGAACTGAGGTTCGCCACGCTCCGGTCGGCGCCCGGCCCGAAGAATCCCGAAGAAGACCGCCTGACCGCGCGGAGTTGAGCACAACCTCGCCCTGCGGGCGCCTGTGAGAGCCTGTGAGAGTATGGGCCGAAGGATCCCGCCCGCAGGGGGAGGGCCTTTCTGTTGATGGGATGCGCATGACGCCTAATGACTCCGCCGACTCACTGCTCCTGGACCGGATTCATGTCCTGATCACGAGGATCCTCGGGGAGTTCGATCGCGTGTGCCGCCAGCTGGACATCCCGTATGTGGTGTACGGCGGCACCGCGATCGGGGCGGTGCGCCATCAGGGATTCATCCCCTGGGATGACGACGCCGACGTGCTCATGACGCGCGCCGACTACGAGCGGTTCCTTAAGGAGGCGCCGGCGCTCCTGGGGCCGGACTACCGGTTGGACAACACCCGCACCGTCCCGGACTTCCCCTTCATGTTCACCAAGATGGTGCTTACCGGCACCCTGCTCATCCCCGAGTTCGCCAAGGACTCGGCGTACCGCATGCCGTTCTTCCTCGACATCCTCCCCGTCGACAACATTCCGCTGTCGCCCCGGGCGTTCCGCGCCATGAGTCGCCGGAGTTGGATTTGGGGCCGGCTGCTGTTCCTCCTGGGGACCCCCAGGCCCTACCTCATTGGTATTACTGGACCCAAGCGCGCCATGATCTATACCGCGACCACGGCGGCCCACTGGCTCATGCGCTGCCTGCACGTGACCCCCAGATTCCTTCAGGCCCGCTGGGAGAAGGCCGTGCGGCGCTATGAGAACGAGGAGACCGGGCGCATGGCCGACTTCACCATGCGCGATCCGCAGAACTGGGTCGTTACCAGGGAAGAGCTCTATCCGGCCCTTGATGTCCCCTTCGAGGGGATCACGGTCAAGCTCGCCCGCCACTATGATGCGCTTCTGCGCCGCACCTACGGTGACTACATGGAGCTTCCTCCCCTAGACAAGAGAATGAACCATAAGCCGCACCTGGTCGACTTCGGCCCTTACGCCGACGCGCTCCCGTGAGAAAGGATGAGGTTATGGCCCTCGCTCCGTCTGAGGATCCCGACCTGCTGGGACGCATTCAGCGCGCCACCACCTACGTGCTGGCAGAACTCGACCGCGTCTGTGAGGAATTGGGGATTCCCTACACGGTCTACGGCGGGACTGCGATCGGGGCGGTGCGCCATCAGGGATTCATCCCCTGGGACGACGACGCCGACGTGTGTATGGAACGATCGGACTATGAGAGGTTCTTGGCTGAGGCGCCCGCGCACCTGGGCCAGGACTTCTCCCTGGTCAGCCCGCGCACTAGTGCGGACTATCCGACCACGTTCGCGGTCCTGGGACTGGCTGGAACCGAATTCATCTCGCAGGCAGCGAAGAATCGGACGTACCGGATGCCGATTGGCGTCGACGTCTTCCCCCTGGACACCATGCCCTTGGACAATGCGGCTTTCCGTCGCCAAAGTCGCAGGACATGGCTCTGGGGCCGCCTGCTATTCCTCAGGGGGACCCCGAGCCCGGCGATCAGCCTGCCTACTCCCGCTCGACAACTAGCAGTGGCGGTGATGCACGCCACCCACTGGACTTTGCGGGTGCTGGGCGTAACGCCGCGCGCGCTCCAACGGCGCTGGGAGCGGGCGGCGCGCCAATTCGAGGGGACCGATTCGCCATGGCTCGCCGACTTCTCCACGCGGGATCCCAAGCAGTGGTCGGTGCGGCGCAATGAACTCCTCCCCACGGTCGAGGTCCCTTTCGAGACCATTACGGTGAGGCTGTCGAAAAGCTATGACACTGTGCTCAGGCGCGGTTACGGCGAATACATGGAGCTTCCCCCTCAAGAGGAGCGGAGGAACCACCAGCCCTTCCACGTCGATTTCGGTCCCCACAGCTTTCGGGATGTCTGACCGTGCCCGTCAATGACAGGTCGCAGCTCAGCCGCGATTACTTCTGGAACACCGCCGCGTCCCTGATGGGGTCGTTGTCGCTGGTCATTATGCTCATGGTCGTCACTCGCACGGCCGGGATTCAGGCCACTGGGATCTATTCGCTGGCGATCGCGGTGGGGCAGCAATTCCAGACGCTCGGCATGTACGAGGTCAGGACCTACCACGTCACCGACGTTGGCCACCGCTTCTCCTTCGGCACCTACCTGGCGACCAGACTGGTCACGGTCACCCTCATGGTGCTGGGGATCGTGGGCTATGCGATGGTCTCCGGCGACACCGCCTTCCTCGTTGTGCTGATCGCACTGGTGGCCTCACTGCGATTGTTCGACGCCTTCGAGGACGTGTTCTACAGCGAGTTCCAACGCGCCGGGCGCCTGGACATCGGGGGCAGGGCGAGTTTTTTGCGCACCGTGGCCACCACGGCCGTCTTCTCTGCGGCGCTCATTATCTTCAGGAATCTACTCGTCTCCACCATTACGACCCTGCTCGTCTCCCTGATGGTGATGACGGCGGCCTTCCTCCCGCCTGCCCGCGCATTATTCTCGCTGCGCCCGCAGTGGGATGTACGGCGCATAAAGAGACTGTTGGCAGAGTGCCTGCCCCTGTTTCTGGCATCCTTTATCGCCATGTATTTGGTTAATGTGCCGAGGTATGCCATCGACCATTTTCTGGACTCGGCCGCCCAGGGGTACTTCGCCATTATCTACATGCCGGCCGTGGCCATTAACCTGTTGTCGCTCCTAGTCTTCCGCCCCCTGCTCACGCGCATGGCGAGGCGATGGGTGGAGGGCGACTGGGCGGGATTCACGGCCGTGATCAAGCGAGGCCTGCTCAGCACTCTGGCCGCCTCCATAGTTGTGACCGTCGTCACCTATGCTGTTGGGGTGCCAATTCTGGGCCTCATCTTCGGACAGGACGTGTCTGGGCTCAGGCTGGAGTTGATGGTGCTGGTCGCCGGGGGCGCAATGAACTCGGCGGGGGTGATCCTGTATTACGCGCTGACCACCATGAGGCGCCAGAAACTCGTCTTCGTCGGATACGTGGTCGCTGCCGGCGCCATTACCGTCCTGTGCCTCGTGCTGGTGCCGGCCCACGGGCTCCTGGGGGCCTCGGTGGCCTACACCGGGGCCATGACCGTGCTTGCGGCCTCGTTCGCCGCGGGATTGCGCAAGGACCGCCGAGGCGGCGCCACAGCCGAGCAGCCGGACAAGTCGGACGAATGAGACGCGCATTGCGGTTCCTTGGGAGTTTGCGATCATCGCCGTCCCATAAGGAGAGTATGCTCAATGCCTGTTGATTCTGCCGGCCCGTGACTGCGGCGCCACCGAGTGCCGGGCCTCCCGTGCAGGACCGTGGCCCGTTGTTAGCGTGCGAAGGACAGGTGGATGAGAGTCGCTATTATCGTTAACAGCTATCCGCCGCGTATGGGCGGGCTTGAACTCCACGTCCAGAACCTCGCGCACGGGCTCGCCGCGCAGGGGCACCGGGTCTGGGTGCTGACGATCGCTGAAGAGACCGGCTCGCGGCATGACGACAATGTCGCGGTCCTCACCGGACGCTCCCATCTTCCCATTGCCGAGGTCATCAGTTTCCCCTCCGTGGGCGCCACGCGAAAGATCGCGACCTTTCTCCGCCGCAATAGGATCGATATTGCCTCGACGCACACACGCTTCTTCCCCCTGAGCTTCGCGGGGCTGCGGGCGGCTCAAGCGGCCGGTGTCCCCGTTATCCACACCGAGCACGGAAGTGATTTCGTCGCAAGCCGCTCCCCGGTGATCGCGCTGGGATCCCGCGCCGTCGACCTCACCTTGGGACGCTATGTTCTGCGGCACGCGAACCAAGTCCTGGCGGTCTCCCCCCAGGCGGCCGACTTCGTTGAACGTCTGAGCGGGGTCCACGCCACGGTCTTCTACAACGCCATCACCCCGCCAGATCCGTCAGCCACTCACGCCGACCGCCCCCATCATCTTGTGTTCGTCGGACGGGTCGTCGCCGGTAAGGGCTGGGAGGTGTTCCTCGATGCGATTGCCGCACTGCGAGCGGAGGGGATGACTGTAGATGCCGAGCTCCTGGGGGAGGGGGCGGAGCTGGACATTGCGCGCCGGCGGGCCGCAGAGCTCGGTCTTGACGCGGTGGTCAGGATTCCCGGCCGCGTCAGACAAGAGGAGGTTCGTCAAAGCCTGGATGGCGCGACTTTGGTCAACCCCACCGTCCTCTCCGAGGGTTTTCAGACCACGCTGCTGGAGGCGATTGCGGAGGGCGGCCGCGTGGTGACCTTCGAGGTCCCCGGCGCACAGCTCCTGCGCGACTCGGGCGCCCCGGTTATTGTCTGCCCCGAGCGCACGGCGACGTCACTGGTCGCCGCGCTGAAGGAGATGATCTCCCGCCCCCTGCCACCCGCGGGCAAGGAGCTCATCACCCCGTGGACCTGGCCGGTGCGGGCGCGTGAGTACAGTCAGATCGCCAGTGAGGTCGTGGATCGCGCGACGGGACGGGACTGAGACTCCTCGCACTCACGGCCCGCGCCCCAGGACCCGGCAGCGGCCCGGGGCCGGCGAAAAGGCGCTCTCCTGCGATCAGGGGCTACTCTCTGCCCTTCTTCTCTTCTTCACTCTTCTTCTCTTCTTCATCCGCTCGGTCCTTGACCACCCGGCCGGCATCAGAGCGCGCGGTGAGGTGCTCGGCCAGCCCCGCCCTGGACACCAGAAGATTGAGGATCGCAACATTCTCCGCCAGTACCCGGGTCTCATCCTCAAGGCGACTGATCTCCAGGGACAGATGCAGGGAGACACCGAGAAGGAGGAATATCGCCAGCACGAAGAGCAGGTTGGAGGGGACTTCAAAACCAAGGAGGTTCGAGAGGAAGGACAGCAGCCCGGGCACCGTCGCGAGCAGGACAATGGCGAGCCCCACGACGATCCACAGTGCGGCGTACTTCTCCCGCAGTCTGCGGCTGCGCAGGAGCGTCAGGATAATGACAATGACGATAACCGTGACGAGGAAATAGAACAACCGGGTCATAATCAGCTCTCCTCGGTCTGCGCAGAGGCGGGAATGACCTGGCGCCGTGCGCGGTCGATCGGCCGGCGGGTCAGCGAGATGAAAAGGGCGAACATTGACCGGACCAGGTAGATTGCCGCCTTCCAGGGGTTGTTCGACGGGGTTCCGGCTTGACGCGGGCGCATGGAAACCCCGACCTGACTCACGGTCAGGCCCGAGCGGACCGCGATAACCAGGGAATCAATGGTGTCGCCCAGGTACTCGGCGGGGTAGTGGAGGCAGTACTGGTCGATAGCGGTGGCATCGGCGGCCCGGAACCCGCTGGTGACATCGGTCAGGCGGGTACGGCTCAACCGCCCGACGATTCCCGCCAGCATGACCATGGCCCACCGTCGCGGGCCCCGCACCGTGTAGGTGCCGGTCTGTGCGAAACGGGCGCCAATGGAGATATTCGAATGCTCCAGGCCCCCAAGTACCGCCTCAATATCGCGGGGATCGTGCTGGCCGTCGGCGTCGACCTGAATGGCCCGCTCGTAGCCGAAGCGCTGAGCGAATTTGTAGCCGGCGCGCATGGCGCCGCCAACCCCGAGGTTGTACGGCAGATCCAGGACCAGGGCGCCCGCCTGGGCGGCAATATGCGAGGTGCGGTCCCGGGACCCGTCATTGACCACCAGAAGGTCGTAGTCCGGCACAACCTCCCGCAGTTCACGGATTGTGGCCCCAATGGCCTTCTCCTCGTTCCAGGCGGGCATGATGATCAGCGTTCGTGGCGCTGCGCTCGGGGTGGTGCGGGGCATGGGGCTCCTCAGAGTGAGGGCGCCGGCCATTCCAACGCTCTCACCGGGGTCTCGTGGACGCGGTGCTGAAGATGGGAAGATACCTCTTCGACTGGGATCATGCGAGTTGTTGAGCTCCGTGAACTCCGGGGGCGGGCATCTTCGTGATCGAAGGATACCGGGTTCCCGCCGGCGGGACAGGGAGAGAATCATCGGGTCCATGGCCCAGGACAGGGGGCGTCCGGCTCTTCACCTCCTTGGCCAGGGAGCCGGAGACAGCTGAGTTGGCCGTCGGCGTGGCTCGATGGAGCGCAGCAGACGCGCCCGTGCCTCACCGGGCCCAATTGACGGGCTCGGCCCGTGGGCCCGTGGGCCCACGGGCCTAAGTGAATCGGCCTGACGTCCGATGTACACCTGCCATGTTGTTTGCGAGACTGTAATCATGGTTGTGATCAATGATGTCGTGAAAAGACATGGGAGACGGACCGTTCTTCATCAAGTGTCCTTCACGGCGGCGTCGGGCAGAGTTACTGGTTTCGTGGGGCCCAACGGTTCAGGGAAGTCCTCGACGTTGCGCATCCTACTTGGGTTGGATAGGCCTAGTTCCGGGACAACGAGCATCGGTGGGATGAATTATCGGGCGTATCGGTACCCGTTGCGCACCGTGGGTTCAATGCTGGATGGTCCTGGTGCCCATCCGATGCGCTCAGCCCGATCTCATCTTAGTTGGGTCGCGACAAGCAATAAGATACCCGTTAGACGAGTACCTGAGGTTCTTGAGCAAGTGGGGCTGAGTGGTGCGGAGAAGCAGCGCATCGGAACATTCTCGTTGGGAATGGGGCAGCGCTTAGGACTTGCCACTGCCCTGTTGGGCAGTCCTGAGTACCTCGTTCTGGATGAACCCGTGAATGGGCTGGATCCCGAAGGGGTGCGTTGGATGAGGGATTTACTGAGAGGGCATGCCGATATGGGCGGAACAGTTTTGCTCTCGAGTCACCTGATATCTGAGTTGGCTGAGATCGCAGATGATATCGTAGTCATATCGCGGGGTCGCATCACCGCGGCCGGAGCACTTGCAGATATCACCAGGGGGTACTCCGATCTGGAATCTGCTTTCTTCGCTTACACGAAGAGCGGTGCTTCAGTATGATACTGGTAAGGGCTGAGCTGAAGAAGTTGTGCACTCTGACGTCGATCTGGGTGGCAACCGCGAGCTGCGTTCTGGTTCCTGTTGGTCTGGCTGCGCTCAGTGCGCGCGCGATGCATCGTGCCCTCAGTACTGGGGAGGAAAGAGGGCTGCCGAGCGCATCTACCGTCGATGCAGGATTCGGGCATCTGATTTTCGGTACTATCGGTGTGGTGGTGATCGGCGTGATTGTCATGTCGAGCGAGTATGCGAGAAATGCACAGAAAGTCGGGCGGTCGAGGCAATTGACGACCACCATGATCGCTGCACCCCGACGATTTCGAGCAGTAATTTCGAAAATCGTCGTGTTGTGCATGTGGGTGATTGCGACTTCCGTTGTAGCGACGGCAGTAACGACTATTACGTCACGGCACATACTCGGAGAGTACGCCAGTCCGTTGGATGGGACATGCTGGCGGCGCGTCGCTGGAGTGTCCGTGTTCTGGGTGACGATGGCATTGATTTCTTGCGCCTTCACGGCGGTCACCCGGAGCGGTGTGTTGCCGCTAGTTGTTCTTCTCGCGAACAGCACGGTCCTCTCATTCAGTCGTCTTCTCGCGCTGGTTACTGATTCGGCTAGGTATCTACCGGACACGGCAGCGCTCAGCATGTTCTTAGTGGAATCTCCTGTCGAGGGCGCTGTGGACGCAGCAACCGGTTTCTATGTATGTGCAGCATGGGCCCTACTTGCGATAGGGGTTATTGTCGTGAGCTGGGTGACGAGGGATGCGCAGTCATGAGCACTGTGGTTTCCGAGTTCAAGAAGATCGGCTCCGTGCCGGTGACATGGGCGGTCTTCGTGTGTACTGTCGTATTTTCTGTAGCAGTCTCGCTGGTGTTCGAATCTCGGTTTGGCGATCAGGGGTGGGTGGTAGAGCACGATATTCTGAAAACGGTTCCTGATTATATTGCGATTGGCTTTGTTGCGCTCGGGACTATTCTCAGCGGTCAGGAGTATCAAGGAGGGCAGATATATACCACTGTTTCTGCGGTGCCGCAACGATCGATCCTGGTGGCGGTCAAGGTCGCACTATTCTCAGTGACGCTTTTCCTGCAGGGCCTGGCCTCCATGTCGGTTGCCTCTGCCGTCATCCTGGAAAAGGTCAGTGGGGAGGGCGTGCGCATTGTGTGTTATAGCAGCATCCATCTTGCAATCATGGGCATGCTTCCGGCGCTACTGGCGTTCCTGATAAGAGCAGTCGTGCCGACACTCAGTGTAAGTTTGGTATTGCTGGTGGTGGCTCCCCCCGTGTTAATGCCGTTGATGGACTGGGGCGAATGGCTGCCGTCGCAGGTTAGTGCGGATCTGTTCTTGAATAGTGATCTCCCCCATGAGACCGTTTCTGCCGCTGTGCTTACATCTTGGATCATAGGTATCGGGTGTGCTGGCATCGGGCGCTTCGTCCACGGTGATTCGTGAGCGGGCTGGGTTCAAGCAAAGGGGAGCGAATCTCGTCGGGCACTCTCCGGCTGATCGGAGTAGATGATCAGCAGTGTTCCTATCCTGGGAAGGGGGCGTGAGAGCGTTGTCGTGCATTTCATGCACGGCGCCTAAGCTGGAGTGGCTGGTTGAGGGCGGTGGTTTCGCGGGGGTGCACGGTGTTGTACTCGGTGCGGTAGTCCTCGGCCCGGGCGACGAGATCGAGGGCGTCATCGATGGCGTCGAGGTAGAGCCGTTCGTGCTCCCAGGTGCCGAGCCCGCGCTCTGTCGGCCCGTTGGCACCCGGTGACTTCACTGGGGTGCGCACGTGCCCGAGTTCAGGGCCACTGGCGATGAACAGCTCGAAGTTCAGCGATCTGAACGGTCCACCGTTGCCCGTCACGATCATCACCGATGGGTGCTCGTACTTGGACCAGTAGTCCCGGCATCCGGCCAGCCGCCAAGTGCCACCAGTCGTGGTCACGGCCCAGAGATCCGCGCTGGTACGGGCCTTGACCCGCCGGCGTCGCCACGTGCGCTCAAGCATCTCGACGAGCCGGCACAACCCCAGGAGCCCTGACACCCTCATCCTTCTGGCCGCCAGCACGGTCTTGCCCGCCTTCAAAAATCCGCCCTCGGACGCCCGAGGGACTGCTCGCCGACCTTCTCCTTGCCAGTCGCTTCAGCCATCAAGACCTCCCCGGCCAGCACACTGAGCACGATCCGGATCTTCTTCCTCCGCTCATTCCCTAAGTTGCGGGCATCTTCGGCGGGTTCAGGCGGTGCGACCCTAGGGTTCGCGGTTTCGGGCCGGCTTGGTGTCAAGGGGTGGAAGCAACGAGGAGGCGTTCGAAGGCTTCTCGTGGGGTGAGGTAGTTCAGGGTGGCGCGGGGGCGTTCACCCGTGTTCTTCGGCGATGGCGGTCAGGTAGGGCTGGTGCT
>NZ_RYFV01000040.1 GCF_004104015.1 Actinomyces oricola | reverse complement strand
TAATGTCCACATCAACGCCGTGCGAAGCGTAAAGAACCGCCTCCGCCTTCAGCCTCACTAAAACAAGAGTGTCACTGCGCTTCTTCCACCTCAAAAAAACATCGTGTTCCTTCTGCGTCACATCCACGTGCATGCAGGTATTCTACAACGGGTGGCACGTCATTTCCAGGCCACTAAACCACAGAATACAATTTTGTTTCATTTCGGCCATGGCTTTTCGCCGCGGCCACTATTCCGGTGGGGCTGTGCACGATTACCCTGCTGACGGCAGCCAACCAGACCATCCAGCTGACCACCGAGGCCACAATGCGCGGGCGGGTTATGAGCATCTTCATTATGTTCTTCCTCGGGGCTACGCCGGTGGGGGCGCCGCTCATGGGCTGGGTCTCCGACGCGTGGGGGCCGCGCTGCGCATTGGTCATTGGGGGGCTGACCGCAATATGCGCCCCTATGCTGGCCGGGGTGTTGGCGCGCCGCGCCTGGGGCGTCAACCTGACCCCCTCGGCCACGCTCCCTCACCCGCCTGGGGGTTGAGAGCGGCGCTGGACGGGCGCGCGGTCGCCGACTTGCGCCGCTCCTGCGCGGCGGCCGGGCCTCGCACGGCGCCAAGGGCGCGCGATCGCCGACGCTGCCCGTCCGCGGGCAGTGGGTGCGACGACGACGGCGCCCAGCAGTGGACGACGGCGCCCGGCAGTGAGCGGGCGGCCTTTGGGCGAGGGCCGGGCGGGCCTGCGCCGGACCGGTGGCGAGGACCCCGATATCCTTACCCCGATATCCTTGAGGTCGCGCGCGGGGCGACGCCGTGGCCGCCGCTGCGCAGTGTCGCGACGCAGCCGGCTCTCTTCAGGAGGCACCCATTATGAGCGAGCTCATTGACACCACCGAGATGTACCTCAAGACGGTCTATGAGCTCGAGGAGGACGGCGTCCCGCCGCTGCGCGCCCGCATTGTGGAGCGCCTCGACCACTCCGGCCCCACGGTGTCCCAGACGGTGGCCCGCATGGAGCGCGACGGCCTTATCCGGGTGGCTGACGACCGCTCCTTGGAGCTCACTCCGGAGGGGCGGCACCGGGCCACCGAGGTGATCCGTAAGCACCGGCTTGCTGAAAGGCTGCTCTTGGACGTCATTGGGCTCGAACGTCGCCTGGTCCACGACGAGGCCTGCCGCTGGGAGCACGTTATGAGTGAGAAGGTCGAGGAGCGCCTGATCCGGATCCTTCAAGAGGTCACCACTGACCCCTTCGGCAACCCGGTTCCCGTCGGCCCGGTCGCGCACCCCCGGCCCGCCGCCGAGGAGATCAGTGCCGAGCGCGCCGTGCGCGAGGGCGTCATCAAGGCCACGGTCGCCCGCGTGGGCGAGCCCATCCAGGCCCATGCTGAGCTCCTGGGGGAGCTTGAGGACGCCGGGGTGGTTCCGGGCTCCCCGGTGGAGTTGGGGGCGGGGCCGACGGCGGTCCGGGTGCGCAGCGCCGGCGGTGAACCGGTTGCCGTGCCGACGGATCTGGCCCGTCATCTTTTCCTGCTGCGCACGGGGTCCGAACGCGCCTGAGCCGCATGCCCGGGCCGGCGTGTCGGCGGTGAGAGTCCTGCTCGCCGCTCTCGTGGGCCGCGCTGGGCGCGTCTTGGCGGTAAGGGCGGTGGCGAGGGCGTCTGTAAGCCGGCGAGACCCGCATGATGCGACTGCTCACGAGTATTACAAGAAACACATCAATGTGATATTCATCTCACGCAGGGCGCTGCAGCTCACGTCCAGGTGGCAGACATCTCGATGGTCTGGCGATTTGCTTGCAAGTCCGCCCTTCTGAGGATGAGGCCCTCATCCTCGAGGAGGATGGACACTATTGAAACGTGACTGGAGTCACATTCCTGTGTGAGACCTAATTGTGACGAATCCGGTGGGCTCAGGTAGCGTCTGCGGTGCCTCCCGGGGACAAGTACCCGTGGGGCCCGAGGCGAGGCTCAATCCTGCCGCTCGACTCGGTCCACTCTCTCCCCAACACATGAAGGCAGGAACGGGGGAACCACAATCCGGCTCACGGGGGCCCCGCTCCCAACGAGCCTTGGGGTGAAGTCCGTACCGCACGGACCGGGCTTCTCCAGCCCGAACCCGACAGCTCACCTCGTCGGCTTATATAGGAGACAACACCTCATGACCACTCGCACTAAACCACGCCACCGCAAAGCCACTCGCCCCGTGACTCCGCTGACTGCGGTCGCTCCGGGTGCGCGTCGTGGGTTCGCGGTCGCCGCCTCCTCCGGCCTGGCGCTGACCATGCTGGCCTCGGCCGCTTCCGCCGCCGGTGGCAGCACCGAGCTCGACTCCTCCGCCGGCGCCCTGGGCGCCACGGGCGTCGGCGCCATTGCCACCCCGGTCCGCGAGGCCGTCACCACCAACGACGCGGTTGTCGCCCCTGCTGACGCTCAGTGGGTTTCCGAGGCGACTGTCGAGGCCGCCGTTGAGGCCGCGGTCGCTGAGGAGCCCGCCCCCGAGGAAACGGCGGATCAGGGTCAGGGGGAGCAGACCACTGCCGCCTCGACGACTGAGACCGTCGCCTACCAGGCTCCCGCAGCCGCCCCATCGGCCAGTTCCATTGCGGCCCTGGCCATGCAGTACGTCGGCGCCCCCTACGTCTCTGGAGCCGGCGGCCCCTCCGCTTTCGACTGCTCCGGTCTGGTGTCCTACGTCTACGCCCAGTTCGGCTACGACCTTCCCCACTCCTCTGGTGGCATCTACGCCGCCGGCACCGTCATCTCCGCCTCCGAGGCGCAGCCCGGCGACGTTCTCTACTGGCCCGGCCACGTCGGCATCTACACCGGTGGCGGCATGATGGTGGATGCCGGCACCGAGGCGACCGGCGTGCACTACCACTCCGTCTACGACGGCGCCATCTACCTGCGCTTCTGAGCGCCCGCAGCGTTATCGCACGCGCCTCCCCGCCCAATGAGGGCGGGGAGGCGCTTCGTTGTGGTGGCGGGGAGGCACGGGCGTTGCGGTGAAGCCGGCTGGAAGCCGACTAGAGGTGAGTCGGCGCGAACCGGCGGGCCGGGCCGAGGCCGTTGCCGGCCGAGACTGTTACCAGTGGTGTTTTGGAGCACACCGTGGTTCAAGGCACAATAATGGGAGCAGGACAGGCAGCCAACGCCCAGGAAAGGGGCTCCAACCATGGCAGAAGACAGCGTCATCCTTGTCGGTGTCGATGGGTCACCGGAATCGCTTGGCGCGGTGGACTGGGCCGTCGCTCGTGCCTCCTGCGAGGGCTGGCGCGTCCACATCCTGTGCGCCTACTCCCTGCCGTCCTTCACCACCGCCTCCCTGGATGGCGGCTACGCCGCCCTGGACGACTCCGCCATCCGCTCCGGCGCCCAGGCCGTCGTCGACGAGGCCGTGGCCCGTGTCCAGGGCGCCGGGGTGACGGTGACCAGTTCGCTGGAGACCGGGGACCCCGCGGGGGTGCTCGTCGACTTGTCTGCTGAGGCCGCCATGGCCGTGGTCGGCACCCGCGGCGGGGGCGGTTTCGCCGACCGCCTCCTGGGCACCGTCTCCTCCGCCTTGCCCGCCCACAGTCGTTGCCCCGCCGTGGTGGTGCCCCACCACACTGAGGGCGCCGCCTACACCCCGGTCAAGCGCATTGTCGTCGGCGTGGACGGTTCTGGCTCGGCTCGCAAGGCGCTGCGCCGGGCCGTGCGCGAGGCCGAGGTCTGGGGCGCCGAATTGACCGCTATTGCCGCGGTGCCCATGGCCACTGGGGCCGGCGCACTGGCCTGGCTGCCGGCCGCGGTGGACCGCGAGCAGGTCCTCACCGACGTCCGCTCCGGACTGGAGCGCGCCGTCGCCGACGCCCTTGAGGGCCACCCCGGCGTGACAGTGCGCCGCCACGCCCTGGACGGCAATGCCGCCGAACTGCTGGCCGAGTTCTCCACGGCGGTGGACCTGGTCGTCGTCGGCTCACGCGGCCGTGGGGGCTTCTCCGGCCTGCTCCTGGGCTCCACCAGTCAGGGAGTGCTCTCGCACGCCTCCTGCCCAGTGCTCGTGGTGCCCTCGCGCTCCAAGGACGACAACGCCGTCAGTCGCACCTCCACCCCCTGGGCTCGGGCCTGAGACTGAGCGCCCAGAACCCGGGTCCGGGCGCGGGCCGCCTTCGGCCGGGCGGGCTCTTCGAGTAGAGCCCGCCCGCGCATGGGGCCAGGCGCGGGCTACTTCTGAGGTCGCGGCCCGCCGGGCCCGCCGTCGGCGCATGGGCCGGGTCGGCGCATGGGCCGGGTTCTGGCGCCACCGCCCGTCGCGTCTGGCGCCTGCCGCCGGCACTGGTAGGGTTGCCCGCTGTAGGCCCTCGTAGCTCAGGGGATAGAGCACCGCTCTCCTAAAGCGGGTGTCGTTGGTTCGAATCCAATCGGGGGCGCGAAGCACCGGGGTCCTCTGTGCGGCGCCTTCCTGGCGCCACCCCGGGGACATCTCCCGGGATCGGCCCGGCAGTGCCTATATGTTGGTGAGATGACGCCCCCATTCTTCTTCTTCCGCCGCAAGCGGCGAGAGCCGGACCCGGCAACGGACAAGCCCACCGGCGTCACTACTCCTGCGTCCGACTCCGGGCAGAGCACTTTCGGCGCTGTCGTGCACTCCGAAGGCGAGGCCTCACCCCCGCCCCCGCCCCCTCCGCCACCGGCGGACCCCGAGCCGCCCGCCCCCAGCCCGGAGCTCGATAAGGCGCTGGCCGCATGGCGCGAGGAGCTTGCGGCCCTGGGAGGAGTCGCAAGCCTCGACGACATCACCATCCTCGACGGCGTCGTCGACCTCACCGCCGCCCACCCCTCCGGCCTGGCCCAGCTCTATGCGGGCAGGCCTACGCACCTGGCCAACCTCGTGCGCGAGAGGTCGGCCCAGTCGGTGGCGCGCCGCTCATTGCGCGACGTTGCCGGCCGCACCCAAGTCATTGCGCGCCAGTTCGGCGTCGCCCCCGTCTACCTCGCCCTGGGCGTGGCCACCTGGAACGAGACTCTCAGCCGCCAAGACCCCACCGCGTCCCGTCTCACCGCAGGCTCCGGGGCCCTGGCGAACCAGGGCGGGGAGGCCGGGCGCCCCGAGGAGGCGCCGGAGGCCGGGGGGACGGCCGGCGAGTCCCCCACCCCGGCTGACGCCGCGGGCCCGCGCGGTGCGGGCGCGCGCACCGTCAATGCCCCGGTACTGCTGCGCCCCGTGCGCCTGTCTACCGCAATGGCCGACACCACCATTGCGCTGGACCCGTCCATTGAGGTCAACCCCGTCCTGACCCGGGCCCTGCGCCGTTATGGCTGCACCGCCGACGTCGACGCCCTGGCCCGGGCCTCCCTGTCCGCTGAGGGCTTCACCCCCCGTGCCACGCTGGCCCGCATTGGCGCCCTGGGGCGGGAGTACCTGCCCGGCTTCGACATCCACGAGCGGCTCGTCGTCGGCGCTTTCGCCCACCCCGGCCAGGCGCTGGTCGAGGACTTCGACGCCATTGAGGAGCGCGCCCGCTCCTCCGCCCTGGTCGCCGCCCTGGCCGGGGACCAGCGCGCCCGCGCCGCCCTGGATGTTCCGCTCGACCCGCCGCGCCGGGAGGACCGTGACCCCGACGCCGAGCGGGGCGCCGGAGACCTCGACCCCGCCCAGCTCGACGCCGTTGAAGCCGTGGGCACCGGTGCCTCCCTGCTCCTGGACGCCCCACCCGGATCCGATATTGCCGCGACCCTGGCGGCCATCCTCGCCGACGCCGCCGCCTCGGGGCGCACGGTGATGCATGTACCCTCCACCAGCGCCGACGGGCGCGCGGTAGCGGACGCCCTGCGTGAACTGGGGCTGGGCTCCATTGTCATGGACCTGACCGAGGACGCCGCCTGGCGCCGCAACGCCGCTGAGGGCATTAAGGAGAGCCTGGGGGTCAGGGAGCCCGATCTGGACGTTGCCGAAATCGTGGCCCTGCGCCAGGAATTGGTTTCGGTGCGCTCGCGCCTGTCGCGCTACATCACCGCGCTGCACGCCCCGCGCGCCCCCTGGCAGGTCAGCGCCCATGAGGCCCTGAAAGAACTGGCCGGGCTCACCAGTTCCCGCGCCCGGCCCCGCACCACGGCCCGCGTCGAGGCCGGGCACTTGGCGCGGCTCGACCCCGCCGGCCTGTCCCGGGCCCGCGAACTCCTTCACACCGCCCACGCCCTGGGCGCCCTGTCCCCGGAGGTCTCCGCCTCCCCGTGGCGGGGCATCCCGGTGGCCGACATTGATGAGGCCGTTGACATCCTCCACCGCCTCCAGAATCTGGCGGACACCCTGTGCCCGCAGATTGACGAGGACATCACCAGGGTTGTCGATGAGACGCGCCTGACTCGGGCCCTGACCCTGGGGCAGTGGTGCGAGCAGCTGGACATGCTCGACGGCGTACGCGAGTCCCTTGATATCTTCCGGCCCGAGATTTTCGAGCGCTCCGCCGCCGACATGGTCATTGCCACCGCCTCGAAGCGGTGGCGCGAGGAGCGCCACCTGGACATGAACGGCTCCACGCGCCGACGCTTCACCAGGCAGGCCAAGGACCTGGTGCGCCCCGGCAGAGTGGTCGACGATCTTCACGCCGAACTGGTCAAAGTCCAGCAGCGCCGTGAGGTGTGGCGCCGCCACGACTCCGACGGCGGCTGGCCCCGCCTGCCCGGGGGCCTGGACACGATCCGCCGCACCGCCGACCTGGCGCGCACAACCCTCGAGCAGCTTCAGCCGGTGGTGGGCAATTCCCAGGGCATTGTCCTCATGAACATGCCCCTGGAGGACCTGCTGACCCGGGCGCGGGTTCTGGCCGACGACGACGCGGTCGCCCAGAACCTGCCCCGCATTAACCAGGTTCTCGGTGAGCTTGACGCCCTGGGGCTGACCCCCCTGGTCAAGGACCTTGCCGCGCGCCGCCTCCGGGACGACCAAATCGACACCGAGCTCACCTATTGCTGGTGGTCGTCCCTGCTGTCCCAGGCGCTGCGCAACGACCCCGACATGGGGGGCCTGGACGCTACCGCCCTGGCCGGGCTGGCCGCCTCCCTGCGCGAGCTCGACGCCGCCCACACCGCCTCATTGGCGGGCCCGGTGGCCCAGGCCTGCGCCCGGCGCGTGCGCGAGGCCATCGAGGCCGACAAGGACACGGCGCGTTCGCTCTACCTGGCGCTGTCCCGGGAGGACGGCATCCCGCTGCGCGACATTCTGGCCGCCTACCCCCTGGCGATGATTGCCAAACCAGTGTGGATCGTCCCGCCCACCCTGGTCTCCCAGGTGTTCGTACCCACAGCGCTCATCGACCTGGCGGTCCTGGACGCCAGCGCCCACCTGCCGGTGGCCCAGGCGCTGCCGGCCTTTGTGCGCGCCGAGCAAGTGCTCGTGGTCGGGGACCCGCGCCGGGCCACCAGTGGCCTGGCCGGCGAGCTCGGACCCCTGCTTCCGCGCGTGACCCTGCCCACCGGGCGCAACACCCTGGACGCCGAGATCGCCGCCTTCCTGGCCGCCAACGGCTACGAGGGCGTCGTGGAGGCCATCCCCGCCCCACCGGGGGCGAACCGCCTGAACCTGGATCTGGTGGAGGGGCGGGGCATGCCCGCCCCGGGGCAGACGGCGGTCGAGAGCGTGGGCGCCGAGGTCGAGCATGTCGTCGACTTGGTCATTGAGCACGCCCTGCGCCACCCCGAGCAGTCCCTGGGCGTGATCGCCCTCAATCTCCGTCACGCTGAGGCGCTGCGCCAGGCCGTGGCCACGGCGGTCGCCGGATCGGAGTCCCTGGAGCGCTTCTTCGCCCCCGGGGCGCCTGAGCCCTTTACCGTGGTGGATCTTTCCGAGGCCCGCTCGCTGCGCCGCGACCACGTCATTCTGTCGGTGGGCTACGCCAAGACCCCGCACGGTCGAACGATCTATTCCTTCGGGGATGTCTCCGACCATGGGGGCATGGTGGCGCTGGTGGAGGCATTGTGCGCCTCCCGGGGTACAACCCGTGTGGTGTCCTGCCTGGAGGCCTCCGACATCGACCCCGACCGCCTGCACTCCGCCGGCCCCCGCCTGCTGCGGGAGGTCCTGGTGCGCGCTGGGGCGCAGCCGCCGACTCAAACCCCGGAGCCCGGCGGTGAGCCCGACGGGCTCCTCATAGACCTGGCGGAGCACCTGTGGAGGCGCGGCCTGACTGTTGTGCCCCGCTACGGGATGGGTGACGGCCCCAAGATCCCGCTGGCCATTGGCCACCCCGACTGCCCGGGAGAACTCTTCGTGGCGGTCCTGACCGACGACGCCGACTACGTCGCCGAGCCGAGCCTGCGCCGTCGTGACCGTCACTGGGTGGAGCGCCTGACCCAGCGGGGGTGGAGGGTCCACATGGCGTACTCAGCCGGTGTTTTCGTGGATCCGGAGGCTCAGGCCCGCACCATTGAGGATGAGATCATCGAGGTGCTTGAGGCCCGCGCCCAGGCGCAGGCCGGCCCCGAGGTCGAGGCCGTCCCCGAGCACGTGGACGACCCGGCTCCCGGCCCCAGGCTCGCCCTCGTACCCGACCCGCCCTCGCCGCTGGAGCCCGAGCCGCAGGAGGGGGCCGCGCTGGGCGGTGCGGCTCACGAGGGTTCCGCCTCCGGGCTGCGGGAAGCAACCCGCACCGGTTCCAAGGCGGGGGAGGCCGAGCGGGGGCCCCGCCCCCCAATCGCTCAGGGCCTGCCCTTGCAGGCCTACTCCGACGACCAGCTCGACGACCTCATGGCCTGGATCCGCTCCGACGGGATTGAGCGCACCGTGGAGGAGGAGGCCGAGGAGCTCAGGGCAACACTGGCGCTGCGGCGCCGAGGCTCAGGTATTGACGCGGTCCTGGCGAACGTTGTGGGGCGGACCCGGTGAGCACCGGAAGCGCGGGCCCGGCGGGCGCCGGGAGCGCGGCTCGGGGGACTCCTGGGAGTCGCAGGCGGGGCCGTCGCCGGGTGGTGGTGCTCTCGGCCCTCGATGAGCGCCGGGTGGCCCGCGGGGAGCTCACGGAGGCCGCCGCCGAGGAGGCGCGACGGCGCCAGACCGACGCCCTGTCCCAAGCCGGTGCGCAAGACCGGGGCGATCGGGGCAATACCGACGCCGGCGCTGGTGGGCGGGCCCGGGGCTCCAATGATGCACGGCTCCTGCGGGAGGTGCCGCCCCACTGGGCGTAGCGCCCGGCGCGAACCGGCCGGCACGGGGCGTAGCGCCCGGCGTACGCCGGGCGGGTGGTGCGGGCCCGTATTAGGCGGCCCGGGCCCGCGCTCTTCTGCTCCAGCCGAAGGGCCGCCTGCGGCCCTTTAAACGACGCGGCCCCCGCAACCCCAATTCCGGGTGCTGCGAGGACCGCTGGAATCCGCCTCATGGGCGGCTGGACCCATTCGCGATGGTGTGGTGCACCAGAGGTGCACCACATACGTGTCAGCGCGAGGGGGTGGTTCCGGCCTGCTTGGCGAGCAGATCGCGAATCTCGCCCAGGATCTCGGTTTCGGTGGGCTCGGCGGGCTTGGCCTCCTCTTCCTGCTTCATGCGCTCCTTGAGCTTGTTCATGGGCATGACAATCGCGAAGTAGACCGCGAAAGCGACCAGGAGGAAGTTGACCAGGGCGGTGATAATAGTACCGGGCTGGATGTAGCTGTCAGCGTCCTGGAAGATCTTGAACTGGCCGACGGAGTCGAAGTTCGGGGAGCCGATAATCTGGCCAATAATGTCCAGGATCACTTTGGTGATGTTGTCGACGATGGGTTTGAAGGCCCCACCGATAATGACGGCGACAGCCAACTCGATGGCGTTGCCCTGGGAGATGAACTCCTTGAAGCCCTTGAACATTGAGGAACCTTTCCTAGCTGCGAGCAGATGCAGGTCGGCCCATTCGCCGTGAGAACGGATGGGTCGCGGCCCCCCAGGGTGGGGCACCGCTGCGACATCACGGGCTCAGCACAATGCCGAGAGCTCCACGTGTGGCCGCACTAACAACAAGGCTAGCGTCACTTGCCGGAACAGCAAGGGTAATAAGTATGACCTTGCTCCCGGATGCGCCCCATTCAGGGCCCTTCTGCTCCTGCTGAGCCAGGATCACCCTGGCCCGGGAGCACAGGACCAGTCCCTCCGGCTCCCCGCCGGGCTCAAGGGCGGGTGAGGACAGGCGCGGGGATTCCCCAACAATGTCCACCCGGGCGCCGGGAACGGCCAGCTCCGCCCCAATGCCAACCGGGACCTGGACGATTCGCTCGGTGGGGTCCAGGTCCGCCGCCAGGGCCGCGCTGGTCATTGAGGTCGTCAGAACGGTTCCGGCCTCCAGGCGGACAGCCGCCCGGGCGCCGATGATCCGCTTATCCGCCAGCCCCGCCTCCGGCAGGGCCGAGACGGCGACACGGCGCACAGCCACATCGGCGTCGGCGATCACCTCTCCGGCCAGGATCGTTCGGGTGCTGACCAGCACTTCACGGCCCTCGGGGGCGGCCGGCCGCAGCACGCTGAGAGCAACGAGTACGGCGGCCCCCAGGCAGAAGGCCACCACCAGATGGCGGTGACGCCACAGCAGCAAGGAGGGGCGCACCGGGGGCGGGCCGCTGTCGGGCCCGCGGCGCAGCAGCCGCAGGCGGGACCCGGGGGACGAAGAGGCGGAGTGCGAGGCAGGCGACGGCATGCCTCCAGGCTGCGACCCGGCTGCGCGCGGCGCCACCGGGCCTATCGAGCCCTGTGGATAAGCACCGAATCAATACTCCTGTGGTTCCCGGGAGGCCGCGGGTTCTCGCGCGATCGTCGACGCCGGGCGAAGGCCCGAGCAGGCCGGGACCGGGCGGTCCTCCCCGATAGCCGTTAGCACTCCCCGGCGGAGAAGGCCGAACCCTTCAGCAGGAACCAGGCCTGCTCGGTAATGACGGCGTCTACCGGCATGTCGTGGGGCTCTTGCGGCAGGGGGCCGGCGACAAGCTCGTCGTGGTGCACCATGGCGAAGACCTGGACGCCCTCGCCGCGCAAGGGCAGCATGCGGTCGTACCAGCCGCCGCCTTGCCCGAGGCGCCGCCCGCCACGGTCCACCGCCAGGGCGGGAACGATGAGGGCCTGGACCTCGCCGACGGCCTCAGCCGGCAGCACCGCTCCGCGGGGCTCTGGGGGCCGACCCGGAGCACGCTCCTGAAGCTCGGCAATACTGGACAGCCGTCCCCAGCAGCGCGAGAGCTGGGGGCCGAGCACCGGCAGCAGCACCGTGACCCCCAGGCGAGTGAGTTCTTCCAGGAGCGGTTGAGTGCAGGGCTCGTGCCCCACGGAGACGTACGCGGCCACCGAGTGCATGCCCCCAACCGCCTCCAGGGCGTGCGTCGTTAGCGCCGCACAGGTGGCGTCGTGCCCGCTCAGCGGATGGCGGTGGTGGTGGCGCCGCCCCTCGCGCAGCATCTTGCGCAGTTGCTCTTTGGCGTCGTCGGCCTCTAGATGGCTGGTGTCGGGCAGACTGCGCACAGGAAGGCTCATGGTCCTATCCTCTCAGGTTCCGCATCCCCGTTCGGGTGCGCCATGGCAAGAGGGCACCTGTCCCCATGTCCGCTCACCGCACGGCCCCGGGCCGGGGTGCAGCGCGGTCGGGCGTGCTCGGCTCACTTCGGGTCGGGTCGGTCGGCCCCGGGTCGGGCGCACCCGGTCGGCCCCGGGCCGGGCGCACCCGGTCGGCCCGGGGTCAGGCGCTCCCGGCCCGGCCCGGCCCTGGGCCAGGCACTCTCGGCCCGGCCCTGGGCCAGGCGCTCCCGGCCCGGCCCGTGAACAGGCGCTCCCGACCCCGGCCCGCGAACAGGCGCCGGGGTCGGGAGCGTGTGCGGCGAGCCGTCCAAGGCCCGGTGGGCCGGTAGCCTGAGCCATATGCCCTGGGCCGCTCTGGGCCCGGAAACAATATGACAGCGGAGGAAGTCCATGAGAACCGTCGCCGAGCAACTGGCCGCCTGCCTTGAGATCGCCCAGTCGGCTGCCCCGCTAGATGTCCTCCTGCCCGACGCCGTTGGCTGTGTCCTGGCCGAGGACATTGTCGCCGAGCTCGACCTGCCGGTTGTCGACCTGGCCGGCGTGGACGGCTATGCGGTCGTCGCCGCTGAGACCCGGGGCGCCTCCACGGGCTCCCCGGTCGCCCTGGACGTGGTGGACGCCGTGCGCGCCGGTGATATGCGCCCCACTCGGCTGGTTCCCCGCGCCGCCGTTCTGATCGACTCCGGCGCCCCCCTGCCGCAGGGGGCCGACGCCGTCGTGCCCTGGACGCACACCGACCGGGGCGGTTCGCGGGTGCGGATCACCGTCCCGGCACGGGCCGGTGAGAACGTGCGCCGCCGGGCGGAGGACGTCGAGGCCGGCACCACAGTCATGGCCCAGGGGTCGCGGGTCGCCGCCCGTCAGGTGGCCCTGCTGGCGGGACTGGGCCGCCACCGGGTCAAGGTTCACCCGGCCCCGCGCGTGGTTGTCGTCTCGGTGGGGGACGAGTTGATTGAGCCCGGTAACTCCAGGAACCCCGGGGATGTCTACGACGCCAACGGGCACGCCCTGGCCTGTGCAGTCGCCGACGCCGGTGGGCAGGCGTTCCGCGTAGCAGCGGTGCCCGATGACTTGGGGGCGCTGGCCGAGACCATTGAGGACCAGCTGGTGCGGGCCGACGTGCTCATTACCACTGGTGGGCTCTCGGTGGGGCAGGGGGACACGGTCAAGGAGGTTCTGGCCCCCCTGGGCTCGGTGCGCTTTGACGCCGTTGCCATGTCTCCGGGGCGTCAGCTCGGCGTGGGCACGGTGGAAGGCACCCCGATCTTCTGCCTGCCGGGGGACCCCGTCAGCGCCCAGATCGCTTTTGAGACCTTTGTGCGGCCGGTGCTGCGCCAGGTCGCAGGGTGGTCGAACCTGCACCGGGTGAGCCTGCCGGCCGTCATCTCGACGGGCTGGCAGTCACCGGCGGGCAAGCGGGAGTTCGTCCCCGTGCGGTTGAGCGGGTCGCCCTCTCGCGGCTACCGCGCCGAGCCGACGACGCCGCCCGGCTCCACCCGCCTCCTCGGCCTGTCGGAGGCCAACGCCATAGCGGTGGTACCCGAGGACATGGGCTCGGTGGTCACCGGGGACACGCTGCACTGCCTGCTCCTAGACACCTGAATGACGACAGTTGAACGACGGCACCTGAACGACGCGCGCGTCGTGCCTGAGTGCGCCCGCTGTCAGACGGAAAACAGGAAAAAATCGGAGCGGTGAACGCTGTGACGATTGAGCATCATGAGAGTTTTGAGATGCGGGAGATGGGTGTGACAGCTATTGTCGTGCGAAACCCCGGGGAAATCAGTCGGTCCTGCAACATGTCCACAACACGCCGCGCTGTTACTGGGGTCGGGGCCCGGCGCGGCTTACCGTGGCGGTGTGGGGATCGGGATCTGGGCGCTGCTGGCGCTAGTTGTCGTTCTCGCCGTGTACCTTCTGCCGTTCCTGGTCGCGCGCCGCGAGGTGATGTCCCTGTCCAACGCCGATGACCGCTACTCCTCAGAGTTGAGGGTGCTGGCCACCGGGGGCAGCACCGCTGCGGATGAGGCTTGTGCGAGCAGCGGACACGCACAGATCTTTCGACGCCGACCGGAGGTGAGGGCGATGAACAGGCCCGCAGTCAGGAACGTGCGCGCCCTGCGCACGGAGCGCGAGTTGGCGCGTGCGCGTCGGCTCCACCAAACCAACAGGGAGCAGCGTCGAGTCGCGGCCTCGCACCGCGCGCTCGTCGCCGGCGCCCTACTCGCCGCCGCCGCCATCCTGTGGCTGGTCGGCGGCCTGGGCCTCATGCCCTGGTGGCCCGCCATTGTCCCGACGGCTCTCCTGGGGGTCTCAATGGTCGGCGGGCGCAAGGCCTCCGTGGCCTCGGCCGCCGCCGAGCGCCGCGAGCGTCAGCGCATTGCCGAGATTGAGCGGGAGTTGGAGAGCCTGGTCGGCCGCCCGGCGGTTCCCGCCTTTGTTGCGCCGGGGACCGCGGAGAACCTGGGGGCGGCGCTGCGCGCCGCCCAGGAGCCCCGTACCGCCCAGGAGCAGGCGGTGGACGCCGACCGGGCGGACTCCCAGGAGCAGTCCCCGTCCCAGGCCACGCAGGCCCAGGGAGGCCTGGATGAGTCGGCCCCCGGGCAGGAGGGCGCTTCACGCGAGGACTCCTCACAGGAGCAGGGTGACCGTTCAGGGCGGACGGCGAGCCGCTTCGCCGGGGATGCCGGGCGGGCATCGGGCGAGGGTGCCGCCTCGGACAGGGAGCCGGCACTGAGGTGGGACACCGGCGAGGACGGCTCCCAGACCCCGCCGCAGGGCTGGCACCCGGTGCACGTGCCCGCCCCCACCTACACGCTGGCCGCCAGGGCCCCGCGACGGCAGTTCGAGGCCCCTGCGGAGGAGGCCCTCGAGTCCGAGTCCGTGTCGGTGCCGGCGCGCCCCCAGTCGGTTCGCGCACTGGCCACATCCGGTGTTGAGGACGAGCAGGACTTCCAGCCCATCGACCTGGACAAGGTGCTTGAGCGCCGGCGCGCAGCCGGGGAGTGAGCGGGGAGTGAGTAGGATGATTGGCGGCGCCGCCGGTGGCGGTGTCACGGCTCACGGCGCTCCGAGTTGCGGTGCGCGGCTGTGACGGTGCTACCATCGTGGCGCACTCGGGGCTATGGCGCAGTTGGTAGCGCGTCTCGTTCGCAATGAGAAGGTCGGGGGTTCGAATCCCCCTAGCTCCACCGACAATGACAAGACCGGAACCGGCCCCGCCTCATGGCGGGGCGGTTTTGTTTCTGCGGTGACGTGGGCCGGGGCATCGATGTTGGTGTGGGCGAGGACGCTGGCGGTGGTCTCGTCGGGGGCGTAGGTGGTGTTCTCTTCGTCGTCGATGGTGATGCGGGTGAACAGGGCGCGGTTGAGGATGCGTCGTTCGGCTGGTTCGCACTTGTTGTAGAGGTCGTCGAGGTCGACCAGGAGTTCGGTGAGTTGGTCCAGGCCTGATCGGGCCTCGGCGTAGGTGTCGGTGAGGTTGTCGAGCCGTGTGGTGATCTGGTCGGGGCTGGCGCGGATGCGGTCTTGTTCGCTCTTGAGGAGGTCGAGGGGGATCGCGTCGGCGTCGTGGGCTTGGAACGAGTTTGAGGCGTTCGGCTTCGAGCTTGTCGCGCTGGGCGGTCAGGAGCAAAACGGGCCAAGCCTGTGACTCTGAATATCGGCCCCGGTGGGTACAGGGCAGTGGGTTGCGAGCATCATCCGTGAGAATCGAGAGAAGGGGACCGGTTGCGGATTGCCCGCTTCATGAATTTTCTGACCGCCATGCCTCCCTCGTCCTCGTGACCCTTCATCATGTGACCACCGGTGTCGAAGCTGACGAATGTGCAGTCTGGGAAGCGATTAATCACTTTTTCCATTGCTTTGTAGTCGGCTAGTTTGTCGTCTTTGGCGTGAAGGATGATTGATGGCACTTGCAGTTCCTCGATCGGGTAATCGTCGAAGTTGCGTGCCATATCGGGGTTGCTGACTGTTGTGTCCAGCAGCGCACCCGCTTTTCTTTCACTGATGGGCATCATTTGGTTGATTATTGCATTTGACATTCCCATTACCGGACCGAACAATGGGCTTAGCAGATACATGAGGTAATCATTCATGAGGAACGAGGGAGGCCCCTGTCTCTTTGAGTAAGTTGGCGGCTTGTCAGGGAATGGCATTGCTGAACTGTAGAGAATCAGTCCGTGAGTCCGGTTCGGGTAGTCCAAGGCGAAACGGATTGCCGCTGTTCCTCCGGCTGATGCACCCATGATGAAGGCCTTGTCGATCCCAAGCTTGTCCAGCAGTTCAACGAACGCGTCTGCTTGTTCGCGCGGTGTGCCTTGGCCACCCACCTCGCTGCCGGGGTATCCGAAGCGGGATGGTGCCAGGATTCGATTCGTGTTCAGGTATGGCCGGCTTTAAACAAAACCGTGTTCCAGTGCGTTCTTAGGTGGAGATTAGTGTGGGCGGGGTATAGAATGGGTGCATGCAGGTTGATGTGACACCGGAAGAACGCGATGTCCTTTTGAGGTGGAAGAAGCGCAACGACACGCTGATCCTGGTCAGATTGAAAGCCGAAGCGATCCTCTACGCCTCGCACGGCGTTGATACGGGCATTATTGCGGAGATGGTTGACCGGTGTGAGAGGACCGTGAAGGAATGGCTCTCGGGTTGGCGGCGCACCAGGTTACATTCGGTGGTGACCGGTCATGCCGGCAATCAGAACGCCGCGAAACTCACCCGCGCCCAAAAAGAACAGCTCAAGGAAGTACTGAGTCTGCCGCCGGACCAGTCAGGGATCGCCGCGGACTTCTGGGACGTGCCCGCCCTACGCGATGTGGTGAAGGCGAGGTTCGGTGTGGAGTACGAGTCCGACTCCTCCTACCAGTTGCTCCTGCGCTTCGTCGGCATGAGCTTCAAGCTGCCCGACCCCTTCGACAAGCGCCGCGATGAGAAGGCCATCACCCAGCGGATGGCGCAGATCCGCCAGGAAGTCGCCGATCTCATGGCCGGCGGCTGGGAGGTCTACACCATAGACGA
>NZ_RYFV01000039.1 GCF_004104015.1 Actinomyces oricola | reverse complement strand
TCATCGCCCTCGCCCACCGCCGCGTCCTCACCCTGCACGCCATGATCCGAAACGGCACCCTCTACGACCCCCAACCAGCCCAACCACTAGCCACCGCCGCTTGACACACCACATAGGGGCACCCCCCCACCCCTCCGACAGCACCGACACCGCCCCACCGGCGGCCAATCGCCTCAACGCCCGCGTCATCGGGATCTGCATCGCCGCAGCGCTGGGCGGCTTCCTCTTCGGCTTCGACACGGCAGTCATCAATGGCGCCGTCGACGCCTTGTCCGACCACTATGTCCTCAGCGCTTTCCTCAAGGGCTTCGCGGTCTCCTCCGCGCTCATCGGCTGCGCCCTGGGGGCGTGGTTCGCCGGGCCAATCGCCAACCGCATGGGCCGTGTGCCGGTCATGCTCATTGCCGCAGTGCTCTTCGTGGTCTCCGCCATGGGATCCGGCCTGGCCTTCCACATTGTCGACTTCATCGCCTGGCGCGTCACCGGTGGTCTGGGCGTCGGTGCGGCCTCGGTGATCGCCCCCGCCTACATCGCGGAGGTATCCCCGGCCTCAGTGCGCGGCCGTCTGGGCTCCCTCCAGCAGTTGGCCATCGTCACCGGTATCTTCACGGCCCTGCTCGCCGACTCCTGGTTCGCCGGGATCGCCGGAGGCGCCGCGGAGAAACTGTGGATGGGCATGCCCGCCTGGCGGTGGATGTTCATGGCCGAGGCCGTTCCCGCCGTCGTCTACGGCCTGTTCGCCTTCCGGCTGCCCGAGTCCCCCCGCTTCCTGGTGGCCCGTGGTGACTACGACAAGGCCTCCCAGGTCCTTCGCGACTTCACCGGCGTGGCCGACGTCGACCTCAAGATCAAGGAGATCCGCTCCACCATCGACGCCGAGAAGCGCGAGTCCCTGTCCGACCTGCGCGGCCCGGCCATGGGGCTCAGGCCCATCGTGTGGGTGGGCATTGCCCTGTCGGTCTTCCAGCAGTTCGTGGGCATCAACGTCATCTTCTACTACTCCACCACCCTGTGGCGCACCATTGGCTTCGAGGAGTCCGACGCCCTGACCATCACGGTCATCACCTCGGTGACCAATATCGTGGTCACCATTGTGGCGATCCTGCTGGTGGACCGGGTGGGGCGCCGTCCCATGCTGCTCATCGGCTCGGTCGTCATGACCGTGGCCCTGGGGCTCATGGCGCTGGCCTTCTCCTTCGCCACGGTTCACGGCGACGAGGTCACTCTCGACGCTCCGTGGGCGCCCATCGCCCTGGTCTCCGCCAACCTCTTCGTCGTCGCCTTCGGCGCCACGTGGGGGCCGTTGGTGTGGGTGCTACTGGGGGAGATGTTCCCCAACCGTATTCGCGCCGGCGCCCTGGCCGTGGCCGCCGCGGCCCAGTGGGTGGCCAACTTCTTCATCTCCACCACCTTCCCGGTCTTCTCCGATATCAGCCTGACCTTCGCCTACGGCTTCTACGCCGCCTGCGCGCTGCTGTCCTTCCTCTTCGTGCTGCGCCAGGTGCCCGAGACCAAGGGTCGGGAGCTGGAGGAGATGGAGGACCTCAAGGTGTGACCCCGCGGAGTGCCGGCGGTCCCGGGGCGGCAGAGTGTCGGCGGTCCCGGGACCGCCGGCCTGCTCGGGGAGCGTCTTGGCGATCCGCATGCTCCCGCCGGGCGGCTCGCCATGGCCTCCGACCGATCACGGGTCGCCGGCGCGCGGCGTAGGCCTGGGCCAAGAGCAGCGATGCGCGAGCGTCAACGGCCCAGTGATGGTCCAGGTCTGCGGCGCTGAGATCCTCCAGCGGCCCATCGGATCCGGAGGAGGCCTGGTTGCATACCAGGGCGTCGACGTGCCCGAAGGCCTCCACGGCGCGGTCGATGACACGGGCCGGGGCATCGACCTGGCGCAGGTCGGCGTGAAGGTCGACCAGGTCGGCTCCGCCCTTGAGGTGGGAGCGGATTGAGGCCATCGTCTTGGCGACATTATCGGCGCCCCAGGGTTGAAGGGCGTCGTGGGGCGAGTAGTGGTGACACAACAGGGACGCGCCCCAGGCCGCGGCTCGGCAGGCGATGGCGTGGCCGATGCCCGCGCGGCGGCTGACTCCGGTGACGACCACCACCCGCCCGGCCAAGGGCGGATCTGGGTGGGAAGGCGGTCCAACGGTGGTGCGAGAAGCGGCGGTGCTCACGACAGGCATCCTCTCAGAGGAGCCCTCGGCTCGTCCGTACCTCGGGTGCCCCGCTGCGGGCGGGCACGCGGGCGCCACCGGGTGCCCCGATATGAGCGAGAAGGGGCGCTCCCCGCTGCGGGCGGGCACGCGGGCGCCACCGGTCGTTTCGGTGTTCGCCGCGTGCTGCCGCGGAGGCATGCGTGAGACCGGGTGCCACTCCCACCCAGGACACGGCATACAAATGTCCAGTCAAACCTCTTGTGACCTGGGCGACTTCGGATTAGCATTCATTGCGTCAACCGACCGTTATTCATAGGAGAAAACGGATCATGACAGATTTGCTTCGCATTGGTGTTATCGGTACCGGAGTCATGGGATCGGATCACGCCCACAACCTGGCACGAGGCGTGCGCGGCGCCGTCCTGACCGCCGTGGCCGACGCCGCGCAGGACCGCGCCGAGGCCCTGGCTCAATCGCTCGGCGCGGCACGCGTCTTCACCGACGGATCCGACATGATCCGGTCGGGAGCGGTTGACGCCGTCATCATTGCCGTGCCCGACCCCCTGCACGCGCCCCTGGTGGAGGCCTGCCTCGAGGCGGACCTGCCCGTCCTGTGCGAAAAGCCCCTGGCCCCCACCGCCGGCGAAGCCGCACGCCTTGTGCGCCTTCATGACGCCGCGCCCCGGTCGCTGCTCACCGTCGGTTTCATGCGCCGTTTCGACCCGGGCTACCGGGCCCTGCGCGCCCGCCTGGAGGCGGGAGCCGATGGCGCACTGCTCATGACCCATTCGGTTCACCGCAATGTCGAGGCCTATCCCGGCCAGGACTCCTCCGCCACGGTGACCAACTCCGCTGTTCACGAGATCGACGTGCTGCCCTGGCTGGCCGGCCACGAGATCGTCTCGGTCCAGTGGGCCTGCGGCCGGCCCAGCTCGCTCATCGCCGAACGTCACGACCCGCAGCTGCTCCTGCTGTGGGACTCCGCCGGCGTCCTGCACACCGTGGAGCTTCAGGTTCACGCCCAATACGGCTACGACGTGCGCTGCGAGCTGGTCTGCGAGCGCGGCACCATTGAGCTGCCGGCGGTGCCGAGCCTCGTGGAGGCCGACGAGCTCGTCGTCAACACCCAGTTGCGGCGCCAGGCGGCCTACCCGGCCGACTGGCGGCCGCGTTTCGCCGCCGCCTACCGCGCCGAGTTGGCCGCGTGGGTTGAGGCGACCCTGGCCGGCCGCATTCCCGCCGGGGCCGCCACCGCCCGTGACGCGCTGCGCACCACGGTGGTCGCCGAGACCCTCGTGCGCTCCATGGCCGCCGACGGCGCCCGCGTCGAGGTGCCCGGGCTCGATGACGTCCTCAAGGAGGGCTGAGGCATGGAACTGGGCATTGTCACCGACTCCCTGGCCCACCTCGACCGTGAGGAAATGCTCGACACCGTCGCCTCCCTGGGCATCACCGCCGTCGAACTGCCCACCGGCGGGTGGTCCAGCGCCCCGCATCTGGACCTCGATCGTCTTCTGGCAGATGCGGGAGAGCGCAGCCGCCTGCGTGACGCGCTCGCCGAGCGCGGCCTGCGCCTGTGCGCCCTCAACGCCAACGGCAACCAGCTCCACCCGGTCATCGGCCCAAAGATCGACTCCCTCGTGCGCAAGACCGTCGAGCTCGCCGGTCTGCTCGAGGTCCCCACGGTCGTGCTCATGTCGGGCCTGCCCGGGGGTGCGCCGGGAGACACCACCCCCAATTGGGTCACCACCTCCTGGCCGCCTGAGACCCGCGCAATCCTGGACTACCAGTGGAACGAGGTCGCCATCCCCTACTGGCAGGACCTGGCGGCCTTCGGCGCCGATCATGGGATCCGCTTCGCCGTCGAAATGCACGGCACCCAGCTGGTCTACAACACCGCCACCCTGCTGCGGCTGCGCGAAGCGGTCGGCAGCGTCGTGGGTGCGAATTTCGACCCCTCCCACCCCATGTGGATGGGGGCCGACCCGCGTGCCATGACCCGCGCCCTGGCGGGGGCGATTCACCACGTCCATGCCAAGGACACCCGGATCCAACGCCACGTGGCAGATGTCCACGGGCTGCTGGACACTCAAGGCCCCGAGTGCGCGGCCTCGCGCGCCTGGAACTACGTCACCTTGGGGCTGGGGCGCGAGGGCGGCCGCCACTTCTGGGGGCAGCTGCTCGTCGACCTGCGGGCCGCCGGCTACGACGGGGTACTGTCCATCGAACACGAGGACGTGCTCACCGACGCCGTGGAGGGCGTGGCCTCCACCGTTGACCTCCTGCGCGGCGTCATGCCCGTGGCGCCGCCCAGCTGGTCGCCGCAGGACATCTGACCGGGTCCGGGGCTCGCGCCGTCCGGGATCCCTCGGGCGTGCGCGGGCTTGAGGCTAGGCGCAAACGGACCTGGGAATTCATGGACGGGACCTCCGGGGGTGCGCCCGGGTCTGGGTGTTGCACATTCTTTCTTCCCTCAAGGAGTGGGGAGCCGCGGAATCCTGCGGATCTGCTCGGGATCTGGGGGTCCGGGAATGGGATGAATGTGCGAACGGGTACGTCGTTGCACATTCATCCTTGCTGAACCGACCCTCTGCGACGAGGGATCGTTGAAATGTCAACGATCTTCCACAGGCCGGCGCAAGAAGAATGTGCAACACCGCCAACCACCCGCCCACCGGCGCAGCCACCGCACGGCTCAATGCGGCGGGCCAGGCCCCCGGGACGCCCCAGTGGTCCTCGAACCCACGACGAAGCCCCGCGCCCGCCTCGCCCAGGGCGGCCAGGGGCTGCGACCGACGACACGAAGGGCCTGTTCAGCTGTCCTCAATGTTGTAGTCGCAGAAGATGAGGCGAGTGCGCCACACCTGATTCTCCGTGATGAGGGCGAGGCGGTCGTGAGACATGAGCTCGCTGGTATCCATGCACCATTCTGCGAGGTCCGAGTCGAACGGGAGGCTGTTGGCGTAGCCCTGTTCAACGCGGTCGTCGTACGTGTTCGGAGTTGCTTCCAGATCGGGAACCACCATGGCCCATAGCGATGCCGTGGCATTGCCGCTTTCGTCTTGACTCACAGCGCACATGTAAACGGGCGCCCCCTGCAATCCCTGCAAATCCGCCAGCGTTAGCTCTAGGGCGGAGTCAATCTGCTCCAGGCACGCCGCTTCCGCCTCGTCGGCACTGAGCCCGGGCACGGTGGCAGTTGCAGTGGGAGCCGGGGGAGCGTTCGTTGTAGCCGACGGGACGGTGCTTGCATCCCCAGGAGGGGAGCCGCCGGAACATCCGATGCAACAAGCGAAGAGCAGTGCAAATCCTGCGAGGTGAGCAAGCTTGGTCATGCCTGGTGTCCTCGTTGGCATTGAAACACCGCCTACACCATTAGCCTAACGCCCCGCGCGGGCCGTGGTGGTCGCCGGGACTGCACGGTCGTGGCCGTAGTCTGGGACTATGAGCGAGTATTCGTCCGGTCAGTCCAGGGGGAAGCACGTCGCCCCTGCGCCCTCCGGCCCAGAACGGGTCCGCTTCGGGCTTCCCTTCAATGGCGTCCTGCCCATCTGGCACGAGGGCACCGAGATCACCTGGCACCGTCCACTGGACGACACCGACTTCTCCGAGGTCCTTGGGTTGGGCTATGTGCGCAGTGAGCCCGGCCCCTCCTCCGCGCCCGCCGGATGGAGCGAGCAGGTCGAGGTCGGCACCCTCACCGATGCCGGGCGCACCCTGCGTCTGCACGCCATTGACCCGGTGGGCCGGCGAGCCATTAATGACCCCGGTGACGGGGCCGCCGTGCCCCTGAGCCCGCCCCTGAGCGTCAGTGAGGCAATGGGTGAGTCCTTCGATCTGGAGAACTTCACGGTCCACGTGGGCCGTCTCCTGCTGCGGGCGGCGCGCGAGAAGGCGATTGTTCTGTTCACACTGCGCGCCCCCCGCGACCCTGAGCCCCATCACGTTCTGTCGGTGCCCGCGGAGATCGACTCAGACCGCTTCATGCGCCTCCACCTGGGCACCCTCCTGAAAATGACTGGGGGCGCCTGGGATGACGCCGTGCACAGGGGCGGCATGACGCTGCTGGACCTGCGCCTGCCCTACGATGACCTGCTGATCGGCTCGGGCTCGGAGTCCGAGCAGGGGCTCAATGTCGAACGGCTTATGGAGGTCGCCGAGCCGGTAGTGGGCTGCCTGCTCATGCCCGGCTTCCCCTTCGCCCTGGGCTGGTCCTTCATCCTGCGCGAGAACGAGCCCTCCTGAGCTGCGACTACGCCTCCTCCTTGCTTTCTCCTTTCGGTGCGACGGCACGTCCCGACTCTTAGGCCCCTTTCGACTCTCAGGCCCAGTGGCGGCTCCGGGGCGCAGGGGGCGGGCAGAGCCCTCGCGATCCGCAGGGGGTACATGGGCGGCTCCGGGGCGTCAGGGGGCGGGCCGGCCTCACGGGCGCGCGGGTTGGGGCAGGTTCTGACCCAGGAGCAGCAGGCGCATGACCATGGACACGGAGCGTTCCAGGTTCTCCGGGCCGCGTTCCAGCGCCCGGGGCAGATCGCAGGCCTCGGGCAGGATTGGGACGACGGCGTCGAAGACCGCCTCTAATGCTGGTGAACCAGGATCCACCCGTCCGGCGAAGGCAATCACGGGGACCCCGGCCTCCCGCGCCGCCCCGGCCACCCCGGCCGGGGTCTTGCCGGTGAGCGTCTGGGCGTCAATCGCGCCCTCCCCGGTGAGCACCAAATCGGTGTTGCCTGCCAGGTGGGCGCGCAGCCCCGTGGCCCCCATGACCACCTCCACACCCGAGCGCGGCACGGCCCCCAGCGCCATGAAGGCGTGCCCCAGGCCGCCCGCCGCCCCGGCGCCCGGCGTGTGGCGCACTGTGCGATTGCAAGCCGTCTCCACGGCGTCGGCCAGAGCGGCCAGGGCCGTGTCGAGCTCCCGAACCTGCTGCGGATCCGCCCCTTTCTGCGGGCCGAAGACGGCGCTAGCGCCCTGGGGGCCGAGCAGCGGGGCGGTGACGTCGCAGGCCAGCTCAATAGTGCACTGCGACAGTCGCGGATCCAGCCCGCCCATGTCGACGGCTGTCACTCGGCCCAGGTGCCGCGGCAGCGGCGGCAGGTCCCGGCCGTCGTCGTCCAGCAGCCTCGCCCCCAGGCCTACCAGCAGTCCGGCCCCGCCGTCATTGGTCGCTGAGCCGCCCAGGCCGACTATGAGGCGCCGAGCCCCCGCGTCCAGCGCCCCGCGCACCAGCGCGGCCACGCCCAGTGAACTCGATGCCATAATGTCGCGCTGCGCGGGCGCGACCAGGCTCATGCCCACGGCGCCGGCCGCCTCCAGTGCGGCGCGCCCGTCGGGCAGGAGCCCCACCTCGCCGCTGTGCTCGCGCCCCAGGGCGTCCGTGGTGGCCACCTTCAGCAGGCGCCCGCCCGTGGCAGTGACCAGGGCCCGGGTGGTGCCCTCCCCGCCGTCGGCCATGGGCACCTCCACGCAGACGGCGCTGGGCAGCGCCTGCTCAATGCCGCGGCGCATGGCCCGGGCGGCGGCCGGCGAGCTCATTGATTCCTTGAAGGAGTCCGGTGCGAGCACGATTCTCATGGTGATTCTCCTGGTGCTCCCCCCACTCGGAACTGTCGTTCCGGTTCGAGGCCGATGGCGACGGCGCCCGACTTGTCCCGGAGTGTTAGTGCGGGGCGGGTGCGGTAGTTGCGTTATTCATGTGCGCGGAGTTGGGCAGTCCAGGGGTGGGGTGTGCACCCCAGGTAGTGCACCCCGGGCAGGGGGTCCCATCGCGATTCTGCGGCCCCGTGCCCACACTAGTGTCAAGCCCCAGCACTCATGAAAGGTGTACGCCATGAGAATTACTCGCACAGCTCGTCTTGCTTCGGCCTTCGCCATTGCGGCTCTTGCGGTCGGTTTGTCGGCCTGCGAGGAGGAGGTGGCTACCGACGGCCCCGTTGGATCCGCCAGCGCCTCAGAGGCCCCGGGCTCGTCCGGCGGTCAGACCACGAAGACCGGTGACGTCATCCAGGACATTGAGCCCATCACTTTCTACGACGCCGAGATCGGCTTGACGGAGACCTGCGACCAGATTATCCAGGATTTCAACGCCCCCAATTACAAGGCCACTACTTCCATAAACGGAACGGTCTACCTGCTGCACTGCACGTTCACCAGCGACGGCAAGGTGCCACTGGCGGTGGAGACCGTTGCCAATGTGATTCTGGTGAACGAGGATAACAATCTCTACAACGCCACCGCGCAGTTCTCCAGCAACTACGAGGATGATTACAAGGCCGCCGGCATTGAAGGCATTGACTTCGATGATTACGGAACCTATCAGGCCACCGGCTGGATCCCCCTTTGGGTTCAGGAGTTCGATGGCAAGATTGTTCCCATGCCCGCGGGGAACACGACGGTCAAGTACGAGCGCCGGGCGCTGGAGAACTCGGCCACCGGTGAGATCTACAACGCCTACAGCGACAGCACCAGCCTGGTCATCAAGTAGGGCCGCCCTTCCCCCACGGACCCCGTTTCGCACGGGCATGGTCCCGCCGCACCGGTGACGCGTCACGCGCCGGTCGGGCGGGGCCGTACCGCGTCCAGCTGGGGATCGCCAGGGGCCGGACGGTCGCGCCACCACCGGCGCGGCCTCACCGCGCACCGGCAGGACCGGTTCTCCTCCTGACATTCTGGGATGCGACTGGTGACTATGACGCCAGTCTCATCCCAGAATGTCAGTTTGAAGCGGTGAGGCGGGACGGGACAGGGCGCAGTAGGCATGATGCATCCATGCGAGACCTGAGCCGCCCCACCCAGCCCTGCCCCGCCATCCAACAGCTCATGGCGGCCGAGACCGCCGCCCGGGCCAAGACCGCCAAGACCGCCGGGCCCGCCGTCGGCCTGGCCGACGCCGCAGGAGCACCCAGTGCCCTGCGCGAGCACCTGGCCACCATGATTGAGCGCCTTGGTCCCGAGATCATCGCCCTGTCCTGGAATCTTCACGCCCATCCCGAGATCGGCTTCGAGGAATACCACGCCATGGCCGCCGTCGCCCAGCTCCTGCGCGCCCATGGAGTCGAGCCCAGGCTCGGCGTCTACGGCATTGACACCGCCCTGCGCGCCGAGATCGGGGCGCCCCGGTCCACCCCCGACCAGGGTGCGGGAGACCACGTCCCCACCATTGCCATCCTGGCCGAGTACGACGCCCTGCCCGGCATTGGGCACGGCTGCGGCCACAACGTCATGTGCGCCAACTCCGTGGGCGCCTTCTTGGCCCTGGCCGAGCTCCAGGCGCAAGCGCCCGACACCCTGCCCGGCCGCGTGATTCTCCAGACCACTCCCGCCGAGGAGAACGCCACCACCAAGGAGATCCTGTCCCTGCGCGGAATGCTCGACGGCGTCGACGCCGCCATCCAAACCCACGCCTACGCCGCCGACGCCACCCGCCAGACCTGGCTGGGTGTGCGCCGCATGAGCGTGGTCTTCCACGGCACGCCCGCACACGCCTCCTCTCAGCCCTTCATGGGGCGCAATGCCCTGGACGCCGCCACCCTGGCGCTGACCGGCATTGGCCTGCTGCGCCAGCAGATCCTGCCCATGGACCGGCTTCACGCCGTCGTCGTCGAGGGCGGGCAGGTGGCCAACGTTATTCCCGAGCGCGCCGAACTCAGTCTCTTCGTCCGCTCCAAGCACGCTGAAACCCTGCGCGACCTGGTGGGGCGCGTCGAGGACGTCATGCGCGGAGCGGCCCTCATGACCGGAACCGGCGTGGAGATCATGACCGACGATCACACCAATGAGATGCCCGTGCGCGACAACTCCGCCCTCCTGGCCTCCTGGGTCCGCTCTCAGCGCGAGCGCGGCCGCGAGCCGCTGCCCGGCGGGGTCCTGCCCGAGAGCATTGCCGCGGGCACCGACTTCGGCAACGTCTCCCAGCGGATCCCCGGCATCCACCCGCTGATCAAGGTGACCGACGACGGCGACGTCGCCCTCCACACCCGGGAGATGACCGCGGCCGCCGGCTCGCCCAGCGGGGACATGGCCGCGCTCGACGGCGCCTACGGGCTCGCGGCAGTGGCCCTGGACTGGCTGCACGACGCCGACCTGCGCTCGGCCGTGCGCGCCGACTTCGAGGCCACCGGCGGCGCCGTTGACGTGGCCGGCTTCTGGAGCCAGTGAGCCGCGGGGGCGAGCCCAGGAGGGGGCTCCGAGCGGACCGACTGGTGCGAGGGGGTGGGCCCGACTGATGTGAGGGGGTGGGCCCGGCGGGCCCGGTGGCGGCCCGACCGGGCCCACCGGCGGGGCGCGGGCCCGGAGGCGGGGCCTACCCCCTCAGCACTGGTCTTCCGAGATGACCTTCTGCTCGGAGACCAGCCACCCTCCGTCCTGGGGCGTGAGGATGTAGTGAATGAGGAACCTGTGCATGAGGTTGGAGGGCGTCCGGTCCTCACCGCTGTTCGAGACAATGGTCATCTGGTTCTGGTCGGCGCACACCGCGACGGTTGCCGAGGAGCCGTCGTCGGTGAGGGCGACCGAGTGGACTTCCTCGGTGTACGAGCCCTCGGTGTGCTGGCCCGCGGCCTCATGGGCGTTGTAGGTCTCCAGATACTCCTCCAGGGCGGTGCCGGTGGTGGTGGCCTCGACGTCCGCGGTGCCGGCCATATCGAGGTAGGCGCTCCAGGTGGCCTTGTCGTAGGCGTTGTAGGCCAGGAGCACCTCGATCTCCTCGACGCTCAGGTCCTCGGGCACGCCGGTGACGACCAGCCCGCGGTCGGGGGCGCCCAACTCCTCAGCCGTGGGCGGCGTGGGTGTTGGGGTGGGCGTGGGGGTAGGAGTGAGCGTCGGGGTCGAGGTCGGCAGGGCCGACGCGCTGCTGGAGGCAGTGGCCGACGGCGTGACGGAGGCGGTGGGGGTCGGGCTCGCCGGCGAAGGGGTCAGCGGGGAGGCCTCGCCGCTGGCGCCGGTGTCCCCGGAGGAGCATCCGGCTACAGCACCGCAGGCGAGCAGTGTCGCGCATACAGGAACAAGAAGACGACGCGATGAGTTCACAAGATCTCCATAGGCAGTGGACTTCTGTCCTTCAGCAGCCTAACACCGCGTCATCGCCATGCCGGGGAGGCTTCCCGAGCGCCCCGACGACCGGAGTCCGGGTGGAGCTCGCCCTCACAACCGGGGCCCGGGCGGGTGGCTCAGGAGGCTAGGGCGCCCAGGCGGGCCCGGGCGGGTGGCTCAGGAGGCCAGGGCCCGGCGCATGACCTCCAGGCCCACGCTGCCCAAGCGCAGCGCCCGGGTGTGGAAGTCCTTGAGACTCAGTTCCTGGCCACGCGAGCGCGCGGCGGCCCGGGCCGCGTCACGGGTCTCCTCCCACAGGCGCTGGCCCACGGCGTAGGACGGCGCCTGCCCCGGCCACCCCAGGTAGCGGTCCAACTCAAAGCGCAGGAAGGATTCGTCCATGGCCACGTTCTCGCGCAGGAATGCCCACGCCGAGTCGTAGTCCCAAATGCCCTGACCCACTCCCGGCAGGGCGGCCAGCTCGGCGGGGCGCTCCTTGCCCAGGTGGACGCCAATGTCCAGTACCACGCGGGCCGCACGCAGCCGCTGGGAGTCGAGCATTCCCATGCGGTCACCCGGATCGTCCTGGAATCCCAGATCCGCCATGAGCCGCTCGGCGTACAGCGCCCAGCCCTCACCGTGACCCGACACCCAGCAGCACAGGCGCCGCCAGGAGTTGAGCTCATTGCGCAGGTAGGTCTGCATGCCCACCTGCAAGTGGTGGCCCGGCACCCCCTCATGGAAGACCGTTGTGCGCTCTTGCCAGGTCGCGAACGTTGTTGTCCCCGCCGGCACCGACCACCACATGCGCCCCGGGCGGGAGAAGTCGTCACTGGGGCCGGTGTAGTAGATGCCGCCGGTAGCCGACGGGGCAATGCAGCACTCCAGGGTGCGCAGCGGTGCGGGGATGTCGAAGTGGACGCCATCCAAAGCACTGATCGCGGCGTCACTGGTTTCCTGCATCCACGCCCGGAGGGCATCAGTGCCGTGCACCAGGCGCGACTCCTCGGTGTTGAGGCGATTCAACGCCTCTTTGACACTCACGCCCGGCCCGTACAAGGACTCGGCAATGGCGCGCTGCTCGGCGTCGATCGCCGCCAGGCGCTGACGACCCCACTCGTAGGTCTCATCGAAATCGATGCGCGCGCCCAGGAAGTTGCGGCTCAGCAGCGCATAGCGCTCGCGGCCCACGGCGTCGGCGTCGCCGGCCCGCGGCGCCAGCTCGGTGGCCAGGAACTCGGCCAGTGCCGCGTACCCCTGACGGGCGGCCAGGGCGGAGCGCTCCAACTCGGCGATCAGGGCCGTCGGCAGTGGGGCGCCCTCGGTCCCTCGGGCGCCGGAGACGAGCGCGGAGTAGGAGGAGGCCCCGGCGTCGGCCTGGTTGCGGGCCTGGGCGATGCACGCCTCGACCTGGCGGCGGGCGGCGACGTGACCGCGTGAAGCGGCCAGGCGCAGCGACTCCTGGTAGCCGGCCAGGGCGCGCGGCACGTCCGCCAGGGCGTGAGCCGCCTGCCCCCAGTCCTCTTCAGTGTCGGTGGGCAGCAGGTTGAAGAAGTCCCGGATCTCCTGGAGAGGAGAGGCGATATTGTCAAGGTGCCGCAGGTCCTCCCCGGCCTCGGAATGCTCCAGGGTCAGGCCCAGGCGTTCGCGCATGGCGGCCAGGGTCACCTGGTCGACGTCGTCAACGGCCGTGGCCGCCGCAAGATCGTTGAGAGTTTGTCGGCACAGGGCGGCGTGGGCCTGGAGGCCGGCGGGTGAGCGGTCGTCCAGCGTCCCGCGCCGGCCGGGCAGGCCGGTGACGGCGGCGAACTCGGGGGAGAGCGCGGCCAAGCGCTCCACGTGATGCTCGGCAATGGCGTCAATGGCAGTGGGGGTGCGCGGGTCGGTCGTCATGGAGGGAGCCTATGCCCCGCTCTGGGGGGAGTCGTGCTGCGCCCGGCCTGGATGCGCTGCTCCTGGCCGCGCCGGCCCCCGGACTGAAGGCGGGGCCGGTGAAGGGCCGCCCGGGCATATTCCCCCACCCGGCCGGACTTGGTCGGGCCTGGTCGGGCCTGGCCGGGTCGGGCCTGGTCGGGCCTGGCCGGACCTGGTCGGGTCGGGCCTGGCCGGGCCGGAGCCCCGTGCCCGGCGAGTCGGGGCGCCTGAGACACTGGGGCCATGAGTGACATGAGCGCCATGAGCGAGCTGCCCAGCCCCGTGCCCGACGCCGGCCGGCATCCGTACCGCGTCATTATGGTGTGTACCGGCAATATCTGCCGTTCGGCCATGGCTGAGGTCGTGGCCCGCGACCGTCTGCAGGACGTGGGCGCGCCCGACCTGGGCGCTGGGGGCGTGGCCGTAACCTCGGCCGGGGTCTCCTCGGAGGAGCAGGGCAACCCCATGGACTCCCGGGCGCGCCGCGTCCTGGCCGAGGCCGGGTACACCGGCGAGGCCGCCAATGTCATTGCCGCCCACCGCGCCCACCGCATGACCGACGCCGAGATCCTGGGCGCCGACCTCCTGCTGGCCATGACCGACGCCCACCACCGCGTGCTGGCCCGCCGCGCCGGCGCCCTGGGGGCGGACCCCTCCCGCATCCTCATGTACCGCGAGCTCGACCCGGCCGCAGGTGAACTACGGGCCGCTGTGCGGGCCGGCACCGCTTCGCGCAGGGCGTTGGACGTACCCGACCCCTGGTACGGGACCATGGCTGACTTCGTGGAGACTCTTGAGGTGGTCGAGCGCGTCAGCGACGTCCTCGCCGAACGGCTGCGGGAGCGCGCCGGCGCCTGAGTCCGATGCGCTCCGACGCGCACCGGACTCATGCTCCCGTCTGAGGCTGTGCACAGGCGGTCCATGGGCGCCCCTCACAGGATGGTCGCAGGACCCGGGGCCGGGCCCGACGCCGCACACGAAGGAGCATCCCGCATGGCACCGCACCGTCCCGCCAACCGCCCTACACCGACGCACCCGCGCCACCCCACCAACCCGCACAGGCGCGATAGCGCCCCGACAGCCTCAATCGGGGCGGGTTTGCGTCGACGGAGCCTCATGATCGGCGGGCTCGGCCTGGCCGTCGCCGGGGTGGCGGCGGCCTGCGCCGGCCAAAGCCCCGCCACCTCCACAACAGCGGCGGGTGGCGCCACTCCCGCCGCCACCACTCCCACTGCCCTCGAGCCGATCTCCCCGACCTACCACGAGCCCGCCGCCTCCAACACCGCCCTGAGCGCGGGCACCTGGTCGGGCGCCATTGGGGACAAGGAGGTCACGCTCAAGGGCGCCTACATTGTGGACGGCGTGACGGCCACGCTCGATGGCGGAACCTGGGAGTCCACAACCGCCGACCAGGCCGTCTTCCTCGTCGTTAACGGCGGCAGCCTCACACTCACCAACGCCGCGGTTGTTAAGTCCGGGGACGCCACGAGCAACGGCAACACCGGCGTGGACGACTCCTACAACTTCTACGGCCTGAACTCCGCGGTCGTGGTGGTCGGTGCCGGCTCCTCGGTGAGCCTTAACGAAACCACCTTGGAGACGACCTCCTCCGGGTCGAACGCCGTGGTCGCCACGGGCACCGCCACCGCGACTGTCACCGCCTGCGCGGTCTCCACCTCCGGAGAATCCTCGCGCGGACTGCACGCCACCTATGAGGGCGTCATCACCGCCTCCGACCTGAGCATTAACACCCTCGGAGCCCACTGCGCCGCAGTGGCGACCGACCGCGGCAATGGGACCGTCACCGTGGAGGGGACCAACACCTTCACCACCGCCGGGGACGGCTCACCCCTTATCTACTCCACTGGCGCCATCACGGTCTCCGGGTTGACGGGGAGCGCCACCGGGGCCGAGGCGGTCGTCGTCGAGGGCAAGAACCAGGCGGCCGTCTCGGACTCGACACTCACCACGGGCTCGAGGCGGGCCGGGATTATGCTCTACCAGTCCATGTCCGGTGACGCCGCCGACGCCGACGCCGCCGCGCAGGCCTCAACACTGACCCTGACCGGCGTGTCACTGACCTGCACGGACCCGGTCCCGCTCCTCTACGTCACCAACACGACCTCCCAGGCCACGCTCACCGACTGCACCCTGAGCACCAGTGGCGCCCTGGCCTCGGCCGACGAGGACCGCTGGGGCACCTCGGGATCCAATGGCGGCACGCTGGCCCTCACCTTGGACGCCACCACCTCCGACGGCGCTATTACCGCGGGCTCGACCTCCTCCATCACGGTGACGGCGATCAACGGCGGCGGCGCCACCGGCACCACGTCCGGGAGTGTCACCGTGTCCTGAGCGCCCCATCTGAACCCGCTGCACCCTCTGCCGTCGCAATGCGGCATCTCAATATCTCAATGCGGCGGGCCGGGCGCCCGCTCGCGGACGGCCCGCCGGCCACCCGGGTCGCCGAGGCGCGCGGCGCCGTCGTACGAGCGCCCGGTCACGGGCGCCGGGTCACGGGCGCTCATGGGGCGGGCGTCACCCCAGGTGCGCCCTCAACCAGTCGGTGACGGCATCCAGGTACTCACTGCGCGCCGGCTCGGGGGACAGCGCCAGGTCGTGGACGCCACCAGGGATCTGGCGCACGGTGACGTCGTCACCCAGGAAGGGGGCGCGTGCCAGCATCTGGGGCACCGAGAGGACGACGTCGCTGCGCAGCGCCTCGTCGAGCGTCGCCCCGGCCCCAGTGGAGTCGGTCGAGCAGCACAGGAGGACGGGCGCCTCAATACCCAGCCCGTGGTGGACGTCGCGGTGCAAGCGGCGGATCCCCGCCAGGAATCCTGCACGCACAGGGGAGGAGGGGACGGGTTTAAGACTCAGATCCCAGTCCCACTCCCCGCCCCAGCGGCGATGCAGCGCCCGCACGTAGACGTCGACGGCCTCCGGGTCCTCAGGTGCGCCCACGGCGCCGGCTGCGCCCACGGCGTCGGCCGCCTCCTGGCTGCCGGCCCCCGTGGGGGGCGCCGCCTCCGCCCCGGAATCCTCGGGCCCCGTGGGCGCCGGGATGCCGGTGTCCTCCCGTGCTCGGGACCGCGCCGCTTTGGCGGCCTTCCTGGCGGCCCTGACCTCATCGGGGTTGGAGATAATCCGGTCCGGGTCCCAGCGGGCCAGCAGGTCGGTGAAGGCCGAGCCGTAAGAGCGCCAGAACGCGGAGGCGTTGAGGTCCAGCCAGGGGGAGTTCAGGGTCACGGCGTCGACCGTACCGGGGTGGTCGCCGGCCCAGATGACGGCCTGCAGGCCACCAGTGGAGTGGCCGTTGAGCACCACCGCCGAGTGCCCGTGCTCGGTGCGAATAATGTCCAGCGCCTGCTTGATCTCCTCGTCGTGGACCCGCAGGTCGCGCACGTCGTGCGGGGAGCGGTGGCCGACCCCGGCCCGCCCGCAGCTGCGCAGTTCTAAGGCGTAGAACTCGTAGCCGGCATTGAGGAAGGCCTGGGCGACATGGGTTTGGAAGAAGTAATCACTGCGTCCGTGGAAGTACAGGACGGCGCGCTCGTGTCGGGGCCGCCCGCCGGTCGCCGGGGCGGCCTCCCGCTGGTGGACGAGAACCGCGTGGTCGGCCCCCGGGGCGGCGTCGGACTCGGCGACCGGCAGGCGCCTGGCCACCCACGGCTCGCCCAGAATGTCCGTGCTCAGGTCCACGGTGATGCCGTACTGCGTCATGCCCTGATCCTCCCACTCCTTGTGCCATCCGCAAGCACCATGACCGGTGCGGCCCGGGGAACCCGCGCAGGCCCGCGCGGAGCCCGGGCGGATCGGCACGAATCCGCACGAGGCCGGGCCGGCGTGTGCGTGACCTTGGTCCCTCCTGGGGGGCTCCGCTTGCCGCCGCCGGCACCTCCTGCGTAGCGTATCCCTCAACCATCCAGAGCAGCCGAGAGACCTGGCTCATCGACGTTGCAGCAACCCCCCGCACGGGTGAGGGTGCTTCCGCCAGGACCGATGGAGGAACCATGAGCACAGCGGACGCGTCCGAGCCCATGATCTCGTTGCGCGACGTCGTCAAGGTTTACGCATTGCGCGACGGCACCGAGGTTCGCGCCCTTGACGGCTTGAGCTTGGACATTCCCGCCGGCTCCATCCACGGCATTGTCGGGACCTCCGGGGCCGGCAAGTCCACCCTGGTGCGCTGCTTGACCTCCCTGGAGCGGCCCACCAGTGGCGAGATCAGCGTCGCCGGCCAGGATATGGCGGCCTTGGACACTGCCGGGCTGCGTGAGGCCCGACGGCGGATCGGCATGGTCTTCCAGCACGCCAACCTCCTGGATTCGCGCACCACCGCCCAGAACATCGCCTACCCCCTGGCGCTGGCCGGCGTCCCCAAGGGGAGACGGCACGACACCGTGGCCAGAATGCTCGAGCTCGTGGGGCTCTCCGACCGCGGCTACTCCTACCCCTCCCAGCTTTCCGGCGGTCAGAGGCAGCGCGTGGGCATCGCCCGCGCCCTGGCCGACGACCCCGCGGTTCTCCTGTGCGATGAGCCCACCAGTGCCCTGGACCCGGAGACCACCCGCTCCATCCTCGACCTTATCCGCGACGTGCGCGACCGCCTGGGTGTGACGGTCATTATCATTACCCACGAGATGAGCGTGGTCCGTCAGATTTGCGACTCCGTGAGCCTGCTCGAAGCCGGCCGTATTGTGGAGAGCGGTTCCATTGAGGAGGTCGTACTCGACGTCGACTCCCGCCTGTCCCATGAGATCGTTCCGGCCCCCAAGGTCCCCGGTGAGGCCGTCGCCCATGGTGAGGCCGTTCTAGACGTGTCCATTACCGCCCACCCGGGCGAGCCCACCGCGGTCGCACTCATGTCCATGGTGGCCGAGCTCGGCGGGGACATTGCCGCCGGGGTCTTCGAGACCATTGGTACCGCCCAGATCGGGCGCCTGGCCATTACCATCCCCGGTCCGCAGGCCGACCATGCCATTGACGTCCTGCGCAAGGCCGGCATTACCGCGGAGGTCCGCGCATGAACGCCGTCACCACCCTCCTGCTGGGCGCCTCCCGGGCCGCGGCCCGTGGGGACGAGGACACCTGGTTCAACAACCCGGTCATTGAGCGCAAGCTCGGGGTGGCCACCCTCCAGACCCTGGAGATGACTTTTGTGTCGGGGGCGCTGACGATTCTCTTCGGGTTACTGCTCGGCCTGGCCCTGGTCACCACCGGTAAGCGCGGTCAGCACTCCAACCGCGTACTGCACGAGGTCCTTTCTCAGGTGGTCAATATCGGTCGCTCCATGCCCTTCATTATCCTCATGGTGGCAATCGTCCCGTTCACCCGGCTCATTGTGGGCACCTCCCTGGGATGGCAGGCGGCCTGCGTCCCACTGACCATTGGCGCCATCCCCTTCTACGCCAGACTGGTGGAGAGCGCCGTGGGCGGCGTCGACCATGGCAAGGTCGAGGCGGCCCTCATGATGGGGGCCTCCCGTCTGCAGATCACCTGGGGCGTGCTCGTGCGTGAAGCCCTGCCCACCCTCATCCAGGCGGCAACTGTTACCCTCATCACCCTGCTCGGCTACTCGGCAATGGCCGGTGCGGTTGGCGGCGGTGGCCTGGGGGACCTCGCCATTCAGTACGGCTACCAGCGCTACGAGACCGACGTCATGGTCATTACGGTCGTGCTCATTCTCCTGATCGTGGCAATCATCCAGGTGGTTGGCGACATGCTCAGCCGGCTGGTGGACCACCGCTGAGGCGACCACCAGCCGGAGCGCAGGCCCCATTGGGTTCAGGCCTCAGCGGCCACCGTGGGCACCATGCCCAACCCGGCTACTGCCGGGGCCCTCACACAGACCATGAACCGCCCGGGGCGTCATAACGCATCCGCCCCGGTCCTATTGCCCCCTATTGCCCCGAAAGGAACTTCCATGTCCCACACCGTCTCGCGCCGCCTCTTCACCTCCGGAGCCCTGGCCACCGCCGTCGGCCTGGCCCTGGCCGCCTGCTCCAAGAACAACTCCGGCCTGCCCGGGGGCGCGAAGAAGAACGGCGACACGGTCGTCATCTCCGTGGGTGCCACCCCTCAGCCCCACGTCACCATCCTCCAGTACGTCCAGGACAATCTGGTCACGGGTTCGGGCATCAGCCTGGACATTGTTGAGATCAACGACTACCAGACCCCCAACACCTCTCTGGCCGACGGCTCCCTGGCCGCCAACTTCTTCCAGACCCCCAACTACCTCGCCCAGCAGATCGCCGACAAGGGCTTCGACTTCGTGTCTATCGCGGATGTCCACATTGAGCCCATGGGGCTGTACTCCTCCACCATTACCTCCGTTGACCAGATTCCCAACGGCGGCAAGATCATCCTCAACTCCGACCCGGCCAACGCCGCCCGCGGCCTGCAGCTGCTGGTCCAGGCAGGGCTCATTGAGCTCGATTCCTCTGTGGAGTTGCCTTCCGAGACCGATGTGACCTCCAACCCGAAGAACCTCACCTTCACCTTCGTTGACGGCGCTCAGGTGGCCCGCTCCATGACGGACGCCGATGCCGCGGTCATTAACGGCAACTACGCCATTGAGGCGGGGCTAGTGCCCAGCGAGGACGCCCTGGTATTGGAGACGGCCGAGAACAGCCCCTACGTCAACCAGCTGGTGGTGCGCACCGAGGACAAGGACGACGAGCACCTTGCCACTCTTGCCAAGCTCATCACCTCTCCGGAGGTCAAGACCTTCATTGAGACGACCTGGTCGGACGGCTCGGTCATCCCGGCGTTCTGATTGCCGATCAGGATGCTCCGGTAGGACCAGGGTCCAGTGCTGAGAACCGGGGCCGGTGATAAAAGGCGGGCGCGTCGGCCCGGCTTCATCACCGGCCCCGGTTTCATTCACCGAATCCTGGCCCTATGCTGATCGGCAAGGCCCCATGCCCAAGGCCTTGTCCCCTGAGGTGACCCCTCATCCCCGCCGGCCAAAGGAGCCGCAGATGATCCGCAATGTCCACGAGCGCACCATCGACTCACCGGCCAGTGTCCTGGGCCCCTTGCTTGATGAGCTCGGGGGCGTTAAGGATCGCCTGTGGCCCTCCGCCCTGTGGGTGCCCATGGTGCTGGACCGTCCGCTCTCGGTGGGCGCCGACGGCGGGCACGGCTCCATCCGCTACCAGGTCACCGAGTACAAGCCGGGGCGTCGGGTGCGCTTCAGGTTCCATCGCTCAACCGGCATTATTGGCGTGCACGAGCTGAGTATTGAACCGCTGGGGGAGGACCATTGCCGTCTCAGGCACGTGCTGCTGGGCCGTCCGCGCGGTGTTATGCAGGTCCTGTTCCCCCTGGTCGTCGGGCCCATACACAACGCGGTCATTGAGGACCTGTTCGACAATGCCGAGCGCGAGTCCACCGGTCGTGTGGCCCGCCCCGCCTCGCACACGCCGTGGGTGCGACTGTGCACGCGCCTTCTCAAGCGCCGTGAGCGTTCAGCCGGGGAGCAGGGCACCGAAGTAACCCGGTAGCGGGGCGGGGGATCTGCCTTGCCGGCCGGCTGTTAAGAGCGTTTAAGAACGTTCCGGGCCCGGGCGCCGCCGCCTGCGCACTTGCGCTGAGCGGTCAGTCGACTATGCCGTAGAGGCGGTCCCCGGCGTCGCCCAGGCCCGGGACAATGTAGGCGTGCTCGTTGAGGCGTTCGTCGACGGCGGCGGTCACGACGGTGACGTTCGCGCGCCCGCCTACGGCTTCTTCCAGGGTTGCGACCCCCTCAGGGGCGGCAATGAGGCAGATGGCGGTCACGTCGCGGGCGCCGCGCTCCAAGAGGTAGTCAATGGCCGCTACCAGGGTGTGGCCGGTGGCCAGCATGGGGTCAATGACGAAGCACTGGCGACCCGAGAGGTCGTCGGGCAGGCGATTGGCGTAGGTTTCGACCTCCAGAGTGTCCTCGTCGCGCTTCATGCCCAGGAAACCGACCTCGGCGGTGGGCAGCAGGCGGGTCATGCCCTCCAGCATGCCCAGGCCGGCTCGCAGGATCGGTACCACAATGGGGCGCGGGTCGGCCAGGTGGCGGCAGCTGGCGAGCGCCACCGGCGTCTGGACCTGGATCCTCTCGGTGCGTACTTCTCGGGTGGCTTCGTAAGCCAGGAGGGTGACGAGCTCGTCGACGAGTTGACGGAAGACCGCCGAGGGGGTGCGCTCGTTGCGCAGCACGGAGAGCTTGTGGTCGATGAGCGGATGGTCGGCAACATGGAGGCGCATGGGGCCAGCCTACGGTGCGCCATGACTCCTTGCCGTGGACTCCTTGCCGTGCGCGCGGAGGCCGTCTCGGCGACGGGACCGCGACCATCCTCAACGCCGTCTCCTTGCCGTGCGCGCGGAGGCCGTCTGCCCGGCAGGCGTCACGGCCAACTTAGACGGGCATGTCGGGGCGAACGCCCATGCCCGTCGAGATCGTTCACCGAATCGTGAACGAGGACCCTTCCGTTAATGGCGGCATTAAAAGGATTTATTAACCGTATGTTTTTAGTGTCCTTGTTTTTCTTCGGCGGTGTCGGTGAGGAGGGAGGTGAGGCGTAGGACGTTGTAGGGGGTGGAGGTTTCGGTGGTGGTGAGGGTGCCGTTGATGGGTTGCCAGGTGGTGGTGC
>NZ_RYFV01000038.1 GCF_004104015.1 Actinomyces oricola | reverse complement strand
ATCGGCTTCCCCGTCTCCTCAACGATCCGGACAGCTCCCTCACGGAACTCCCGGTCGTACTTCTTCCGCTTCTCTGACATCACCACTCCTTATAGCTGATGCCTCTACGGTCCGGGGGGAACCTCACTCTGCTGGTCGAGATGACCATTGGCTCCCGGCACGAGAATGTCCTCATAGTGGGAGCGGTCGAAGAAGCCAATAAGCCCGGGTGTTGGCACCGCCTTGCGGATGCGCCACAGGAATCCGTGGCGGCGCTCCTCCTCGGTAGGCGTTTTGAAGGCGGTCAGGCGCACCCCTTGGGGGTCCACCAAACCCATGACGTGCCGGGCGATCCCTCCCTTCCCGGCGGTGTCCAGCCCCTGGGCGACCACTAGGACCCGCTTGGATGAGCCCTCCTTGGCGGCGGCGAAGAGTCGTTCTTGAAGAGTGGCCAGCAGGGGGGTGACGGCGGCGACGTAGGCCCGAGCGTCGGCTTCGGAGCCGACCCACCCGGGTGTGGCGGCACGGTCCAGGGAGGCCAGGTTAAGGCTGGAGGTGGCCTTCAGGGTTTCACGCGGATCCGCCACCCAGCGACTTGTCCCTGAGCCGACGGCGCAGTGCCCGGTCAGCGCCGTCGCACCCGTGCGGTTCTTGCCCACGTTCTCCCCCTGCCTTGTCCGGGCTCGGGCCGTTTTCCCGAGCCCAACCGTGCCAGAGTATCGGCAGGCCGCGGCTCGGGCAGGGGGAATGCGGGCCCGAGGACCGGCGCCCGAGAGCTGGAGTCGGGGCGCTGAGGTGGGGCGCAGCGTCGGGGGCTCAGCCCAGGATGGCCAGGTAGCAGGCCACGCACTGGCACGCCCAGGCCAGCACTGTGCACACGTGGAAGACCTCGTGGAAGCCGAACCAGCGGGGAGCCGGGTCGGGGGACTTGCGGGCGTAGACCACGCCGCCCAGCGTGTAGGTCACTCCGCCCGCCACCAGCAGCCAGACGATCGCCGGGCCTCCCGTGGTCCAGAACTGGGGCAGGAACCAGACTGCGACCCAGCCCAGGATGATGTAGAGGCCGGTGGTGAACCATCGCGGTGCGCTCATCCACACCAAGTTCGTCACTGTGCCGATCACTGCGCCCGCCCACACGATGGCCAGCACCAGGGTGGCGGTGCCGGTGGGCAGCAGGGCAATGGACAGGGGGGTGTAGGTGCCGGCAATGAGTAGGTAGATGTTCGCGTGGTCAATGCGCCGCAGCACGGCTGAGACCCGGGAGGACCAGTGCCCATTGCCAATGTGGTAGACGCCGGAGTTGGCGAAGAGCAGGAGGGAGCAGGTGAGGTAGACGGCACTGGCCCATGTCTTGGCGGCGCCGTCGGCCAGAACGACCAGAACAATGCACGCCGCCAGGGCGAGGGGGGCGGTGCCCGCGTGGATCCAGCCGCGCAAACGGGGTTTGACGGCGGCAATGACCCCCTCGGCGGCCTCCCGGACGGCGCCCGTCAGTCCGGGCGAATTGGGCGAGTCGGGTGAACCAGGGGCGTCGGGAGTGTCCACAGCAGTGTCGACCGGATGCTGGTCTGGCGGCATGATGCGGGCAGGCGCATTGGTGCTCATGGTCGGTCCTCCTTGCGGCGGTCGGGAACGGCTGCCGTACAGCAACCTACGGTTCCGTAGGTTACGGTAGCGTAGGTTGCTGGGAGAACAATGGGTGTCCTTCACCTCATCATCTCACCGGATCGTCTCACCGGGCCCCACCGCGCCACCGAACCCCATTGCCCCGCTGAGCCCCACCGCACCGCTGGGCCAGGCGCCGCGCACGACCGCTGGGCGCGTTACCGTTGGGGAGCGGCAGGCCCGCGCTCGGACATCCTCAACCCGCTCCCACCGGAGGCACGCATGGCAGGCGACAACCTGATCTACGAGCTCTACGAGCGCCGCCTCGCCTCACAGATCAAGCCCGACCGAGTCCCCCGGCACGTCGGGGTCATCCTCGACGGGAACCGTCGCTGGGCCAAGTCTATGGGCTTCGGCGCTTCCCAGGGGCATAAGCGCGGGGCGGACAAGATCTCCGAATTCCTCGGCTGGGCCGAGCAGGCCGGCGTGCGCGTGGCCACCCTGTGGCTGCTGAGTACGGACAACCTCTCCCGCGATCCCGCCGAGCTCTCGCCCCTGCTGGACATTATCGTCGGCGCCGTCGATGAGTTGTCCGCCGCCGGCCGCTGGCGGCTGCGCCTCGTGGGCGCCGTCGACCTCCTGCCCCCGTCCATGGCTCAGCGTCTGCGTACGGCGGTGGCCTCCACTGTTGGGCCGGAGCAGGGCGGTCGCGCCGACGAGCGCATGCAGGTCAATGTCGCTGTTGGCTACGGCGGGCGCCAGGAGATCGCCGACGCCGTGCGCGACGTCCTGCGCGAGCGCGCCGCCGCCGGGCACTCCCTGGAGGACGTGGCCCAGTCCCTGTCCGAGGAGGACATTACCGCCCACCTTTACACCAAGGGCCAGCCCGACCCCGACCTGGTCATTCGCACCTCCGGCGAGCAGCGACTCAGCGGCTTCTTGCTGTGGCAGTCGGTGCATTCGGAGTTCTACTTCTGCGAGGCGTACTGGCCCGACTTTCGGCGCATTGACTTTCTGCGCGCCCTACGCGACTTTGCCCGCCGCGAACGGCGCCTGGGTAAGTAGCGCCGCTCCCGCCACTCTCCCTCGACTCTCCCTCCTCCAACGAAATCCTCACAGCGCGACGTCCACGGACGCTGTGCTGTGAGGATTTCGTTGGAGGAGGGGAGGGTGGCGGAGGCGCGGGGGCGCGGGGGCGCGGGATGTCGGCGCGCTGCGTCTTGGCCGTAACCTGACATACAGTGAGAGGCGTCACCGTCGCGGGTGCGGTGTTGTCGGCATCCACGACGGGTCACCAGGAAAGGCCCTACCGATGCGAACCTATGTCCTTGACACGTCCGTGCTCCTGTCCGACCCGCGGGCGATCACCCGCTTCGACGAGCACGAGGTAGTTCTGCCGGTCGTTGTCGTCACCGAGCTTGAGGGCAAGCGGCACCACCCCGAGCTCGGCTACTTCGCCCGCAGCGCCCTGCGGCTCCTGGATGCCCTGCGGGTGCGCCATGGGCGCCTGGACCGGGCCATCCCCGTCAATGATGTCGGTGGGACTCTGCGCGTGGACCTCAATCACGTCGAGCCCCACCACCTGCCCGAGGGGCTGCGCCTGGGGGACAACGACACCCGCATTCTCTCGGTGGCCGCCGCCCTGGCCGACGCCGGCTCCCTGGTCACCGTGGTCTCCAAGGATTTGCCCATGCGCATTAAGGCCGCCTCCGTGGGCCTGGCCGCCGAGGAGTACCGCGCTCAGCTCGCCATTGACTCCGGTTACACCGGCATGACCCGCATTGGCCTCACTGAGGCGGAGCTCGCCCGCCTGTGGGATCAGGGGGTGCTCGACCCTATGGTGCTGGAGTCGCCTGAGAGTCGTGAGGCGCTTGGGGGCCAGCCCGTCAACACCGGGGTGGTGGCCGCTTCGCCGCGCGGCAGCGCCCTGGCGGTGCTGGCCGAGCGGGGGCTGCGGCTAGTGCGCGCCGACCGCGAGGTCTTCGGTCTGCGCGGGCGCAGTGCCGAGCAGCGCATTGGCCTGGACCATCTTCTCAACCCTGATGTCGGCATTGTTTCCCTGGGCGGGCGCGCCGGCACCGGCAAGTCGGCGCTCGCCCTGTGCGCCGGGCTTGATGCCGTGGTCAACCGGCAGGCGCACCGCAAGATCATGGTGTTCAGGCCCCTGTATGCAGTGGGCGGGCAGACTCTGGGCTTCTTGCCGGGCTCGGACGCCGAGAAGATGGCCCCCTGGTCCGAGGCCGTCTTCGACACCCTCTCCTCCGTGGTGCCCCCCGATCGCATTGACCGGGTCCTGGCCAACGAGCAGCTTGAGGTGCTGCCCCTGACCCACATCCGCGGGCGCAGCCTGCACAACGCTTTCGTCATTGTTGACGAGGCCCAATCCCTGGAACGCAATGTCCTGCTCACCGTGCTTTCGCGCGTGGGTCAGAACTCCAAAGTGGTCCTCACCCACGACGTCGCCCAGCGCGACAACCTGCGTGTGGGCCGCTGGGACGGTGTTGCCTCAGTCATTGAGGTGCTTAAAGGGCACGCGCTCTTCGCCCACGTGGACCTGGTGCGCACTGAGCGCTCTGAGATCGCCGAACTGGTCTCCAGCCTCTTGGACGAGGTGCCCTTGTACTGACCCGTCCCGAGGGGGCAGGGCCGAAGAGGGTCAGGGCCGACGGCGCCGCGGCACCGGGGCACCGGCTGAGCGGGGGACGTCCTGGGCGGCCCAGCCGGGTGATCAGAGGGTTCACGGCGCCCCGCCCAGGCCGGGGGCATCGGGCGGCCCAGCGGGTCGCCGGCATGGGCGGGGGCACCCATGCCGGCCGCCGACGGGCGCCGCGGGGCGGCCCCGCCGGGCCACCCCGGGCCTGTCAGCCGAGCTCGTCGCGGGTGGGCGGGTTCGCCCCCGCGCGCGAGACCGTGATGTCGGCGATGGAGGCGGCGTGGCGCACAATCCGCTCCACGGTGTCGGCATCGACGGTGCGCAGGGCCTCACGGCGGTCTGCTCCCACCAGGTTCTCGCTCCACAGGGCGTCCTCCAGGCCGCCCATGAAGGAGTCCCCGGCGCCCACGGTGTCGGCGACCACGACATTGGGGTCGGCGGGGACCTCCAGGCGCACGCCCGAGGCGCTCAGTGCCAGCGCCCCCTTCTTGCCGCGGGTGACCACGACCAGCGACGGGCCGATCTTGAGCCAGCCGCGCAGCACCTCCTCCAGGTCGCAGTCCTCGCCGTAGAACCAGGTGATGTCCTCGTCGGAGCACTTGACCAGGTCCGACAGGGCCACCAGGGCCTCAACAGTGGCGCGAGCCTCCTCGGAGGTGCCCATGAGTTGAGGACGGGCGTTGGGGTCGTAGCAGATGGTCGAGGTGGCGCGGAAATCCTTGAGCACGGAGGCCACGGTGGAGGCGCCCGGCTCCAGGATGGCGGCGATTGAACCGGTGTGGACGAGCAGCGGGTCCTCGGTGCCCCGGGTGCGGGTCGGGTAGGGCGGGTTCCAGTCCAGGTCGAACACATAGGTGGCGGCGCGGTCTTCGCCAATGGTCGCCTGGGCCGTCGAGGTGCGCGCGGCGCCGTCGCAGCCAGTGGTCAGGCGCACCCCGGAGGCCTCGAGGTGCGCCCGCACGGCCGTGCCGCGCGGGTCGGTGCCGATCCAGCAGTCGAGCTCGACGTCGCGTCCCAGGCGGGCCAGGCCCAGGGCGACGTTGGCCGGCGACCCGCCGGGGATGTCGACCGGCTCTTCGCCGGGGTGGATGACGACGTCGACGAGTGCTTCGCCAATGACGAGGGCGGTTCCCGGGCGGCCGGGGGCGGTGGTGGTCACAGCTGGCTCCTTGTGCTCGTGGGGTGGGGTGTGACGGCGGTTCCGGCCCGCCGGGTGCGGTCGACGGGCGGGTGTTTCAGGAGGTCGGACTGGTGTGCTCGGTGACGGCGGCGAGGCGGGCTCGGGCCTCGTCGAGCCACGACTGGCAGCGGGCGGCAAGAGCCTCGCCGCGCTCCCAAAGTTCCAAGGCGTCTTCGAGGGGTACTTGGCCGGCCTCAAGGCGCTGGACCACGCTGACAAGCTCCTCGCGCGCCTGCTCGTAGGAGAGCTGGGCGACGTCGGCGCCCAGCTCATGGGCCCGAGAGGCGGCGGCGTCGGGGGACAGGCTCATGTCGGGATTATGTCACGGGCGGATGCGGGCGCGTGTGCGCATGAGAGAAGAGATCCTGACAAGAAGAACGTATGCCAAAACGTATTGACGGATACGTGAGGCGGGAGTAGCATGATACTGTCAAAACGATTTGGCGAAGCAAGGATCTCTGGCCCCGCTTCGCGCTACCGAAGGACAAGGATGTCGGCTCCCGCACTCGATCCTCTTGCTCGACGTGGCCCATCGCTCCGGTCGCGCATCTTGCGCCACTGGCAGCTCTACGTCCTGCTCATCCCGGCTTTGATCTACCTCATCGTATTCAAGTACTGGCCCATGTATGGAGTGCAGATCGCCTTCCGCAACTACAATCCCATTGATGGGTTCATGGGCAGCGAGTGGGTGGGGCTCGAACATATCACCCGCTTCCTCCAGTCATTCCAGTTCGGCCGGGTCTTCTTCAATACGATAGCCATTAACGTGCTGGGCCTGGTGTTCGGCTTCCCGGTGCCGATCATTCTGGCCCTGCTCATCAATCAATTGGGCTCCCGGCGCCTGAAGTCATTCATTCAAACGGTCCTGTTCTCCCCGGCCTTCATCTCCACGGTCGTAGTGGTCGGCATGCTCTTCGTCCTGCTGTCACCGCGCTCGGGGCTGGTCAACAACGCCATCACCCTGATCGGGGGCGAGCCGATCAATTTCATGAACGAAGAAGGATGGTTCAGGCCGATCTACGTCATGAGCGACATTTGGCAGAACGCCGGCTTCTCCATGATCATCTACCTGGCGGCGCTGGCGGCGGTGGACCCCAGTCTTCACGAGGCGGCCCGCGTTGACGGCGCCAATCGCTGGCAGCGCGTGTGGCACATTGACCTGCCCAGCATTCGCCCGGTGGTGTCCATCATGTTCATCCTCGCGATCGGCAATCTGCTGAACATTGGGTTCGAGAAAGCGCTGCTCATGCAAACCGACCTCAACCTCGGCGCCTCCCAGATCATCCAAACATATGTGTACGACGTCGGCCTCAAGAGCGCACAGTTCTCCTACTCCGCCGCCATCTCCCTGTTCAATTCCGTCCTCAACATGATCCTGCTGCTGGTGTTCAACCAGGTCGCCAAGCGGGCGGGTCAAACGAGCCTGTTCTGAGAGCCGAGGAAGAAGCACATGAACACCACTGCTCCCGCAGTCGCTGCCTCCGGGCGACGGGACGCGAGCCCCTCGTCCCCGCGCGAATCCTCCCCGATGCGACGCTTCTGGGACAGGGCGGCCGACCCCCTCTACGCGCTGTTCGTGATCATCCTGCTGGGCGGCGCCGTTGTCGCCATCATCTACCCATTGTATTTCGTGGTCATCGCCTCCATCTCCGATCCCAATCAGGTCTACGAGGGGAACGTGTGGCTGTGGCCCAAGGATATTACCTTCGAAGGTTACGCCCGGATCTTCTCCACCTCCACGGTCCTGCGGGGGTTCGCTAACTCCCTGCTGTATACCGTGGTGGGCACCGCCGTGTCGGTGTGCTCCATCCTGGGCGCCGGTTACGCCCTGTCGCGCAGAACCCTGCCCGGCCGCAACCTCTTCATGGCGCTGTTCATCGTCACCATGTTCTTCGACGGCGGCATGATCGCCCGCTACCTGGTGGTACGGGACCTGGGAATGCTCAACACAATGTGGGCGGTCGTGCTGCCCGGCGCCATCGGCGTCACCAACCTCATTATTGCGCGGACGTTCTTCCAGACTACGATCCCCGAGGAACTGCATGAGGCCGCCGCACTCGACGGCTCCAGCGAATGGCGTTATTTCTTCCAGATCGTGCTGCCGCTGTCCAAGGCGCTCATCATGTTGCTGGTGGTCACCCACGCGGTCGCCTACTGGAACTCGTTCTTCGACGCCCTGATCTACCTGAACGAGGACACGAAGTACCCGCTTCAGCTGGTGCTGCGCAATATCCTCATCCAGTCCGACGTCTCCGGTTCGGGAGTTTCCGCGACCGGCATGGACTCCTATGCGGAATCCCAGCGCATCGCCGAACTCATGAAATACGGGATGATTGTGGTGTCGACCTTCCCGCTGCTCGCCGTGCTCCCGTTCACCCAGAAGTACTTCGCCCAGGGCGCCATGATCGGCGCCGTCAAGAGCTGAGAGGCCCCCATGCACACCGCATTCCGTCCCACCTCGCCCCCCTCGCGCCGCTGCGTCCTGCGGGCCGGCCTGTATGGCGCTATCGCCCTGAGCCTGGCCGCCTGCTCGAGCAAGAAGACCGACGCCGACTACCGGGTCCCCGACGAATCCGCCTCGGTGGGCCTGACCGCCTCCGGCAATCCCATTGTCACCACCCCCATCACCATCACCGCCACGGGCTCGCGCTCGGCCCTGTCCGTGCCCTACGAGCAGATGAGCCTGACCCAGCAGTGGGCGGCGGAGACCAACATTAACGTCGACTGGGGCATTCTCACCGAGGACGTGTACGCCGAGAAGAAGAACCTCCTGCTCGCCTCGGGGGATCTGCCCGACATCCTCTGGAACACGGGGCTGACTGACGCCGAGGTCGCGACCTACTCCAACAACCACACCCTCGTCCCCCTCGACGACTTCTTCGCCGACAACTGCCCGAACATCACGGCCCTGCTGGAGGCCCGACCGGACATCCGCTCGGCCATCACCAGCGACGACGGCCACATCTACACCCTGCCCAGCGTTGAGGAGCTCGGCTTAGTCCAGTTCCCCAACTTCCTGTACATCAACACCGACTGGTTGGCGGCCGTCGGCAGGCAGATGCCGACGACCATCGACGAACTCCACCAGACGCTCCTGGCCTTTAAGGACAAGGATCCCTCGGGCACCGGCAAGATCCTGCCGCTGTCCTTCGTGCCCGGCTCCTTCTGCGCCAACCCCTGGGACATTGTCGCCGCCTACGGCGGCCAGGCGGACAACAATGAGCACCGCATCGTTATCGACCGCAAGGCCGTGTTCACGGCCGCCACCGAGCCGTGGAAGGAGGGCGTCAAGCAGCTGTCCACCTGGTACTCCGAGGGCCTGATCGACACGGAGTCCTTCTCCCAGGACGACACCGCCTACCTCGCCAAGGGCAAGACGGAGAAGGAATCCCTCGCCGCCTTCTACTGGTGGGAGGCCACCGAGTTCGTCGGGGAGGACCGCGAGGCCCACTACGAGCTGTGCCCGGTGCTGGCCGGAGCCGACGGGACGCGGCGCGCCAGCGTGTCCAACAACCAGGAGATCTCCCGCGGCGCCTTCGCCATGACCCGCACCTGCCGCTACCAGGCGGCCGTCATGCGCTGGGTCGACATGATGTACGACCCGGTCATGTCCGCCCAGAACAACTGGGGCCCCATCGGGGTCACCCTCCAGTACAACGAGGACGGCATCCTCGACCAGATCCCGGTGGCGGAGGGGGAGTCGGCCGGCGAGCGCAGGCAGAAAGTGGCCCCGGGCGGGCCCAAGGCCATTACCGCCGACGACTTCGTCACCGTCGTCCTGCCCGAGCCGCGGGCCGCCCTGCGCCAGGAGCAGGTTACGAGCCACTACGCCCAGTGGGCCGCCAACGACCCCTTCCCGCCCTTGACCTTCACCAACGCCGAGCTCGACGATCTCACCCTCATCGAGGCCGACGTCTCCACCCTGGTCAAGCAGAAGTTCGCCGCCTGGGTGGCTAAGGGCGGCATTGACGCCGAATGGGATGACTACCTCGACGACCTGAAGTCAACGGGCCTGGACCGACTCATGGAGATCTACCAGGCCGCCCTGGACCGCTACTACAAGGAACTGGACCAGAGCTCGTGACCACCACCTCCACCACCGCCACCACCTTCTCGTCCCGGCTCCCCGCCTGCCGCGGGGGGACTCCGAGCTCCTCGACCTCAGGGGCCTCAGGGGCGGTAACGCCCGCCCCCGCCCGCTCCCTGGAGATTGCACCCATCGAGCAGGCGGGGCGGGCGGAGGCGGACCCGACCCGGCCGCGGTGGCACGTCACCCCTGCCTGGGGCTGGCTCAACGACCCCAATGGGCTGAGCATCTGGCCCGGCCCCGACGGCGACGACCTCATTCACCTCTTCTACCAGCACAACTCCCGCGCCCCCCTCCACGAACTCATTGAGTGGGGGCACCAGTACTCGCACGACCTCATCCACTGGACGGACCTGCCCGTCGCCCTGGAGCCCGGGCCCGAGGGCCCCGACGCCGCCGGCTGCTGGTCCGGCGTCGTCGTGGAGGACCTGCGCCCGGACGGGACCCGCGTACCCACCATGGTCTACTCCGGCGCCTCGGACCGGTCCACCCAGACCTGCTGCCTGGCCACCGCCGACTCCGCCGACCCTCTGCTGACCCGGTGGGTCAAGGACCCCGCCAATCCCGTCATTGACGCGGCCCCCGTCAGCGTCGGCCTGGACCTGCCGCAGATGCGCGACCACTGCGTGTGGCGCGAGGAGGGGCGCTGGTACCAGATCATGGGGGCGGGCCTGCCGGGCGCGGGCGCTCATGGCGGCCCGGGCGGGGCGGTCCTGTGCTTCTCCAGCCCGGACCTGCGCCACTGGAGGTATGAGGGGCCGCTGGCCGTCGGCGACGGGGATGTGGACGCCACCGGCACCGTCTGGGAGTGCCCTGAGCTGGCCCGCCTGGACGGGCCCCGGGGGCCGGTCGACGTACTGTGCATCTCCGCCTGGCATGAGGAGCGCACCCTGCGCTCAATGTGGATGACTGGGCGGCGGACCGGCACCCGCATGGAGGTGGGGCTGACGGGGCGCTCCGATCTGGGGGAGAACTACTTCTACGCCCCCCAGTCCCTCACCCTGCCCGACGGGCGCCGTGTCACCCTCGGCTGGATGCAGGACGGCCGAACCAGGGCCCGGCGCCTGGCGGCCGGGTGGGCGGGCTCTATGAGCATTCCGCGCGAAGTCCAGGTGGCCGCCGACGGCACTCTGCGCTTCCGCCCCGTGGCCGAAGTCGCCTCACTGCGCACCCGCCCCCTGATCCGGGCCGGCGGCGAGGCGGCCCGCGGCGCGGCACTGCACGGCCGCAGCGTGGACCTGCTCCTCACTGGTCGACTGGAGCGGGAGGGGGCGGCCCTCACTATTGACGTCGGGCTCAGCACCGACGGCGCCCGTCGGACCCGACTGCGCCTGGAACGGGCGGGATCGGCTTCGGCGGCCCCCGCCCCTGCGGGCCAGGCGGCCTGGGAGGGTCGGCTCAGCTTGGATCGTTCCTCCAGCGCCGCACTGGGCTCGCCCTGGGCGACGAAGGAGACGGACAGGCTTTCCGGCCCCGTACCGCTGGGACCCGCCGGCGAGGTCGAGCTGCGCCTGCTGCTGGACCGCTCCAGCCTTGAGGTTTTCGTCGGCGGGCAGCCCCTGTCGGCGCGCATTGGCGTTGACCCCGCCGACTCGGGCATTATGGTCAGCGCCTCCGCGCTGGTGGGCGCCCACCTGGAGGCCTGGCGGATGGGGGAGGCGTACCCGAAGAGGAGACTGGAGATTTAAGGCCCAATGGCGAGGGTGACGATCCGGGACGTGGCCAGGGAGGCCGGTGTCTCCGTCACCACGGTCTCCCAGGCCCTCAACCGGCCCGCGGGCTCCCGCGTGGCCGAGGAGACCCGGGCGGCCGTCAACGAGGTGGCCCGGCGCCTGGGCTACCGGGCCAACCCGTCGGCCCGTGCCCTGCGCACCCGCCGGACGGACACGATCGCCCTCATTGGCCGGGACCTGGTGACCACCGAGTTCCTCGGGGGCCTTATCCGCGGCGCCCAGGAGGAGGTGCGCCGGCACGGCGGGCTCCTCATTGTGGCGGACACCGGCGACGATGGCGACGCCGTCGTCCAGGCCCTGCGCGACCACCAGGTTGACGGGATCATCCTGGGCGCCTACTACCACCAAGAGCTCACCGTGCCCCGGGCCCTGGCCGGGATGCCGACAGTCCTCGTGAACGCCTTCACCACTGAGGAGGGCTGCTCCTGGGTGGTGCCCGATGAGGAGGCCGGGGGCCGGGCGGCCGCGGAAGTCCTGCTCGCCGCCGGGCACCGGCGCGTGGCCATGATCGGCAACCACGACGACATCCCGGCTGCGCACGGCAGGCGCCGCGGCTTCTCCGGGCGCTGCCGGCGTTCAGGGGTCGAGCCGGTCGTCATTGACTGCACGCCCACCGCGCAGGCCGCCCGGGACGTCGCACTCGGGCTGCTGACCCGACCGGACCGCCCTACGGGCATCTTCTGCTTCTCCGACACCATGGCCATTGGCGCATACTTCGCCGCCGCAGCCTTGGGGCTGCGCATCCCGCAGGACGTTTCCGTCGTCGGCTTCGACGCCATGCCCCTCATTGACCACTCCCTCGCCCCGGCACTGACCTCGGTGGCCCTACCGCACGCCGAGATGGCGGCCTGGGCGGTTGAACGGCTGTATGAGCAGCTGGCCGGCAGCGGGCACGGGGCCAGCAGGACGGCCGGGGCCGTGGAGTCGGGCGGTGAGGCGAGACCGCCCAGGCGCGAGAGGATTGTGGGGCGCGTGGTGGAGGCGGATTCCGTTGCCGCCCCACCGCCGTCGTCCTCCGCCTGAGGGCGGCCGGCAGGCCGGGTGGTGGGCGGTGAACTATTGGGCCGCCGATTCCGACCTGGTGGCCCCGACCACCTGGGCGACCAGCCTCCCGGAGGCCAGCACCCCCTCAATAAGGTCACCCCGCTTAATGTCCTCGGCGCTGGTGACAATGGCGCCGCTGGGGGTGCGCAAAATGGCGTAGCCGCGGTCGAGCACGCCTTGGGGGGACAGGGCGCTCAGGCGGGCGCGCTCGGCGTGCAGCCCGGCGTCGGCCAGCGAGACCTGGTGGGTCAGGCAGCGGCGGATCCGCTCGGTGGCCAGCTCGATCTCCGCCTCCCGGTCGCGGATAATGACGCCGGGATCGGCCATAACGGGGCGGGCGCGCACCTGGTCCAGGCTGCTCTGCTCGGCCTCCAGCCGGGCGGACAGGGCGGCGCGGGCGCGCTCGCGGGCCTGGTCCACCCCGAGCGTTTCCTCGGCCAGGTCTGGGACGATGCGCCGGGCGGCGTCGGTGGGCGTGGAGGCCCGGTAGTCGGCGACCAGGTCGAGCAGGGGGCAGTCGCTCTCGTGGCCGATTGCTGAGACCAGGGGGGTGCGGCAGGCGGAGGCCGCCCGGACCAGGCCCTCGTCGGAGAAGGGCAGCAGGTCCTCGACGGCGCCACCGCCGCGGGCCACCACAATGACATCAACATCCTCAATGGCGTCCAGCTCCCCAATGGCGGCGGTGACCTCGGTAACGGCCCGCGCCCCCTGGACGGCGACCTCCCGGACCGCGAAGGGCAGGCCGGGCCAGCGCAGGCGGGCGTTGACGACGACGTCGTCCTTGGCCTTGGCCTCCCGGCCGCACACCAGGCCCACCCGGCGGGGCAAGAAGGGCAGGGGGCGCTTGCGCTCGGCGTCGAACAGGCCCTCGGCGGCCAACACGCGGCGCAGCTGCTCAATGCGGGCCAGCAGGTCCCCAATGCCGACGGGGCGGATGTCCTCGGCCTGGAGCTGGAGGGAGCCGCGCCTGGTCCAGAAAGTGGGTTTGGCGTGGACGACCACGCGCGCGCCCTGGTTCAGGGGCGACCCGGCTCGGCTCTCAATGGCGGCCATGACGCGGGTGTAGATCGACACGTTCATGGACATGTCCGCCTCAGTGTCCCGCAGGACCAGGAACTGCATGCCCGCCCCCGGGCGGCGGTTGAACTGGACAACCTGCCCCTCGACCCAGACGTGGCTCATGCGCGCCACGTACTCGTCGATTTTGGTGTTCAGCAGCCGCAGGGGCCACGGGTTGTCCGCTGTGGTGAGGTTCGCGCGCGGCGCCAGTTCGCGGCGGGTCGCGGGGTTGGCTTGGGACTGGTCTGTCACGTGCACCACTGTGCCATGCCCGGCCCTGGGGGCCCGCCCTGGCCTGTGGCACAGTGGGAGGGTGAGGAGCACGCAGACTACTGAGACCGCGCCGGCCACGGGCCGGGCCGCACAGGCCCTGGACGGCGCGCAGCCCCCGGTGCCGGAGCCGCAGGATGCGGGCGGGCGCATCCTTCTGGCGGCGCCGCGCGGGTACTGCGCGGGCGTGGACCGGGCGGTGGATGCGGTCGAGCAGGCCCTGGCCCACTACGGCGCCCCCATCTACGTGCGCAAGGAGATTGTCCACAATAAGTATGTGGTGGAGGCGCTGAGCCGCCGCGGGGCCGTGTTCGTGTCCGAGACTGATGAGGTCCCCGAGGGCGCCCGCGTGGTTTTCTCCGCCCACGGTGTCTCCCCGGCGGTCCACGACCAAGCGGCGGCCCGTCACCTTCAGACCATTGACGCCACCTGCCCGCTGGTGACCAAGGTGCACAAGCAGGCGGTGCGCTTCGCCGCGGACGACTACGACATTATCCTGGTGGGCCACTCCGGCCACGAGGAGGTGGAGGGAACCCAGGGGGAGGCCCCCGACCACATTCAGGTGGTCAACGGCCCCCACGAGGTGGATCGGGTCCAGGTGCGCGATCCGGAGAAGGTGGTGTGGATCAGCCAGACCACCCTGAGTGTGGATGAGACCCTGGAGACGGTGCGCCTCCTGCGCGAGCGTTTCCCGCAACTGGCCGACCCGCCCAGCGGCGACATCTGCTACGCCACCCAGAACCGTCAGGCGGCGGTTAAGGCCATTGCCCCACGGGTTGATGTCATGATCGTGGTGGGTTCGGGTAATTCCTCGAACTCGGTGCGGCTCAAGGAGGTGGCCCTGGAGGCGGGGGCGCCGGCGGCCTACCGCGTCGACTACGCCCGCGAGATTGACCCGGCCTGGTTCACGGGCGCGGCGACTGTGGGCTTGACCAGTGGCGCCTCCGTGCCCGAGATCCTTGTGCGCGACGTTATTGACCGCCTTGGTGAGCTGGGTTTCGGCGGGGTCGAGGAGGTGCGCACGGCCACCGAGAAGATCGCCTTCTCCCTGCCCAAGAATCTGCGCGCCGACCTGAAGGCGGCCTCCGGCGGTTCGCCGGGGCGCCACCGGCGGCGCGAGCCCGCCGCCAACCACACCTGCTGACCGGTCGCCCCGCCGGCGGGCGCAGGCGGGGCGCGGGACAGTACAGTCCTGCCGGGTGCCGGGTGGTGCGCCTATTGCGGCGGGCCCGCAGCCAGTGCGGGGCCGTGGGGCGGTCTATGACTCGCCCGTCAGTTCGGGGGCGGCGAAGCGGCGCACTTGGGCGGCGTCCGCCGGGATTGGCGTGGGCGAGCCCAGGTCCTCGCCCAGGGCCTCGAAGGAGCGGGCTGTGACCAGTAGGCGCGACTCCACTGAGCCCACGGCACGGTTGTAGGCGGCGACGCTCTTGGCCAGGGAGGATCCCAGGGAGTCGAGGTGCCCGGCGACCACGCCGAGGCGCTCGTAGAGCGTGCGGCCCAGGGCCAAGAGTTCGCGGGCGTCGTCATTGACGGCGGTGCGCGCCCAGGCCACGGCGCAGGTGCGCAGCAGTGCCAACAGGGAGGCGGGCGAGGTCAGCGCCACCCCCCGTCCCAGGGCGTGCTCCAACAAAGTAGGGTCGGCCTCCAGGGCGGCTGAGAGGATCGGCTCGGCCGGGACGAAGAGGACGACAAGCTCGGGGGAGTCCTCCAGCCCCTGGGCGTAGTGGCGCTCGGCCAGGGCGTTGACGTGAGCTCGAAGCGCCCGGGCGTGCGCCCCCAACAACTCGCTGCGCCGGGTGCTGGCCTCCTGGTCGGGTCCACCATCGGCCTGTGCCTTTAAGGCACAGGCCTCCAGGTAGGCGTCCAGGGGCACCTTGGCGTCCAGGGCCAGGTGCCCATTGCCGGGCAGGTGGACCACGACGTCGGGCCGCGCCCGCGCGGGCGCCCGGCCGGAACCGCTGCGCCGCCCTACCACTGCGGCGAGGCTGCGCTGCTCAACGAAATCAATGTGCCGCATCATCCCCGAGGCCTCCAGGATGCGCGCCAGCTCCACCTCCCCCCACAGGCCCCGCGCCGAGCGGGAGCGCAGAGCCCCCTCCAGGGCCGTGGTGGCCCGGCGCAATTCGCGCTGAGACAGGGCCCCGGCGCGCAACTGCTCGGTGAGTGTGGCGTGCTGGGCGGCCCGCTGCTTCTCCATCTCCTCGACCCGTGCCCCCACCTGCTCCAGTTGGGCGCGCACGGGCGCCAGGGCGCGCAGCACCGACCCGTCCCGTTCCGCCCGCTCCTCAGCCAGGGCGGTGCGCTGGGAGAGCTCCTCGGCGCGCGCCCGCCAAGCGGCGACCTCGGCGCGAAGGGTCGCCACCTCATCTCGCCCCCCTGCCCGGGCCGAGGCGTGACGGGCCACCGCCCAGGCGTACCCCAGGGCGATGCCGACGCCCAGGCCGAGCAGGAGCACAAGGATGGTGCTGATGGTCATGGACCCATGTTGCCGCACGAGTCCGACACGAATGAGGACCGTTTAGCCGTGGGCCGGCGCCGGGCTCCTCCTCACCGGGGCCGCCTCCAGGAGCCCCTGCTTCCTGGAGGCGGCTCGGCGGCTCCCGCCGGCAAGGCGCCGGCTCCAGGGGCGCCCGCCTCCAGGGGTCCGGCCTTGGAGGCGGCGGCGACCGGTGCCCGGCCCGCCGCGGACCCCCGCCCCTCTCCTCCTGCTCCTCCTGGGGAAGGAGGCGGCAACGCTCGAGGATCACTCAGCGGTCCGATCCGCTGCCGCCCGTTCCAGCACATGCTCTCACCGTGAGCATCCTGACCTCGATCAACGTGGCTTCGCCCGTGTTCGTCGCCATCCTGGGGGCGTTCGTCCTGCTTGTGATCCTCCTGGCGGCCGTACTCATGGTGCGCCGCCGCCAGCGCGCGGCCGGCCGGGTGGGGGGCGACCATCCGACCGGACGGCCCCGGGCCGTGGCCGGCATCGTCGTCGTCGTCCTGGCCGTGCTGGGGTGCCAGGTGTTGACCGCTGGAGCCGTGGTGGCGCACGTCAACGCCTCCTTGCGTTTCGCCCCCACCCTCGGTGATGTCATCGCCCTGGGCCGGGGAAGCCTGACCAACCAGGGCGCCGCCCAGGTTGTTACACCCACTCCTGTACCCACCACCCCGCCCGGCGCCACCCCGGACCCGCGCGACGTAGCCACCTTCACCCCGGCTGATTCCGGCTTCGTGAAGACCACCCTGAGTGGGTGGCGCAGTGGCATCACCCAGGACGTATGGGTGTGGACCCCGCGCGGTTACTCCCCGAACGACGGCCAGACCTACAACGTTATGATCTACCTCTACGGCATGCCGGGCTCCACGAGCGGCACCGCACGCAACCTCGCCGCCGCCACCGCCCTCCAGGAGGCCATTGATGCCGGACGCCTGCCGCCATCGATCATGGTCATTCCCGAACTCAACGCCGACCCCGTTCAGCGGGCCAACCCCGACTGCGCCGACGTCGTCGGACACGCCAAAGTCGGCACCTGGGTCCAAGACGACGTCCCCGCCATGATTCGCGCCAGCTTCCCCAACGTCAGCGCCCAACGTGAGGGGTGGGCGGTGGCGGGGCTCTCCTCGGGCGGCTACTGCGCCATGTGGACGGCCCTGAACCGTTCAGACATCTTCGGGTCGGCCCTGGTCATGTCCGGCTACGACCGGCCCGTCTACGGGGGCATGAGCACGTCCGAGACCCTTAAGCAGGAGAACACCCTGACCCGGCTCCTGGCCGACCACCCCCACCAGCCCCTGCACCTGTGGGTGCTGGGGGCGCAGGACGACGCCGACGCCTACGCCCTGGCCAGCGGCGCCGCATCCGCGGTGCCCGCCACGGACTCGCTGACCACGCTCACGCCGACCACCGGCGGGCACTCCTGGAGGCTGTGGGCCAGTCGGCTCCCGACCGCCCTGGAGTGGTGGGGAGCAGCCACCAGCGCCTCCCCTGGGGGCGGGGCCGCGGCGGGCGCGACGGCGGCCACTCCCGGCGGGACTGCACACGCCGGAGCACAGGCCGGGACCCCCGGCGGCGGGGGCTCCCTCATGGAGCGCGTGACGACGTCGTTGCGCTCCATCCAGGGCGCCGGCGCCATTACCCTGGCCCTCCTGGCCGCGGTGGGGCTGACAGTGTGGAGCGTCATGGGCCCGTGGCGCCCCAAGCGCCTGCGCACCCGGCGGGCCTGGGCCGGTGCCGTAGCAGCGCAGGCCCTGGTCATAGGCGCCTCAGGGCTGGTCATGACCCTGGCGGTGGCCATGCTGATCAACCGGCTCGGAGACTTCTACCCCACCTGGGAGGTGGCGCTGGGCGACCTCGCCCCCGCCCTGGTGTGAAGTGAGACGGCGGCACTGCGGGGCGGCACCGTGCGGGGGCGCGCTGCTGGGCGCCGGGCGGACGACCCCGAGGAGAGGAGATGCGGCGGGGCGCGGGCCGGGCGCCGGCCCGGGGCGGATTGGCGCCCGAGGCGTGGCCTAGACTCGCACCGTGGCACTCACCATTGGAATCGTCGGACTGCCCAACGTCGGCAAGTCCACCCTGTTCAACGCGCTCACCCGCGCAACCGTCCTCGCAGCGAACTACCCCTTCGCCACGATCGAGCCGAACATCGGCGTCGTCCCCCTGCCCGACGCCCGCCTGGACGCGCTCGCCGAGGTCTTCGACTCGGCGCGGACAGTGCCGGCCACCGTGTCCTTCGTGGATATCGCCGGGATTGTGCGCGGCGCAAGCGAGGGGGAGGGGCTGGGCAACCAGTTCCTGGCCAACATTCGTGAGGCCGACGCCATCTGCATGGTCACGCGCGCCTTTGACAACCCCGACGTCGTCCACGTGGACGGCGCAGTGGATCCTGCCGGCGACATTGAGACCATCGCCACCGAGCTGGTGCTGGCGGACATGCAGACCATGGAGAAGATGATCCCGCGCCTGGAGAAGGAGGTGCGCGGCAAGAAAACCGCGCCGGCGGTGCTGCAGACCGCGAAGGCGGCATTGTCGATCCTGGAGGAGGGCACCATGCTGTCGACGGCCCTCGCCTCGGGGGCCGCCGCAGAAGCAGGGGTCGATGAGGAGGCGCTGCGCACCTTCCAGCTCATGACCACCAAGCCCTTCATCTACGTGTTCAATATGGATGACGCCGGCATGAGCGATGAGGCCAGGCAGGCCGAGCTGCGCGCACTGGTCGCCCCCGCCGAGGCCATCTTCCTGGACGCCCAGTTCGAGGCCGAGCTGGTCGAGCTGGAGCCGCAGGAAGCGGCCGAGATGCTGCACGACAGCGGGCAGGAGGAGTCGGGCCTGGACAAGCTGGCCCGGGTCGGTTTCGACACCCTGGGCCTGCAAACCTACTTGACCGCCGGCCCCAAGGAGGCCCGCGCCTGGACCATCCGCAAGGGGGCGACGGCGCCCCAAGCGGCCGGCGTCATCCACACCGACTTCGAGCGCGGCTTCATTAAGGCCGAGATCGTCAGCTTTGAAGACCTCATGAAGTACGGCTCCATTGCCGAGGCCCGCGCCCACGGCCGTGTGCGCATGGAGGGCAAGGAGTATGTGATGGCAGATGGCGACGTCGTCGAATTCCGCAGCGGACTGGCCTCTGGGGGTAAGAAGTAAGATCGCGCTCAGGGTGCTCGCCTCCCATCTTGCCGGCGTGCGATGCTGTCTCCTTGTTAGGAGAAGTTGTTGGCCCGCCAGTCGGACTCCAGAGCCCGTTCTTAGCGACCCGCCCCGCCCAAGATGCTGCTATCTTGTTCAGGCAGTTGGCCTGGTCTTGCTCGGTGCCCGGCAGGGTGCGGTAGGGGGCCAGGGCCTGCCGGTAGGGGGCCAGGGCCTCCTCATGACGACCCAGATCATTCAAGGCGCCACCGATATTGACCAGGCAGCCGGCCTGTTGACGCTGAGTGCCGGGCAGAGTGCGGCAAAGACTCAGGGCCCTCGTGAAGGCGGCGGCTGCCTCCTCCAGGCGCCTGGTTTTGAGCAGCCGGATACCCTCGTCGAAGGACTCCTGGGCACCCCGGAGGAGCTCGTCACGGGAGTTCCCCTCCCCGTGTGCCATGACTCTCCTATCCGTTGCGGACAGGAGTATTCCAGCACATCAGGAGCGGCCCTGGGCGTCCCTCAACGGGCCGGGTTCCCACCGGAGCCGACCGTCGAAACGCGGGCCCGCCCCCGGTCAACCGATATCGACAATGACCTTGCCCGCCCCGTGCCCGGTCTCAATCATGGCGTGGGCCTGAGGAATCTCGGACAAGGGGAATCGCGCCCGGATAATGGGGGCCAGCTGCCCGCGCTCGACCAGGTCCGCTAGGGCCGTGAGACCCGCGGGGCTGGGTTTGACGGACATGAAACTGGCGGTGGGCCCGGGCAGGATCCTGGACAAGAGGGTCATGGGAACGCCGGCCGCCGAGATCGTGATCAGTCGACCCGACGATGCCAGGGTGCGGCGCAATCGCCACAGGTTCTTCCCAACGGTGTCGAGCACCGCCTGGTAGCGCCCCGCCAGCGTCGGCCACGGCACGGCATCCGGGTCGAACCGGGACTCAGCCCCCAGTTGCCGCAGCAGCTCCTCATGCCGTGCCGAACTGATCGTGTCCACGAGCACGCCGCGCGCCCGAGCCACCTGGATAGCAGTGCTCCCCACACCCCCGGCGCCCCCCACAATGAGCAGCCGGGAGCCCGCCTCAAGATTGAATTCCTCCAGCGCCTGCCAGGCCGTGACGCCCACCAGGGGGAGCGCGGCGAGGTCGGCGAGGTCACCTGAGGCGGGGGCCGGAGCAACGAGATCTGCGTCCACCGCGATCTGGGCTGCTGCCGTACCTTGCTTGCCCAAACGATCGGTGCCGAGGAACCCCCACACCTGCTGCCCGGGCTTGAAGCCATGAGTCTGCGGCCCGGCACTGAGCACCGTCCCGCTGAAGTCCAAGCCGGTGGGCTGCGGCAGGCGGCGACCAGACATGATCTTGTAGCGGCCGGCGCGGGCGGCGGTGTCGATCCGGTTGACGCTTATGGCCCTCACCCCCACCACGAGGTCGTGCGGCCCGGCCGTCGGGGCGCTCACCGATACGACGCGCAACACCTCCGGCGTTCCAAAACGCTGGTACTGCACGGCGGGCATTGTGCCGGGGTCAGGGGTTTCCGTCTGCATTGCGAGTACCTTCTTCCTGAGGGTCCTGAGGGTGGGATTGTGGGAGGCGGTCGACGAGCTCCCTGTGAGCCAGCCGTCGCAGCCCAATGAGGATGGGGTCGTAGATTGCGGTGCCGAGCACGGCGGCCTGCGCTGCCCTGCCCGGGGAATCCAACGGCAGATGCTTGAAGTCCGCGGTGGCGCACTCGCGGGCGGCGTGGGCGTAGGCGGCCAGATGCTCGGGGTCAACGCAGACGCCGCACTCGTTGGCCAAGGCCATTGCGGCCAGGAGCTGGGTCACATACGGCGCGTCGGGCAACTCGTCGAATCCGACGGCGGCCAGGGATGCGCGAGCATCGGCCAGGTCGACGTCGTCAGCGGCGTGGTCAGCGCCCTGGGCCCCCGCCAGCGGCAGGGCCGTGGTCGCGTCGACCATTAATGTCGCCGGGCTAGCCGCCTGATCGCCAATCAGCTTGAGGATCTCGCGGACCTGGCGGATCGACAGGCCGACGACGTGCACCAAGCCCCGGATGAGCCGGAGCTGGTCCACGGTCTCTTCATCGTCCACTCCGCGATCCTGACCGGGTTGGATCAGCCCTTCGCGAACGTAGTACTTGATCGTCGCGATGGGGATGCCGGACCTCTGCGACAGTGCCGAGATAGACGCTGTCGCTCTTCCTCGAGCCGTTCTACTTGCCATGGACGGATAGTAGCACTATCTATAATGGGATGCCAGCGCTTAGCGCTCTCCTCGCGTGAGCCGCCCAACGGACAGTGCTTGTATCTACAGAACGCGTCGTTGCATGTACCGGGAGGCGCCGCGGGCCGACGACGGAGGGGCCACCTGCGGACAGTCGGGTCCGGTACGCCCGTGCGGGCAGCTCTCCTGTTCGGCAGGGACCCGCCTGCGGGCGGCCGGGCCCGGCACGGCAGCGGCGCCCGGGGCAGCATCCCGGCCGGCCTCATTGTCGGGGCGTTGCGCGACCGCGACCTGCCCGGGCCGGCGATGGCACCCGGCCTTGACGTCCGTCATGGACTAGTGTCGCGTGTCGTTAGTGTCTAGACGGTTGGGTGTTTGGGAGTATGTGGGTATGGCTCATCCTGGTGCTCCTGGTCTTGTGCTTCGTGATGGTGATGGTGAGGAGCTTGGGCGTTGGTTGCG
>NZ_RYFV01000037.1 GCF_004104015.1 Actinomyces oricola | reverse complement strand
CACCAGCCCTACCTGACCGCCATCGCCGAAGAACACGGGTGAACGCCCCCGCGCCACCCTGAACTACCTCACCCCACGAGAAGCCTTCGAACGCCTCCTCGTTGCTTCCACCCCTTGACACCAAGCCAGGGCGATCCCCGGATGGCTGCCGCGTGCGCCGCCAATGCCAGCGAAGTACGGTAATCGGCGGCCTTGAGAATTCGCTCCAGCATCTCAGGCGACACCGCCCGCGCGCCCCGCTCGATCTGGGCAAGACTCGGCTGTGCGATCCCGACGCGCCCAGCGAGCTCGGCCTGCGTCAAGCCCGTATCAACACGCGCCGCCCGCACCAGAACAGGCGCCTCCTCGACCCTGAAACGCCCCATGCACCCACGATATAACACCACTGCTACGACGAACTGTGAGGAGCCGGGTACGTTGCCTGCCCGAGCCGAGTTACAGGTGCTTGAGCGCCTCGCGTCGACTCAGCGGGGACAGGCCCGGGTGGTTCTCGACGAAGGCCCGCACCCAGGGGCCGTCGGTGCGGGCGTAGTCGCGCAGCGCCCAGCCAATCGCCTTACGGATGAAGAACTCGACATCGCCCTGATTGGCCTCAATAACGTCGCCGAGCAGAGACAGATCAGTGCGCTCCTTGTGCTGGAGCTGGCAAATGATCGCACTGCGACGCACCCACAGGTCCACATCCGTCGCCCAAGCGCGCATACGGGCGGCCGCGCCTGGATGCGCCAAAACCACGAGTCCGACGGCGTGCGAAGTCTCGTCCACCAGGTCCCACCACGCCCCGGAGCGCAGCAGATGCTCGTACAGGTCGAGGGACTCAAGGCGGTTGGCGTGCGGCGCGGAATGCTTGGAGCGGATAATGGCCAGAACCGCGAACCGCTCCTCCCGGCGTTCGGCGGCGTCCCACACCCGGCGCAGCACGGCCTCCCAGCTGGCGGCATCGCGCCACAGGGCGGGATAGGAGGCGGCGGTCGCCTGGGCGATGCGCCGGGTCTGCGGGACGCCGACGCCGTACATCTCCATGGCGGACTTCAGGTAGCGGCGCTGCTGCTCGGCACGGGCCGGATCGCCAGCGGCAGCCAAGGCCGTACGCAGCGCTGCCCGTAACGCGACGGCCTCCTCGTCCATCTCCTCCATGATTTCCAAGTCAACCACGACCGCACCCGTATCAGCCGACAGAATCACCAGACACTCGATGGGGCTGTTCGACCCGCTGCTGAAGACGGTCGCCCGCACGGAATCGGCGGGCTTCGACCCCGGGTTGTGGACACGACTCCTGGTAAGCACGGCACCGGTCGATCGCGTCGAGAATGTCCCGCAGCCTGTCAGGAACCGCCCGGCTCACAACGCCACCGCCTCCGCCAGCGCCTCACGCGCCTCAAGGCTCTCGGCAGTGGGGATCATGTCCTCAGTGCCCCAAATGCGCGGCCCCTTGCCCAGCACGAGTCATCAAACCCGAATCCCAGTCCCACCGAGACCGACGCCCACGCCGACCGCCGGCGGGTCGCCATCACCCACGCCTCGGCGCAGCGAGTGATTCCGTAGCTGACAAGCAGCCGCGCGGTCCTCAGGGTCGAACCGGCGGAGACCTTCGACGGGGTCGAGGTGGTCGCGCTGCCGGACGCGGCCACTTCTCCAGGCCATGAGCCAGGGCGATCCCCCGGATGGCTGCCGCGTGCGCCGCCAATGCCAGCGAAGGACGGTAATCGGCGGCCTTGAGAATTCGCTCCAGCATCTCAGGCGACACCGCCCGCGCCCCCGCTCGATCTGGGCAAGACTCGGCTGTGCGATCCCGACGCGCCCGACGCCGTTGTCGAGCGAGGGCACAGGATTCAAGCTCGCGCGAGGCACCGTGAGTACAAGCGGAGCGACTGAAGCGCAGGAATGGCCAGCGAAACAGCGCTGCACCTGCGCCTCCGTCAGAGCGGCCCGCAACCCGCAGGGTGCACCTCGCTGCGGCGCTCAGTCGTCGAGTCGGTGGAACCAGTAGCCGGGTACGCGGCGCTCGTGTGCATAGGCCAGGATCAGGATCGCATCTGGTTCCACGACGTAGACGATCCGGTACGGGTATCCACGGACAGCCCTGCTCCGGATCACGGTGCCACCGTCAGCGATGAGGACAGGCGGGGCGACGCTCGGCCAATCGGCGATGTCATGCCGGGCTTGCTGTGCCCGGTCGATGAGCGCGAGGCCGATCCCAGGCTCCTGCTCTTCGTACCAGCGCACCGCGGCATCGAACTCGGCAATGGCTTCGGGATGCTCCTGCTGGGGCAAGGTCATGCGGTGAGCGAGGCGCGCAGCCGGGCGTAGTGCTCGTCAGCATCCATCGGCTCGACGGAACCGGCGCGTACCTCGGCCAGGCGCCGAGTGACCTCGACACGCCACGCTGCATCGATCTCACTGGTGTCGGCTGCATCATGGAGGCTTTCGAGCAGTGCGTTCGCGACGACAACGCGCTGATCGACGTCGAGCGCGAGAACGTCTCGGATCAATGCCTGGGTGTCCGCTGCCATGTATCAAGGGTACGTCGACGGACCGACAATCGTCCCGAAGGGCCGCGTCAGGCCCGTACGGCATTCTCAGTGACGGCCCGCAGGACGCGTACTCGCCGGGGCGCGTGACGCCGGCAGTTCTCACGCGCCAGCTCCGCTGCGGCAGAGTCGATCTCGACGGCGATCACCCGCGCCCTCGGCACCTCTGCGGCGAACGCGACGGCGATCGCCCCGGAGCCGGTGCACAGGTCGACGACGAGCGGCCGCCTTCCCGACTCCTCAACCGCCCGCGCCGCCCCGACCGCCGCGTCCGCGCCGGCGTCTACGGCGCGGTCCTGCTCGCCATGGTCGTCAACTACGGCCAGTTCCTCTTCCTGTCCTACTACTTCCAGCAGGTCACGTGTCGAGGTTGGCCCAGTCCGCCCGCCCCTTGCACTCGATGGCCGTCAGCGATCGGGAGGCGCTGACCGCGCCGTGAGTGGATCATCGTGTACTCGGCCTCAGCGTGGTCTGCGCAGCGGATGATGCGGGATACCGGTGGAGAGTGGCTGCGAGGTAGTCGATGAACTCGTCGCGGAGGATGGTGGGACTCACAATGGCGGCGTCGGGGCCGAAGCGGAACATGATCGTCATGGCGTGGAGCTGGTCGACGAACTCGAGTTCCACGAAGCTCCAGCCCTCGGGCTCTGGCGGCGGGCCGGTCGGTTCCTGCTCGCTGACGCGGATCACCCACTCCTGCGCGTCAGCCCATCTGGTGTCGCGTACCCAAGCAGTCGCTGTGACCGAGGCGAAGCCGTCGAGGAACCGCTCTCGCTGCGACCGCCACTCGACGGCGACATCGGCATCGCCCACACACGGCGCTCCCAGCATCTCGGCCCGGTCGATGCGGGAGAGCCTCGTGAATCCCAGCGACCCGTTGCTGGTCGCGCAGAGGTACCAGCTCCTGCCCGCGCTGACGAGCCCGTGTGGCTCGACTACCGCGACCTGCGTGGATGCCTTCGCCTTGTGTCGGTACTCGATGCGCAGACGACGCCGAGCGACGACGGCATCCCAAATCACGCGGAACGTCTCGCCGGTCCGTTCTCTCTCCGGTTGCGGAAGCCATCCTTGCGGGTCGATCACGATGCGGCGGGAGATGTCCGCCGAGGTGTCGCGGTGGGGTTCGGGGACCGCGGCGAGCAGCTTGCGCAGCCCCGAAGCCAACGCCTCCCCCGAGCCCGAGGGAGTCCGCGCCCCAGGTAGTCACCCCGGCGAACAGCGCCCAGGATTCCTCGCTGCTCAATGCCGTCACATCGGTGCGGTAGCCGGGAAGCAGCCGCACGCCCCCGTTCGGGCCGCGCTCGGTGTACACAGGCACCCCGGCCGCGGACAGTGCCTCGACATCACGCAGGATCGTGCGCCTCGACACCTCCAGACGCTCGGCCTGTAGGCCGCAGACCAGATCGACCCCAAGGCCGGGCCCCACGTCGGCGGCAGCGAACTCTCCCTCAGCGACACCGACCGCGACACCGTTGACCAGCTCCACGCCGAACGGACGGCCCACCGGGTGCCGAGCGCGGACAGCATCCCTACTGGTTGTCGAGCTCGAAGACAAGAATCCCGGCAAGCTGCCGCAAATCCGTCTCCAGGACGTCAATGAGCATCGCGGCCTCCACGCGGAAGTACTCGTGGACGACGATGTTGCGCATCCCTACGATCGCCGTCCAGTCAATCTCCGGATGCCGCCCCGTGAGCTCGGCGGGTAGCTGCTTGACAGCCTCTCCGATGACACCGATGTTGCGCAACACGGCATCGTGCGCCATGGCGGCGAGCACAGGATCGCCCGACGTCATCGACTCCTGGTAAGCACGGCACCGGTCGATCGCGTCGAGAATGTCCCGCAGCCTGTCAGGAACCGCCCGGCTCACAACGCCACCGCCTCCGCCAGCGCCTCACGCGAGACCACATCGCGGAGCACGACTGGGGCGAGGACGTCGACCGGGCGGCCGAGCACACGGCGCAGCCCCTCGGTAAGACCGGCGATCCGCATGAGTGTGCGTCGGTGAGGGTCATCAAGGTCAACGAGGATATCGATGTCCGACCACGGGCCGGCGTCGCCCCGTGCGACCGAGCCGAAAAGCCGCGGATTTGAGGCGCCATAGCGCACAAGGAGCGCATCAAGCTCATCGCGGTGTGCCGCCAGCGCCTCACGCGCCTCAAGGCTCTCGGCAGTGGGGATCATGTCCTCAGTGTCCCAAATGCGCGGCCCCTTGCCCAGCGCGAGTCATCAAACCCGAATCCCAGTCCCACCGAAGCTGGCGCGCAGCCGGGCGTAGTGCTCGTCAGCATCCATCAGCTCGACGGAACCGGCGCCTGTCTCCGTCCCGAAGGGCCGCGTCAGGCCCGTGCGGCACTCTCCGGTCAGGCACTCTCAGTGACGGCCCGCAGGTAGCGGTCGCGGCCGGTGAGGTCCGCCCCGGTGACCGCCTGCCCGAAGCCGGCGGCGAGGGCGGCCCCGCGCAGCGCGGCTCCCTGCCCGGGGTCGTGCTCCATGACCAGAACGCCGCCGGGGCGCAGGAGGGCCGCCGCCCGTCTCACGACGGCGAGAGGCACCGCCAACCCGTCGGCTCCCCCGCCGTAGAGGGCCAGGTCCGGGTCATACCGCTCGGTCTCCTCATCCTCCACGGCCCCGGCGGGCACATACGGCGGATTGGACACGACGACGTCGGCCAACCCGTCCAGCTTGGCGAGCGCGGAGGGCGCTGTGGCGTTGGCCCGCAGGACGCGTACTCGCCCGGGCGCGTGACGCCGGCAGTTCTCGCGCGCCAGCTCCGCTGCGGCAGGGTCGATTTCGACGGCGATCACGCGCGACCCGGGAACCTCCACTGCCAGGGCTGCGGCGATCGCCCCGGACCCGGTGCACAGGTCGACGACGAGCGGCCGCCTTCCCGGCTCCTCAACCGCCTGCGCCGCCCCGATCGCCGCACCCGCAACGACCTCCGTCTCGGGGCGGACAATGAACACGCCGGGCCGGCAGACCAGCTCCAGGCCCCGGAACCACATGCGTCCCGTGAGGTGCTGGAGTGGTACCCGTGCCGCCCGCTGCTCAACCAGCGCGAGGAACCGGCCAACCTGCTCGGCGCTGGCCCCCTCGCACATGACCAGTGACGTCCCCACCACATGCTCAGCCAGCACCCGGGCATTATTGTCAGGCGACCCCACGCCTGCCGCTCTCAGAGCCTGCCCAGCGTCGTGGACCAGGCGGCGGAAGGCGTGCCTGGCGAGCGGTCGACCGATGGACCCGCTCCGAAGACGTAAAGGAGCCTGCGACCAGTCGAGGAGCGGGTCCATCGCCCGACCGCCCTCAGCATCAACCGTCACCCCTGGTCCCCGACCGCCGCCAGGCGCTCGGCCTCATCCATGGCGATGGCCGAGGCGATGACCGGCCCCAGGTCGCCGTCCAGGACGGCGTCAAGGTTGTAGGCCTTAAAGCCGGTGCGGTGATCGGCGATCCGGTTCTCCGGGAAGTTGTAGGTGCGGATGCGCTCACTTCTGTCCACGGTGCGCACCTGGCTGCGACGCGCTTCAGCGGCCTGGGCGGCGGCCTCGGCCGCCCGCTCGGCCAGCAGCCGGGCCCGCAGAACGCGCAGGGCGGCCTCCTTGTTCTGCAGCTGGGACTTCTCATTCTGCATTGAGACCACGATGCCGGTGGGCAGGTGGGTCAGGCGCACGGCGGAGTCGGTGGTGTTGACCGACTGTCCTCCGGGCCCGGAGGAGCGGAAGACGTCAATGCGCAGGTCTGCGGGGTCGATCTCCAGTTCACCCGGGTCGTCGGCCTCGGGCATGACCAGCACCCCGGCGGCCGAGGTGTGGATGCGCCCCTGGCTCTCAGTGACGGGGACGCGCTGGACGCGGTGAACACCCCCCTCGTATTTCAGATGCGCCCATACTCCCTCCTGGGGCTCCACGGGTCCGCGCGTCTTGATGGCCAGGCGCACGTCCTTGTAACCGCCCAGGTCGGAGTCGGTGGCGCCGAGGACCTCCACGGCCCATCCTTGCCTCTCGGCGTAGCGGGTGTACATGCGAGCCAAGTCGGAGGCGAACAGAGCGGATTCCTCCCCGCCCTCCCCGGCTTTGACCTCGATAATGACATCTCGGGCGTCGTCGGGGTCGCGGGGCACGAGGACCTCGCGCAGGTGCTCGGCGGCCCGGTCGTGCTCAGCTCGTAGCACCGGAACTTCGGCGGCGAAGTCGATGTCCTGCTCGGCCAGTTCGACAGCGTCAGCTAGATCCGCGTTGGCCGCCTCCCAGGCGCGGTAGGCGCTCACGATTCGCCCAAGCTCGGCGTAGCGGCGCCCCAAGCGGCGCATGATCAGTGGGTCGGCGGCTGCGGGTCCTGCCATCTCGGCCTCAATGGCCGCGTGCTCCTCCAGCAGTGGGGCGGCGGCGGAGAAGTCTTCACTCACGTCTGTCAATCTTCCTCTGGCTCCTCTGTCTGCGGCTATGCGGTTCCGCGGCCTCCAGGAGGGCGGTTCCGCGACGGTGCACGCCGGTGCGGGGGTCGGCGTTAGGTTCCAATAGGTGCGTTGTGCTTCCCTATCCGCATACGACGACGCCGACGGCGCCCCGTGGGGAGCGGTCCGTCGGCGTCGTGCAGGCTGTCTACTTGGTGCGCTTGCCGTAGCGGGCCTCGAAACGGGCCACACGTCCGCCGGTGTCGAGGATCTTCTGCTTGCCGGTGTAGAAGGGGTGGCAGGCTGAGCACACGTCCACGCGAATCTCACCGGTGGTGACGGTGGAGCGGGTTTGGAAGGTGTTGCCACAGGTGCACGTGACCACGGTGGGCACGTAGTCGGGGTGGATCCCCTGCTTCATGGGTATCTCCTTAAGCGGTCAGAGGGTCCGGGTCCTATGCGATTCGGCGTAGGTGAGCCGGAAACCAGGGGCGATTGTGCCACTCGCCCTGGGGACGCACAATGTGGGCCCTGGTGATGCTGCGCACTTCATTGGTGCGCGAAGATTCTTCTGCGGGCCGATCTTAGCTCAGTTCGATCGCTCAGTGCCCGGCCCTGTGTTCCCATGTGACCTGATTCTGGGCGTCTCCTCCAGCGTGATGCTCAGTGCCCGCCCCTGCGGCCCCATTGCTGGTTTCCTCCGCCACCACCAGGGGCAGGTGCCCTCTCGCCTCGGCGTGATCTCGCTGTTGCTCCAACCGGTGGGGCCCGGGACAACCGTTGTGGTTGTCCCGGGCCCCGCGTCTGGCTCGGCCGTCAGTGGTGAGGCCGGTCAGTGTGTCGTGCGCTCATGTGCGATATTTCAGGCGCGGCGACGGGCGCCACGCACTGCGAGCGCGCCAACGGCCATGAGGAACACGGAGGCGACACCGAGGTTCACGGCCTGCGTGCCCGTCTGAGCCAGCTCGACGGTCTCCGCGGGCGCCGCCACGGGCTCAACAGGGGCCGCGGCGACGGGCTTGGGGGACACCGTCATCATGGGTGCGGGCAGGTCCACGGAAATCTGCTCGGCCTCGGCCGTGGAGGCGGCTTCACAGGTTGCCTTCTTGTGGCATTCGGCCATTACTTGCGCAGAGCCCTCGAAGTCCCAGTCGTATGCAGCCACGATTCTGTTGTCCGCGTTGATGAGGAGGAAGTCATAGCCTCGGGCCAGGGCCCCGACATTGGCGGTCATGAGGTACTGGACAACCCGCAGGTCACCGGCCTTGCCCGACAGCGGTATCGAACCGATGAGCTCTCCGTCGTCCCAGATCTCAAGGGTGTAGGAGCCGTCGACCTCGATCTTAACCGTGATCGTGAGCAGGCAGCCGTCACGGGTAATGGTGACAATGGAGGCATTGTGACGCAGGTTCGGGGGGACGCCGTAGGTATTACTAATGTCTACGAGCTCCCCATCCTTGGGGTCGGCGGCCGGGGCAGCGGCAGGAGGCGCGGCCGGAGCGGCTAGCGCGGCCGGGTCCTCGGCCACTGGCTCCTCAGCCACCGGGTCCTCAGCGGCTGGGTCCTCAGCCACTGGCTCCTCGGCGGCCGGCTCTTCAGCGGCCGGGTCCTCGGCGGCCGGCTCTTCAGCGGCCGGGTCCTCGGCCACTGGCTCCTCAGCCACCGGGTCCTCGGCCACTGGCTCCTCGGCGGCCGGCTCTTCAGCGGCCGGCTCTTCAGCGGCCGGGTCCTCGGCCACTGGCTCCTCAGCCACCGGGTCCTCAGCGGCCGGCTCTTCGACGGCAGCTTCCTCTCCTTCGGCCTCAACGACAGGGGCGGCTGGGTCGACCGGTTCCTCCGCGGACGCCGGCGCCATGAGACAACCGACGAGAAGAGCGGCGGCCGCACCAGTGATGATGCTTCGTCGCATGAAAACAGTCCTTTGCTCTGGGGTCAGGAACAGACTGGCGTGTCTGCGCCTTCCAGCACAACAAAGAGGCAATGGCGTCCACAAGGACAAGAACTAGTCTATTTCCTGTCACAGACGTCACTTTCAGCTGTCGCAGGCTCTTATCCTCACGCACAACAGACCAAAGTCCTAACTGCATGAGGGGTGTCCGGCAGTTGTGGTCGAGGCGGTGCCTTTTTCACCAGCTGCCGGTCGGGTGCAGCGCCGCCGTCATCCCTACAGGGATGACGGCGGCGCCCACGACGGCCGGGCACTGGCCCGGCGGGTTTGGGGGCGCTAGGAGCCGGTTGCGGGGCCCGGGAGTCAGTCTTCGTCGCCCTCTGACTGCTGCATTGGGGCGGACTTGGCCAGGCTCATGAGGAACTCGGCGTTGGAATTGGTGTCCTTGAGTCGGCCCAGGACCATCTCAATGGCCGGCTGGACCTCCAGGCCTGCGAAAAGGCGGCGCAGTCTCCACATGATCTTGAGCTGGGCGGGGTCAATGAGCAGTTCCTCGCGGCGTGTGCCTGAGGCTGCAACGTCCACGGCCGGGAAGATCCGCTTGTCCGCGAGCTGGCGGGAAAGCTTGAGCTCCATATTGCCAGTGCCCTTGAACTCCTCGAAGATGACCTCGTCCATCTTGGAGCCGGTTTCCACGAGGGCGGTGGCCAGGATGGTGAGGCTCCCCCCGTTCTCAACATTGCGCGCCGCCCCGAAGAAGCGCTTGGGCGGGTAGAGGGCCGCGGCGTCCACGCCGCCGGAGAGAATGCGCCCGGAGACGGGGGCGGCCAGGTTGTAGGCGCGCCCGAGCCGGGTGATGGAGTCCAGGAGTACCACCACGTCCTGCCCGAGCTCGACCAGACGCTTGGCTCGCTCAATAGCCAACTCCGCGACAATGGTGTGGTCGGAGGCGGGGCGGTCGAAGGTGGAGGCAATGACCTCGCCCTTGACCGTGCGCTGCATGTCGGTGACTTCCTCGGGGCGCTCGTCGACAAGCACGACCATGAGGTGGGCTTCGGGGTTATTGACGGCGATTGCATTGGCTATCTGCTGCAAGACGATTGTCTTGCCCGCCTTGGGTGGGGAGACGATCAGGCCGCGCTGCCCCTTGCCAATGGGAGCCACCAGGTCCATGACCCGGGGGGTCAGGGCTTTAGGCGTGGTCTCCAGGCGCAACTGCTCCTGGGGATAGAGGGGCGTGAGCTTGGCGAACTCCGGACGGCGCTTGGCGCGCTCGGAATCCATACCGTTAATGGTCTCCACGCTGACCAGTGGATTGTATTTTTGGCGGTTGGCACGGTTCTGGCGACGGTTGTTGCGTCCGCCACCGCCGCCGGGGTTGGAGGTCTCAGCGCCTTCGCGAACCCAGCCGGTCACGGCGTCACCGGGGCGCAGGCCGTTCTCCTTGATCTGCTGTCCGGAGACATAGACGTCCTTGGGGCCGGGCAGGTATCCGGAGGTGCGCAGGTAGGCGTGGTTGGCGTCGTTGACGTCGAGGATGCCGGCGACGGGCAGAAGAACCTCCTCCTCGCGGGGCTGGTTGCGGTTCTGGCGGTTCTCGCCGCCCTCGCCGTCGCGCTCGAAACGGTCCCGGTCCCGGCCGCGTTTACGCCCCCGACGGCGCCGACCGCTGCGCCCCTCCTCCCCATTGGAGCTGTTGCGCTGCTCGTTGCGGGTGGATCGCTCGGCGGGTTCCAGGGCAGGGGTGCCCGTGGCGTCAGCAAGGTCGCGCATGAGGGCGGCCTTGGCGTCGAGGTGGTCCTCGGGGGTGTCGCTTTGAGGGCGGTCTTCGCTGGAGTTTCCTCGGCGTCGAGCACGACGTGAGCCCTCCACGTCACCACTGTTGCGCTCGTTGCGGGTGGGGAAGTTGTTCTCCTCACGGTTGGGTTGGCGGCGAGGCTCGCCCCCGGCTTGAGTGCGGTTGTCGTCTGCTTGGCTGTTCCCACCGCCTATTGCATCTATGGTGTTGTTCTCAGGTCTGGGGGCGCCAGCGGCAGCGGTGGCACGACGACGGCGCGGCCGGCCCTCGGAGCCTTGCTCAGCCGCCGGCGCCTCATTGGTGGGGGCAGGAGCTTCCAGGGTCTTAGGCGTCTCAGGAGGTATTGCCGCCGGATCGTCGTTGCGCGCGGGGGTATTGGCGGGTGGGGTGTTGGTGGAGGCGCCGCCGTCGCGGATGGCGGCGACGAGTTCGCTCTTGCGCATGCGGGAGATGCCCTTGAGCCCCATGGAAGTGGCGAGCTGCTGGAGCTCGACCAGGCGCATGGTGGACAGGGAGGGCTGGGCGCTGGAGGTCTCGGTCACGAGTGTCCTTACGGTGTGGTGAGCGCATATGACTGCGTTCGACAGGGGACTACCCCGGAAGAGTCACAGGGCGGAGTCATGCACCGCAGAGGCCAAGGTTCTTACTTGACCTGATGGCTTGGTGCTGACGGCGTTGCAGTGGGGCATGGCCGTCGATCCCCAGCATAGCAGGGACGCCGGAACCGGGCATGTTAACTATTACGCGCTCAAAACTGCGCCATCAGGTTGGGCCTGAGAGTGAGGCCGGTGGCGACCTTCAGGTGAGTGGACCGGCCCGTCCCGCCCGCCTCGGTCCCGCCCACCTCAGCGGCCGGCCCATCGGTCAGTGGGCGGCGCGAAGCGGCCCAGTCGCTGAGCCTCGCTGGGCTGACGCCGCCCGGCTCCGACACTTCATCATTAAAGAAACGAATGGTAGAAATTCGCGTAGCGCACGAGAATACGCTGGTTTATGTTGTCATCCCAGTCCGCCTCTATGCCGTACGCAACACAGGAACGACGGCGCATTGCCTGAGCGCGAAGGCCCGCTCCGCGACCATCCCGCGCTCACGCAAGACCGCGAAAGCAGCATCAAGGTTGGCGACCGCCTCTTCGAAGGCCCGTGCCGACCCGGACGGGCACTAATCAGCCGCGCAGCCGCGGCGAAAACCCCTATCGCGCCATCCGGCGCCCGTTAAAGGATCTGCGCGCCGAGGATGTCAATACCGGGTTGGACCACCTGCCAGTTGTGGCGTTCCAAGGCGAAGCGGGTCTGCTGGCTGAGCAGGGCGAGCACCAGGACGGTGGGGCCGGCCCCTGAGATCACCGCCGGGTAGCCCTGCTCACGCAGCGAGTCCATGACCGCCATAGAGGCCGGCAGGACCTCACGGCGATATTCCTGGTGAAGGCGGTCCTCGGTGCCGGCCATGAGCAGGTCGGGGCGGCCCGCCAGGGCCAGCATGAGCACGGCGGCCCGGGAGGTATTGAACAGGGCGTCGGCGCGCGGCACCGAATCGGGCAGGACCTTACGGGCCTCCTCGGTGCTCAGGCGCGTGGACGGAGGCGGCACCAGGAGCGTGACGGGCAGACTGGAGTCAACCGGCATGGGGGCTGCCCGGGGGGAGCCGTCGGCCTGGGTCCATGCCACGGTGGCACCGCCGAAGACGGCGGGCGCCACATTGTCGGGATGCCCCTCGAAGCCTGTGGCCAAGGCGAAGATGGCGTCGTCGTCGAGGGCCGCCGGCTCGGAGAGCAGGCCCCGGGCGAGCATGAGGCCGGCCACGGCCGCCGAGGCGGACGAGCCCATGCCACCGCCGTGAGGAATGCGGTTGACGCAGCGCATCTCAAAACCGGCCTGGGGGGCGCCGGCGGCATCGAGTCCGGCGCGCAGGGCGCGGACCACGAGGTTGTCGTCGTCGGTGGGCACAATCCCCTCGCCCACACCCTCAACGGTGACATGGGTGGCGCCCACGACCGGGCGCGCCTCAACCTCGTCGTAGAAGCGGAAGGCCATGCCGAAGGAGTCGAAACCGGGGCCCATATTGGCGGTGGTGGCCGGGACCCGGACGGCGGCCGACTCATGGGCGAGCCTCATCTCACTGTCCCTCGACCCGCCGCACGGAGACGACCTCGCGCACACGCTCCTGGTTGGCCAGCGAGGCCACGGCGGCGTCAAGGTGGAACACCGAGGCGGGGTGGGTGACGATGGTGACAATGGCGTCGGAGCCGCCCACGTAGGCGCTCTGGCGCACTGAGTCAATGGACACGCCGTTGTCCGCGAAGACTCCGGCCACCTGCGCCAGGGAGCCGGGGGCGTCGGCAACCTTGAGCTGAACCTGGTGGCGGGTAATGGCGGACTCGGGCCCCAGGATCGGCAGGTCCCGGTAAATGGACTCCCGGGGCGCCTGACCCCCGTGGACACGGTGCGCGGCGGCGGCCACGACATCGGACAGGACGGCGGAGGCGGTGGGGGCGCCGCCGGCGCCCTGACCGTAGAACATGAGCTGCCCGGCGGCCTCGGCCTCGACCAGGACCGCGTTGAAGGCTCCGTGGACGGCGGCCAGCGGGTGATGGGCGGGGACGAGGGCGGGGTGGACGCGCACGGAAATGCCGCGAGCATGGTCGTCCTCACGGCGCTGGGCAATGGCCAGGAGCTTGATCTCACAGCCCGAGGCATGAGCTTCGCGGATGTCCTCGCCGGTGATATCGCGGATGCCCTCGACGGTGACGTCCTCTAAGCCCACCCGGGTGTGGAAGGCCAAGGAGGCGATAATGGCGGCCTTGGCGGCGGCATCGAAGCCGTCGACGTCGGCAGTGGGGTCGGCCTCGGCGTAGCCGAGTTCCTGGGCGGTGGCCAGGGCCTGCTCGAAGGACAGGCCCTTGGTGCTCATCTCGTCAAGGATGTAGTTGGTGGTGCCGTTGACAATGCCCAGTACGGAGGTGATCTGATCCCCGGCCATGGACTCGCGCAGGGCGTAGACCACGGGGATGGCGCCGGCGACGGCGGCCTCGTAGTAGAAGTCGGTGCCGGCTTCAGCGGCGGCGTCGTAGAGTTCCGGCCCGTGGGCGGCAATCAGCGCCTTATTGCCGCTAATAACGCTGGCTCCGGCTTTGAAGGCGGCCAGGACGAGGCTGCGCGCCGGCTCAATACCGCCGATGAGTTCAATGACCAGGTCGTTGGAGGTGGCCACGGACAGGGCGTCGTCCGTGACCAGTTCGGCGGGCACGGCCGGGTCGCGCGGGGCGCTGGTGTTCCGCACGGCAATGCCGGTGATCTCCAGGCGCGCCCCGGAGCGGGCGGCGAAGTCCTGGCTCTGCGTTGTCAGCAGGCGGATGACCTGGGTGCCGACGGTACCGGCGCCGAGGACGCCGACGGTGAGGGTGCGCGGTTCGGGGCGCTGGGGGTTCTCAGTCACGTCTGACCACCTGGTTCTCGGGGCGCCTGGGCGCCGGGGCGGGGTGGGCGCGGCGTCGAGGGGGACCACGAGGGCGCAGGGGCGCCTGGGTGGTGGGCCAGCGGGCCCGGGAGTCGACGACGAGCCGGTCCGGCCCAGCATAGGGGCCCGGGCCCCGCCCCGCAGCGCGCATCTCACAGATCCCGCCAAGGCAGAGCGGGGGCAGGAGGAGGCCGGGCTCGACCCGGTTACGAGATGGCGCGGAGCTGTCGGCGGCGCAGGGCGAGGACGGCCAGGACCATGATGACGGCGGCGGCCGCCACGATGCAGGCCAGGAGGATGAAACTCGAGGAATAGGCGTGGATGCGGGAGGCGTCGGCGAGCCCGGCCATCAGGCGCGCGATGATGACCTGGCCCTGCGGGGAGTCCGGAGTCGCGCCGGCCTCCACGAGCTCGCGCATGCCGGTGGCGCGCACGGCGTCGGCATGGCTGGTGGCGTAGTCCTGCCCGGCGCGCGAGGCGTAGGTGGTCAGGAGGGCGACGCCGAAGGAGCCGCCGATCTGCTGGGCGGCGCTCAGCAGGGCCGAGGCCAGGCCGATGTGCCGCTCGGGCACCCGGTGCGTGCCGGCGTTGAAGGTCACGGGGTTGACCAGGCCCATCCCCATGCCGAAGACGATCGTGCCGGGCAGGGCGACGCTCGTGAAGGAGGAGTCCACGGCGATGCGGGACAGGATGACGAACGACGCCGCCTGCACCGCGAAGCCGAGCGGGATCATGCCGCCGGCCCCCAGGCGCGGCACGAGGAACTGCCCGGCCGCCACGGCCGTGACGATGAGGGCGGCGCTCAACGGGAGGAATGCCAGGCCGGCCTTGACCGGCGAGTAGCCCAGGTGCTGCTGGACGTAGTAGGTGAGGGCGATGAAGGAGCCCATCTGGGCGGCGCCGACGATGAACTGGGCCGCGTAGGCGCCCGCCCGCGTGGCATCGGAGGGCAGCCACAGGGGCAGGACGGGGCTGGCCGCCAGGCGCTCGCGCGCGATGAAGACGATGGCGAGGAGTGCCCCGGCTAAGAGCCAGGCGATGGTGGCGGCGGCCCGCCATCCGCCCTGCTCAGCGCGGTCGAGGCCGAAGACGACGCTGAAGCAGGCCCCGCAGCCCAGGAGGAGTCCGATCAGGTCGTCGCTCGCGCGCCCGGCGCCCTCGCCCCTGCCCCGCGCGGGCAGGTGGCGGCTGCCGGCGAGCAGGGAGCACGCGACGATGCCGACGTTGATGTAGAGCGACCAGCGCCAGGAGAGCCAGTCCGTCAGGGCGCCGCCGATGAGCAGGCCGGCCGCCGCGCCAAGACCGGCGGTGGCCCCGAAGATGCCGAAGATGCGGTCGCGCTCGCGCTTCTCGATGAAGAACGCGTTGATGAGGGCGAGGTTCGTGGGAGCCAGGAGGGCGGCGAACATGCCCTGGAGGGCGCGCGCCGTCACGAGGATCGCGAAGGAGGGGGCCAGGCCCGCGGCGAGGCTGGCGGCGGCGAATCCGAGCTGCCCGATCCGGTAGGAGCGCCGCAGCCCGAGGAGGACGGCGAGCCTGCCCCCGAAGAGCACGAGCCCGCCGAAGGCGAGGCTGTAGGCCGTGACCACCCAGGAGCGCTGGGCGTCGGTGATGCCCAGGTCCGCCTGGAGGTGGGGCAGGGCGATGACGACGATCGTCATGTCGAGGACGATCATGAGCTGGGTGAGGACGAGGCTGAGGACGATGCGGCGTCGGCCGCCCCCACCAGGGCTCGTCATCTCCGGGGCAGCCGTGGGCAGGGACATGGCGGAACCTCCATGACAAAACAATCGTTTCGGTTTGAGTTCGGAGTTTAAGAGCGCCCCGACAATGAGTCAACAACGTTCGTTTCGTTTTAGGCATGACGAGGGTCACACCCCGTATCCTCAACTCATGCCACGAGTCACGAACGCGCACAGGGAGCGCCAGCGCGAGCGGATCCTGCGCGCGGCGGCGCGCTGCTTCGCGCGCAAGGGCTTCCACGCGACCTCGATGGATGAGCTCATCACCGAGGCGGGGATGTCGTCGTCCACGGTCTATCGCTACTTCCCTCAGGGCAAGCAGTCGATCATCGAGGCCGTCTCCGACAGGCGCATGATGCCCGTCATCGCCCGTATCAAGGCCCTGTCGGAGATGGATGACCCACCCGGCCCCGAGGAGGCCTTCATCGACACCCTCGAGAGCCTGTGGGCCCAGGAGCGCCCCTCCTCCGCCCAGCAGGGGCGCGAGGAGGACGATGACGTCGCCTGGCCATTCATCGCCGTGGCGATCTGGGGCGATCTGGCGCGCGACCCCGAGCTCCTGGCGCGATCGAACCAGCGCTACCACGACATGCGTGAGATACTCACCCGCCTGTGCCGCCGATGGCAGAGCCTGGGCCTCCTCACCGAGGAGATCACGGCCGAGCAGATCGCCGCGCTGGTCCAGAGCACATCCTTCGGGCTCATGATCGAGTTCGTCTCGACCGGCAGCGCCGATGTCGTCAGCGCCGCCGCGGCACTGTCCCGGATGCTCGCCCCCAGGACCGGGGACGGCGCCTGAGACCCGCCTTTAGAAACGAGGGTACGGCTGAGCAGCGCGGCTATGCCCGCTTGCGCGCGCGGGAGCGCGCCGAAGGGTTGATCGGCTCCTGTGCGGCGCCCCTATGCGGGGAGAACCGGTCTCAGCGCTGAGGGGCGAGCCCCGGCATGGGGTGGGGGTGAGGGCGGTCAAGGGAACGCGGTCGACGACGGCGCTCACTCCAACGGCGGGCAATGGCGTGCCACACGGCCCTTATGACGTCCCGGGTCCTCAGGGTGTGTGGCAGGACCAGGTCGCCCGTGCGGTGGAGGGCCGGGGGCGGAATCTCCAGGGAGGACACTGCTGCGCTCATGACAGGCAGCGTAATCAGCATCACAGCATCCCGTGCAGAATCGCGAGGATGATCTCACCATTGTCATACTCCTTCTCCGGGAGTAGGGGAGGTCCCTGAGAGCGGAAGGGACCCAAGCCCCAAACCTCCCTGTAGGCCCCGAGAGTCAGGGCTACGGGAGCCGGGTCACCCCTCCAGGCGCAGCAAGTCCTCGACGGTTTCGGGGCGCAGCACCCACCCCTGCCCGCCCTCGTGGACCCAGGCCACGCCGGGGCGGGTGAACAGGTTGTAGTTCATGGACATGGAGCGCCCATAGGCACCGGTGGCCGGCACCGCCAGAATGTCGCCGACCGTCAGATCCCCGGGCAGGTCCACGTCGCGCACAACAATGTCCCCGCTCTCGCAGTGCTTGCCCACCACGCGCGAGCGCACCAGCCCCGCCTCCGGGCCGGGCAGCCGGTTGGCGACCAGTGCCGTGTAGGCGGCCCCGTAGAGGGCCGGGCGCAGATTGTCGCTCATGCCGCCGTCCACGCTCACGTACAGCCGGGAGGCCCCCTCCCCCAGCTCCACGCGTTTGAGGCCGGTAACCCGGTAGAGCGTGACCTGGCCGGGTCCGGCAATGGAGCGGCCCGGTTCGACGCTGACGTGCGGGGCCTCGTCCCCCAGCTCAGTGCACAGGGAGCGCACCACCGCGGCCAGGCTGCGGGCCAGCGCCGCCGGCGACGGGGCGGGCTCGTCAGCACCGGTGTAGGCAATGCCCAGGCCCCCGCCCAGGTCGATCTCCGGGCACAGCCAGCCGGTGTCCGCAGCCACCTCGTGGCGCAGCCGCAGGACCGCCTCCGCGGCCTGCTCAAAACCGGCGAAATCGGCGATCTGGCTGCCAATATGGGAGTGCAGGCCGCGCAGCTCCAGCTCGGGGGCGTCAATGATCCGGTCAATGGCCTGGCGCGCAGCCCCGGTGTGGGTAGACAGGCCGAACTTCTGGTCCTCGTGGGCGGTGGAGATGAACTCGTGCCCGCCAGCGTGGATGCCGGTGGTTAGGCGCACCATGAGACCGGCCTGCTCCTGGGGCCCGTAGTGCCCGGCTTCGCGCCACCGGCGCACGGCGGCGACCGCGTAGCCGACTTCCTCCGAGGAGTCGACCACGAGATGCCCTAGGCGATGGTAGACAGCGGTGGACACCTCGTCTTCGGTCTTGCCGTTGCCGTGCAGGCCCAGGCGGGCGGCCCGCACGGTGGCGTCCTCGCCGTCGACCTCCTCCAGGGCCGCCAGGCCGACGGCGAGCTCGCCGCGCGAGGCGGTGTCAATGCCCAGGCCCTCCTCCAGGGCAATGCGGGCCACCCGGGTGGTGAGGAAGGCCTTGCCGGCGTAGAAGGCGCTGCCCCCCTTCAGGCCGTAGCCCTCCCAGAACTCCTCGGCCATGGTGGCCGCCCAGGTGGCGGCGCGCCCCCGGAAGTCGGCCTCGTCCATGACGTAGACGGGGGCGGGGGCCTGCTCCAGGATTGCGCTCACGGGGCGCCCCCCTATTTCCAACTCACCGGAGTCGGTGCGCCGCGCCGTTGTCGGCCATAGGTCGGGGCGCGCATTGGGCTCGGGGCAGGCCAGGGCCCCCAGCGGCGCCTCCCCGGCGGGGACGGCCGACGCCGCGGTCTCAGAGTTGGCGCTCATGGTTCTCCTCGGGTTGGGTCGAGCCGATCTCGGTGTCCGTGGCAGCCGATCTCGACGAGGGCGGGCCGGGCTCGGTGGCGGCCGGGACCTACATGCCCTACATGCGGTCGGGCGCTGACACGCCCAGCAGGTCGAGCCCGTTGGCCAGGACCTGGGAGACGGCGTCGTTGAGCCACAGGCGGGCCACGTGCCCGGCGGTCAAGGGGTCCTGGCCGCGGGGGGTCACCCGGGTGAGGCCGTACCAGGTGTGGTAGGCGGCGGCCAGGGACTCCAGGTAGCGGGCCACCCGATGCTGCTCGCGCAGGGCGGCGGCCTGGGCGACGACGGCGGGGAACTGGGCCAGCACCCCCAGCAGGGCGGTGTCGGCCGGGTCGTCCAGGGCGGCCGGCTCGAAGACCGCCTTGCCGGGGTCGCGGCTGACCCCGTGCTCGGCGGCATTGCGGGCCACATTGCGGGTGCGGGCGTGGGCGTACTGGACGTAGTAGACGGGGTTGTCGTTGGAGGTGGAGGCCAGCAGGTCCAGGTCGATGTCAATCATGGAGTCTATGGAGGAGCGGGCCAGGGCGTAGCGGGCGGCGTCCACACCGACGGCGTCGACCAGGTCCTCCAGGGTGACAATGGTGCCGGCGCGCTTGGACATGCGCACTGGGGCGCCGTCCTTGATCAGGTTGACGAGTTGGCCGATGAGGATCTGCATATTGACCCCCGGTGTGTCGCCGAAGGCGGCGCACATGGCCATCATGCGGCCAATGTAGCCGTGGTGGTCGGCGCCCAGCAGGTAGATGGCGCAGTCGGCGCCGCGTGAGCGCTTATCCAGGTAGTAGGCCAAGTCCGCGGCGAAGTAGGCGGCCTGACCGTCGGACTTGATGAGGACGCGGTCCTTGTCGTCCCCGAAGTCAGTCGTGCGCAGCCAGATGGCGCCCTCGTGGTCGTAGATGACGCCGCGCTCGCGCAGCTGGGAGATCGCCCGCTCCACGGCACCAGAGGTGTGCAGGGAGTCCTCATGGAAGAAGACGTCGAAGTCGGAGCGGAAGGCGTGCAGCTCGTCCTTGATGGAGGCGAACATGAGGTCCACGCCGCGAGCGCGGAAGACCTCGGCGGCCTCGGCGTCGGGCAGGGTGGCCGGGTCGGGGCGGCCTGCGGCGAGCTCGCCGACCGTCACCTGCCGGGCGATCTCGGTGATGTAGGCGCCGCCATAGCCGTCCGCGGGGGTTTCCTGGCCCCGGGCGGCGGCGAGCAGGGAAGCGGTGAAGTGGTTGATCTGAGTGCCGTGGTCGTTGAAGTAGTACTCGCGGGTCACGGTGGCGCCGCAGGCGGACAGGATGCGGGCCAGGGAGTCACCCACGGCCGCCCAGCGGGCGCCGCCGAGGTGGACTGGCCCGGTGGGGTTGGCGGAAACGTACTCCAGGTTGATGTGCTGCCCGGCCAGGGAGTCGTTGGTGCCGTAGGCGACCCCGGCGGTCACAATGGTGCGGGCTAGTTCGCCGGCGGCCCCGGCGTCCAAGCGGATATTGAGGAACCCGGGGCCGGCCGCCTCCACTGAGGCGACGCCGTCAAGGGCTTCCAGGCGGCCCACCAGAAGCTCGGCCAGGGCGCGCGGGGTGGTACCGGCCTTCTTGGCCAGCTGCATGGCGACGTTGGTGGCCCAGTCGCCGTGGTCGCGGCTGCGGGGCCGTTCGACGCGCGGGGTCGGTACCTCCTCGGCGCTCAGGGCCAGGGAGCCGTCATTGACGGCGGCCACGAGAACAGTGCGGATCGCTGCGGCGAGGGCTTCTGGGGTCACGCGCGCCAGGCTACCGGAGCCCCGGCAGGTAGATGCCACTCAGGTGTAGTACAGGGCCAGGCGTCGCCCATCCACATCGTGGACGGGGATGGGCCAGCCGTAAACCTGCTCCAGCACCTCGGTAGTCATGATCTCGCGAGGGCGGCCGTGTGCGGCCACGACCCCGTCGCGCAGCGCCAGGATGGAGTCCGCCCAGCAGGAGGCGTAGTTGACGTCGTGGAGCACGATGACAATGGTGCGCCCGAGCTCGTCGGCGGCGGCCCGCAGCCTGCGCATCATGGCGGTGGCATGGGTCATGTCCAAATTGTTGAGCGGCTCATCGAGCAGCACGTAGGGGGTGTCCTGGGCCAGGACCATGGCCACGAAGGCGCGCTGGCGCTGCCCGCCGCTCATCTCATCCAGGCGCCGCTCGGCCAGGTCACCCAGGTCCATCCACTCGATGGCCTTCTCCACCGCCCGCCAGTCGGCCGGGGTCGGGCGCCCACCATTGTGGGGGAAGCGACCGAAACAGACCAGGTCGCGCACGGTCAGGCGCACCGTGAGGTGGGTGTCCTGGCGCAGCACGGCCATGGTGCGGGCCAGCTCCCGGGAATTCACCTTGGTGACGTCCAGCCCGCCCACGGTGACGGTTCCGGCGTCAGAGCCCAGGAGCCTGGCCACAATGGACAGCAGTGTGGATTTCCCGGCCCCGTTGGGGCCGATGAGGCAGGTAACGCCGCCCGCCGGCAAGTCCACGGTCACGGTGTCCAGGACCAGAAGGTCCCCGTAGCTCTTGGAGACGCGGTCAATAGAGATCACGGGTGCTTGCCCTCCCGGATGAGCAAGGTGATAAGGAGGAGCCCGCCGGCCAGCTCCACCACCACGGACAGGACGGTGGACCACTCCAGCACGTACTGGAGGATGGTCTGCGCCCCCACCAGGGTGACTATGGCGCACAGGACTGCCATGGGCAGAATGACGGCGTGGCGGTGGCTGCCGGCAAACCGGTAGGCCAAATGGGCCACCAGCAGGCCGAAGAAGGTGATGGGCCCCACCATGGCGGTGGACACCGAGACCAGGACGGCAATGAGCACCATGGTGCGCCGTACCTCGCGGTCGTGGTCGACCCCCAGGGAGACGACCAGGGGCCGCCCCAGCAGCATGACGTCCAGGACGTGGCGCCGCCACCACAGCCCCGCCGAGACCACCAGGACGACTGCGCCCCCGGCCCACAGCAGGTGCGTGCTCACACCGTTGAAGGAGGCGAAAAGCCGGGATTGCAGGATGAGGTACTCATTGGGGTCCAGGAGCCGCTGGATGAAGACGGATACGCTCCGCAGAAGAGTCCCCAGGATAATGCCGGCTAAGACCAGGACGTGAACCTCCCGGCCAGAGCGCAGCAGGGGGCCGATGAGCGCCAGAGAGGCCCCCACCATGAGCACCGTCATGACACTGAACTGCGTGAGACTGGAGACCCCGGCCAGGACGTCTCCCCCGGCGAATGCGATCACGAGCGTCTGGATGAGCGCGTAGAGGGCGTCCAGCCCCATAACCGCCGGGGTGAGGATGCGGTTGGAGGTAATGGTTTGAAAGGCGATGGTGGACACCGCAATAGCCCAGCCCACAATGACCAGGGCACCTAGTGTCGTGTTTCTGAAGTAGTTGGGCGCTTGGCTTTCTTGAGTATCTGGTCGGCGGGCTTGGTCCAGGAGAAGGGTTTGCAGGTCTTGTTGTAGGTGTCGATGAAGCGTCGGATGGTGGTGGT
>NZ_RYFV01000036.1 GCF_004104015.1 Actinomyces oricola | reverse complement strand
AACGGCCGCCTCGAACACCTCCGCGGCTCCGCCCTCGGCTTCCGGAACCTCACCCACTACATCGCCCGCAGCCTGCTAGAAACCGGCGGATTCAGACCCCACCTACACCCTCAAATGCGATGAGCCTGTTATAGGGTCGTAGCAACAGTACTGGACTTTCGTCAGAGCAGCTAACGGCTGTGGCACTGGGAAGGAAGCCTGGATGAATCCGGCCATAACGGCGACCACGATCTCCAGCATCCGCACACGCTGTTCTTCCCGTCTCAGTCAGACGGCCTTCGGGGGCAGCGCAGCACAAGCCGGTCGCGGCTGACTCAGTAGCGGATCGTGCTCGCGCTCGTCGTCCGGCAGGTTCATCGCCGTGCGCAGCAACGAGAGGGTCCGCTCGACAGTGCTCCCTCGGTCGGTCCCCTTCTTGATCCGCTTGAACTCAACGGGAACAACGCGCTCTCGCGTCACGATCTCCACATGCTGCCCGGAGTTCTTGAGCCCGGAGTCGACGACGTAACGCAGGTCCGTAAGAGGCGACAGACTGTCCAGCCCTTTCGCCGTCACCAGATCACGACGTGTCACGAGCCCCCACCGGCACGTGGTGACGACGAGGTGGTCGGCGCCCTGGTCGATCTCCACCAGGGCGAGGACCTTCTCGTCGGTAGGAAGCAGCCACCGCAGCACCTCGCACAGGTTCCCCGCCGTGTCGGCGTCTCCGCCCTGGATGTCAGGGATCAGCGGCTCAGGTGCGGCGAGGCGCGCGTCGTCGAAGGAGTCGATGGCCTCGTCGATCATGGCGACGACCTCACGAAGCGTCGGAGCGTCAGGCCTCCCTCCGAACGACAGCCTCTGGGAGACACCCTTCACAGCGCCCTCAAGACGCTTCCTCGCCTCACCGGCAAGGCCCGGGATTTCCTCCTCAACCAGAAGAAGGTGGGCCCGCGACTGAAGGGAGGCGACGACCGCCGTCACCTCCGCTTCACGCCGGTACAGGTCGCTCTGAAGCTCCTGGGCCCTGGAAGCCAGCACCTTCTCCTCCGTGCCTGCTGCAGCAAGGGAGCCGATCCCCAGGACACCGATGAGATCACACGCCCGCCACACCGCGACAAGCGCACCGAGGTCGGAGGCAATCCGACCGCGCGCGTCGATCAGCGCCGCAGCACTCTGCGCGCTCCTCTCCTGGTGTTTCTGAGCCTCATTAAGGTACCGCTGGTACATCTTCCCCGGGTCATCCCTATTGACAAGCGCGTTGATCCTATTCCGCGTCTCAGCGCTGTCGAACCCGCACTTGAGGCTCTCCTCGTGCGTATTGCACACATCACGGAGAAGCGCCGTGAGGTCTGCGCGATCCCGCTCCTCCAGCTCTGCGCGAAGCGCGTCGATCTTGCTCTCGATTCGTGCCGCCGTGGATGCGAGCGCGGATACCTGGGCGCTGATCGCGGCGAGTGCCACGGCGGGGCCCAGGCCCGCAAGAACCGTGACTGCCTGCGCGCTAGTGGCGGGGAGCCACCGGACGGACTGTGCGAACCTCCCTCCCCCGCTGGCCAGCGTCCCGAGGTTCCACCCGCCCGAGACAACGGGGCGGGCGGTGGTCCTGAGCGCCTGGAGCGTCTCGGGAGCCAGTCTCACGAGCCCGCGAGCGCGCAGTGCCGACTGCGCCCCCTGTGCCACGAGATTCACCCCGGTCAGAGAGCCGGCGATCAGGCCCGTCAGGTCGGGCACACGCGCGGCATCGACGTCGAGTACCTCGGCGCCGTCGAGAGCCTCCAGGTTGATCCCTCCGTAGGCGGCCAGTACCCCGGGCAGGACCTCGACGAGCGCTCCCGTGGGCTCCGATTCGGCCACCAGTGCCCCGTCGTGCCCAGCGCTACCGCTATTGGTCGTCGTCGCGTTCATCGCCATGTCCGCCCTCGGCTCACGTTCCGGTGTTCTCCGACATCTCATCCTCGCACCCGGTGACGGCCCGTCGGGCATCGAACCGACGGGCAGCCGCCGGCCGCACCGCTTCTCCTCGGCCCCTGCGACGCCGTACGATCGGCGTACGCAATAGACGGAGTGGTTTCTCATGCCCATCACCGACGCCATGCGTACCCGGCACGTGGTGCGCCAGTACCTTGATACTCCCCTCGACGACGACGTCGCCGCCGCCCTGCTAGCCCGCGTCGAGGAGGCTAACGCCTTCCACGGTACGGACATCCGCCTGCTGACCGGCAGCGCGCGCGTCTTCGGACCGCTGTGGGGCACGGTGCGAGCCCGTAGCGTGCACAACTGCCTGGTCATGGCCGGCCCGGACACGCCTGACCTCGACGAGCGACTCGGTCACGCCGGCGCTGGCCTCATGCTCGCCGCGCAGGAACTCGGGCTCAACACATGGTGGGTCGGCGGGACCTTCTCCAAGCGAGCAGCCGTCAGGGCCAGTGGCGCTACGGGGCGGGTGGTCGCCGTCGTCGCCCTCGGTTACGGCGCCACCCGGGGCACCGCGCACGACTCCAAGCGCCCCGAGGAGGTCGCCTCCTACGAGGGCGAGCCCCCAGCGTGGTTCACTCAGGGGGTCGAGGCGGCGCTGCTCGCGCCGACCGCCTTCGGCAAGCAGGCCTTCACACTCGCCGGCAGGGACGGTGAGGTGGTGATCACCTGCGAGGAGGGCGACTACGCGGGCCAGGACCGCGGCATCGTCAAGTACTTCTTCGAGGTCGGTGCCGGCCGCGACAACTTCCGCTGGGCCTCTTAACCAGTCCTGCCTCTCGGAGTGCGCACGCTCCCGCCGCATGACCCGCTTCTCGGCGATGCTGGACGCCTGCGTGCTCGTCCCAGTGACGCTTGCTGACACTCTCCCGGGGCTCGCCGCGGAAGGTGGAAGGACTCGGGGCGTGCGACCTACTTGTCATCGTTCCGATCAACAGGGTCACTTTAGCCGCTGAGGTAGGCGCGGCCGGCATCGGTGAGCCGGTAGCGCTGGAGGCGGCCGGTTGGCTTGTCCAGGACGGTTCGCTCCAGCAATCCGGCGTTCAGCAGCGGCTGTACATGACGGTTGAAGGCACGGTTCTGATTGACGATGCCGAGCACCTCCATCAGTTGCGCCCGAGCCCCTGGGACAGGTGCCAGGACATCGCGGTCGGCTCCAAGGGCGACAGTTGCGCAGGCATCCTGGCCCGGACCCGGGACGGAATGCTCGGCTGGTCACGTGCCCAAGGGGATCCGGCGCCGCCGACATGAACGTCGGCGAACACACACCCCACGGGCTTTCAGTTTTTTCGAATCCTCAGTTACTGTCGTGCCGTGAACGCTACGACCACAATGACGCACTCGACGACCCTGCCTCCTGAGGACCTCGAGCCCATGCTCGACTTGTCTCACTTCCTGGACCAGGTGGCGGAGCCGGCAGCGCTTCTCGGACCCGATGGTCAGACCGTCGGCCTCCCAATGGAGGCTTACCAGGTCCTCAGCGACGTCGTCCGCGCCATGTCGCAGGGCCGAGCGATCACCGTCGCGCCCGTCGACCAGCTGCTGACGACCCAGGAGGCCGCGGATTTCCTCGGCATCAGTCGCCCTACCCTCGTCAAGCTCTTGGAATCCGGTCGAATCCCCTTCGAGCGCCCCACGGGCGGCAGGCACCGCCGGGTCCGGCTCGCCGACGTCGTCGAGTACCAGCGCCAGTCCGCCCAGGAGCGCAGCGACGCCTTGGACGCCATGACTCGCGAGGCGGTCGAGGCCGGCCTGTACGACACCACCGCAACGGACTACACAGTCGCCCTGCGACAGGCCCGCAAAGGCTGACGGGACGACGCGCCGCCATGACCCTTTTCTCAGCGATGCTGGACGCCTGCGTGCTCGTCCAGTGACACTTGCCGACACGCTCCGGAGGCTCGTCGCCGAAGGCGGAAGGACTCGGGGCGTGCGACCTACTTGTCATCGTTCCGATCAGCAGGGTTGCCTTGGCTGTTGCTGTCGAGGTAGTCGCGGCCGGCGTCGGTGAGCCGGTAGCGCTGGAGGCGGCTGGTTGGCTTGTCCGGGACCGTCCGCTCCAGCAACCCGGCGTCCAGCAGCGGCTGTACATGACGGTTGAAGGCACGGGTCTGATTGACGATGCCGAGCGCCTCCATCAGCTGCGCCCGAGTCGCACCGTCCGAACCAGCTCGTTCCAGCAGGACCGCTTCTACGGTCGAAGGAGACCCGGTCGCCTGACTTAGTGCTCCATCGGAGTGACTTAGTGCTTCGACTTGGTGCTTCGACTTGGTGCCTTCGTATGCCGACTTAGTGTCTCGACTTGGTGCCTCAGTCGGCTGGGTCACTGACCTGACTTCGTCGCTTGGGTGACGCACCCCCTCAATCGGGTGACCCGGGTCGTGGCTGGCCACGTGGATCGTGACCCGGACGCGGTCCTGAACCTCTTCGATAACAGGCTCGGGCAGGCCGGCGTCGGCAATCTGCTCGAAGACCCGCTGGATGCCGGTGCCCCACTGCTCCATGATCCCGGCCTCGCGGAAGACACGGGCCAGGGCCGGGTTGCGCAGACGCGAGACGCGACGCATGGCGTCGATGGTCATGCCCGGCATCAGCAGACCGGGGCTGTCGACCTGGATGCGGTCGTCGTAGAAACCGATGCGGATGGGTGTGCCGCGTTCGGCGTAGGAGGCGTGGACGAGGGCGTTGACGATGACCTCGCGGATGGGCTCGACGGGGATGGAGTAGACGTCGCGGCGACGGACCTGGCCGAAGACGGCGGTCTTGTAGGCGTGCTTGAGAAGGAAGTTCACGGCCTGGTCGACGGCCAGCGGCATGGGGCCGTGGATCTCGGTCTGGTCGAAGATGTCAGTGCCGTGCGGTCCGCGCAGGCGCCCGCACTGGACCCAGGCCGAAGGCAGGAAGCGTGTCGGATCGGAGCAGGCTACGAGGATCCCGGCGTTCGTGGGGACGATACTGTCCCCCTGTCGCACGGCGAGGCCGAGCGCGACGAGGTCATCGACGTCGGTGGTCCTGCCCCGCAGGTCGGACAGAACCGCGAGGTCAAGGTCGTCGAGATCGGCTCGCGGCTCAGGCAGATCCTCGAAGGCGATGCCGCGCGCACCGCGTTCAAGCTCGCCAACGAGTGCGGGGTCGGCCTGTCGAGTAGTGGAGCCGAGCCGCACGTAGACGCCGGCCTCGAGCCCTTGGCGGGTCATGTAGTGAGGGCGCCGGGTGCTCAGCGGCACATCAATGACAAGCACGGTCCGCCCACCCAGCGTCACGAGATCAATGGCGGGGACGAGCTGGGGAGCGATCTGGTCGCTGATGAGATTGGCGATGCGCTCCTCCTCGGCAAGAGGATCAGCAACGCCGACGATGCTGCCACCATCCTCGACACCGACCACGAGGCGCCCGCCCGCCGAGTTGGCAAAGGCGACGATGGTCCGGAGTGGCCCGGTTGGCGACGACAGGTCTCGCTTGAGCTCCAGGGTCTTGCCCTCCCGGTCAGCCACCCGGCCGTCCGGCCCGAGACTGAGGTAGTCGGTCACGAAGCGGCTCCTTCTGCTTTCACGTCATTGAGGATGTCTTGCTGGAATGGCAGGGTCTCGGCAAAGTTGTTGGTCTGGGTCCTGGTCTGTGGCGTGCACCCGCCCTGGGCAGGCGAGCACTCGCCGTCACCGCCGGCGGTAGATGTCGCGGCGGTGGCCGACGGCGAGGACGAGGATCACCAGCACTCCGTCATCGATCTCGTAGACGATACGGTAATCGGGCTCCTCCGGTCTGAGGGCGTGGGCGTAGTGGTGGGAGTGCGGGGGTAGGACGGGCGTCGAGGCTTTCACAGATCCAGGAGCAGTCCGAGCACCTCACGGATCTCGCTGAGGAGAACTGGCCCTACGACTCCTCGGTTGCCAGAAAGCCGCGCGACGGAGACAGACCGCACATGCTGACACTGCGCTGCTGAGGGGGCTTTGAGCTGGTTCTGTCCATCGGGTTCGATGTAGACCTCCGCCCCGCTGGGCCGGATGGTCCGGGTCAGCGGGACCACTTGCACCACGTTGGGATCGCCTTGCAAGATGCCATCTGCGGTGACGACGACACCGGGGCGGCGAAGATCCGCTTCACTCCCGATGGGTGTGCCAAGATCGACCTCGACGATGTCACCCGAGCTCAGCATTGAGCCACGCTTTCTCGTCCGGGTCCAGGTCGGCGTTCAGATCGCGGCCTATCGACAGCTGGCGTAAGGCGCGCAGGGCGCGATCCACGGTCTGGTCAACGCTTTCGTTGTACTGCTTGGCTAGCCGCGTGATGCGGTGGTGCGTTTGCCGCCTCACGCGAATGGTGGTGGTCTCGCTCATGCGTTCAAGTGTAGACGGTGTAGATGAATCCGTCTACAGGCGAGGTGCTCGCCTGATCTCTTCCGGCCTCCGAAAGAAGGGCCTGCTCAAACTGGAACCGGTTACTGGGTTCGGTGGAGCTCCGGCTTAGCGGATCCTTCGAAGCCAGCAATTAGGTGTGGGTCCCACGCCTACCAACGCTCATCCCCGCCGTCACCGCTGGCGGTAGATGTCGCGGCGGTGCCCAATGGCGAGGATCAGGACCAGCAACACGCCGTCGTCAATCTCGTAGATGATGCGGTAGTCGCCGGTGCGCACACGCCACTCGCCCCGCCCTCCGACGAGCTTCTTCGCGCCAGCGGGACGAGGCTGGCGCGCGAGCAGCTCAACCACCGCCTGAACTCGGAGCAGTGCTGGGCCGTCCAGCTTGCGCAACTGGCGCGCGGCCGCGGGGCTGAGCTCGATCCGGTAGGTCATGCCAGTCCGAGGTCCGCCTTAACCTCATCCCAGGGAATGGTGCCGTGCTCGGCGACCTCCGCACGAGCAGCATCGGCTGCCTTGATGTCCTCAAGATCCTCCGCGGCCTCGGTCAGGCGTTCAAGGTCCTCTGCATCGATGACCGCGGCAACGCGGCGACCGCGGCGGGTCAGGAAGACGGGAGCATGGTGCACGCGGGCGTCATCAATGACATCGGCAAGTCTGCTGCGCGCGGCGGAGACACTCATGTCGGTCATGATGCTCATCATCCGCGAAAACTGCGGAAATGTACATGCCGCTCGTCAGGATGCTCCCCACCGCTGCGGTACTCTCGCCTCTGTGAGCCGCATCTCCTGTCGGGTCTCCTTCCCCTGCCCCTCCGCCCCACCAAAGGCGCGTCATCTCACCGTCACTGCCAAGCCCGGCCCCCGCCCCCACATCCACGGCTCGCGAGGCTAACCCATGCCCCTCCTGCTGCCCTCTTTTCAAGCCGAACGCATCCGCAACTCGATCGTCGACTACCTATCGACAACCTTCGCCCTGACCGATGCGGAGCCCCGGCGCGCACTGGCCGAATTCCTCGAAGACGAAGAACAGGGAGTCTTCACCGGCCCCTTCGCCCGACTCCACCTGCCCTACGTACCCGCGAGCACTCGCTCACACGCCCTGGACTGGAACCCCGGCATCAACCCCTACCGCCACCAGGAAGACGCCTACCGCCGCCTCACCACCAAGGACTCCCACCGCCCCGAGCCGACCATCGTCACCACCGGCACCGGCTCCGGGAAGACCGAGGCCTTCCTCCACCCGATCCTCGACCACGTCCTGCGCGCCCGCGCCGAAGGCGTCACCGGCATCAAGGCCCTCATCCTCTACCCCATGAACGCCCTGGCCGCCGACCAGGCCGGCCGCCTCGCCCGCCTCATCACCTCCGATGCCGCCCTGGCCCGCGTCCGCGCCGCCCTCTACACCGGAGACACCTCCGGCAGCGGGCGTTCACACGTCACCGCAGGCTCCCTCATCACCGACCGGTACGCCATCCGCGACAACCCGCCGGACATCCTGCTGACCAACTACAAAATGCTCGACCAGCTGCTCCTGCGGCCCGAGGACCGCGAGCTGTGGCGGGCATCGGCCCCATCCCTGACCTACCTCGTCCTCGACGAGTTCCACACCTACGACGGCGCCCAGGGCACCGATGTCGCCATGCTCCTGCGGCGCCTGGGCCTCACCCTGCGCGCGCACCTGCCCGCAGACGACCCCCGCCAGGAGGCCTACGCGACCTCCCCCCTGGGCCCCGTGTGCCCCGTCGCCACCTCGGCCACCCTCGGGGACGGCAACGACCCCGCACGGGTCCTGAACTTCGCCCGCGACGTCTTCGGGCTCACCCTCAGCGACGACGCCGTCATCCTGGAAACCCGAACCGACCTCGACACCTGGGTCCAGCCGCACCGTGAGGCCACCAAGGCCATGGGCCTGAGCTCACGCGCCCGCCGCCTGCGGGAACTCTCCGAACAGAGACTGACCCGCCTCGCCGGCATCGCCGCGCACCCCACGCCCGACCCCGCCGAGCTGCTGAGCGTCGTCGTCGACGCCCTCTACCCACCCGACCCGTCCCTTGACGAAGAGGACGAAGAGGACACTGCAGCCGCCTCCCCGCACCCCACCGGGACCACCCGGCGGCTCTCGGCCACCGACCTGGCGCACGCCATCCAGGCCCACCCCGACGTCGTCGACCTCATTAGCCTCGCCCAAGGCGCCACGCCCCTGTCCGAGCTCGCCACCACCATCCTGGGCACCGCCCGCCTCAGCGAGACCGCCGGGCGCCGCCGAGCCCTGGCGACAATCCTCGCCGCCCTGTCCGCCATCCGGGCCGGCGTCGACGGCGAGCCCGACCGCAGCGCCGTCAACGTTGAGATCACCATGTGGATCCGTGAGATCACCCGTGTCGACCGGCTCCTCGACTCCCTCCCGACGTTCCAGTGGGCCGACGCCGTCACCACCGGCAGCGACGACGCCGTCGCCCGCCCCGCCCTGTACTGCCGCTCCTGCGGCCGCTCCGGCTGGGGCATCGTCCTGGCCCCCACCGGCCAAGGCGAGAAAGCCGACCAGACCACGGTGCGTCACGACCGCCTCCTGGGTGACAGCCACTTCCGCGCCCTCCTGTCCGCCCTCGGTGAGGAGGCCGACTACCGGCGGCGCGCAAGCGCCGGGGAGACAGACCTGGACAGGATCTACCCGGGGTTGCGGTGGTACTCGGTCGACACCCGCGAGCTCCTGGCGCGCATGCCCGATGAGAGCGCCCTCGACACGCGCGAAGGGCGTTACCTGCCCGTCCTCGTCCTGGCCGGGGACGACAAGACCGTGGCCGACGCCACCACCCAGGACGTGTGCCCCTCCTGCGGCGCCAGGGACTCCATCCGCTTCCTCGGTTCGGCCGTGGCCACCCTCCTGTCGGTGAGCCTCACGACGCTCTTCGGCGACGACGCCCTCGACGACACCGAGAAACGCGCCCTCATCTTCACCGACTCCGTTCAGGATGCCGCCCACCGGGCTGGTTTCATCGACCAGCGGTCCCACGCCATGAGCCTGCGCTCGGCCCTGCGCGGGGCCCTCGGCGCCGCAACGAGCCTGGACGCCTGGGCTGAGGCCGCGCTCGACGCCGCCCGACCCAGCGCCTTCAACCGGTACCGGCTCGTGCCCGCCGCCCTGGCCGAGCACGCCCAGTTCAAGCCCTACTGGGATCCGCGAGCCACCGCGCGCCGGCGCCGCACCGCCGTGGCGCATGTGCGGCGCCGGCTCCTGTTCGACATCGCCATGGAAGTCGGCCTCCAATCCACCTACGGCCGCACCCTGGAAGCCACCGGGTCCATCACTGTTCATGTCAAAGCCAAACACCCGGACGCCCTCATGAAGGTGGCCCGCCAGGTGCTGGGGGCGGGCGGGCAGGACGCCCTGGCGGGCTTCGGGAGTGTCAACGACGCGGCGCTCCGGGCCTGGGTGCGGGGAATCCTCGAGCGCATGCGCCGCGACGGGGCCATCGACCACACCTGGCTCGACCCGTATAAGCAGGACGACGGCAAACGCGTCTGGATCTGGTACAAGCGCAGACGCGACCAGGGGCAGCCGGCTTTCCCGGCGGGCCGTTCCGCCCCCGCCTTCCCGCAGGTCGGCGGATCCATCGACCCCCGCTACTCGGCCTTCGTCCCCGTCACCTCCGCGAAATCCTGGTACGCCACCTGGACCCGCAAGTGCCTGCGCGTGGCACCCAACCATGCGGCGCGCCTCGCCGGCCTCCTCCTGGCCCACCTCGCCCGAGCCGGCATCCTGTCAACCACCCGCACCAACTCCGGGGGCACCGTCTACGGCATCCCCCCGGAGCAGGTCATCATCACCCCGCTCGACGGCGCCCAGACCGCAGACCTCCTCCTCGTGTGCGACACCTGCCGCACCCAGGTGCCCGCCTCGGCCGTCAGCGCCGGCCAGCTCGCGGGCGCCCCGTGCCTGACCGCACGCTGCCCGGGAAGACTGCGCGCCTCACGCCACCCCGAGGCGAGCTTCTACCGGAGCATGTACGCCGGGTCCGGCGTGCGCCGCGTTGACGCCCGCGAGCACACCTCGCTTCTCCAGGCCGATGAGCGCGCCGCGGTCGAGGCCGGATTCAAGCGCCCCGAGCAGGAGCCCGGCGACCCCAACGTCCTCGTGGCCACCCCCACCCTGGAGATGGGCATTGACATTGGGGACCTGTCCACCGTCATGCTCGGTTCCCTGCCGGAGACCACCGCCTCCTATGTGCAGCGGGTGGGCCGCGCCGGGCGCCGCAACGGCTCCGCGCTCGCCCTGGCCTATGTCCCCGGGCGCCGCAGCCAGACGCCGCTGCTCGACGACCCGTCCCGTCTGCTCGACGGCTCGGTGCGGCCGCCGTCGACCTACCTGGGGGCCGAGGAGATCCTCCGCCGCCAATTCCTCGCCTTCGTCATCGACACCCTGGCTCGCCAGGACCACCCCGCCGTCCCATACGGCGGGCACGACCACGGCACGGCGCGCACCGCCCTGGGCTCGGCGGGAGACAACTCCTTCATTGCCGCCGTCGGGGACCACATCACCAACCACGGGGCGCCCCTCGCCGCGGCATTCACCGCCACCTTCGCCGAGCGCAGCGCCGCCCTGGAACGGCTCGTCACCTGGGTCACGAAGGACGGCGGTGCAGAACCCCGCCGGCTCCTCCACCGCGCCGCAGCCGAGTACCGGGCGGAAACCGAGGCGCTGCGCCGCCAAGACCAGCAGATCCGCGCCGGCCTGCCTGAACTCATCGCCGCCAGTGAGCGGCCCAACGCCACCGAGGAGGACAAGCGGGCCCGACGCGCCGCCGAAGGCGCCCAGCGGACCCTCATCGCCCGCCGCAACGACCTGGAGCACGAGCATTGGGTCGCCGCCCTGGAACGCCACGGGATCCTGCCGAACTACACCCTCATTGACGACACCGTCCAACTGTCCGCCCGCGTCTCGTGGCTCGACCCCGACACCGATGAGCTGCGCTTCGCCCCGTGCGACATCAACCGCGCCTCCACGCTGGCCCTGCACGAGCTGGCCCCCGGAACCACCTTCTACACCCACGGCCTGGAGATGCGCGTCGACGGCATCGACTCCTCCGCTCTGGCCGACCAGGCCGAATGGTGGTTGTGCTGCCAAGCCTGCGGGTATGTGAGCATCCACCCCGCCCAGCCGGAAAGACCGCCCGCCCCCGCGCAGTGCCCGCGCTGCGGCGACACCGCCATCGCCGACGTCGGGCGCGCCCGGCGCGTCCTGCGCCTCACGCGCGTCTTCTCCGACATCTCCCGGGACGACGCCCGGATCAGTGACGCCAGCGACCAACGCGTCAGCTCCCCCTTCGAGGTGCTTCCCCTGGCCGACTTCGACCCCATGCGGGCGGCGCGCGAATGGAACGTGCCGGCATCCGGCTTCGGCCTGACCCGCTACCGGGACATGCCGCTGCGTTGGCTCAACACGGGCCGGCCGCGGCCGGGCCAGGCCATTGACCGGATCGCTCACCGGCCCGTCTCCTCACGCAGCTTCCGCCTGTGCGAGGCCTGCGGCAAGCTCGACACCGACACCGGGGCCTCCACGCCCCGCGAGCACCGGCCCTGGTGCGAGCACCGCAACGACCCCACCGAACATGTGGTGACCGTCGACCTCATGCGTGACCTCACCACCGAAACCCTCGCCCTGGTCCTTCCACTCGGATTCGCCACCGACGACATTGGCGTCGCCTCCTTGGCGGCCGCGCTCAAACTGGGCCTGGACATCACCACCGGTGGGGCCCCGGACCACCTCGGCATCGTCTCCGTGCCCTATCCCGTCGCCGACGGCGACCCTGGGGAGACCCGCCCAACGCTCCTGCTGCATGACACCGTCCCCGGGGGCACCGGCTACCTCACCGACCTTGATGCCCCCGAGGTGATGTGGGACCTCCTGGTGCGCGTCGGCCACCATCTTGAGGCGTGCCAGTGCGCCCACGAGGGCAGAACCATGTGCCACCGCTGCCTCCAGCCCTACGCCGTCGGCACCGAGCCCACACGCGCCGCCGCCCTCCACGCGATCCGGCAGGTCCTGGGAGTCGACGAGGACGCCTTGGCCGACCTGGAGCCGGACTCGCCCGCCTGGAAGGTCGTCAACCAGCCCGTCACCGTCGGCACCGGAGAAAGCCCCCTGGAGGTCCGCTTCCGTGCCGAGCTCGTCGCCAGGCTGGAGCAGGATGCGGCGGTGCGCATTACGAGCGACCGCTCCGGCGCCCCGGGGCTCCAGATCGACGGCGGCCGGTGGGCCGTCCACCCGCAACTCGACCTGGCCGGGTGCCGCCCCGACTTCACCTGCCTGAGCCCGGGCGGTGCGGCCGGCATTGCCGTCTTCACCGACGGGCACGCCTTCCATGCCGCGCCCGCCCGCAACCGGCTCGCCGACGACGCCTCCAAACGCGCGACGCTCCGGGCGGCCGGCTACCGGGTCATTGCCTTGAGCGCTGAGGATTTTGATCGACCGTGGGAGCCCGGCTGGCTGAGCTATGACGCCATCACCATGCTCAAGAACGGCACCGCCCAGGCGGCGCGGGCGGGCAGCGTCACCGATCAGGCCGTGGCCACCTGGCGTGGCGGCCCCATGACCCTGCTCGTGGACATGCTGCTCGACGACGCGAGCGGACCCGGCCCTCAGGCCACCGCCCTGTCCGCCCTGGCCGACTGCATCTGGGCGCCGCTTCTCATCGGGGCGGCGCAAGGCGGCTCCGCTGCCCACGGGGGCGCGCCCGCCTACCATCCGGTGGGCGGACAGATCACCGACCCGCTGTGGAATGCGGCGCAGACCCTGCGCCCCGACCTTGAGCCGCCGGCCGGCGAGCCGAGCGGCTCGGGATCGACCGCATCGGTGTTCACCCGGCCGCACCTGGCCCTGGCCGTCCAGCTCCAGGGCACATCAACAACAGGTATCGCCCTCGTCCTGGACGACTCGCTCCAGGCCCTCGAATCCCCCGACCATGCCGAGGCGTGGCGCATGTGGCTGCGGCTGAGCAACGTCCTCGCCCTCGCGCAGGCGCCGGTCACCATCACCACCACCAGCCTCGCCGTCGACGAGCTCAATGTGCGAGCCGCGCTCGACGCATCCTCCGACACGGCCATCGCCGCCGACGACCTGAGACGGCTCGGCTGGGACGCCGTCGACCCGGAGCTCACGCCACGCTCCATCCTCGCCCTGATCACCCACCTCGCCAGGGCCGGGGTGCCGCACGAGGCCGACGGCGTCGAAGTCGAGGGCGGCATTATGACGGACCTGTCGTGGCGGAAAGCCCGGATTGCTGTCCTTGCCGAGCCCTACGATGAGGACATTACCGCTCTGGACGATGCGGGCTGGCACGTTGTTCTTGTCGAGGAGGACCCGGCCCGCACCGCCGCCGAGATTGCCAGGCTCCTGGAAGGACACTGACATGCCCGCGATCGTCTGGCCCGCCAGCAAGGTCAAGGACGCGACCTCCAAGGACCCCTCGCTTCGCGCCAAGATTGGCCCGTTCATGGCCAAGCTCAACACCATGGGCACCAGTTCCGGGCTTCACCTGGAGCACATCCGCGGTGCCGCCGACAGGCGCGTGCGCACCGCGCGCGTCACCGACTCCTACCGTGCGGTGCTCTTCGTCCTGAACGCCGGCACTGAACCGGTCTACGTCATCCATGGCATCTGGCAGCACGACGACGCCAACAAGATCGCCGAGGCGGTGCGCGTTGGAGTCAACCCCTACAACGGGACCACCGAGTTCAGTCACGTCACCGATGCCCTCAGGCAGGATGTCGTCGACGTCGAACAGGCACAACGGGACGCCCGCAAGCGGCTGGCAGCCGCCAAGCAGGAGGCGGAGGAGCTTGCCCGCGAGGCGGCGCGGATCGAGGCCGCCAACGAGCGGGCGCGGCGACGCGTGGCCGGGGCGGCTGCGCCTGCGGCAGTGGCTCCCGGACGCGGTGACCGGGGTGAAGCCCGAAGTGGGCCCGGGGCCGGCGCCAAGAGCGCCAGGAGCGGCCCGGCGGCTGGTGTTCGGGTGAAGTACCAGGACGCCCCACCAACATGGCCGGAGGGCATCAGTATCGAACGCTTGCGCGACGAACTCGGTATCGACGTCGGTGTCGCCGCTGCTGCCCTCGCCGCCAAGAGGGAGTCCGAACTGCTCGACCTGGCGGTGACCATGGACCCAGCATGGCAGGGCGAGGCGCTCTTCGCCCTGGCCACCGGATCATCCATCGAGGAGATTAAGAAGACCTTCGGGCTTCGTGCGCCGCAGCGCACTTCAGCTACGGCACGGGACGCAGATGTCATTGCCGGTTTGCGCACCCCGGCGGCACAATCGATGTTCACCTGGGTTGAGACCGATGAGGACCTACGGCGCGCCATCGAGGGGCTGTCCTTCGCCCAATGGCAGATCTTCCTCCACCCGCAGCAGCGGAACCTGGTTGAGCGCCGCGTCAACGGGCCAATGCGCATCTTCGGCGGTGCCGGCACGGGAAAGACCGTAGTCACTGTGCACCGGGCTGCGGCCCTGGCCGAGCGCGACGCCAAGAATGGGCAGGACGTGAGTGTCCTGCTGACCACCTACACCCGCAACCTGGCCGATGATCTCAAACGTCAACTGGCCGAATTGTCGCCGACGCTGCACCTGGCGACGAAGGTCGGCGAACCGGGGGTTCTCGTCAGTGGTCTTGACCGGGTCGCATGGTGCATCCTCCAGAGTGCCGGAGACTCCATCGCTCATATTGCTGCAAAAGTCCTGGGTCGCAAAAGGACCCGGCTGCAGGCCTCCAACACGAAAAAAATCTGGCAGGAGGTCCTATTGACAATGGAACACCGACTCCCTGAGCACCTTCGCTCCGTCGACTTCCTTGAATCCGAATACGAGCTCGTGATCCTGCCCCACCGGGTCACCACGCTCCAGACCTACCTCCGAGTTCGCCGCCCCGGTCGCGGCGTCCCCCTCAACCGTAAGACACGGGCCGCCGTATGGGAGGCAATAGAAACCTACCGGGACAAAAGCGCGTCCCTTGACGTTATCTCCTTCTCCGAGCAACTGGCCCTGGCCGCCGCCTGGCTCGAGCGGGACGCCGAACAGGGCCTGGCCCGGCCGTATAAGCACGTGCTGACCGATGAGGCCCAGGACCTCACGCCGGCGCACCTCCAGCTCCTTCGCGCCCTGGCCGATGAGGGCCCGGACGATCTTTTCCTCGCTGAGGACTCCCACCAGCGGATCTATGGCAAGAAAATCACACTCAGTCACTACGGGATTGAGGTCCGCGGCCGCTCGCGGCGGCTCACCCGCAACTATCGCACAACCCGCCAGAACCTCGGGTTCGCCTTCAGTATCCTGGAGCGCGGTGTTTACGAGGACATGGAGGGGCAGCCCGAGGAACACCACTACGTCTCGCCGCGCTCCGGCCCAGACCCCATGCTGATTCACGCCACGTCGCGCGCGCACGAACTCGACGAAGCCGCGACGCTCATTGGCCTGTGGTTAGAGGAAGACACCGACAACGGGGTGGAGGCGCCTGAAACCATCGCCATTCTGGTGCGGGACCGCTACCAGCGGGACGCCGTGACCACCGGTCTGGCCGAGCGGGGCATTGAGGTGCGCTCAGTGGACCGCGAGGCCGCCCGGAACGGGCGACCCGTGGTCATGACCATGCATCGCGCCAAGGGCCTTGAGTTCAGGAAGGTCCTCCTGTTCGACGTCAGTGAGAGCTCGATCCCGCGCTCCCTGAGGGACCTGCAATACTCCGAGGCCGATTACGCGGACGCGCTGCTGCGGGAGAGGTCGCTGCTGTATGTGGCGGCCACGCGCGCCCGCGACCAGCTCGCCATCTCCTGGAGCGGCGACGCCAGCCCCCTCCTGGAGGGGATTGCGGGGATGTAGGGTTACCGGCCAAGGAAGGAGGAGCCGTGATGTCCAGTACCCGCACGATCACCGTTGGACCTCGGCGCCCCGCTGCCCACAACCTCGGTGGGAAGAACAGCTAGATCGGCGCCCTGGGGGCCTGGCCCGCCGCATTAAGCCGTGCGGTGGCGGCGCCGGTGGGCGGGTGGTCGGCGGGGGTGGCGGTGTTGCACATTCTTCCTACGCCGGCCTGTGGGGGATCGTTGATATTTCAACGATACCTCGTCGCAGGGGATCGGTTCGGCAAGGATGAATGTGCAACGACGTACCCGTTCGCACATTCATCCCGTTCCCGGGCCCCCGGATTCCGAGCAGATCCGCAGGATTCCGCGGCTCCCCACCCCTTGAGGGAAGAAAGAATGTGCAACGCTCAAGCCCGGGCCCGCGCCCGGGGGTCACGGAGCCCGGACCCTCGGTCTGCCCGCCCCGAAGCCCAAGCCCGCCCGCGCCCGGGGGATCCCAGACGGCGCGAGCCCCCGGGGAGCCGGGCAGTATTCAGAGTCAACAAGAACACGGTGGTCTCGCCGCGGTCGCGCGAGTCGCTGGGCCAAGGCACTGGGGCGGTGCAGGCACCCACGGCCAGGGCGTTGAAGGTCTTCCGGCCAGCGGGTTCCCGTGGTGATACGGATCTGCGCGTCTTCGGGCGGACGCGCCATATCGAACCACTTGTTGATGGCGACCTCGCCTATGCTGGCGACATGTTGGTTTACGGCACTGCTTCGCTGCGTTTGCGCAGCCGCTGACGGCGGCGAGCACCCCGTTGTTGCTCCCGCCCCCGGTGACCATGGCCGGGCGGCTCCTCATGCATGCCCGGCTCCGCAACAACCACGGAGCAACCAGTGCCCACCTATCGACACGGCCGTCATGAGCACGGCCAGAACTTCCTGAATGACCGAACCACCATCATCACAATGATGCGCCTGGTCGCCACCACGACCGGCCCCATTATCGAGATCGGTTCGGGTGAGGGGGCACTGACCCTCCCGTTGGCTCAGACCGGGCGGCCACTCACCGCGATCGAGATCGACGCCCGTCTCGCCGCGGGCCTGAGTCAGCGCCTCCCGGCGGACGTCAATGTCGTCGCACAGGACTTCCTCACCTACCGGCTCCCAACGACGCCGCATGTGCTGATCGGCAACCTGCCGTTCCACCAGACCACGGCAATGCTGCGGCGCATCCTGCACGCACCGGCGTGGACCGAGGCGATTCTGCTCGTGCAGTGGGAGGTCGCCCGGCGCCGGGCCGGGGTAGGTGGTGCAACGATGATGACGGCGCAATGGGCGCCCTGGTTCGAGTTCACCCTTCACGGCCGCATCCCGGCCCGCGCGTTCACCCCGCGCCCGGGAGTCGACGGCGGAATACTCACCATCGACCGACGCGAGCAGCCGCTCCTGCCTCCGGCGCAGCGACGCCGATTCCAGGAGCTCGTCCATCGTGTCTACACCGGGCCCGGTCGCGGACTCGCCCAGATCCTCGCACGCAATACCACTCTTGGCTCACCGAAGGCGGCACAGGCATGGCTGAGTCAACGCCACATTGCCGCACGAGGACTGCCAAAGGACCTGCCAGTCGGGGCATGGGTGGACTTGTTCAAAACCACAGGTTCCTCGCCACCTCCCCGCCGCCGGCAGGAGCGAGAGGGAAGGCACCCTCGATGACTGCCAGTCCCGGTCACGCACACCATGACAAGACCACGGTCGGCAATGCGCTCAATGCCAACGGGAACGGGACGACGGCGCATCATGCAGCACGGCTCCTCACCGCGCATCCCGAATGGGACTGGCGGATACAGGACCTTGCTGACCTTGTGCATCTCTCCGCATCGCAACTTGGACGGACCTTCAACCGCCATTTCGGGATTTCGCCCATGCAGTACCTGACCCGCGTGCGAGCTCATCGCTTGGCCCAGCTGCTACTGGAAACCGACCTTCCCATCGGTGTTGCCATGCGTCACGTCGGGTGGCGCAGTCGCGGCCATGCCTCGCGCCAGTTCACCGCCGTCATCGGGGTCACCCCGTCCACGTACAGGAGAGAAGCGGGCGGACAGGCGCCAAGAGACATGCCCGTTGCCCTGTTGGCGGCTCCCGGCGATCCGAGGACGGTCGGCTACTCCCGGCATAATGCCCCGCCCCGGCCCGGCCAATGATCCAGGGGCGGCCCTATGGGCTGGGCGATGGCGAGTGCGGCCATTCTGAACGCTCCTGTCAGTGGCGTTGCGCCCAAAGGGTTCTCCCGTTCTGGTCTTTGATTGTTGCCGTTGGTGTTGCGCTCAAGTCGATTTCGATGTCGAGGTGCTGGGTTCCGTTGGCGGCGCTGGCCCTGTAGGCGCACCGCCGGTTTTCAAGGCTCAGCATCGTGGTGGTGGCATTGGCGAGCCAGGGGTTGCGGCGGCGCAAGCCGATGAGATCTTGATGAGCACGGAAGATATGCCGGCCCCATTCGGCCAGCTGGAAGGGTTGGCCCGGGAATGCCGGTCGAATGTCGTCATCACCGCCCAACCGTTGTTCTTTGACTCCTGTGAAGCCTTGTTCGTCGCCGTAGTAAATCGAGGGGATACCGCCCACGCTGAGCAGGATCGCCGCAGCGGTCACTGCGGCTTCGGAGCCGATGGTGCTGGCGATACGGGTGACGTCGTGGTTCCCGATGAAGGTGTTGGGGGTGAAAATCTTGAGGAATTCATTGTGCCGCCTCAGAGCCCAATCCAGTTCGAAGAGGTTCTTGTCCTTGATTGATGACCAAATGGCTTTCCACAGTTCGTATTGGGTTACCGAATCAACGGTGGAGTCGGTGACGAACCGGGAGTAGTCGCCGTGGATCACTTCGCCCAGGAACCATGCGTCCGGGTAGTCCTCACGGACGGCGGGCAGGACTCGCGCCCAGAACTCCGTGCCGACCGAGTAAGCGGCATCAAGTCGCCATCCGTCGGCCCCTCTTGCCAGCCAGTGCCTCATCACTGATTGCGTGTACTCAACGGCCCGCTCGGAAGCGTGATTGAGTCGAACGAGAGACGAGTGGCCTTCGAACACGCGGGGCGCGGGCCCTCCGGGCGCGTTCCAGTCAATATTGAGCAGGGCGGCTTCTGGGCTCTCCGGTCCTTCCGATAGTGCTTTCAGGACGTGGGGGTGATTGGCCCCGACGTGACTGAACACGCCGTCCAGGAGAATCCGCAGGCCGCGTTGTTCGCAGGCCGCGGCGAGAGCATCGAAATCTTCGTCCCCGCCCAATCTCGGGTCGATGCGGAACTGGTCCAGGGAGTCGTACCCGTGGGATTCGGAGGCGAAGATCGGCCCCAACAGCAGTCCAGAGGCCCCCAACTCGACCGCGTAGTCCGCCCAGTCGATCAGTCCTCGCAGACGAGGGCTAGGGGTCATGTCGGGGTTCCTGATAGGTGCTCCGCAGAACCCCAGCGGATAGACCTGCCACCAGATCGCGTGCTCAACCCAGTCCACAACAACCTCCTACTGAATGCGATTCACTAGCGGTAGTGATCGTAGTTCACTAGCGGTAGGCTGGGCAACATGGCACGCACCGACCGCAAACCCCGGCGCAGGCTCGACCCCGACTCGCGTCGAGCCGCGATCCTGGACGCGGCGATCGAAGCCTTCGCCACCCACCCCTACACGGAGGTGACGATCTCTTCGATCTCCGCTGACGCGGATGCATCGAACGCTCTGGTTTACCGCTACTTCCAGAGCAAGGAAGACCTTTACGCCGAGGTCGTGCGACTGGCGATCACCGGGCTACTGGATCGGCAGGCCGCCGCCCTCGAGGCACTCCCCGACGGCGTGCCGGTCCGTGATCGAATCCAAGCGGCAACCGAGGTCTACCTCGACCACATCGCTGATCACCCCGACGCCTGGGCCATGCCCATGCGCCAACCCGGTGGAGAACCGCCCGCCGCAGCCGAACTACGCGCTCAGGCCCGCAGAGACTATGTGGACAACCTGGGCAAGCTCCTTCAACCCAGCAATCAGAAGCGCCACGAATACGCCCTGTGGGGATACTTCGGATTCATAGATACCGCTTGCCTGCACTGGGTAGACAACGGATGCCCTGAGCACGACCGCTGGCCCCTCATTGACGCCGCCCTGGGCGCACTCCAAGGCGCACTTGGAGACTGGTCGGCGTAGAACGCGCAACACAAGGTGCTCAACCTCGTATGTTCCATCAGCGTGCGCGGGCCCTCATCGCGGTCGGTGCACCTCGTAGATCGCATCGAGCATCGTCTCGGCATCGCCGTCGAGCAGCCCGCCCCGCTCTTGGTAGTCGTCCAGCGCGTTTGTGCGCCCGTGAATCTGTCAGGAGCCTGCGCTCTCGCGCAGAGCGGCAGGCGCCCAGGCCGGCCAACTCGGAGAGCCGACAAGGGTGCGCCGCTCGAACGAGGCGCAGAGACCGAACGGAGTGCGGGCGCGGCTGTTGTCGAGCACTTCCGTCACATCCGCGACCTGGATCGCCTCGGCGAGCAGATGCAGCAGCGGCATTAGCCGCGAGTCGGATGGACGACCAGGTTGCCGTCGTCGTCGACCTCGGAGTACGACTCGCCTGCGGACTCGAACCGTGCCGCGTAGTTCAACTCACCTCGAAGGGCCGCCATGCGTTCGGCCCACGCCTCGCGGACGATGGCCTGTTCCTGCTCGCCGAGCGCGTCATACGATCCTGCCCCGGCGAGGACCCTGGCGATCTGCCGGTGGTTCACCTGCGGCGACATCTCCAGCTTGCGACCAATGCGCGCCCGGTGCGCGATCTGCTGCGGCACCGTGCGCGATGTGACGAGCGTCGCCGTGAGCGCGGACTCGTACACGTCTGCGGGAAGCCTGGTCAGCTGGCTCGTCCTGGCCATGCGATGAACGTAACACCGCACGACGGAGAGGAGTGAGCGTCAGGGCGGCGCACATCCGCTGGCCTGGAGTTCCGGCTCGTGTGCTACTCTCAACACATGGAAAGCGAACGTTCGTTAGCCTCAGCCGTTGGGGGTGGTTCACCCACCACCCGCGATGCTCTTTTGGGTGCGGCGTTGGACGGGTTCTCACGCGATGGCTTTGGCGGAACTTCGATTCGGGATCTCGCCAAGGCTGTGGGTATTCGGGAAAGCTCAGTTTACAAGCATTTCCCCTCAAAACAGGCGATCTTTGACGCCCTGATCGAGTTGGCCGACTCACGGCTTGGTGAACTCGGAACACAACTGGGTGTGAGCACCTCTGAGGGTGCCAGCGCCGCTAAGGACTACCGGAACATTAGTGGACAGAGCTTGTCTGCAATCGCTCAGGGCATGTTTTCATTTGTTCGTCATGATCCTGTGTTCTCCAGGCTGCGTCGCCTGATGATGATCGAGCAGTACCACGATGCCGCTATCGCGCAGCGTCTCAACGACTATCTGATAGCCAAGCCCCTTGTTTTTCAAACCGCGTTGTTTGAGGAGTTGATGAAGGGCGGCGAGTTCGTGGACAACATATCGCCATCACAGGCTGCACTCGCATTCTACGGGCCGATCTTCATGCTGATGCAGATGGGTGAGAGTGACGAGGAGGGCGCTAAGAAGCTCCTCGACGAGCACATCAATGGCTTTCGTGTCACCTATTTGAAGGATCAGTCATGAGTCGTTACCGTCAAGTAGTCAGGTTTCTGTTTGCAGTCATCTTCATTGGTGGCGGTATCGCCCATTTCGTCATGGGTAGAACCATGCCTGACGGGTACGCAGTATTCGGTGACACGGCTTTGATTCCCGGGCTTGGGGCAGTATGGGACAGTTTTGTCATGCCCAACATCGGATGGCTAACCATCCTCACAGGCATCTTCGAGATAGCATGCGGGCTCGGCTTGCTATCCAGACAGTTCGTGAGGATCGCAGCCACCCTGATCATCGGGTTCCTGATCTTCATCACCATCTTGGGCTACGGGTTCCCCGCCGAGGGTTTCATCAGCGACCTCATTTCCAACCGCCTAATCACCATAGTCATGGTACTGCTGGTGTTGCCCCTTGCGTTGACCGGCATGCCGAAGAACGAAGCTACGGCGGATCGACAATGACAGCGCGCAAGCCACTCGCCGCCACTTTGTCGCTGGTCTCTTTTGCACTGTTGATCCAAGCCGTTCGGTGCCGGAAGGAAGTCCGTAACAGTCGGGTAAGGCTCGCCGGATACGGACCCAAGCAAGCTCATCTCAGTTACGGGGCGATGACCTACATTGATCGCGGGGACGGCCCAGTGATCCTGTCCAGTCACGGAATGTTCGGCGGGTTCGATCAAGCCTTCAACAATGTCAGTAACTATGGCCGGCTTTAAACAAGATCGTTGTCGGGGGGTGTTGTTGGTAGGTGTTCGAAGTCGTAGTCGAAGGTGCGGCTGTTGATGTAGTCAAGGAACGCGTCGTATGTTTGTTCGGGGGTGTCGCGCT
>NZ_RYFV01000035.1 GCF_004104015.1 Actinomyces oricola | reverse complement strand
CTCTTACGTCACCCACCTGGGGAGCCCGCCAGGCGGCGGGAACCACTCCATTCCGCACCCCCGGTTACCCACCGTCCTTTTCGGCCTCCTCCGACGAAATCCCGCAAACCCCTGTGAATAACCTTCACTATATCCGATCACGTTCAAGTATTTAGATCACCTGGAGAAGCTCAGACGAAAGCCATATCAAACATATTTTCTACGGCAAACTTTTCCTTACGGTGCCGTGCTATGTTTAGGAATGAAGTATTCGTTCTTGTATGCGCCTTCTAATTTCAAGAAAGTTATTTTTTTGTCGATGCCGCCGGCATAGCCCGCTAGACTGCCATTCGTCCCCACTACCCGATGGCAGGGAACGATGAGGGAAATTTCATTGCGCCCCACGGCGAACCCCACGGCCTGGGCGGACATGCGTTTCAGCCCTCGCCTCTCGGCGATCTACCTTGCCAGCTCACCATAAGTCGTGGTTTTTCCGTAGGGGATTTTGCGAAGCAACTCCCACACTTCCACCTGGAAAGGTGTTCCAATCATATGGATGGGCGGCATGAAGTCGGGCTCCCGGCCGGTAAAGTAAACATCCAGCCATCGCTTCACCTCCGCGAAGACAGGGATTTCCTTTTCTTCATGCTCTTCATCCAAGTTGAGAGCATAATACTTCTCACCGGCAAACCATAGTCCGGTCAGGCCGATCTCATCGGCCGCCAACAGAATCTCCCCTACCGGGGATTGATATGTTGTTGTGTACTGCATAATCGCACCTCCGCAAACAGCTGGAACCCTCCGGAACGCCCCGCGTCAGGACTGTTGGATGACCTCCCAGGTGTAGATGTGCTCATCGCGGCCCAACCGCATGAGCGTCAGCGTGGGAATGGCGCTGATGTCACCTGGAACTGTGTCGACCACCGGCGCCAGCGAGTCAATCAATGGCCGCGGATCCATCTTCCCATTGAAGTAGCACAGGGATGTGTGCGGCCAAAAATCCCCCCACTCGCGCGAACCGAGAAGGCGGTTAATGGCGCCGCGCTGCACCCGCATCAGCTCCATCAGCCAGTCACTATTTTCCGCCACCAGCATGACACCCTCCCGGCCGAGAAAAAGACGGGTGAACCGCAAAACCGGATCCTTCAGCGAGGCCCGGAACGCGAAGACCTCGTCGGAAACCGCCTCCAGCCGGGCTCCGGCGACCTCGTCGCTGAATCCGAGTCCGTTCATGGTCAGGTGGAGCCACGGCACAGGCACTGGGTCGACGCGGTCAAAGCGACTGAGGACCGGGCGAGCCGCAGAGGCGAGTTCCTGGACGGCGGCGGCCCGCTCCATGGTGAGATGGAAGGTATACATCCGCCGCCCGGGCCTCCAGCCGGGGCGCCAGTACCAGTGGTCACGGGTCTCACCGAGCTCGGGATCCAGATCGATCCGCATGGTCCTATCCTTCCGATACTGCTCAGATGCATCAATGTTGGAACCATGATTATCCGCTTTGGCAGCGAAGTGGGAGCGTGATCGTCTCCTGCCAATGGCGATGCGGACCCAGTCCGGGGATCTGGGACAGCCGAGTCTGCCTTCCGGCAAAGCCCTTCACGCCCGCTACCGGGCCCGCACCGTGCCGGCCATCAGCCCCACCAGTAGTAGGGGCGGCGAACCGGTGAGGCGGCAGGAGCAGCGACCAACCCCTGCAGGGGCGGCGTCACAGGGCATCGACGGGACCGGCTCGCGCCCGAGCGGTAGCCGTGCGAGCTACACCAAGAATCCGAACCCGCACCCCCACCTCCACCACAACGTCCTCCCCCACCACGGTGCACGAGCCCAACGCCGCCCCATTGGCCTCCGCCACACCACCTGCCACCGCGCAGGGGTCACCGGGCGCCGTAACCGAGTTCAGCGCCGTCGCCCCGCCTAGGGCGGCCAGATCCGCCGCGAGCCGCGCCCGACCGGCCGCAACCTGCGCCTGAATAAGGGCCGTGGCACCAACCGCGAGTGCGAGCAGTGCTCCGATAATGCCGAGAACCAGCACCGTCCCCGAGCCCTGCTCCCCCGCTGGCCTCCGCTCCCCCGCCAGATACCGGCGCCTCACCGGGCGCCCGCACCGGTCGACAGCCGCCGCTCTCACGGCCCGCTCGGCTCGGTGTAGGCGCAGGCGCGGCTGCGGGCGTTCAGCCCCAACCCACCGAGCGGACCGGGGACGCGACGACTCGCCGTCACGCAGGTGAACTCGCCCTGCTCAACCGTCAGGCCCACTCCCCCACCAGCGCGGTTCGCCGCCCCAGTCAGATCGCTCTCCCCAATGGCAGCAGCGCGGGCGGCTACACGAGCAGCATCAGTAACACGCAACTGAGTAACCCCGGCGCTGACCCCGCTGAGGACGAGCAGAAGAACAAGGACGACGGCGGGCATGGCCACGGCCAACTCGGCGGTGGCCATGCCCGCCTGAGGATCCCACCGCATTGGGCGTGACGCCCGCCAGAGGGCAGGGGATGCAGGCGCCACGCCCGCCGGGGCCCGGAGCCGGTAGCCCGTCCAGGGAGCCGGGCCTGCGGCAGTGGGTCCTTCCACAACGGGGACTTCCCCGACCGGGCATCCCACAGCGGAATCTTCCCCGACCAGGCCCCTCGCGGGGGAGCCTCCCACAGCGGGAACTTCCCCGGTCATTCCCCTTGTGGTGGGGCCTGCCCCAGCGGGATCCTCCGCTCGCTGAAGCCGCCCTCGCCAGGGACGAAGACGCGTCAGCTGCCGGGGCGGCCGGAGTCGGTGGGGCTTGCGGACAGTCGGCTTCTGACAGGGAGCAGGGGCCGACGGCCCCTCATGCCGGGTCCGGCCGGGCCCGGGCTGCGGCGCCCGCCAGGGCATGGGCGCCGGTGTTCCTCCGGTCGTGGCCTGGGGGCGGCTGGACCTGTTGTCTTGGCTGGTCCTGGTTGGCCGGGGGTCCCCGCTCCCGGTGAAGCTCGGCGCGCACATTAGCCCACCGAGAGAGCGGACTCGATGAGGGACTGCAAGGTGGCGCTCAGGCCGCCCGAGCGCATAATCGCCAGGAGCAGCCCGGCGAAGGCCGCAGCGGCCAGTGTGCCAATGGCGTACTCAGCGGTTGCCATGCCGGCCTCCCCGCCATCGTCCCGGGTACCGTCGGGGGCAGTTCGGGGTTCTAAGTGGGCGATGGCCCAGCTGTCGCGCAAGACGCGCAGCGTTCTCAGGGTCCTCATATTCTCTCCTCAGGGTGATGGGACGTATGCCCCGGCGGGCACCGTGCCCGCAACACCCAGGGTGCGCCGGTGCCCACGGTGTCCGCATCCGCCCCCGCTGACCCTTGTGGATAAAGGGCCGCGAGGCGCTCCTGTGGAGCCCCGCTCGCCTTGAAAAGACGCCGTTCGTCCTCTTTTCAGTGAGGCGGGCGTTAGCCCCCGACGAGCTCGCGGATCTCAGCAGCGCTGAGCCGAGCCCGGCTTACACCCGCCCGGGTGGCCCCACCCGCTCCACTCCCGGCGCCGCCCGCCCCATTCCCGGCGCCGCCCAATCCATTCCCGGCGGTGTCCCGGGTTCCTTCGACGACCCGGGCGAAGAGTTCGGCCTTCTTCTCCTTGAGGGCCATCACCTTCTCCTCAATGGTGTCTGTCGACACGAGCCGGTAAACCATGACGGGCCGGTCCTGGCCAATGCGGTGGGTGCGGTCCACGGCCTGCTCCTCGGCCTGCGGATTCCACCAGGGGTCCAGAAGGAAAACGTAGTCGGCCTCGGTGAGGGTCAGGCCGAAGCCCCCGGCTTTAAGGGAGATGAGGAAGACGTCGGCCCGCCCATTCCGGAAGGCCTCAATGACGGCCTGCCGGTCGGCCGTCGCGCCGTCGAGGTAGACGGTGCGCATGCCGGCGGCGTCGAGTTCGGCGCGCACACCGCTGAGGTAGCGGGTGAACTGGCTGAACACGAGGGCTTTATGCCCCTCGGCGATAATGGGCCGCAATTGCCCCATGAGCACCTCGACCTTGGCGCTGCGTCGGCGCCTGCCCGTGGCGCCGCCGGGGCGCGCGGCTCCCCCGGCTCCCACTCCGCCGGGATGGTGGTTGTCACAGGGGTGAGCGTCGTCGGCTATGAGCGCAGGGTCCAGGGCCATGAGCCGCAGGGTGGTCAGGGACTTGAGCGCACTGAAACGGGCCTGGGCGGTGTCTTCCTCCAGCAGGCCCAGGACCTTTTGGCGTTCCCGGGCCAGGCGCTGGTCGTAGGCGCGCCGATGGGCGGCGGAGAGTTCGACGGCGAGGACCTGCTCGGTCTTCTTGGGGAGTTCGGCGGCCACCTGCTCCTTGGTGCGGCGCAATAGGAAAGGGCGCATGCGGGCGCGCAGGGCGGTGAGCCTCTCCGTGGAGCCGCGCTCAATGGGGCGGCGGTAGGTAGCGGTGAAGCGCTCGGGGCCGGGCAGGAGCCCCGGTGCGCAGATGGATAGCAGGGACCATAGGTCCATGAGTGAGTTTTCCAGGGGAGTGCCGGTAATGGCGATGGTGGAGGGGGCGCGCAGGCGGCGCACCGCCTTGTAGGTGGCTGAGGCGTGATTCTTGACGAACTGCGCCTCATCGAGGATGGTCCACGACCATTCCTGGGCGGCGAACTCCTCTTCGTCAAGGCGCGCAATGGTGTAGCTGGTGACCAGGAGGTCGGCCCGGGCGGCCTCGTCGGCGAGCGTCGTCGTGCGCTTGGCGGTGGTGCGGGTCACCGTCCGCACGCGCAGCCCGGGGCAGAACCGTCGGGCCTGCTCCGCCCAGGAGCCGACCACGGAGGTGGGGGCGACCACGAGCACCGGGGCGCTGGAGCCGTCTGCCGCAGGTTGCTCCTCAACCAGGCGCTGGACGACGGCGAGCACCTGGAGTGTCTTGCCCAGGCCCATGTCGTCGGCGAGGATCCCGCCCAGGCCGGTGGTTCGCAGAAGGTTGAGCCAGCGGTAACCGTCGAGTTGGTAGGGCCGCAGGGTGGCGCACAGCCCTGCCGGAGGGCGCACGTCAATCACGTCAATGGGGTCGGGCTCCTCGGTGGCGCCGCCCTTACTGCCCTTGCTCCCCTCGCCCACCGGCGCGGGGCCGCCCTCCAACCCGCTGCCCGGCGCCCCTTCGTCAACGGTCTGCTCGGCGGCCGCGGTCAGGGCCAGCAGCCGGTCGACCCCTTCGCGCCAGCGCCGCGTGGACTCCCCGACCACTCCGAGCGCCACGAGCTGCTGGTAGTACCCGGCCTGGAAGGGGGTGACGCGCAGGGCGCCGCCGTCCTTGGCGCATGGGTCCGCCAGGTCGCGCCCCTCCTCCATGAGGCGGGCCAGGGTGAGGATCTCGGGACGGTCAATGTCCACCCACACCCCGGAGTCGAGTAGAACCTCCCTGTGGCCGGCGGCGACGGCTGACATGAGCCGTTCCATGGGGATCTCATCGCCGCCAACGCGCACACGCACGCGCAGGGAGAACCAGTCCGGCGCGTCCCCCTCCTGCCCCACGTCGGTGGTGATGAGCGGTGCTTCATTGGTGGGGCGGTAGTCCGGCACCTGCCCGACAACCTCCACCTCGAAGGAGTCCAGGAGTTCAAGGGCCGGCAGAGTGCGGACCATGAGGTGGACAGTGGCCATGCCATGGAAGCGGCGACGGCGCCATAGCACCCCGTGGTCGGCCGCCATGGGCACCAGGGCGGCGATAATGCTGCGGGCCAACTGCCGCTCCTGGGCGATGTCCCGCCAGACGCTCCCCTCCCCGGGGGCCCGCCCCTGCCCGGCCTCATCAGGTGCGTCAGGGCCGGGGCCCTGAGCCCATAGATCGAGGGGCCGGCTCCTCGCCGCCGAAGGCTCACCCGCTCCGAGCACGTCGTCGGCGCTGTTGGTCCTGTCAGCGCTGTCGGTGCTGTCGGTGCTGAGATCGCCGACCTCAGCCTCATGGACGACCCCGCCCGGGGTGGTCACGTAGCGCATAAGCCAGCTGGTGGTGGCTTCATGGGTGGAGGAATCAATGGTGACCCGCAGGACGGCGCGGAGTTCGGTGGGCTCGGGGATACTCAGGGAGGAGTCGATCTCCAAGACCGGTACTGCGCGGGCCAGGGGCTCCAGGTACCCGCTCTCGAACCTGTCCACCTGTGCGGCCGGCACCACGATGGGCTGAGTGGAGTCGGCCAGGAGGCGGGAAAGCACCTCCCCGGGAGGCGGGTCGAGGGGCATGAGGAGTAGGGAGCCGTCGGGGGCCACGGCGTGAAAGCCGTGCGCCGGGTCGCCGATGGGGGTGAGCCCGGGCCTACTGGCGGTTTCCTCCCCCGAGTCCGGGGCCGCGAGCTCCTTGACCCCGGTCGGGTCCAGGCCGGGGGCGATGACCAGGGAGTTGTCCTCGTTGCGGCGCATGGTGACCCCGGCGCGCAGCCCTGGGGCGATCCGCACTGCCGCGCCGTGCCGTTGGGCGGTGGTCAAGATCAGGCCCGCGGCCACTGCGCGCCGCAGCGCCCCCCACACGCGCGGTCCGGTTCGCCCCAGGGGCACGCGCTCGTCGGCGTAGTAGAAGCCGGAGGCGGCCATGGCGCCGATCTCTTCCAGGGCGTCCAGGATGTCGTCGGCGACTTCCCCGCGCAGCTCCCCGGAGAGCACCTGAGTCCACGACGCCCCTTGACGCTTCCACCCCCGCCGCCCGGCGACCAGTGGCAATAGTGTCGGCCCGCCGTCAGTGGACGCCGCGCCGGGGTCCGGGGCGATCTCCAAGGCCATGGCCCGATGGCCGGTGGGGCCCACGCGCAAGAGCCTGGTGAGTTCCGCCTCCCAGTCCGGTCCGACGGCGTCCCTGCGGGCCCGGGCTCGGGCCACCAGGAGCATGGCGGCGGTGTGCTTGCAGTTCTTGGCGACCGGGCAGGTGCAGGTGCCCAGCCAGGTGGGGCGTGATCCTGCGCCGCGCGCATAGGCCACGGTCTGGTAGCTGCGCCCGTTGGAGCCACGGACCTGTGCCATGAGGATGTCCCCGCCCGCTGAGACGTTCAGGGCGCTCACCCGCCCCTGGTCGACGTAGCGGGTCGCGCGCAGGAAAGCCCGCCCGCCGACGCGGGCAATGAGGTCCTTGTCGTCAAGCCTCGCCGGCCAGTCATCCTTCGTGATCTCCCGGGCCATGCGCCCACACTACGGCCCGCCTCGGACACGCACGGGGCCGCGACCCGGGCCCGCACCGCGAGCTCGGCCCGGCCGGCCGCCGTCGGGCCCCGACCACCCGGCCGCCGTCGGGCCCCGGCCACCGGGCACCACCGCTCCTAGCGGGCGCCCCGCAGGGCCCGGGTCCCGGCGCCTCGGCCGCCGCCCTGCTCAAGCCTCAATGTCGGCGCCCAGGGCCCGCTGCCAGAAGGAGCAGTGGGACTCCACGAAGTGCTCGGCGGCCTGTTCCCAGTCGGGCTCGCAGTGGTGAAGCAGGAAGAAAACAATCACGGGAATGAGGATGTCGTGGGCGGCTACGCGCAAGTCGTCCTCAACGCGAACCTCCCCGTCCCGGCGGCGCTGCTCCAGGAAGTCGGAGAGCTCGCCGAGCGCATTGTCGACCGCCCGGGTGAGACGTTCGCCGAAATGCGCGTCGGTGAGCGCCAGGCTGGTCAGGAGCAAGGTGGCGCTGGTCTCGTGGCGCAGCGTGTCGAACCATTGCCGGCACACGGCGCGCAGCACTTCGCCCAGGGGCATCTGGGAGACCTGGACGGAAGCCAGAAGGTTGGGCATGTCGGTGGCGAAGGACCGCCGGGAGGCGAGCACCGCGGAGAGCAGGCCCTCCTTGGAGCCGAAGTAGTGGAAGATCAGGCCCTGAGCGACACCGGCGGCCTTGGCTATCTGCTGGGTCGAGGTGGCGGCGAAGCCCTGACGGGCGAAGAGGTCGAGGGCGACGTCGATCAGCTGCTCTCGGCGGGCGACAGCCCGCTCCTGGCGACTCGGCGCAGCCATGCCGCCCACCTCCTTGTGGTTCCTACCTGAGATGCTACCTGAGGCGCTTAAAAAGCTAAACTTGTTGATTAGCGGCCATTGACTGTTCGGTTAATAAAATTACGGTACGGGTACACCGCGCGGCATGGGCTCCACCGCGTCGGCGGCCGGCCAGGTGCCGCCCCCATCGGCGCCTGAATAGGCCTCCAGAAAGAAACGCTGGAATTGCGGTACTCTCGCGCTCCGCACCCATGATCCCGGACCCCCTCTCGCAGGCACATCAAGCATGCGCGCAAAAGAGCGCGAGCGGTTCATCGCACAGGATGAAATCGGTAGAACGTCCGGCTTGTCGCGCCGCCCCACCCGCCTGCCGATACGGCGGCATATGCGCCAAGGCGGCGCCGGTGCGGCCTTGGCGCCCCAGTCGGCCCCGAGCGCGACTCAGGCCGTCGACCGAGCAGGGCGACGCGAAACGAGCAAGAATGTCGTCATGCTCATGCCGTACTCCCCCACTGCCGCGCCACTGACCCGCATGGCCGACGGAACTGTTAAGCAGATCAGTCCCTTCACAGGAACCGAGGTGTGGACGGTGCCGGGGCGCGGCAACCGCCCCATATCCCATCCGGTGGCCGAGGTTCACCCGCTCACCGCGCAGGAGCGCACCAGCGCCTGCGCTTTCTGCCCGGACCGCTACCTGGACACCCCCCCGGAGAAGTCGCGCGTGGTGCGCCGCGACAGCGGTGGCTTTGAGCAACTCGACTCCCTGCCCGCCTCCAGGCTCTTCGACACAGTGGCCGAGTTCCGCCGCGTACCCAACCTCTTCGAAATCCTCTCCTACCACTACTGGCACGCCAACCACGGCTATGAGGTGCCCGACGCCGCCCGCGAGCGCATGGAGGCCTACCTGGCCGACCCCGCCGGCGCCGAGCACGCCGCCACGATCGCCAAGACGAAGTTGCGCGCCTCGGGGGCCGACCCGGCCTCCTGGGACCAGATGAGCACCGCCGCGCGCCACCACTACTTGGCGGCCTTCTTCGCCGGCGGCCACGACGTCATTGTTGCCCGGCGGCATTTCACCGACGGCGCCCTCGACTCCTCGGGCCTGGCCGGCTCGGGCACCTTGAGCGTGGCCGAGCACCGCGCCTACACGCGTCTGGCGGTCAATGCCATGCACGACCTCTACCTGGCCAACCGCTGGGTGCGCTATGTGGCGGTGTTCCAGAACTGGCTGCGCCCGGCCGGAGCGAGCTTCGACCACCTGCACAAGCAGCTGGTGGGGATTGACGAACGCGGCGTGAACAGTGAGCTGGAGCTGCAGCGGGTGCGGGCCAACCCCAACCTGTACAACGAGATGGGTGTGGACTATGCGGCCTACCGGGGCCTGCTGGTGGCCTCCAATGAGCATGCGGTGGCCTTCTCCGGCTTCGGGCACCGCTACCCGACCCTGGAGGTGTACTCGACCTCGGCCACGGCCGAGCCCTGGCGCATGAGCCGCGAGGAGGTCGACGCCGTCTCCGACCTGCTGCACGCCCTGCACGCCGCCACGGGCACGGACGTGCCCTGCAACGAGGAGTGGCATCACAAGCCCGTGGACGTCGACCAGCCCATGCCCTGGCACGTGACCCTCAAGTGGCGGGTCTCCACCCTGGCGGGCTTCGAGGGCGGCACGAAGATCTACCTCAACACCATTGATCCGTGGAACTTGCGCAACCGGGTGGTGGCCCGCCTGGAGGATCTGCGCGCCGATCGGCTCATCGCCCCCATGGCGGTGGGCGAGGAGTGCCCGACGACGCCCAATCGGCTGCTCTACAACCCGGTCCTCTCCCGCTGAGGGCGTCTGACGACGTCGGCGCTGGTCGGTCGCGGCATCCCGCCCACGATTAACGAAACGGCTTGACTTCATTTTCCGTGCGAACGATGCTCCCGTTATGAACGCACTTCTACCCGAAAACGGTATGGATCTGCGCGGCATCCCCGTGGACCCCTCCGCCCCCCTCCTGGTGACCGGGGCGACCGGCTACGTGGGCAGCTGGGTGACCAAGGGCCTATTGGAGGCGGGGGCCACCGTCCATGCGGCGGTCCGCGACCCGCGCAACGCCGCCAAGGTCGCCCACTTGGAGACTGCCGCCGCCGGCTCACCGGGCCACCTCAGGCTCTTCGCCGCCGACCTGCTGCAGGAGGGCTCCTATGACCGGGCCATGGAGGGGTGCGCCACGGTCATCCACACCGCCTCCCCCTTCTCACGCTCCGTGAGCGACCCCCGGCGCGAGCTCATCGCCCCGGCCCTGGAGGGGACCCGCAATGTGCTGGCCAGTGCGGGGCGGACCTCGTCGGTCGGGCGCGTCGTGCTCACCAGCTCGGTTGCGGCCATGTACGGCGACGCGGCGGACGTCGAAGGCTATCCGGGGCGGATCGTCACTCAGGAGTGCTGGAACACGACCTCCTCCTTGGCGCACGAGCCCTACTCCTACTCCAAGACGCTGGCGGAGAAGGAGGCCTGGAGGATGGCGGAGTCCCAGGACCGGTGGAGGCTGGTGACGATTCACCCGGCACTGGTCATTGGCCCGGCACTGGGCCCCTCGCCCACCAGCGAGAGCTTCTCCATTGTGCGGATGATGATCGACGGCTCCACTCGCGTGGGGGCTCCGCGCGTCGGGTTGAGCGTGGTGGACGTGCGGGAGGCGGCCCAGGCGCATATTGCCGCCGCCTTCCTGCCGGAGGTTCACGGACGGTACATTGTCGCGGCGCAGGACACCGACATGGTGTCCCTGGCCGCTACGCTCCTGCCGCGTTTCGGGCGGGACCTGCCGCTGCCGCGCCGTGGCCTGCCACGTCCCGTGCTCATGGCGCTGGCGCCCCGGATCGGGCTCACCCGCCAGTATGTGCGGCGCAATGTGGGGTATACGGTCCGCGTCGACGCCACCCGCAGCCGCCGTGAGCTCGGGATCCGCTACCGCCCGGTCCAGGAGTCAATGGAGGCCATGGTGGCGCAGATGCTGGCCCGTCGACGGTGATGAGTGCGGCCGGTGACGCTCCTGGGGGCCCGGGCCGGATGGTTGGAGGCGCCCGGGTCCTCCCGACAGTAACCGGCCGGCAGCAACCGGCCGACAGTAACCAGGGCCCTGCGAGAAGAACAGGTAGCACGCACCTGTCTTCTCGCAGGGCCCCGCGGTGGCGTGGGGGTGGTTCGGCGAATTCCCCGGATTGCCCGATTTACAGGCCCAGCGCGCTGCGCTCCTCGGTGCCGACCCAGCCGGGGCGCGCCTCCAGGGCGCGGAACCAGCGGGCCAGGGCGGGCCAGAAGGCGATTGAAGGGGCCTCGCCGCCCGGGAAGTAGCTGCGGCCGCCGTACTCGTAGGCCTGAACGGTGGTGAACAGGCGGATGTCGCTGCCGGTGGGCAGGTCGCCGCACAGGAACTGGCCAATGGCGACGACGGCGGACAATGACGGGCCGTCCAGGATGGTCAGGCCGCCCTCGCGGGAGGCCTCCATCTTGGTGGCGCGGGCCAAGATGGTGTCGACAACGTCGAAGGCGATGAGGACGCGACCCGCGGCGGCGCCGGCCACCTCGGGGTCCTTCGAGTGAATGGCGGTCTCGTGGGCCTCGTTGACCTCGGTGGTCAGCCAGGCGTCCCAGGCGTCGGTGGAATTGCGGCGGTTGAGGGGGTAGAGCTCGGGGGCGCCCTTGCGGTGCAGCGGCCACCACTGGGTTGCCAGGTCGAAGATCATCTCCCCGGAGTCGTCGGAGACGACGTGCCCGGTAGTGGTGTCCACGAGGGCCGGGATGGTGGGCGGGGGCGTGTAGCCGGGGGTGTCGGCGTAGACCTCGGCAATGGATCGGGCCCCCAGGACCGGGTCCGTGCCGGGACCGCCGTCGGGGCCGGTGAGCTCCCAGAATCCGTCGACGCCGCGACCATAGGACCAGGAGACCGGAAGCGCCTCCGTGAGTCCTAGCAGTCGGCGGGCAATGAGGACGCGACGGCTCCACGGGCAAGAGCCCGAGGCGACGAGGCGGTAGCGACCAGCCTCCACGGGCAGGTCGCCGTCGGCGAATCGGTGCGAGCTGGCAAGGGCCATGGGTGCCTCCCGGTGTCTGGAAACGAGCGTCACAGGCTCTGCCCCAATGGTGACCCCTGACCCCCGGTGCCGTCAGCCCATTCACCCCCGGCGAACCCACTTCTTTCGAATTGGCGGGCGCGGGCCCCGGGGAGCCGCCCCGGGGCCCGGTCGACTAGGGGCCGGCAGCCGCCCCGGGCCCTAGTCGGCCTCCGAGGGGTGCGCCTCCAGATACTCCTCGATCCTCGCCAGGTTCTTCACTGCCTCATGCTCCTGCCAGCGCGGGTGGGCCAGCAGGCCGCGGCCGCGGGCAATGGCCTTCTGGGCGGCCTCACGCTGACCGGGCTGGTCCAATCGCTCGGCGTGCAGGCGGGCGATGAAGGACAGCTCCTGGGCTGCGGTGGCGCGATCATCCTCACTGAGGTAGCTGGTCACGGCCCGTTCAGAGGCCTCGACCGCCAGGTCGTACTCGTCGCAGCGCCAGTAGATGTCGGACATGTCGCTGTCCACCGCGCCGTCCTCCCAGACCGCCGAATAGTGCTCACTGGCGGGGATGGATCGCGCCAGCCGGCGGGACTGCTCGATCAGGTCCAGGGCCCGCTCCAGGTGGAGCCGCGAAGCCGCCGGACTGGGCCTGGTGGCCAGGGTTCGCGCGGCCCGGCGCAGTAGCCGGGAGCGGCGGAAACGGGCGCCGTCGTCGGCCTGCGGCCCGGTGGGTTCCAGGTCGGCGCAGCGCAGGAACAACGAGGCGGCGTCGTCGGAGCGCTCCATCCGGGCGGCGGCCCCGGCGGCGCGCTCCAGGTAGCCGGCGGCGCTCTGCGTGTCGCCCCGGGCCAGGAGCTCCTCGGCGCAGCGAACGGACTGCTCCCGGATTCCCTCGTCCTCCTGCAGATCAGTCAGGACCAGGACCAAGGTGCGGCGCAAGTCCAGGGACAGGTGCTCATGCCCGGTGCCGGCCGCCAGGTCCAGGGCGGTCTCCAGGACCTCGGCCGCCTCCAGGGGCCGGGAGGCGGCCCCCAGGGCCCGGGCGAGATGGTCGAGCGTATTGACGGAGGTGACCTCCAGCCCTGCGGCCAGGGCCAGGTTGACGACCTCCTGCCACTGGGCGATGGCCTCCTCGTACTGCTCGTACTGCATGGAGACGCCGGCGATGAGGGAGCGGGAATCCAACGCGGTCTCCAGCGGGGTGCGTTCAGCGGCCCGCATGGCGCTGTCAGCCAGGTTGCAGGCCCGGTAAATGTCGCCGCGGGTCACGAGCAGGTAGGTGCGCGCCATGCGGACATGGTGGCGCGCCACCGCCACGTGCTCGGGGTCGATACCGCGGTGCTCCAGGAGGTCGACGACCCCCATGGCGGCGTCGTACACCTCCTCCACCTCCTTGATCCTCAGGTCGAGTCCCTCGCGTATGAGGGCCTCGCCCAGGCTAATGAGGGCGCGCACGGCCGCGAAGGCCTCTGCGGCACTGGCCCGCGGATCGTCCAGGAACTGCGCCACGGCGCCCAGGACCGCCTCGGTGAGCCCATCGAGGCGACGACGGCGGTCCTCCCGGGCCTCCTGGTCCTCCTCCTGCTCCGGCGCCCGGGCGCACAGGGCCTCATCGCGCACGCACATAGCTTCAATGCGCCACAGGTTCAGGTCCCGTTCCCGCGGGGACCGCTCGTCGTGGCGGGCGGCCAGCAGGTTGCGGGCCCGGCTGCGCAGCTCCAGGGCCTCGGCGTGCCGGCCCTCCCGCGTGGCGAAGGCGGCCTGGACCAGGGCGGCCTCCACCGCCAGCTCTGGGGGCGCCGGCCGGGTCAGCAGGCCGCTGGTCTTGAAGTACTGGTCGAGTAGTTCCCTGTCGACCCGGGAGAGCATGCGCTCGCGCGGGAAGGATTCCCGCAGCGCCTCGTCGAGGCCGGCGGGGGGATCGAGGTGGGGGATGTCCACCGGCGGGTAGGGCTCGGCGGGCAGGTCCCCGGTGGGCGCCGCCGGGGCGTCGGGGGCGGGCTCCCCCCGCCCCCCGGTGCCGTCGCCCGCGCCCTGCTCCTGGGGCAGGTCGGAGTAGGGGACCGCCTCGGGCAGTGCCTCGGGGGCTTCGAGCAGCTCGACGCGCGGACCCGAGCCGGGGTCGGTCAGGTAGGGCTCGCGCGCCAACGCCTTCTGCAGCTGCTCGGTGAAGAAGGTGTTGCCGTTGCGCCGGTCGTAAAGCTCGCTCAGATGGCGCGCCCACGCCTCACAGGCCTCGGCGGCCTGGGCGAGGGTGAAGTCCGCGGGCACATTGAAGCCGGGGCACCACAGCCGGCTCTCGGGCAACTCAACACCCAGAGGCTCTCCGCCGCGCCCGGCGCGCACGGCCTGGCGCAGCAGGACGGTGGCGCCAATGAGCATGGATAGCAGGCTCGTGGCCGAGCCGCATCGGGCCGTCCAGGGGGCGTGGCGGCGCAGGATGGTCAGCCCCCGGTCCATGTGCCCCGACAGGGCCAGATAGCCCAGGTGCTCCTCCAAGGTGCCGGCGTGACGCACATTGGTGCGGTGCTTGCGGTAGGAGCGCACATGGGCGTCCCAGGCGGCCTTAGTCCGCCCTGTGGCCAGGAAAGCCTCCAGCATGTTGCTGCGCACGCGCGCGGGCTGCTCATCGCAGCCGATCTCCTCGTTCAGGATCGGCACGGCCGTGGCCAGGGCGAGCTCCCAGTCGCCGTCAGCAATGGCCTGGGTGATCTGGTGCTCGGGGTCGCAGGCCGCGCAGTCCGAGGAGTCGTCGCGCGGCGTAGCGCGCCAGGCGGCCAACTCGGCCACCGCCTCCTCCGGGAGCCCGAGGTTGCGGGCCACGTAGTAGCGCTGCCCGTGGACGGTGTGCATTGACGCGCCCTGCTCGCGGTAGTAGGTCTCCATGGCCGCCTCCAGGGCGCGCACCTGCTCCACCGGCACGGCCGGGTTGCGGGAGGCCACAGAGATCGCGATCTTGTAGCAGTGCCGCAGATAGCTCTCAATCCGCTCGTCGAACAGGTCGGGCCGCTCCCGCTGACGCTCCAGGCACCACACGAAGGGCGCCAGGCCCTTCCACTCCTCCTGACCCCAGAAGTAGTCGTTGACGAGCTGGGCGTGGAGCACAACCGACAGATCCTCCGCCCCAATGTCCTCGGCCCAGGTGACTGCCTCGGCCCGCAGAGCGGAGCGCTCGGGGCCCCGCGGCAGGCTGTGGCACAAGTGCATCCGCTCAATGATGTCCTCACGCGTGGTCATGGCCGGTTCCTTCCGCAGTGTGGTTCGTCGACGTCGAGGGATCCTGGTTGGGGTGGGCTGCGCCGCCCCGCGGCGCAGCCCGGTCCTATGTGGGTCGGCCGCGCCCCTTGGCGCAGCCCGGTCCTATGTGCTTGTGCTGTCGTGGGCCCTGCTCTGGCCGGGCGGGGGGCCGTCGTCGGGCACGGCGTCAGACAGTAGCGCCCATAGGGTTTGGGCGGCCCAGGACCGCTCCTTGGGGCCCAGGGTGTAGTGGCCGGTGAGCAGGCACTGAACGTACAGGCCCCGCAGCACCCGGGTCAGGGCCTCGTCGCCGCCCCGGCTACCGCGGCGCCCCGCGGCGGCAATGAGCCTGGTCACCAGGGGGTTGGCGCGGTTGAGCACCAGGCGCGGGCGCGGGGTCGTGGCGAAGGGGTCGGTCACCCCCAGGACTTGCGCCCAGGCCCCCGAGGCGATGGCCGCCGAGGAGCGCGCCGCGCGCCGTCCCGCCAGATCCGGGTCCGGCAGGTAGAGGGCGGGCAGGGTCCCCGGTTCGAAGCGCCGCAGGACCACCTCGCACTCGACGTCCTTCATGGCGGCCTCGGCCAGGAGCAGTACTTCGGCGGCCTCGGCCTGCTCGGCGGGGCTCACGGGGGCCAGGGCGTCCAGGAGCTCACCGGGGTCGACCAGGCTCGGGGCGGTGCCCTCGCCCAGGACCTCCGGGTGCAGGGCCAGGGCCTGGAGCAGCTCAGTCTCGTAGGAGTGGCCGGCGTTGACCAGCACAATGCCCTGGGAGGAGGCGACGTCGGCCAGGCCCCGGAACTGGTCCACGGTCCGCGTGTAGCGCACCCGCCGCCCCTCGCGCACCAGGGCGGCCAGCTGGGCGGGGGTGCGCCGGCCCAGGGTGGTGGTCAGGGGCACATGCTCGGCGACCAGCCCGAGAACCTCCGGGTCGTCCACGGCCACCGCGCACAGGCCGACGGCGTGGGCCTCAATGAAGCGCGCCAAACGGGTGGGGGCCGTGCGGGCCAGGCGGGTCAGCCAGGTGCGCACCGCCTGGCCGATGGCCTCACGGACCGTGCCCAGCAGGTCGTCGTCGACCAGCGCCTCACGGGAGGCGGTCAGGTGCAGGTAGGGGGCCTCGGCGACGATCCGCACGAAGAACGCCCATTCGGGGGCCAGGTCGTTGGCGGCCCGGGAGACCAGCATTCGCTTGACGTAGACGGTGTGGTGGGCGGAGCGGGTGGGTTGGGCGGTGGGCATGACGGCGGCCACACCGTGCAGGCCGGCCGCGGGCACATCCAGGTCAATGAGGTCGAAGGGCTCGGCCCCCAGCTCCCGGGTGCACCACGCCACGGCACGGCCGCGCGGCATCTCCCAGGGGCCCTCCCCCTGGCCGTGGACGGTGGTGGAGGCGCGATCGCGCACCTCTATGCGCACCGGCAGCAGGGAGCCGAATTCCTCCACCAGGGCGCGTACGGTGTCCGCCTCCAGCCAGGGCTCACCGGGCAGGGCGCGCAGGGTCACGAGGCTGCCCGGCGAGCTCATGGGCGCCATCTCGGGATCCTGGTCGGCAGTGGTCACCGCGTAGGTGCCGTCGGTGCGGCCCAGCCACTGGACGGTGGGGGCGGCGTCGTTGACCGCCGAGCGCGAGCGGACCTCGATCTCGGGGCTGACCATGAAGCAGGACAGCAGGCCAATACCGAACTGGCCCAGGAAGTCGCCCCGGGCCAGGCCCAGTTCGTCGCGCTTGGAGGAGGCGCCAATGGTGGACAGCAGGGAGGCGACTTCCTCGGGCGTCAGGCCGATGCCGGTGTCCCGGCAGCTCAGGGTGCCGTCGCCCACGGTGAGGGTGACATGAGCCGGTGCGCGGGGGTCTAGGGCGCGGCGGGCGGCAATGGCGTCAACCGCGTTCTGAAGGAGCTCGCGCAGGTAGACGCGCGGGCCGGAGTACAGGTTGCGCGACAGGAGATCAACCATGCCCCGCAGGTCAACCTGGAAGGTGGACACGGGGCGGCTCAGCTCTGCCCGGCGCCCGCCACCGGCGGGAGGAGCTGGTCGAGGATTGCGGAGGCGGCCGTGGCGTCGGCCAGGGCCGGGGGCGCGGGCAGGGACAGTTCCTCACCCAGGTCGTCCAGTGTGCGCAGAAGGCCGGACAGGGCCTTGCTAAGGAGATCGCCCAGCTGCTCCTGGCTCAGGCCCTCGGCGGTGGGGATCCAATGGGAGGTAATGACCTGGGTGCCGCGAGCGGTCTGGAGCGCCCAGGCGGCGGGGAACCACAGGGTCTCGCTGCGGCGCAGGACCTCCTCGCGCAGCAGGCGGGCCGCCGGTCCCTGGGCGTCGAGCCGGTAGAGGCCGCGAATGAGGAGGTGGGCGGTCGGGCCCCGGGAGCCGGCGCCAATGCGCACGGGGTAGCGGTGGAGCAGGTCGACGCCGTCGGCGGTGGTCCGGTGGTCAACCTTCCACTGGGCCAGGACTCGGGCGACGCGTTCCGGGGTGACGGGCGGGGCGAGGCGCTTGGTCGGGGTGTTCCACCACGGCATGTCAGTCCTCCTCCTGGTCGGGGCGAGTGCCGTCATCGGGGGCCAAGGCCGGCAGGGCGGTGGTGATCTCCTCCACGGCGGCGGCAATGGTGGCGCAGGTCTGGTCGAGGAAGGAGGCGAGCTGGTCGTCGGTCATGCCCTCGGTGACCGGGACCCCGAGGTGGATGTCGACGACCGTGCGCAGGCTCTGCGCCTCGGCGCTCAGGGGGTCGGCGGGGTCCCCGGCCGGGGCGTGCGCGGCGGGGTCCCCGGAGCCGGCCGCGTCGGTAGCACCGCCGGGCGCGGCGTCGCCGGGCGCCCCGGGAGCGTCGGGCGTCCCGGGGGCGTCGGCCCGCCCCATCGGGGTGCAGGTGAGACCAATGACGGGGGTGGGGACGCGCGCCAGGATGGACTCAATGAGGTCGCGGGCGGTGTCGAGCTCGACGGGGCTGAGGTCCCCCGTCAGGCGTATGAATGCGCCGAGGAGCTGCTGGTTCTGGACGAAGACGGTCAGGGACCTGCCCTTGTAGTCAATGGTGGTCGTCGAAGCGCTTAAGGGGTCGAGGTGCCCGGCGCGCCTGGCCCACAGGCAGATTCGCTCATTGTTGACAATCGGCATGGAGGTCACCGGCACAGCCTAAACGCCTCATCGGCGTCGCCCGCTTCCACTCCCCCTCGGGGACGAACGGCACATGGGGACTTCTCCCCACCACTCGCCCCTGCGCCCCCCCGCCCTCCAGGCCCCTGGGCGCTAGGGGGCGCCCGCCCCCGGTCGCCGGATTCCGGGGCCGGCGCCGCTCAGCCCCGTGGGCGCCCGGGAGCGCCGTGCGCCCCCAGGAACTGGGCGACGGCCGGGCTGCCGGGGTCGGCCAGGAGGGCCTCGGGGGTGTCCAGGCGCAGCAGCCGCCCCTCGTCCATGACCCCGACCCGGTCGGCAATGGTCATGGCCTCATCCTGGTCGTGAGTGACGTACAGGGCGGTGGTGCCCTGCTCGCGCAGGATGGTGCGCAGATCCACGGCCAGCTGCTCGCGCAGGGCCCGATCCAGGGCGGACAGCGGCTCGTCGAGCAGCAGGAGCCGGGGCCGGGGGGCCAGCGCCCGGGCCAAGGCGACTCTTTGAGCCTGCCCGCCCGACAGTGTGGTCACCGGTCGCTCCTCGTAGCCGGGCAGGCCGACGAGTTGAAGCATCTCGTGAACCCGGGCGGCGCGCTGAGGGCGCGGCCACCCGGCCAGGCCATAGGCGACATTGCCGGCGACGTCACGGAAGGGGAAGAGCTGGCCGTCCTGGAACATGAGGCCGAAGCCGCGCTTGTGGACGGGCACGGCGACGACGTCGTCCCCGTTCCAGGTGATGGTGCCGGCGGCAACCTCCTCCAGGCCGGCGACGGCGCGCAGCAGTGAGGACTTGCCCGAGCCGCTGGCGCCCAGGAGCGCGGTGATCTCGCCGGTGCGCAGATCGAGGTCGACGTCGTCGACGGCGGTCACGCCCCGGGTGCCGCGCCCGGCGGGGTAGACGACTCGCAGGCCGCGCACGCGCAGGCCGGTCCCGGTCCTTCCCGTTGCGCTCATGGGTGTTGTCCTTCCAGTGTGAGCCGTTGTCCTGGGCGCCTCCGGGGCGGGGGCCCGGTTCGAGGCCGGCTCCCCTGGCGGCGGGCCGTCGCCCGGGGCGGGCGGTGCCTCGGCGTCCGGCGCCGGCCGCCCGGGCCGCCCGGGTCGCCCGATCGTTTGGGCCGGCCCGGGCCGCTCGCCCCGGGCGGTGCGCCCTAACTGCACCGGCCGCGCCCGCCGGCCCCCGGCGGTCTTAAGCGTCTGAAGCCACTCGCACGCCACCATGATCGCCGCGGTCCCCAGGGCCAGGACGACGCCGGCGGCCAGGCCCATGCCCTGGTTCTGGGCTCCGGGTGAGCCAATGAGCCGGTAGAGGACCACTGGCAGGGTGGGCTCTTGGGGGCGGGCCAGGAAGGAGGTCGCCCCGAACTCCCCCAGGCTGGTGGCCAGGGCGAAGCCGGCGGCCAGGCCCCCGGCGCGCAGCATGTGGGGGCCGTCAACGGTGGCCAGGACCCGGCCGGGCCCGGCCCCCAGGGCCGCGGCGGCCTCGCGTTGACGCGGGTCGATCGCGCGCAGGGCGGGCAGGAGAGTGCGCACGACCAGGGGGACCGCCACGACCGCCTGGGCCAGGGGCAGGATCCACCAGGAGCGGGTCAGGGCCAGGGGCGGGCGGGAGAGGGTGATGAGGAACCCGAAGCCGACGGTGACCGCCGAGACTCCCAGCGGCAGCATGAAGACGGCGTCCAGAACCGTGGTGCCCCGGGCCAGCCAGCGGGAGCGGGGGCGACGGGACACCACCAGGCACACGGCGGTGCCAATCCCAAGGGCGATGACGGCGGCGACCACGGCCACGCGCAGGGAGTTGGCGCCGGCCTCCCAGACAGTCACGAGCAGGGCGTTGCGCCCGCCCGTCGTGGCCAGATCGGCGTAGTTCGCGACCGTCCACACTCCGGCGCGCCGCAGGGAGCGCGTCAGGAGCACGGCCATGGGGCCAATGAGCAGCCCGAGCACGGTGGCGAGGGTGAGGGCCAGGCAGGGCAGGTCAGCGGCGCGCAGGGGCGTGGTGGGCACGTCAATGCGCAGGGACAGTCGCGCCTGCCCGGCCAGGCGCGCCCGTTCGCTGACCCACAGGCTCGCAGCGATAACGATCAGCTGGACCACGGACAGCACGGCGGCGGCGCGCAGGTCCAGGTACTGGGCGGTCAGCACGTAGATCTCGGTCTCAATGGTGCCCACGCCGGTGCCGCCCAGCACCAGGACCACACCGTAGGCGGTGGCGCAGAACAGGAAGGTCAGGGATGCGGCGGAGGCGATGGCGGGGGTCAGGGAGGGCAGGGTGACGGTGCGGAAGGCCCGCCACGGGGAGGCGCCCAGGACGCGGGCGGCCTCGACGGCGCGCGGGTCGAGCCGGGACCACATGGTGCCCACGGTGCGCACAACCAGCCCGTAGTTGAAGAAGACCAGGGCGGCGACAACGGCGGTCAGGGAGCCGTCCAGGCCCAGGCCCCCCAAGGGCCCGCCGGTCGTGACCAGGGCGTGGAAGGCGACGCCGACCACGACGCTGGGCAGCACGAAGGGCACGGTGACCAGCCCCCGCAATACGTCGCGTCCGGCGAAGTGGCGTCGATAAAGGACCAGGGCGCCGGGGACCCCCAGAACCACGCACACGGTGGTGGCCAGAACGGCCTGGGTGAGGGTCTGGCGCAGAACCCGCCAGGTGCGCGGGCGGGTGAGGACCTCGGCGAACCCGGTGAGGTCGAGGTGGCCGTCGGGGGCCAGGCCGCGACTGACGAGGGTGGTCACCGGCCAGGCGAAGAAGATGGCCAGGAAGACCACGGGGACCAGGACGGCCAGGGCCCAGCCCAGGCGCTGGCCCCGGCCGGTCCTCGGTCTCACTGGCCGACGGCCTCGGACCAGGTGGTCAACCAGGCCTCGCGGTTGGCGGTGATCTGGGCGGGGTCAACGGTGATGGGGGTCTCGGACAGGGCGCCGAAGGCCTGCATCTCCGGGCTGAGGGTGGCCTCGGGGTTGACCGGGTACATGTACATGTTCTCCGGGATGGAAGTCTGCACCGCCGCCGTGAGCATCCACTCCACGAAAGCCCTGCCGCCCTCGGGGTTGGCCGCTCCGCTCAGGACACCGGCGTACTCCACCTGGCGGAACGCCGTGGCGGGCAGGGAGGCGGTGGTCGAGGCGGAGCCGTCATCGGTGAGGGTGGCCGCCGGGGAGGAGGAGTAGGACACCACGATCGGGTAGGCCCCGCCTTCACCACCGGCGGTGAAATCGGTGTAGTAGGCGTCGGTCCAGCTCTCGTCGATCTTGGTGCCGTTGGCCACCAGCTGCTTCCAGTAGTCGGCGAAGCCGCCGGTCTGCCCGGTGCCGAAGTGGCCAATAGTGGCCAGGAGGAAGGCTAAGCCGGTGGAGGAGGTCGAGGGGTTGATGGCCGCGAAGAGATCCTTGTACTCGGCCTTGACCAGGTCCTCGAAGGAGGCCGGCGGAGTCAGGCCCTTGGCGGCGAACCAGGCGGTGTCAATGTTGACGCTCACCTCACCGAAGTCGATGGGGGCCAGGGCGGGAGTGTCGGCGACGACGTACTGGTCGGCGCCCTCGGGCAGGGGGACCGTGGCGGTGGTGTCAATGACGCCCTCGTCCAGGGCCCGGGTGGCGAAGGAGTTGTCAATGCCGAAGACGGCGTCGCCCAGCGGGGCGTCCTTGGTCAAGACGAGCTTATTGACCAGCTCGCCGCCGTCGCCGCCGGTGACGATCTCCAGGGTGGCGCCGGTGTCCTTCTCGAAGGCGGCCTTGAGATCGTCGGGCACCACGAAGGAGCCGTGGGTGACGACCGTAATCGTGGATGCCGCGCCGCCCCCGGCCCCCGACTTGGAGCAGGCCGCCAGGGCCAAGGCGAGCGCCCCGGTAGCGGAGCCGGCCAGCAGGGCGCGGCGGGTGATGGTCTGGGTCATGGGTTGTACCTCCTGGTGGGTGGTCAGGAGGGCCCGGGCGGCCGGTGGCGCCCGGGGAGATTCTCGACTTCCTTCGCCGGTGCGAACCGGAGCAGGTTCGAGGGTCTGCGGCTTCCCGCACTCTCAGCGCCATTGCCCTCCGGCCGGGGCGGTTGGCCCCGGTCGACGGCGGGGCGCTCCCCTGTCGTTGTAGTCCGCAGTGTAGCCCTGTAGTCCGGGGACCACCCCCCAACAAAAACCTCACAGCACGACATCCATGGACGTTGTGCTGTGAGGATTTTGTTGGGGGGCCGCCCTAGTCGGGAGCCCGCGCCACCCCGCCCACCGCCTGCGCGCCCTCCGTGTCCGCGCCTGGTCACGGTGCTCGGTCACGCCGCGGGGGCCAGGGCGCCCTCCCACCACCCGGGGCACCGCGACCCGCCTCTCGGAGTGCGCACCGATGCCGTCGTGCGGCATGATCAGGACCACACCGGGGTGCGCGCCCGCACCAAGCATCCCGCAGCGACTGCGCCCCGCCGGGACATCAGGAGGATTCATGGCCAGGAACAAGACAAGCGAAATGACATGGGCGGTGACCGCAGCGGTGGCCACCCTCGTCGCCGGCGTCGTGGCCGACCGCGCTATTGCCGCCGGTTGGCGCGCCATCACCGGCAAAACCGCCCCTACCGCGGACGACCTGCTGGACTACCGCCTGGCAGAGGTCGTCGCCTTCGCCGTTGTCTCCGGGGCGACCCTGAACCTGATGCGCGACCTGAGTCTGCGCCAGGTCGCCAAGTGGCAGCACAGACCGCGCGCCATCGAAGCCTGACTCGCGGGCCCTTCGCCGGCCCGCCCCCGCCGACGATGACGAGGCAGAGGTGGCGGCGGGCGACGGTGGCAGCCAGGGCGGCCCGCCCCCGCCGACAATGACGAAGCTGTACTCATCCGCGGCCGCCCGAGCCGCGCGCCACGGCCGCCGAACCTAACCCACCCACCGCCGGGGAGGACACTCATGACCGTGCACACGGCCTCCGCCGGCGTGGGCGGCACCGGGGACATGGCAATGGCAGCAACGGCAATGGCGCTCCACGCCGCTATCCTCCTGCTCCTGGGCGGGGCTTTGGCCTGGTGCCTGCGGCGCGACGCCCGTCACCTGCGATGCGGCGCCCTGGCCACCGCCATGCTGGCGTGCCTGCTCAACGCCCTGGTGCTCGCGGCGTCCTGGGCCGGGGTGCCTACGGGCCCACCCGTGGGCGCCCTGGCGCCACAGCCGGGAACGACGTGGCTGCTCGCCTGGCCCCTGCCCCTCACTCTGGTCGGTGTGGGCGCAGTCATGGGGATGCCGGGCGGGCGACGACCCGCCAATATCATTGGCCTGCTGGCGGGCCTGGGACTGGTGACCGCATTGGTTGTGAGCACGGCCACGTGGGTTGATAGGGACGGGCGGGTGCGGGCCGTCCCCATGCTGATCATCTGCTTGGCGGCCTGGGGGAGCCTGGTCCTGTTGACGTGGGTGGGGCAGGGGGTGCTTCTGGCGCTCCGCGGCCGACGGCGGGCACTGCCGGCCCCACGGGTTGTGGTGATTCTGGGGGCGAAGCTGGTCCGGGGCCGGGTGGGACGGCTCCTTGCCGCCCGGATCGAGGCGGGCATTGCCCAGTGGCGCGCCGCGCAGTCCCACCGGCCCGGCACCCCGGTGCTCCTGGTCCTGTCCGGAGGCGTCGTCGGCGGCCCCGTCCCGGAGGCCGAGGCTATGGCGCGGTACGCCCTGGCTCACGGCGTCCCCCAGGAGTGCCTGATCCTGGAGGACTGCTCGCGCTCCACCACGGAGAACCTTCTGCGCACCCGCGAGCTCCTGGTGAAGCGGGGCCTGGAGGGGGCCGGGGTGGTGCTGGTGACTAGTGACTTCCATGTGGCGCGCACGGCCGCCCGCGTTTCGCGGCTGGGCCTGCCCTGGTCTGTGGCCGGTGCACATGGTCGGTGGTTCCAGCGGCTGGGCAACAGCCCGCGTGAACTCAGCGCCACGGCCATGGAGCATCGGGGGGCAGCGGGATTGGCGCTGTTGGGGGTGATGGCTTACGGCGCCGCGGTAGCGGGCGGGATTCTTTAAGAAATCGAGGTGATCGAGCACCTGGGCTCGGCTCGCAGTGGAGTGCTGGGATGGCGATCCGCCCGGGGCGAACTCAGCCTCATCTACCCCGACTGGAGTGCTGGGTATTTTTCGGACTGTGCTTGTTTTGTGTGTCATGCTGCGATTTCGCAGCTGAGTAGTTCGCGCTCCTACTTCGTTCGGAGTGCGATACCGATACCCTGAGTGAAGTCGTTTGTGGGAGGCCGGCTACGACCTGTTAAGGCTACCCAAAGCGCGTCACGATCGTCCGCCGGTAGGGGCCCCGGCACAGTCGTGCCGGTCCGGCTCGATGAGGCCGCCCTCGCGGCACTGACCGCCAGGGCCGAGGCTGAGGGCCTGGCCACGCGCTCAGATGCGGTTCGGGCAGCCGTGCGCGCATGGGTACACAGCACCTGGCCTACATCCCTCCGCCCGTGAGTACTACCGACGCGACCGTCTCGACGACGACGTCGTTCGCTACGCGGCCGCCCACGTGCTGAGTTCACGCCCTCTTAACGACGAGGACGATTCGCGCCGAAGGCCTGATTGAGCGCGTCAAGACCTGCGGCTGCATCGGTGGGCGGGTGGCCGGCGGGTTGGCGGTGTTGCACATTCTTCTTGAGCCGGTCTGTGGGGGATCGTTGGTATCTCAACGATCCCCCGTCGCAGAGGATCGGTTCGACAAGGATGAATGTGCAACGACGTACCCGTTCGCACATTCATCCCATTCCCGGGCCCCCAGATCCGGAGCAGATCCGCAGGATTCCGCGGCTCACCACTCCTTGAGGGGAGAAAGAATGAGCCTTTCTCACCGGGTGTCTTTATTGAGGTTGATGATGACGAGTGCGGTGGCGGTGATGGTGGTGATGGCCTTGGGGTCGAGGGTGACTCTCTGGAGGGCTTTGAGGTGCTTGAGCATGGCGTTGGCTCTTTCGGCTGGGGAGCGCAGGG
>NZ_RYFV01000034.1 GCF_004104015.1 Actinomyces oricola | reverse complement strand
AAACGGCCGCCTCGAACACCTCCGCGGCTCCGCCCTCGGCTTCCGGAACCTCACCCACTACATCGCCCGCAGCCTGCTAGAAACCGGCGGATTCAGACCCCACCTACACCCTCAAATGCGATGAGCCTCTTTAAACCGGTTGCTCGCGGGTCTTCCCAGTGCCCCCTCCGCTGCTCCGGCGGGCCCCGAGCCCCGTGGGAGCGGGCGTTCAGGGGCAATTGGGGCCCGGGCCGACCCCGGTCGCCCCGTCCGGCCGGCCCGGTGGAAGCCGGCGCGGAGGGGTCGAATTGGGATGCAACTGGTCCCGTCGGGCGACAGTGGCGCGGCTGACGGGAGGAGATAATTTTCAGCGCCGAGCACTTTCCCACCTCGGTTCCCCCTCCCAGGGGTCCCCACCCCCTTTCAATCCCTTTCAATACTTGGAGCAGCGTCAGTGACCAGCGATAACCACGCCGGACCCGTCCGGGGCCGTCGGCCTTGTGACGTCGTGGCCGGCGGGGCGATCGAATGACACGGCTCGTCGCGCCCCGGCCGGCCCCGACTGTCAGGAGCGCTCCATGAACCGAGCGTCGGTCCGCAGGATCCTCCGGGTGGCAACCTCTGTACTCACCGCGGCCACCATTGTCCTCGTCCTGCTCCACCCCGGGATTGTCACCCAGGAGGTCGACCTCAACGACGGCGGGGTGTGGGTCACCAACGGGAACCTGCGCCTGGTGGCGCACCTGAACTACCCCTCCCAGGTCCTGGACTCCGGCCTGCGGACGGCCTCGGCGGAGTTCGACGTCGATCAGGCGGCCGCCTCCGTCTTCGTCTCCGACGCCGCCGCAGACACCTACACCCAGGTGGACGTGGCGCGCACGGTGCTGCTGGCCCCATCCGTGGGGGCCGGCGCCTCATCAATGGAGCTGGGCGGGCAGCGCGTGGGCGTGGCCGACCCCGCCGCCGGCCAGGTCTGGGTCATGCCGGTCGAGGATTATGCGGGTTTCAATCCCGCCGCCACTGAGCCGGCGCTGACTGACATTCCCGGCGCGGTCCTGGCCATGGGCACCGACGGGTCGGTCCACGTGGCCTCGGCCAAGGCCGGGGTGATCAAGACCATGACCCCGGCAGGGTCCATGGACGACGTCGCCACCCAGCAGCTGCCCGACTTGGCCGAGGACGCCGACTTGCAGGTCAGCGCCGTCGGCTCGAAGACCGTTGTCCTGGATCGCTCCAGCTCCACCCTGGTCCTGCCCGACGGCACCGCAGTGACGCTGACGGGGGACAACCTCCAGCTCCAGATCCCCGGCCCCGAGGCCAATGAGGTGCTGGTGACGTCGGCAGCGGCCCTGCTGCGCGTGTCCCTGAGCGGGAAGGTGACCACGGTTGCGCCCACCCTCGCCGGCGGCACCCCCTCCCGGCCCGCCCAGCACTCGGGCTGCGCCTACTCGGCCTGGGGCGGGCAGGGCTCCTTCCTGCGCGACTGCGCCGGCCGGGACGACGACGTCGACATGGCGGTCCCCACCCTCAACGACGCCACCAGGGCGGTGTTCCGCGTCAATCGCGATGTCATTGTCCTCAACGACATTCAAAGCGGCGGCCTGTGGCTCCCCGACGAGAACATGATCCAGGTCGACAACTGGGAAGAGATCAACTCCGATGTGGAGAAGGAGGAGGAGTCCGAGGAGGACTCCACCGAGACCGAGGATGCGGCTCAGCAGGAGCGCACTGAGGAGAACACCCCGCCCGAGGCCGTGGACGACACGTTCGGCGTGCGCCCGGGCCGCTCCGCGCACCTGCCGGTGATCGCCAACGACACCGACCCCGACGGCGACGTCCTCGTGGCCAAACCCGAGTCCCAGCCGTCCTTCGGCTCGGTGGGGCAGGTGCGCGACGGCGCCGCCCTCCAGGTGCAGATCGAGGAGGGCGCCACCGGGAGTGCCACCTTCACCTACACGCTCGACGACGGCCTGGCCTCCGACACGGCCACCGTGACCCTCAACGTCCACCCCTTCGATGTCAATGAAGGACCTGAGCAGCTGCGGACCTCCTCCCTGATCCTGGGCTCGGGCGCCGGCTCGACACTCAATGTCTCCGGGGACTGGCTGGACCCCGACGGCGACCCCGTCTACCTCAAGGCCGTCGCCTTCCCGTCGGGTTTTGACGTCACCTACCGGGCCGACGGCACCATCACGGTCAGGGACCTGGGCCAGGGCGCCGGGGTGACCGACCTGACAGTGACCTACTCCGATGGCACGGAAGACACCGAGGGCATCCTTCGAGTCGATGTGCGCGGCTCGGAGAATGTCGCCCCGGTGGCCAACGGGGACCACATTGTGGCGCCGGTGGGGCAGGCCGTCCAGGTCTCGCCCCTGGCCAATGACTCCGACGCCAACGGCGACACCCTGCGCCTGGTGTCCACTGGCGATGCCCCCGACGGGATAACCGCCAGCAGCGACGTGAACCTGGGGGTCGTGACCGTCACCCCCTCCAAGACCGGGGTCTTCTACCTGGCTTACACGGTCAGTGACGGGCCGGCCTCCACCGAGGGCGTGATTCGGATTGACGCCATTGAGGCGGACCAGACGGCGCTGCCCGTGGCCCAGGGTGACGTGGTGACTCTGCCGGCCGGCGGCCAGGCACTGGTCTCGGTCCTGGACAACGACACCGACCCCCAGGGCGGGATCCTCACCGTCCAGTCAGCGCAAACCAGTGAGGGCAGCCCCCTGGTGGTGGCGCTGCTGGAGCATCACCTGCTGCGCATTACCGCCCCCAGCGGGTTGGATGAGATCGCCACGCTCACCTACACGGTCGCCAACGCCGCCGGCACCTCCGAGGGCCGGGTGATGGTCATCCCGGTCCCGGCCGAGTCGTCAACCGCGCCCCCCGAGCTCAATGACGACACCCTCGTGGTGCGGGCCGGCGATGTGGGCTCCATCTCCGTGCTGGCCAACGACCGCTCGTCGGCTGGACTGACAATGACGGTCCAGCCCGAGCTCCAGCACGAGATCAACCCGGCTGTGGGCGAGCCCTTCATCTCCGACAATGTCATCCGCTTCCGAGCGGGTGAGCAGGCGGGCAGCGGCAACATTATTTACACCGTGCGCGACACCGCCGGGAATGTGGCCTCGGCGGCGGTGAGCGTGACCGTGGTGGCCATGGACGCCGAGCGCAACACCGCCCCGCACCCCAAGGATGTCACCGGATGGGCGGTGGCCGGGGAGACCGTCACCATCCCCATCCCCATGGAGGGGATTGATTCCGAGGGCGATTCGGTGACCCTGGTCGGCCTGGGGGCCTCTCCGAAGCTCGGTACCGCGGAACTGGGCGCCACGTCCCTGTCCTACACGGCCACCGCCGAGGCCGCCGGCACCGACGTCTTCAGCTACATTGTGCGCGATCGGCTGGGCAAGACGACTACCGCCGTGGTGCGCGTGGGCGTGGCCCCCGCGGCCGCCACCAACCAGAAACCGGTGGCGGTCGCCGACCTGGTGACGGTCAAGCCCGGAGTCCAGCTGACCGTGCCCGTCCTGGCCAACGACGTCGACCCCGACGGCGACCAGCTGTCCCTGGCCGAGGACTTCATCTCCAGTGAGGACGGGCAGATCGACCCCTTAGCCAAGGGCTCCCGGGTCTCCCTGCGCTCGCCGACCGCCGAGGGCACCTACACCGTCCAGTACGGGGTCACCGACGGGCGCTCGGACCCGCAGACGGGCCTGCTGACCGTCGTCGTGTCCACCACCGCCCCCGCCCAGGCGCCCATCGCCCGCGACGACGCCGTCGACCGCGCCCAGGCCCGCTCCAGTTCAACGGTGACGGTGCCGGTCCTGGACAATGACGAAGACCCCGACGGCGACATTACTGAGAATACGGTGACCAGCACCGACGATGGCGTGTCCGTGGACGGGGACGGCTCACTGACCATTGAGGTCAGGGAATCCCAGCGCTACGTCCTGTACACGGTGACCGACGCCGACGGGCTGACGGCCTCGGCGGTGGTGGATGTGCCCGGTTCGGTGATCACCGAACCGGAGATCGACACCTCGAAGGCCCCGGTGGAGGTCCGGGCCGGAGAGCTGCTGACCATTGCGCTCAACGAATACGTTCTGACCCGCGCGGGCCGCACCGTCCAACTCACGGACGGCAACAAGGTGACGGCGGCGGCCGGCTGGGACGGTTCAGCGCTGGTCAAGGACTCCACGACGCTCACCTTCACCGCCAAACCCGACTACTCGGGCCCCTCCTCGGTGACCTTCGAGGTCACCGACGGCGAGGACCTTAATGACTCCGGGGGCCGGGTGGCCTACCTGACGCTGCCCATCACCGTGACCCCCGGAGACAACCGCCCCCCGGTGATCACCCCCACCACCGTGGAGGTGGCCGCCGGGGAGGGGGCCATCACCGTGGACGTCTCCCGCTGGACCACCGACCCCGACGGCGAGGACACCTCTGGCTTCTCCTACGAGGTCTCCAACGCCCCCAGTGGCGTGGAGGTGGGCCTGAGCGGGCGGAACCTGTCCGTGGAGGCCTCCGCGCAGACGCCCAAGGGGCCGGCCGGCTCGCTGACCATGACCGCCACCGACTCCAGCGGCGCGCAGACGAGCGCCTCGGTGCCGATCACCGTGGTCTCCTCCACCCGCGCCCCCATTCAGCTCTCCTCGGCCACGATTAGCGCCGACGCCGGAAAACCGGTGAGCGTGGACGTCTCCAAGTACGCCTCGAACCCCTTCCCGGACACGCCCCTGCACGTGGTGGGCACGCCGTCGTCCTCTGACGGCGCGAGCGTGAGCGTTTCGGGGACCACGCTGACCACGACCCCGCCGGCGGGCTCGCACGGCACCACCGTGATCACCTACCGGGTGGGGGACAAGACCAATGATGTTGATCGTGAGGTCCAGGGCACCATTCAGGTGACTGTGCGCGACCGGCCCGACGCGCCCACGAGGGTGTCGGCCACGTCGAACAGCGCCTCCACGGCACTGGTGTCATGGTCGGCCGGCTCCGCCAATGGCGCGCCGATCACCGGCTTCACCCTCTACGACACCACCCAGGGCGACTCCAAGGAATGCGGCCTGGTCACCAGCTGCCTGTTCGAGGGGCGCAGGAACGGCCAGGACCACACCTTCCATGTGGTGGCCCACAATGAGGTCGGGGACTCCGACTCCTCGGGCAGCGCCACCACGAACATTGACGTGGTGCCCGGGACCGTGCCCCAGCCGGTGGGCACGCCGGGGGACATGTCCCTGTCGGTGAGCTGGTCGGCTCCCTCCAACGACGGCTCGGCGATCACGAGCTATACAGTGGCGCTGAGCCCCGGCGGGCAGCAGCAGACGGTCACGGGAACCAGTGCCACCTTCACCGGCCTGTCCAATGGCACCGCCTACACAGCGGTCGTCAAGGCGGAGAACTCCAAGGGTGCGAGCCGGGAGTGGTCCACGGCCTCCACGGCGGTCACACCCTACGGCCGGCCCGGACCGGTGGGGAGCGTGAGCGCGGCAGCCGCCAACCTCGGCGCCTCCGGCAGCACCGACACGGTGACGGTCTCCTGGGGCCCGGTGTCCGACGTCAATGGCCGCGGGATCGAGTACTACACGGTGACCTCCTCCAATGGCGTCTCCAAGACCGTCCAGGGCGGGGGCAGCCTGTCCACCACCCTGGAGGGGGTCAGCGTCTCCAACGACCAGGTCACCTTCTCGGTGACCGCCACCAACGACTCCTCGGCGGCGGGCAGCCACACCTCGGCGCCCATGTCGACCAGTACGTGGGTGGTGGGCAAGCCCAGCGCCCCCTCGGCCTCGGGCTTGACGGCCACCGGCAACGACAATGAGATCTCCATGTCCACCAGTGCCGTGGCCGGCAATGGCTGGCGGACCGCGGACCTGTACGTGCAGTGGAGCACCGACGGCGCGACCTGGCAGGCGGTGAGCAACCTGCGGGGCAACGGCCTGTCCAATGGCAGCGCCTCCACGGTCTCGGTGCGCGCGTGCGGGGAGAAGACCGGCAGCACGGCGTGCTCCGACGCGGCCACCGTGGGGTCGGTGACCCCCTTCGGGTCGCCGGTGGCGGCCTCCATGAGCTGCACGGCCAGTGGGACGCGCGTGGACTGCAGCTGGTCGGGCGGCAGCGGCAATGGCCGGGACACCTCCTTCACCCTCTCGGGCCAGCAGTCCGGCTCCGTGGGGGGCTCGGGGTCAGTGGGCTGGGATGTTGGCGAGGGCGTCCACGTGCGCCTGTGCATTAAAGGCGTGCAGCACTCCAGTGAGGTCGGCGACCGCTCCACCGCCGAAAGCTGTGCTGAAGCCCGGACCCGGAGCTACACGCGGGGAAAGACGACCTACAAGGCGGCGCAGCAGTTCACTGGCGGTACTGGGTTCTGCCGGAACGGAACCTGTAATGTGGTGGGGCTGCGGCTCACGGACTGGCCGCCGAACACAACAGTCAACTGCACTGGCGTTTTCAGTAAGACCTCCATCTCAGCGAGCATTGCGGTCGATGGCGCTGGGAACGCCTCCTATGAAGGGAACTGGAATGGGATCGCCGGACAGCTTGGCGCTGATTCCAGCTATAGCGCCCAGCAGTGGGCCAATATGATTAGCAACCTTCAATGCAGCTGACTTCCGCGATTAGACGAAAGGTAAACGACCTATGGCCATGACCCAGGAGAACGCGACGTGGTTCGCGGACACCTTCTCGCGCATTGTGGACAATGTGGGGGAGGCCTTGCTCGGCAAGCAGGATGTCATCCGCTTGGCCCTGACCACCATGCTCTCCGAGGGGCACCTCCTGCTGGAGGACGCCCCGGGCACGGGCAAGACCGCCTTGGCCCGGGCACTGGCCGCGACCGTCCAGGGGACGCACTCGCGCATCCAGTTCACCCCCGACCTGCTGCCCAGCGATATTACGGGCGTGACCATCTTCGACCAGAAGACGGGGAACTGGGAGTTCCACGCCGGCCCGGTGTTCTCCTCAATCGTTCTGGCCGACGAGATCAACCGCGCCTCGCCCAAGACCCAGTCGGCCCTGCTGGAGGTCATGGAGGAATCCCAGGTGACGGTCGACGGCGTGCGCCACGCCGCCGGCCGGCCCTTCATGGTGATCGCCACCCAGAACCCCATTGAGCAGGCGGGCACCTACCGACTGCCCGAGGCGCAGCTCGACCGCTTCCTCATGAAGACCTCCGTGGGCTACCCCGACCGCGGCGCCCTGACCCAGGTGCTGGCCGGTTCGGCCCACCCGGACCGCTCTAAGTCCCTAGGGGCGGTGATCGCCTCCTCCGCGGTGGCCTCCATGGCGGACTTGGCCGCGGAGAATCACGTGGAGAACGCGGTGCTGGACTATGTGGGGGCCCTGGTGGAGGCCACCCGTGAGGCCGACGAGACGCGCCTGGGGGTGTCGACCCGCGGCGCCATCGCCATGACGCGCGTGGTGCGGGTGTGGGCCGCCGCCCAGGGGCGGTCGTACGTATTACCCGACGACGTCAAGGACCTGGCCCGCCCGGTGTGGGCTCACCGCCTGGTAATGGACCCCGACGCCGAGTTCGCCGGCGCCACCCCCAACAACGTCATCGACAACGCCTTGGCCACGGTCGCGGCGCCCACCACCCGGAAGTGACCTCCTGGTGAGCAGCCTCCCCCCGCCGCCCCCGCCCCCCGGGCCCAGGACAGCACAGGCCCCGCCCCCGCCCCCGGGGGCCGGGCGTCCCGGGGCCGGTGGGCGCCCGCCGCGGCCACCGCGGCCACCGCGGCCACCGCGGCGCGGGCTCCCGCGACTGCGCGTGCCCCTGCCCACGCGCGCTGGCCTTAGTGCCGCCGGGCGGGCCCTGGGCGCAGCCGCGGGCGCCGCGGGCGAGGGCCTGCGCGCCGTCGGCCGGCGCACGGCGCAGGGCGGGCGGGCCGTGCGCGCGCGGGCGGTGGCGCTGGGGGCCCGCGCCGGCCGGGCGGGCCGCGGGCTGCTCACTGTTCCCGTCCTGGGCTCTCTGCTGCGCACCCTGTGGTCCTTCGCCACCGCCGTGACCACCCTGGGGCGCTGGTGCCTGGCCGCGACCCTGGTCTGCTGGTGGCTGGCCGCCACCCGCCACTGGTTGGAGGCCTGGACCTTGACCGTGGGCCTGGCCGTCCTCCTGGCCCTGGCGGTGTTGTGGTCCCTGGGGCGCACCACCTACCAGGTGGACGTCCGCTTGGTTTCCACCCGCGTCACCGTCGGTGAGGTGGCACTGGGCGGGGTCACCCTGACCAACCCCACCCGCCGGCCCACCTCCGGGTCCGTGATTGAGATGCCGGTGGGGGCGGGCTTGGCCACCTTCCACGTGCCGCGCCTGGCACCAGGCGCCGAGCATGAGGAGGTCTTCACCATTCCCACGCGCCGCCGCGGCCTCGTCACCGTGGGCCCGGTGACCTCCGTCCGCGGGGACGCCCTGGGCCTCATGCGCCGCGCCCAGCGGTGGACGGACCCCATTGACCTCTATATTCACCCGCGCACCGTGGGCCTGGACTCCACGGCGCTGGGGTTCATTCGCGACATTGAGGGTGCCGTCACCCAGGACCTGTCCAGCTCGGACGTGTCCTTCCACGCCCTGCGCGACTACGTGGCCGGCGACGACCGCCGCAACGTTCACTGGAAGACCACCGCCCGCATTGGGCGCCTCATGGTCCGCCAGTTCGAGGAGACCCGCCGCGCCCACCTCCTGATCGTCCTGAACCTGGACCCCACGGCCTGGGCCGGCGCGGAGGACTTTGAGACCGCCGTGTCAGCGGTGGCCTCATTGACCCTGGCCACCATGCGCGAGCACCGCGAGATCAGCATTGTCAGCCAGGCCGGGACCCCGGTGCTGTCCAGCGCCACTCGCGCCCTGGACATTCTGACCACTATTGATCTGGAGCCGGACTGCGAGGACCTGGTCGAGCTGACCCGCCGGGCCGTGGACGCGGTCCCCCAGGCCTCCGTGACCACCCTGGTCACCGGTCCCCTGACTCCCGTGGTGACCATCCACCGCGCCCACGCCGAATTGCCGCTGAGCACCCGGCCCATGGCGTTGCGCATTGACGCCACTGCCGCCCTGGCCACCAGGCGGGTTGGTGGAATGCCGCTCCTCACCCTCCCCGTCGTGGACCAGCTCCCGCTGGCCATGCGAAAGGTCGGCCCATGACCCCCAACCGTGCCGCCAGTACCGCCAATACCGGCAACGCCGACAATACCGGCAATGCTGACAATGCCGGCAATGGCGCCTCCCCCACCGGCCCGGACGGGGCCGCGCCGGCCCATTCCCCGCACGGCCGGGCCCTGGTGAACCTGGCCGCCGTCGTGGTCATGCTGGCGGCCGCCGGGGCCACCCACGGCGCTGTCTTCGGCGACTCCTCGGGCTACATTGCCGTGGGCGGCGGTATAGCCCTGGGAACGGCCATTGCCGCGGCGGCCGCGCACTGGCGCTGGAGCGCCTTCGAGACCGGCCTGGCCGGCGTAGTCGGCTACCTCCTGGCGGGCGGGCCCATTGCCCTGCCCTCAACGACCACCTCCGGCGTCATCCCTACCCTGAGCACCCTCCAGGGGTTGATTATCGGGGCGGTCCAGGCGTGGAAGGACCTACTGACCCTGGTGCCCCCGGCCGCATCCTTCGTCGGCCCCACCGTGGTGCCCTACCTCAGCGGCCTGCTGTGCTCGCTGGTGGCGGTCTCCATCGCCCTGCGCACCCGCCGCCAGGAGCTGGCCCTGGTGCCGGTGGCCGCCCTCGCCCTGGTGGGAATTCTCTGGGGCTCCCAGCGCGCCCCCCTGGCGCTGCCGGCCGCCGTGAGCGCCCTGGGCGTGGGAGCCCTGTGGTGCTCCTGGTCGGCCGGGCGCCGTCGCCGCGAGGCCGGGGCCGGCATTGTGGGCCAGGCGGCCCCGGGCAGTCGCGGGCACCGGCGCCGGACCGCCCTGGGGTCGGCGGGCATGGTGGCGGCCGCCGTGGCCGTGTCCGTGGCCACGGCGCCCACCCTGGGCGCCGGGCACCGCGATGTTCTGCGCGAACATGTGGACCCGCCCCTGGACCTGACCGAGTACCACTCGCCCCTGACCTCTTTCCGCTACTGGGTGGCCAACCAGAAGGAGACCACCCTGTTCACCGTCGAGGGCATGACCGAGGGACAACGCATTCGCCTGGCCACCCTTGACGCCTACGACGGCACCGTCATGCGCGTGGGCACCGACTCGGGCGCCGAGGGCTTCCGCCAGGTGGGGACCACTGTCACTGACGCCCCCGTGGCGCCGGGCGCCACCACCACGACCCTCCAGATCACCATTGGCGCCTACGAGGGCTACTGGCTGCCCGGCGGCGGGGAGCTGCGGGAGGTGGACTTCACCTCCGCCGACGGCCCGGCCCTGGCGGAGACCCTCTACTACTCCGAGGCCCTGGGGTCGGCGATCACCACCCGCGGGCTGAAGGAGGGCGACGCCTACAGCGTCACTGTCGTCGATCCCCCCACCTGGACTGACGCCCAGCTCAGTGACAAGTCCTTCGAGACGGTGAACCTGCCGGAGATGACCAATGTGCCCGAGGCGGTCTCCTCGCGCCTGCCCGACTTCCTCGGGGAGGCCGATACACCCGTCGAGCGGGTGCGCGCCATGACCCAAACCTTCTCCAGTCAGGGCTTCTACTCCGATGGCTCCGACGGACTGTCCCGGCCCAGCCACGCCAATGGGCGCATCACCACTCTCCTGGACCCGGACGCCATTATGATCGGCGACGACGAACAGTACGCCGTCGCCATGGCGCTCATGGCCCGCCAGGCCGGCTACCCGGCCCGCGTTGTCCTGGGCTTCTACCCCGAGACCTACACCGGCGGCACCCAGGAGATCAAGGGCACCGACGCCCACGCCTGGGTCGAGGTCAATTTCTCGGGTGCGGGCTGGGTCGCCTTCGACCCGACCCCGCCGCGCGACCAGGTTCCCCAGACCGAGGTGCCCAAGCCGAAGCCCAACCCTCGGCCCCAGGTGCTCCAGCCCCCGGTCCCGCCCCAGGAGCCGGCGGACCTGACCCCTGAGGTCGACGACGACGACCAGGACTCCGACAATGACAATGCCTGGCTGCGCTGGCTGCTGCTCGGGTTGAGAGTCGTCGGCTACTTGCTCGTGGTCGCTGCGCCGTTCCTGCTGATCCTGGGGGCCAAGGCCCTGCGCCGCCGGCGGCGACGGCGGGCGGCCTCCGAGCTGGCCAGGGTCATGGGCTCCTGGGATGAGCTGGTGGACCGTGCTACCGACCTGGGCACAGGGGTGCCGCGCTCAGGAACCCGCCTGGAGCAGGCCCGGCACCTGGATGCGGCGGCCACCGGCGCCCCGGCGCCTACGGGGCCCGTGTTCCGGCCGGTGGCGGGTCCCGATTCGGCCGGGGGCCTGGCCCAACTCGTGGACTACTCGGTGTTCGGCTCCCAGGAGACCTCCACCCCGGCGGTCACGGCGGCGTGGCAGCACTCTGACGCCCTGCTGACTCTTCTCACCGCACGGGTCTCGCGGCGCCGCCGAATCCTGGCGCAGATCTCACCGACCTCGCTGCGCGTGCGCGGCCAGGAGAGGTTCGCGGCCCGCAAGGCCTCCACCGGGCCCCGCTCCCGACAGTTGGGCCTGCTCCGCGGGACCTTCCTGCGGGACCGCGAAGCAGCCGCCGAGAAGAGCGCTGTTCCTCCGGCCGAGAGCGGTGCGCCCACCGGGCGGGCCCAGGCTCCTGCCCCGCAGCGCGAGGCCATCATTGAGGCACTTCCCGACTTCGCCGCGGTCACCGGGAAGGACGCTGCGGTGACCGCGCGGACTGGGGCGCAGACCGAGGAACGGGCCCCAATCATTGAAGAGCTCCCCGACTTCACGGCCCGGAGCCGCGAGGCCGGCGCAGTCGCCGAATCTCATGCTCAGGACAGTGCCGGGCCCGCTGAGTCGGCCGAACCTGTCGAGGCCGCTGAGTCGGATGGGTCGGGTAAGCCGGATGGGTTGGGCACTGAGGGCAGTGCCGGGCCCGCTGAGTCGGCCGAACCTGTCGAGGCCGCTGAGACGGCCGGGCCGGCGGAGACGGCCGGGCCGGGCACTGAGGACAGTGCCGGGCCCGCCGAGCCCGCCGAACCCGCTGAGCCTGCCAAGTCCGCCGAGTCGGCCGAGCCTGCGGAGACGGCCGCCTCCGCCGAGGAGAGCCCTGAGAAGGAGGACTCATGAGCTCTGCCCCCGACGCAGCGCCCTTGCAGACCAGTCCACCCCAGTTGGGCGCAGTGGTGCCGGCCTCCTCGGGCGCCCGAGTCGCGGCCAGGGCCATAGACCTGGTCCTAATGAACCTGCTGATAGCACTCGGCTACGTTATGCTCGTCGCCCTGCTCGCCCTTATGGGCGACGGGGAGCTGCCCGTGGCGCTGACCTTCGTGGTGCTCATTGCGGTGCCGGTGGCCCTGATCAAGCTCTGGTTCGTGGACCTGTGGAGGCGCGGCACGACACCGGGGATGCGCCTGCTGGGTGTGGCCTGGACGCGGTGGAGCCGGCCCGGAGCCCCTGGGGTCAGGGCGCTGGTCAAGCTTCTCATCCAGTGCGTGGTCTCGCTGTGCACCCTCGGGCTGGGGCCAGTGGTCGTGTACCTGACCACCCGCGACGATCTGGGGCGCTTTTGGTTCGACCGCGTCAGCGACATAGTCGTCATTGACTCCCGCCATTCCGGCATAGAGCCGCACAACCAGGGCACCCCGGTGGCCGCCGCGCACCCCCGGGAGCAGGCGGCGCCCCCGCCCCGGGACGAGAACGGCCTCCCCGCCGCCGTCGCCCCTCCACCTGAACCTGCCGCCGGCCCGGCGCCCCGCCCGACCACGACCGCGGCCACGACCCGCCCGGAAGAGTCCGTCGGCGCACCCGGGGCTGCTGAGGCCGCGCCCCATGAATCGGCCACACCACCGGAGCCCGCCGCACCAGCGCTGGAGACCCCCCTGAGCCCGGCGCCGCCGGTAACACGCCGTAGCACCCCGGCCCCGGCTGCAGAGGAACTCATAACCTCAGTGCCCTGGGAACAGCCCTCCGCCCCGGGCCCTGCGGCGACCTCCGCCGGGTCGCCGGCCGCCCGGGCGGGCGCCCCCGCCGGCCCCCGGCCGGCGTGACCAACCCCAGTGCCCGTGCCCCCATTGTGGTGCCCTTCGCCACCAAGATCGGCCGGGCCGCTCAAGGAACCGAGAACTCCACGGGCCGCGCCGTCCCCCAGCCCGCACTGCACCTGCTCCTGGACACCGGTCAAGTAGTCCCCCTCGAGGGCGCCGTTCTACTGGGGCGAGATCCCGTCGGAGTCGGCCCCTGGGCAGGCTCAACCCCGGTCCCGGTGGTCGACCCGGAGCGCTCGATCTCCAAGACCCACCTGGTAATCCGCCTTGAGGAGACCCGGGCACTGGTCCAGGACCTGGGCTCAACCAACGGCACCATTGTTGTCGCCCCGGATGGCTCCATGACTCATGCCACCCCCGGCGCGGCCGTGGATGCCGCCGTCGGCTCCACCGTCCGCTTCGGTGAGCGCAGCCTAACGGTGGAGCGCTGACATGGGCCGCCACGTCGCGCCGGCGCTCCCGGCCCCAGTGCTCACGGTCGCCCACGGAGCCGCCACTGACGTGGGCCGCGTGCGCACGCACAATGAGGATGCCTACCTCGCCCACAGCCCCGTCTTCCTGGTTGCCGACGGCATGGGCGGCCACCGCGCCGGTGACGTCGCCTCGGCGCTGTGCCTGAGCGCCTTCGCCCCCCTGCGGGGGCGCGACTTCGTCAGCGCCCCCGAACTCAGCGGGGCTCTGGCGCAGGCCGCCCGCGACGTCGCCGGGCTGGGGGCCGACGGCGGCGTGCCCGGCACAACCCTGTCCGGGCTGGTGCTCTCCACTCAGGGCGACTTGCCCTGCATCCGCATTGTCAACATAGGGGACTCGCGCACCTACCACTTCGGGGCCGGCACTTTCAGCCTGGTCACCCACGACCACTCCGAGGTCCAGGAGCTCATTGACGCCGGGAAGCTGACCGAGGAGCAGGCCCGCACTTCTGGACGGCGCAATGTGATCACCCGGGCGCTGGGCGCCGGGGGAGGGCCCGAGGCCGCCGCCGACCACTTCGTCCTGCCCGCGCACGCCGGGGACCGCTTCGTCATCTGCTCTGACGGGCTGAGCGGGCAGGTCACCTCCGCCCTCATTGAAATCGTGGTCCGCTCAGTGGGTGATCCCGCCGAAGCCGCCCACGAATTGGTCCGCCGGGCGCTGGCCAGCGGCGGGCACGACAATGTCACGGTCGTGGTCGTCGATGTTCTGGAGGCACGTCCCCAGTGGGGCCGGGCGGCGGTCGATGAAACCACGATCCCCCGCCACCTTGAGGACACCGCGCTTGAGGACCTTGAGGATACCGTGCCTCGGCCCAACCCGGTCGAGCGCTCCACGGCCCGGGCCCCCGACGAGTCCACCCGTCTCCTCCACCGGGGGTGGAGCAGATGAGCGCACCGTTCCGCTGGACTCAGGGGCCGGTCCCAGTGGCCGTCGCAGACCGGGGCGTGATCGCCATTGACGACTCCCCGGAGAACCTGGAGGCCCTGTGGGCCGAGTTGGAGTCCGGTCGCGCCCTGGGTGAACTGCTTCAGCACCTGGCAGGACTCCACGGCAATAGCGTCTTCGCTCTTCCCGACTTCATCGCCCTGACTATTGACGACGGCCAGTTGCGCGTGGCCGCCCGGGGCCGTTTCAGCCTTGAGGCGCGCACCAGCGCCGGAGCGGTGAGCTTCACCGCTCCCGAGATTATCGCCTGGGACGAGACCCACATTACCGGGGCTCAGAGCCTGGTCCTGGTGCTGGCGGAGGCCGGCGCGGGCGGTGCGGGCGCACCGGGCACCGCCTGGCCGCTGCGCTCGGGGATTGTCAGGGCCTCGCGGATCACCTGGGGCCAGGCGGCCGGCGAGTCGGCACCCGGCCGGCCCGGGCCGCGCGCAACAGCGCCATCGGCCCCCCAGCCGCCGGCCGCCCAATTGCCGGCCCCCCAGCCGCCGGCCGCGAGCGCACCTGGGGCCGACCGGGCGGCCCCACCGCCGGCACCGCCCGCCGCACCCCCGGGCTCCACGCCTCCGGCGGCTGGCCTCGCGGGGACCGGGGCCACCCCCGCACCGGAAGGACCCACCGCGGCGGCGCTGGAGGATCTGGCCGAGGACGAGTACTTCGGGCACCTCTTTGAGCACACCCGGGCAACCAATGTTGAGGCGGCGGCCATTCGCACCATCCAATCCGACGACGTCAACCCGCTCACGCGCCTGAGCGCGCGGGAGCGCGGAGCGCCCGGGCCGCAGGACCGGGCCGCCCTGACGGAGACGCCCGCCGGCCCCCCGCCCCCTCCCGGGGCGCCCCGGGGGACGGGCGCCGGAGTTCCCCCGCCCCCGGTGGGCCAAGGCGAGGCGCCCCTGAGCCCGGGCGCCGCCGGCCTGGAGGACTGGCTGCACGACGGCGAGACCATCACCCCCGAGCAACTGCGCGCCGCCCGGGCCGCCCTCGCCGCCCAGGGCAGTGAACCAGCCGCCCCCGCGGCAGCGGACTCAGTGGAGCCCAATGCCGGCCCCCAGGTGCTGGCCGCCCTGTGCGCGGCCGGCCACCCCAACCCCGTCCACGCCACCAGCTGCCGGCTGTGCGCGGGCGCCATCACCTCAACCACCACCCGCGTGGCCCGCCCCGCCCTGGGGATCCTGAGCTGCTCGAGCGGGGCCGGCGCGGTCCTGGACGCCGACGTCATTATTGGGCGCCTACCGCAGGGCACCGGCCGGCCCGGCGGGCCCCCGCCCCACCTCATGGCCGTGCCCAGCCCCGGCAAGGCCATCTCCAAGTCCCACTGCGCGGTGCGAGTGGAGGGCTGGGACGTGTCCGTGGAGGACTTGGGCTCGACCAACGGGACCTTCCTCATCCGCCCCGGTGAGGCACCGCGGCGCGTGCCCGAGCACCAGGGCATCTTCCTGCGCCCCGGCGACGTCATTGACCTGGGCGACGGCATCACCCTGACCCTGGAGGCGGCCTCATGAACCCCCACGCCGCCCCACCCGAGGGCCCACGGATTCCCGGCGCCCAATACAAGGGCCTCTTGGGCGCCGGGGGCTTCGCCGACGTCTTCCTCTACGAGAACGACATGCCCCGCCGCGAGGTCGCCGTCAAGGTAATCCGCCGCGGCGCGGGGGAGCAGGACCGCCGGCGTTTCGAGGCTGAGGCCAACCTCATGGCCCGCATGTCCTCCCACCCCTCCATTCTCTCGGTCTATGGGGCCGGCACCGTTGAGGGCGATCGCAACTACCTGGTCATGGAGTACTGCCCGCCGCCCCACCTGGGCAAGCGGGCCCGGGCCCAGGCCTTGAGCGTGCCCCGTGCCCTGGAGGTCGCCATCCAGATCTGCGGCGCCGTGGAGACCATCCACCGGGCGGGCTATCTTCACCGGGATATTAAGCCCGCCAATATTCTGGTAACCAGCTTCAATCGGCCGGTCCTGACTGATTTCGGTATTGCCGCACCTATGGGGGAATGCGGCGACGACGTCGGCGGCGCCTCACCGCCCTGGGCGCCCCCGGAGCAGCTGTTCAAGGATGGCCGGCCGACCCCGGCCAGCGACGTCTACTCCCTGGCCGCTACCGTTTACACGCTGCTGGCGGGGCGCTCCCCGCACGTGGACCCCGCCGGCGGCCGCAGCGACCAGCTCTCCATTATGGAGCGCATTAGCAATCAGCCGGTGCCCCCTATCGGCCGTCAGGACGTGCCCGCCCAGCTCGAGCGCGTCCTGGTCACCGCCATGGCCAAGCGCCCCGAGAACCGCTACTCCTCGGCCATTGCCTTCGCCCGCGCCCTCCAGCAGGTTCAAACCGACCTCCAGTTGCCGGTCACGCCCCTGGACGTCATGGAGGAGGAGGTGGTGCAGGACTCGGACCCCGGCCAGTCCCAAGACGCCACCGCGCTGCGACCGGTGACCTCCATCGACCCCGACGGGCCCACCGGCACCGTGCCGGCGGCCACCAACCCGGTCGTCGGGGTGAACCCCGACGCCACGCGCTTCGCCCCCCGGCGCATTGACGCCCAGGGCAGGGGCGACCAGCATTCCGAGCAGACCCGGGAGCGCTTCACCGTGCCCGGTGGCCCCGCCCCCGCGGTGGCGGGTCCGGGCCTCCGCGGACAGGCCCCGCCGGGCCCCGGCGGGGCCCCGGAGGCCCCGGACGCATCCGGAGCCACCATGACCTCCGAGCAGCTGCACGGCCGAGAACAGGGGGCCTGTCGGCCGGCCTCGGTCCGCTCCCGGGAATGGCAGCCCCTGGGCCCGCAGGTGGTGCCCCCGGAGCGTGATGACGATCGCCTGGGGGCGCGCCCAGTGCTTCTGGGCGTCGTGGCGCTGCTCCTGGTCCTGGGCATTGGGGGCGTGGCCGCCTGGTCGTCAATGCGCGAGGAGGGCGGCTCGGCCCCCACCGCTGCGCCGAGCTCCCAGGCGCCCGTGGCCGGCCCGCCCCCGGGCGTCTCCACGGTGCCCGGAGTGGAGGACCTGGCGGTCAGTCTTGTCAACGGGGAGGTGGAGGTCACCTGGGGCTATGCGGCCGGCGCCACCGGGGTCACCTTCCTGTACCGGATATCCGATCCGGCCGAGCCCCACCCGGTTCAGGAGACCACCAGCATGCGCGCCACCATCCACCCCGTGTCCTCGCGCACCTGCGTGGAGGTGGTCGCCCGCGACGCCGGAGGGGCGATCTCCGAGGAGCAGGTCGCCTGCATAGACACCCCCGGGGCCCAGGAGGAGCAGAAATGAGGATCCGACTGAGCGTGGCGGGCCGTTCCGGTCAGACCACCAACCTGCAGATCACCGCGGACGCCACCGCCACCGTCGGGGACGTGGCCGCCGCCCTGGCCAGCGCCGGGCCGATCAAGGCCGGTGCCGCCGTCGCCCCGGCAACCATGACCCTGCGGGTTCTGGACGCCGCGGGGCTGCGCCCGCCCCTGCTGCTGGCCGGCCACACCCCCCTGGATGAGGCCGGGCTGCGCTCGGGCGACCTGGTCGATGTCAGCCCTGTGACCGAGGATCACTCCCCTTCGGCGGAGGCCGCCGTCGTCCAGGTCCTCTCCGGGCCCGACGCGGGCACCACCCACCCCATCACCTTCGGCTCCACCGAGGTGGGGCGCTCCCGTTCCTGCGGCGTGGTCCTCACCGACCCGCTGGTGTCCGAGCGGCACATGCGCATTACCGTGGGCCAGGGCATTGAGATCCATGACTTGAACTCCGCCAATGGCGTGGTGGTCTCCGACCAGCGCGTCCAGCGCCTGCGCCTGGGGCCCCACGACCGAATCACCGTGGGCGACACCATGATGCGCATCTCCATGCTCACCACCGCCAGCTCCGTGCCCGGGGCGCGCAAGGGCGGTGACAATGCTGAGATTGCTTTCGTGCGCTCCCCGCGCGTGGTGCCGCGCACGCCCGAGGCGAGTGTGGCCCTGCCGGAGGCGCCGCGCACCCGCTCCAGGAACCGTTTCCCCCTGCTGGCCATGGCGGCGCCCCTGCTCATGGGCGCCGCCATGCTGATCATGACCCGCAACGCCCTGAGTCTGATCTTCGTGCTGCTCAGTCCGCTCATTATGGTCGGCAACTGGGTGGACCAGGACATCCGCCGCAAGCGCGGACTCAAGCAAGACATCGCCCTCTTCACTGAGGGCGTCGCCCAGGCGGTGCGGGACCTGCGGGCCGCCCACGCCGCCGAGCGGGCCGCCCGGATCTCTCAGTACCCGCCGGTGGCCACCGTCCTGGATCAGGCTTTGGCCATGGGGCCAATGCTGTGGTGGCGCCGCCCCGAGCACCCGGAGTTCCTCCAGTTGCGGTTGGGGGTGGGCACCGATGTGCCGCGCACCAAGGTCGAGGAGGGCCATTCGCGTGACGGCCTGGCCATTCACCAGCAGGCGCTGGCCCAGGTGCGGGCCCGTTTCGCCACCATTGACGAGGTGCCCATTGTGGTCAACCTGCGTGAGGACGGCTCCCTGGGCTTGTGCGGTGCCGGCCCGCAGGTTGAGCCGGTGGCCCGTGCCGTCCTGGCTCAGCTGGTGTGCCTGCACTCCCCGGCCGAGGTCGCCGTCGTCTGCCTGACCGACCCCACTGGCCGAGAGCGCTGGGACTGGCTGGAGTGGTTGCCGCACTCCTGCTCCCCCCACTCGCCCCTGGGGGACCTGCACTTGGCTTGCGACGGGGTCGTGGGCGGGGTGCTGCTGGCGCGCCTGGAGGAGCTCATGACTCAGCGCGGGGCCACGAGCCCGGCGCGCCGCGGCCCCAGTGAGAATTCCAGCGACGACGAGGGCGATGAGCCCACCGTTCCGGCCGTGGTGGTGGTGGCCGACAACCCCGGCGTGGACCGGGCCCGGCTCATGCGCGTGGTTGAGCAGGGCCCCGACGTGGGCATTCACACCATCTGGGTGGCCCCCGAGGTCACCGACCTGCCGGCCGCCTGCCGCACCTTCCTGAGGGTCACCTCCCAGGGGGGCCAGGTCGGTTATGTGCGCCGCTCGCGCACCGCCACGCAGGTGGCGCCCGAGACCCTGACCCACCCCCAGGTGCGGCGCCTGGGGCGCCACCTGGCCCCCGTTGTCGACGGCGGCGTCCCGGTTGATGACGAGTCCGACCTGCCCCGGGCCATTTCCTTCGTGGGGCTCACCGGTGAAGCGTTGGCCGACTCCGCTGAGGCCCAGGTGGCCCGCTGGCGCGCCAACCACTCAATCATTGACCACCAGGGTCCCGCTGCGCCCCTCAAGCAGCCCGTCAGCCTGCGGGCGCTGGTGGGGCAGGGCGCCGAGGCACCCCTGGCGCTGGATCTGCGCGCCCACGGCCCCCACGCCCTGGTGGGCGGCACCACCGGTGCCGGCAAGTCCGAATTCCTCCAGTCCTGGGTGCTGGGCATGGCCCAGGCGCTCTCACCGGACCGGGTCACCTTCCTGTTCGTGGACTACAAGGGCGGCTCTGCTTTCGCCCGGTGCACCGACCTGCCGCACTGCGTGGGCCTGGTCACCGACTTGTCCCCCTACCTGGTGCGCCGCGCCCTGACCAGCCTGCGCGCCGAGCTGCGCTACCGCGAGCATCTGCTCAACGACAAGGGCGTCAAGGACCTGGTCACTTTGGAGAAGACCGGGGACCCGGACTGCCCGCCCAGCCTCATTATTGTCGTCGACGAGTTCGCCGCCCTCGTGGGTGAAGTCCCCGAGTTCGTTGACGGCGTCGTCGATGTCGCCCAGCGCGGCCGTTCCCTGGGGTTGCACCTGGTGCTGGCCACCCAGCGGCCCGCCGGTGTCATTAAGGACAATCTGCGCGCCAACACGAACCTGCGCGTGGCTCTGCGCATGGCCGACGAGTCCGACTCCCAGGACGTGCTGGGGGAGAGGATCGCCGCTCATTTCCCACCCGAGATCCCCGGGCGCGGCGCCGCCAAGACCGGTCCGGGGCGCATTACCCAGTTCCAGTCCGCCTACCCCGGGGCGCGCACGTCCGCCCAGAAGCAGGCGGCCCAGGTGGCTGTTGACGAGATGACCTTCGGGGCGCCCCGCCCCTGGCAGGTGGCCCGCATGGAGCAGGACACCGAGTCCGTCCCCCAGGACATTGACCGGGTGGTGGCTACTATCGTCCGGGCCTCCCAGCGGGCGGGGATCGCCGCGCCCCGCAAGCCGTGGCTCGAGGAGCTGGCCACCACCTATGACCTCAACCGCCTGCCCCAGCGGCGGGACACCGAGCTGCTCCTGGGCGTTGTCGACGACCCCGACCACCAGGACCAGCACCCCGAGTACTTCCGGCCCGACGACGAGGGCAACATCTGCTTCTACGGCTCCTCGGGGTCGGGCAAGTCGACCGCGCTGCGCTCCCTGGCGATCGCGGCGGCCATCACCCCGCGCTCGGGGCCGGTGAACGTCTATGCCCTCGATTTCGGTGGGGGCGGGCTGCGCATGCTGGAGTCGTTGCCGCATGTGGGCGCCGTGGTCGACGGCGACGACGAGGAGCGCGTCCAGCGCCTGCTGTCCATGCTGGCCGACACCGTCGACGAGCGTGGGGAGCGCTACGCCCAGGCCCGGGCCGCCACCATTACCGACTACCGGCGGATCGCTGATCGGCGGGCCGAGCCGCGCATTCTGCTGCTGGTCGACGGGATTGGCTCCATGCGCGCCGAGTACGAGAAGAGCGCCGATGGGCTGGCGGTTCTGGAGGTCCTCCAACGCCTCCTGGTGGACGGGCGCGGCGTGGGCGTCCACGTGGCCGTGACCGCTGAGCGTCCCCAGGCGGTGCCGACCTCCATGAGCGGCACCTTCCAGCGCAAGGTGGTGTTGCGTCAGACCGATGAGGACGGCTACATGTACTTCGGCCTGCCCAAGGACGTGCTCACCCCGGCCAGCCCCCCCGGGGCGCGCCATGCAGGTGGGGCGCAAGGACGAGGAGCTTCAACTAGCGATCCTGGGCGACAATATCAATGTTCTGTCCCAGTCCAGGCTGGTGGACGCCTTCGGCCACTACCTGGAGCGTCAGGGGCGCACGCGCCCGGCGGGCGTGGGCAGGCTGCCCGCCGAGTTGCCGGCCGGCGAACTGCCCGCCACCGTTGCGGGCCGGCCGACCCTGGGAATGTCCTCCGACACCCTGGACCCAATGGGTTTCGAGCCGGTGGGGGCACTGCTGCTGGCGGGCCAACCCCAGTCAGGAACCTCCAATGCCATGCGCTGGATGGCCACCACCCTCAGGCAGTGGGACCCCAATGTGGTGCGCGTCCACATGGCCGCCCGCCGCTCTCCGCTGGCCCACCTGGAGGGCCTGTGGGACTTGTCGGTCTCAGGGGAGGAGAGTATTCGCGAGACTCTTACGAAGCTCTCCGAGACGCTGGGCGCCGAGGCCGAGCCGGGGCGCCCTCAGGTGGCGCTTTTCATTGAGGGCTACCCCGAGTTCCTGCAAACACCGGTGGAAATGGGTCTGATTGACGCCGTCAAAAAGGTCAAGCGCAACGGCCACCTGGTGATCGCCGAGGGTGAGACCTCCCAGTGGAATTCCTCCTGGCCCCTGCTCCAGGAGGTTCGCAGCGGGCGCGCGGGCCTCATTCTCCAACCCGAGTCCATGGATGGGGACATGATCCTGCGCACCGCCACCCCCAAGGTGCGCCGTGGGGAAATGCCTCCCGGGCGCGGCTACTGGATTGGTGCCGGCAAAGCCGTGAAGGTTCAGGTGCCGCTTATGGAATAGCCACTGGCATGGCCCCGTGGCGGGGCGCCCCGCCACGGGGCCCGCGAAGAGGGGGATCCCGGGCCGCCTGGGCCGAGGTCCGCCGTGAACATGCCGAAACGAGGGGCGCCACTGAGGCGGCTCGGGACAGGGACAGGACTCAAGGAGGAGGACTCATATGGCTTTGGACGTCAAGATTATTGATGCGCAGCTCGAGGCGGCCCTGGAGGCAATGAGGAGGATCGAGGGGAGCCTCGGCTCCATGAAGGACATTGACCGGGGCCTGGCGGATGCTTGCGGGCATGACGAGCTGGCCGAGGCCATTAAGTCCTTCTCGGACTCCTGGCGGATTAAACGGGACGAGCTCACCGCGATGACCCGGGCTCATCGGCTCTCCATTCAAGCTGCTCGGGACTGGTCGGACCGGATAGATGACCTGGTGCCCCCGGACGGCCCCCAGGAGCCCCCGAGGGACATGAAACCCGCCAACCAGGGCCTTGATGTGAGGAATGAGGACCATTCCCCACTGGGGGCGGGCCCGGTATCCGACTATCGTTCCGAGCCGGACCCGAGGAGCGCGCCCTCCTCAGCGCGGTCGGAGATCACGGGTGGAGCCGGCAAACCCGGACTAAGCCCCACCGGGGCAGTTGAAGGGCGAGCGCAGAACCATATTGATTCGATCGGCGGCCCCATTAATATGAAGCCCGTTCCAGTGGGCGAGCCTGCTCAAGCCAATCCCGACATAGGCGATGTCAAAGTCGAGGAGATTCTTGAGGGCGCCTACGACCCAGTGGCACGGCGGGTGAAAGACGTTCTCGGCGACCTGGTGGACCTGGCGTTCGACGATGCCGCCGCACCGGAGGCGGCTGCTGCCCTTGGGGGCATGAGCGCGGCGGCGGCCCTAGCGGTCCTGGCCCTGACCCCGGCCCAGAAGAAAAGCGCCGCCGGAGGCGCGGCGCCGCGCGCCATCGAGGCCGTTTCCAACCTGCGCCAAACCCTGGATGCCAAACCCGCAGGGGACGGTGATCCGACCATTGCGGGCCGGCCCGGTCGAATCCGGAACCGAATCCTGTCCTCCTTACTGGGAGATTCCGCTGCGGGTTCCGCTGCGGGGGAGAGCCGCCACGGAGCCGATTCCGGCCCGATGGCGGAGGATGCGCGGATAGACGCCCGCACCGCGATTGCAGGATTGAGGTCAAGCGCCGAGGCCGCCGGGGCCACCGCCGGCGCCCCTGCCCCCGCATCCGCAGCCGGGCAGATGGCCCCTGGAGCGCAACAGGCCATTGGCGCCGCGCCGCCGGGCGACTCCACCCCCAATGCGGGCGGTCCTATTGGGGGTTCGGCCGCCTCCCCCCATGACCCCTTGGTCGGGACGGGCGGCGAGGGCCTGACGGGGAGCAGCGGAATATTGCCGCCAGGAGAAGTGAACGCGCCCGCGCCTGAGGAGACGGGTGCCCACGGGGCCAATGCGGCCCAGCCAGGTGCATCGCCTCATCCGGATTCCGCCGCCGATCATGGCCTGCCCACAATGCTCGGCGGCATGGGCATGGCCGCCGGACTGGGAGCGCAGCCGGCGACCTCCCACGAGGATGAGGAGAGGCGTGAGAAGGAGGCGCGCAAATTACGCGACCGCCTCAAGACCGCCAAGACAGAGAAAAAGGAGCACTCGTGAGCGCTAGAGCCGGACGGTGGGATCTTCTCGAATACAACAGCGATCCAGTTCCCGGGTGCCCGGAGCGGGTGCGCGCCGGAGCGCAACGGTACGTCGAGACCGCCGAGGAGATTAAGATCGCCGCCACGAACCTCCGGTCGATATCATACGATCAAAAATCCAAGGCCATTAACAGGATTCGTGAGCAGGCCCGTTCGATCGCCGCCGAACTCGACAAGGCGCATTCCCGCTGCGACGGCGCCGGTGGTGCGCTGGGTACATTCGCCGGAGTGCTGGAGAGGTCACGGGAGAAAACGAAGCAGGCCCTCGACCAGGCGTCCGCCGCCGACAGTGAGTGGAGGCGGTCGGTTTCGCTGCAGAATGAGGCCGCTGAGGCGTACAACGCGACGACCGATGAGGCGATTCGACAGGAGCGCCGGTCCATCTACTACCACCGCCTGGAAGACGCCAAGAACGCGTCGGCGCGGCTGGCGGAGGCCAGGCGGAGGGCCAAAGCCGCGGTATCCGAGTTCCGTGCAGCCGGAGCGAAGACCGCCAGAGAGCTCGGCGACATTAAAAAATCCAGCCCTCTCAATGACAGCGTCCTCGACCGGATTAAGGAGGTGATTAACGCCGTCAAGAAGTGGCTCGGGGGCGCCGCGGCCAAGATCGGGGCGGCGATCAGGTCATTCATGGCCTGGACGGCCGGGCTCGGCGCCGTGTGCAGTAGAATCCTGGGCCCGGTCTTCGGCAATCTATGGCCGGCTTTAAACAAGATCGTTGTCGGGGGGTGTTGTTGGTAGGTGTTCGAAGTCGTAGTCGAAGGTGCGGCTGGTGATGTAGTCAAGGAACGCGGTGTATGTTTGTTCGGGGGTGTCGCGCTGGATATTGGCGATGCTTCCTTTGGCCGTGTTCCAGACATGCTCGACTGGGTTGTGGTCCGGCGCGTAGGGTGGGAGGTAGATCGGGGTGATGCGGTCTAGTGCTTCGCCGGGCTTGTACAGGCTGGTGAGGGCTTTGGCGTGGTGGAATCTGGCGTTATCCAAAACGACGGCTATCTTGGTGTTGTCTGTTTCACGTGCCAGGCGGCTCATAGCCAGGATAATCTGCTCGGTGTTCTGGCTGCCCTCAATGGGGTAGATGCGCATCTTCTTGGTGGTCAGGCTCAGGGCACCGAAGAACGAGCATGAAGAACGGTTCCGGTTGACGTAGATCTTGGTGCGCTTGCCCTTGGGCAGCCACATGCGGCGGGTCTCGGCCTCGTGCTCCACACGGACCTCGTCGACGGTGTAAACCTCCCAGCCGCCGGCCAGCAGGTCGGCGACTTCCCTGCGTACCTGGGCCATGCGCTGGGTGATGGCCTTCTCATCACGGCGCTTGTCGAAGGGGTCGGGCAGCCCCATGCTCATGCCGACGAAGCGCAGGAGCAGCTGGTAGGAGGAGTCCGACTCATACTCCACACCGAACCTCGCCTTCACCACGTCCCGTAGGGCGGGCACGTCCCAGAAGTCGGCTTGGATGCCGGATTGTGATGGTGGCAGGCTCAGGACTTCCTTGAGCTGTTCCTTTTGGGTGCGGGTGAGTTTCGCGGCGTTCTGATTGCTGGCATGACC
>NZ_RYFV01000033.1 GCF_004104015.1 Actinomyces oricola | reverse complement strand
CACCAGCCCTACCTGACCGCCATCGCCGAAGAACACGGGTGAACGCCCCCGCGCCACCCTGAACTACCTCACCCCACGAGAAGCCTTCGAACGCCTCCTCGTTGCTTCCACCCCTTGACACCAAGGATTGCCCCGAGTCCCTCTGCCAACACAATATGACCGCCTATGATCGGGAGATGAACAACGAGGCATTTGATCGCCCTCCCAGTACCGGCCCCCGGGCGCCCCGGTCGACGGCGGGCGTCGAGGAGGGTTCGCGCCTGCAGCGCTGGGAGCAGACCATCGAGCCGTTGTTCATCGCCCTGTCCGTATGCTTCCTGGCCGCCTACGCCCTGCCCATCCTCTACCCCACTGTTACCGGGGACATCTTGCGCCTGTGCCGCTTCACCCAGGACGCAATATGGACCGTTTTCGCTATTGATTACCTGGTGCGCCTGGCCCTGGCCCGCCATCGGGGCAAGTGGTTCCTGCATCACCTCTTTTCCCTGGCCACCGTCGTCCTGCCCATGTTCCGGTCCCTCAGGCTGCTGCGCCTGCTGACCCTGCTCGACGTGCTCAACCGGCAGGCGGGCTTGGCACTGCGGGGGCGGATCACGGCGTACGCGGTCTCATCGGTGATGATGATCATTGTCACCGCCTCGCTCGCCGTACTCGATGCCGAGCGGGCGGCCCCCGACTCGGCTATTGACTCCATTGAGGAAGCGCTTTGGTGGGCCTGCGTGACCATTACGACGGTGGGGTACGGGGATATGGCCCCAGTGACCGCGACGGGGCGCTGGATCGCCGCGGCGCTCATGGTCTGTGGGATCGCGCTGCTGGGCACAGTCACGGCCATGATCGCCTCCTGGCTAGTGGAAAAGGTCGCCGACGCGGATGAGGCCTCCCAGGCCGCGACCCGCGCCGACATCCACCGGCTGCGCCAAGAGGTTGACGAGCTGCACCGGCTAATGGCCCAGCGGGAGGCCGGCCCGACGGCGACCGAGCAGGCTCCCGGAACGCCTGACCGCTCCTTCAGGCGCGAAGACGACGCCGAGTACCCTGACCCCCGTGACTGACACGCCCATGACCCGCAAGGACGGTCGCGCCGCGGACGAGCTGCGCCCCGTGACCATCACCCGACACTGGCTGGACCACGCCGAGGGCTCGGCCCTCATCTCCTTCGGCCGTACCCGCGTACTGTGCGCCGCCTCCTTCACCCAGGGGGTCCCCCGCTGGCGCAAGGGCGGTGGTGAGGGCTGGGTGACCGCCGAGTACGCGATGCTGCCGCGCGCCGGCTCCGAGCGCAGCGGCCGCGAATCGGTGCGCGGGAAGGTGGGCGGGCGCACCCATGAGATCTCCCGGCTCATTGGCCGCTCCTTGCGCGGCATTATTGATGTGGCCGCCCTGGGTGAGAACACCATTGCCGTGGACTGCGACGTCCTCCAGGCCGACGGCGGCACCCGCACCGCCGCCATTACCGGCGCCTATGTGGCCCTGGCCGATGCGGTGGCCTGGGGCACTGCGCAGGGCCTGGTTAAACCCAAGGCCGGCCGCCCGGTGCTGGCCGACTCCTTGTCGGCGATCTCGGTGGGCATTGTCGCCGGCTCTCCCTGCCTGGACCTGCCCTATGAGGAGGACGTGCGCGCTCTCACCGACATGAACGTGGTCCAGACCGGGCAGGGCCGTTTCATTGAGGTGCAGGGCACCGCTGAACACGCCCCCTTCGACCGCGCCGACCTTAACGCCCTGCTGGACCTGGCGGCCAAGGGCAACGCCGAGTTGGCGGCCCTCCAGGCCCGGGCCCTGGCCGGCCGGCGCGGGGAGGTCCTGACCGTCTCCAGCACCGACGAGGGGGCGGCGTGAGCGGCCCGGCTCTTGGACGCTCCTCCCCGGCGCACCATGGTGGTGGTCTTACCGCTCCAGCCGGTGGATCCTGTCCGCCCGGCGGCGGCGGCCCGGGCGGCCACGCCCCCGGCCCTACCGGCGCTGACGTGACGGTGCCCGGCGGGGCCCGCCTGGTGCTGGCCACCCACAACCAGGGCAAGCTGGCCGAGCTGCGCGCCATCCTGGAGCCCCTGGCGCCAGGGTTGGACCCGCGGGCAGTCATCTCCGCAGCCCTCCTGGAGGTGCCCGAGCCGGTCGAAGACGGGGTGAGTTTTGTCGACAACGCCCTGCTCAAGGCGCGCGCGCTGTCCATGGCCACGGGCCTGCCCGCAGTGGCCGACGACTCGGGCCTGTGCGTGGACGTGCTTGGCGGCGCACCCGGCATCTTCTCGGCCCGCTGGTGCGGGCGCCATGGGGACGACGCCGCGAATTTGCGGCTCCTGCTGGACCAGATAGCCGACGTGTCCGACCCGCACCGCACGGCGCGCTTCACCTGCGCGGCCGTACTGGTGGCGCCCGGGCAGGCCGGGCCCACGGTGGTTGAGCGCTCCATGGAGGGGCGCTTGGCCCATGAACCGGCCGGCGAAGGCGGTTTCGGCTACGACCCGATCTTCGTGCCCGCCTCCGAGGACGCCCCCGGCGGTTCGGGGCGCACGACGGCGCAGATGGACCCCGCGGAGAAGAACGCTATCTCCCACCGGGGCCAGGCTCTGCGCGCCCTGGCCCCCGCCCTGGCTGAACTGTTGAGTTAAGCCCCTCCGACACTGACGGGCAGTCTGGCCTATATGAAGCCGAGCCGGGAGGGGCGGATGCGCGTCCTCCGCTTCGGGCACCGCCGGCGCGGTAATCCGGGCCCGCGAGATCCTCATCAGGGGGTCAGGGACCGGCCCACGGCCTCTTCAGTGAGCTGGTGGGGCTGAGCCGGTGGGGTTCAGTGCCGCCCTGGCGTCTCCGTGTTCTTGGGGTTCTTGGGGTTCTTGGGCCCACCGGCGTCCGCGGCCTCCTGCTCGGCAATACGACGGGCCACGCCCCGGGGAACGAGGGAGTCGTGCGCCTTAACGTAGCCGTAAAGCCAACGCCATCCGCCCAGGAACACCACCAGGAAGGCGAGAGTCATCCCGACCCAGTCGCCTAAACCCCTCCCACCGCACAGCACGGCATGTATCAGTGTCCACGCCGCCGCACTGACGCCCACCACCAGCGCCCCCTGCGGCCAAGCGAGCTCCAGGTGGTGCCCGCCGGCTCGACGGCGGGCCACGAGCCACGTCACCGCCCAGCCCAGGGCCACGCTCACCGCACCCTGCGCGGCCCAAGACGGAGCCTGGTCCAGTGCCCGGGCGGATGCGGCCGAGAAGGCCGCCACAAGGGCCACTGCCACCAGGTCCGCCGGCAGAACCAGCCACCAGCGGGTGCTGCGGCCCCGAGTCCACGGGCAGTCCTCGCCATCAGGCAGGGCGGGGGTGTAGGAAATACGACGTCGAGGAGCCCCGCCGGTCCGTCCATTGCGGGCCCCGGCGGCCCCGCCGATCCCCCGGCTATCGTCCACGCTCAGATCTCCCAGGTGGCCCCGGCGGCGGCGGCCTCCAGCGGGCCGGAATAGAGCGCCGCGGCCTCGGCCACGGGCACGGCCGGGTCGGTCCACGGTTGAATGTGGGTGAGCACCAGCCGCTTCACGCCGGCGGTGGCGGCGAGCTGGCCGGCGCGCCGCCCGGTCAGGTGCATGCCGCGCAAGTTGTCGCGCCCTTCGACGAAGGCGGCCTCGGCCAGCAGTAGATCGACGCCCGCGGACATGGCCTCGATTCCCCGGCACAAATCGGTGTCCCCGGTGTAGGCCAAGGATGCGCGGCTTCGGCGGAACTCCGACGGGCCCTCTATGCGATAACCGTAAGCCTCCACCGGGTGCATGGCCGCGAAGGGGGTGATCTTCATCGGGCCGACATTAAACGTCATGCCGGGCACGGCGGTGCGAAAGGTGAACTCGGTGGAGTAGGTTTCACTGGGCGGGGTGCCGTCAACGCCTTGGAGCCGGGCCAGCAGCTCGGTGGGGCCCACGGTGAGCACGGGGGGAAGCGCCCCCGTGGGGTTCCAGCGGCGGTAGACGTGCATGCCCACCATGTCGACCATGTGGTCGGCATGGCAGTGGGTGATGCACAGGGCGTCAAGGTCAAGGGGATCAAGGTGGCGCAGCAGCTGCCCCATTGACCCCGGCCCCAGGTCCATGACCACCGAGAAGGTTCGTTGCACGCCATCGACGCCTTGACCGCGAGCCTGAACCAGATAGGAGGAGGCGGCGGTCCTGGGCCCGGACATGGATCCGGAGCAGCCGATGACGGTGAGCTTCATGCAAAGTCCTTGCGTGGTGGAAAAAGGGCGGGTACGCAGGCGAGAAGCACAGAGCTAGCGAGGCCCAATATCATGAAAGGCCGAGGCCGCCACGGGGTCAAGACCGGTTCGAGTCACGCTGGTCACCTCCGGCCCCAAGAATCGTCTGGCTAGTCGGGCGAATGCCTCCGGGTCGCCGGTGACCCGGAATTCGTGGTGAGGGCCGGGGGCGTGGGCGCCGCGCAGCAAGTCGCGCTTGGCCAGGGCCCGGTAAACGTCCTTGGCGGTCTCGTCAGAGGACGTCACCAAAGCGACCTCCTCCCCCATGACGTAGGAGACCGGGCCGGCCAGCAGCGGGTAGTGGGTGCACCCCAGGATGAGGGTGTCCACGCCGGCGGACTTGACAGGCGCCAGGTACTCCTCGGCGACCCGAAGCACCTCCGGGCCGGTGGTCACGCCCTGCTCCGCGAACTCCACGAAGCGGGGACAGGCCTGCTGGAACAGGTCGACTCCGGGGACAGCGGCGAGGGCGTCGTCGTAGGCGCGCGAGTCCACGGTGCCCCGGGTGGCGATAAGGCCAATACGGCCGTTGCGAGTCACCTGGGCGGCCGTGCGCGCCGCCGGGTGGATAACGTCGATCACCGGCACGCCCTTGGAACCGGTGTAGCGTTCGCGCGCGTCGTGCAGAACCGCCGCAGTGGCGGTATTGCAGGCGATGACCAGGAGCTTGACACCGGAATCGACGAGCTCGTCCATGACCTTGAGGGCGAGGGCGCGAACCTCGTTAATAGGGCGGGGCCCGTAGGGCCCGTTAGCGGTGTCCCCAATGTAGAGGACCTGCTCATGGGGGAGCTGGTCGAGCACCGCACGGGCCACCGTCAGCCCCCCCACCCCGGAGTCGAACATTCCGATGGCAGCGTTGTTCACGCTGTTGAGACTATGCGGGCCTCATCGGCGAAGCATCACCGATACCAGTGATTCCTGCCACCAGGTGAGCATGGAGTAGCCAATGGCCAGCACCTGGCGCTGGCGCTCCTGAATGCGTTCGGGCGCGTCCTGGCAGGCAAGAACGTAGACCGCCTCAGCCTCCTCGGGACCCGTAATTCTCAGGGCGCGCGCCAGGGCGAGACGGATGTCATTGAGTCCGCTGAGCCACTGCGACTCCTTCCCGAAAGGGACCAGGACGCCGCCCTCCGGGCCACTGGGCTGGTGAATCTCAGCGGCCAGGTCCACCAGGCGCTCGTACTTGAGGTGGCGCAGGTGCTCCCGCGCCATCTGCGCCACCGATAAGGCCACTTCGGGATCCTCGGAGGCGTCGGGCAGCAGCGCCTCAAGGAGTTGATCCCAGTCGGCTCGGTCGGCCGGGGTCGCCCCGCCCAGAACCATGGCGGCCTGAGGGCCGTCGGTCCGCCGCCCGGGCCCGTTGCCCGGCCCCCCACCGGCCGGCTCCGGTCCCACGTCGAAGTCGAGGGCCGCGAGCACCTCCGCGTCGTGCCGGCTCTCACTAGCGCGCACGCCGGTACCGGGGCGGGGCCCGGGCCCTTCGCCGGCGCCGCCGACGGCCAGGATCTCGACCACCTGGAGGACCAGGGTCCGCAGCAAGGCCTGCTCCCAGCGTTCCAGCCGGCTGACCCACCCCTGTTCGCACTTCTTAAAGGCGTGCATTAGCCGGCCTCCGGCTCGGCGTCGGAGTCCTCGCTCAGGGGCTCGATGGTGGCGCGCAGCCCGTAAGAGTGCATGGCGGTGACATCGACCTCCATGTGCTCGCGCGGGCCGCGGGAGACGGTGGCGCGGCCCGTGGTGTGAACCTGCATCATGCGCTGCTCAGCCACCGGCAGGGGGAAACCGAAGTAGCTGTGGAACACCCAGGTGACATAGTTCATGGTGTTAATGGGGTCGTCGTGGACCACCGTGCGCCACAAGCGATGGCTCACGGCGCGTTGCTCCTCGCGGATGTCGGGCTCGGTCACGGGCGCTGGCATGGCCATGAGACCAGAGTATCGGTGGTCGGCCTCGCCGTGACGGGGAAGAAGGACTAGGTTGGTGTCATGACACCAGCTCAGTCGACTGCTGCGCCGACGCCCAGCACCTCCCTGCTCACCGACATGTACGAGTTGACCATGCTCCAGGGGGCCCTGCGCTCCGGGGTTGCCGAGCGCGCCAGCATCTTCGAGCTCTTCGGCCGCCGCTTGCCCGCCTCGCGCCGCTACGGCGTCGTCGCCGGGACCGGGCGCCTCCTGGACGCCATCGAGGCCTTCGCCTTCACCGCTGAGCAGATCGACTTCCTGCACCGCACCGAGGTCGTGGACGACACCACCTTGGACTACCTGCGCGACTACCGCTTCACCGGCACCATCCGCGGCTATGCCGAGGGCGAATGCTACTTCGCGGGCTCCCCGCTGCTGACCGTGGAGGGCACCTTCGCCGAGGCCTGCATCCTGGAGACCCTGGCCCTGTCCGTCTACAACTATGACTGCGCAGTGGCCACAGCAGCCTCCCGCATGACGATCGCGGCCCATGGGCGCCCCTGTGTGGACTTCGGGGCGCGCCGGGCCCACGAGCGGGCTGCGGTCGCCGCCGCCCGCGCCTCGGTGGTGGGGGGCTTCGTGGGCACCTCCTGTCTAGAAGCCGGACTCCTCTACGGCATCCCCACCTTCGGCACCTCCGCCCATTCCTTCACCCTGGTCCACGACTCTGAGGAGGAGGCCTTCGCCGCGCAGGTGGCGAGCCTGGGGCCCTCCACGACAGTCCTGGTGGACACCTACGACATCGCCACCGGCGTGGAGCGGGCCGTGGCGGCGGCCCGGGCCGCCGGGGGCGAGCTCGGAGCGATCCGTCTGGACTCCGGGGACCTTGTGGCCGAGGCCTTTAAGGTCCGCGCCCAACTGGACGCCCTGGGGGCCACGAGTACGAGAATAACGGTGACCAACGACCTGGACGAGTACGCGATCGCCGCCCTGGGGGCGGCCCCAGTGGACTCCTACGGCGTGGGCACCAAGCTGGTGACGGGCTCGGGGCGGCCGACGGCGGCACTGGTTTACAAGCTGGTGGAGCGCCAGGGCGCCGATGGGGCCATGGAGGAGGTTGCCAAGTTCTCCACGGGCGGCAAGTCCACGGTGGGCGGGCGCAAGTGGGCCGGGCGCCTGCACGACGCGGGAGGATCAGCCAGCGAGGAGCTCCTGGTTTGTGCCGCGAGCAAAGACGAGGGCCTGGCGGCTCTGGCGCAGGCCGGGGCGCGCCCGCTCCAGGTCACGCTGATCGACCAGGGACGGATCGTGGAGGAGCACCGCGGTCCGGAGGCCTTGGCGGCGGCGGCTGAGCGGCATCGGGTGGCACGCGCCGAGTTGCCCTATGACGCCTGGCGCCTGAGCGAGGGGGAGGCGGCCATCCCCACCCGCCATGTGGACTTGGACAACCGCTCCGCCACCCGGCGCTGAGGCGGGCCGGCGTCAAGGCCGTCCTCGCCCGTCACCGACCAGATAACACGACCAGGTGGGTGCGGGCGAGGGCCCCGGCCCGCCCGTCATCGGCCTCGGCACTCACCGGCCCCGCTCCGGGGCGGCGCGGACCAGGGCGAGGGTGGCCTCGGCCACCGGGAGGGCCAGGGCCACTCGCCCCGGCCGGCTGTGGGGCCAGCGGGCGGGGCTCACCGCCTGCCGACGAACCAGCGGCGCAGGGTCTCCACGCGCCGCTCGATCTCCTCAGTGGAGGCGGCGGCCACCTCAGGGCCACCGCAGACGCGGCGCAGCTCGTTGTGGACCACGCCGTGGGGCTGGCCGGAGCGCCGCGCCCAGGCGGCCACGAGGCTGGAGAGCTCCTTGCGGGCGGCGGCGCGCCGCCGGGCGTCGTCGACGCCGGAATTCGCCTGCCGCTGGGCCGCTGCGGCCTGCTTCTTCTGGGCGGCGATCTGCTTGTCCTGGCGCTGGCGCAGCAGGGCGGTGACCTGCTCGGGCTCCAGGAGGCCGGGCAGCCCCAGGTAGTCCTGCTCCTCTACACTGCCCACCACGGCGCCGGTGCCGAACTCGCCGCCGTCGAACAGGACGCGGTCGAACTCGGCCTGGCTGCCCATGGCCTCGAAGCCGGGCAGGAGGTCGGCGCTGGCCTGCTCCTGCTTGTTGGCCTCGGCCATGAGCCGATCCTCCGGGGAGAAGACGTGATCGCCGTCGTCCTTCCTAGAGGCGTTCAGGGCGTGATCGCGGGCGACCTCCATCTCGCCCGCGAGCCCCAGCAAGGGGGTGACCGAGGGCAGAAACACCGAGGCGGTTTCCCCCCGGGCGCGTGAGCGCACAAAACGCCCCACGGCCTGGGCGAAGAACAGGGGGGTGGAGGCGGAGGTGGCGTAGACGCCCACGACCAGGCGCGGAACATCCACGCCCTCGGAGACCATGCGCACCGCCACCATCCACCGGTCGGTGGAGGCGGCGAAGGTTTCAATGCGGCTGGAGGCCCCGGAGTCGTCGGAGAGTACGACGGTGGGTTCCTGACCGGTGATGGCGTGCAGCGCACGCCCGTAGGCGCGGGCCGTGGACTGGTTGGAGGCGATCACCAGTCCCCCGGCGTCGGGCACCTGGCGGCGCACCTCGCTCAGGCGCTGGTCGGCCGCGGCCAGGACGGCGGGGATCCACTCCCCTTTGGGATCCAGGGCGGTACGCCAGGCCTGGGACTCCATGTCCTTCGTCAGTGGCTCCCCCAGCCGCGCGGCGGCCTCGTCGCCGGCGCGCGTGCGCCAGCGCATCTGCCCCGAGTAGGACATGAACATGACGGGGCGGACGACGCCGTCGCGCAGGGCGTCGGCATAGCCGTAGGAGTAGTCGGCCTTCGAGCGCTTGACGCCGGCGGAGTCTTCGACGTAGCGCACAAAGGGGATGGGGGCGGTGTCGCTCCTGAAGGGGGTGCCGGTCAGGGCGAGGCGGCGCCGGGCGGGGGTGAAGGCCTCTCGGATGGCCTCCCCCCAGCTCAGGGCGTCCCCGCCGTGGTGGATCTCATCGAGAATCACCAGAGTGCGGGTGGTGTCAGTGCGAGCCCGGTGGAGGTTGGCGTTGGCGGCGACCTGCGCGTACGTCAGGGCCACACCATCGAACCGGGAGCCCAGAGCACCCTGGCTATTGGTGAAGGAGGGGTCAATGCGAATACCGACTTTCGCGGCTGCTTCCGCCCACTGGAACTTCAAGTGCTCAGTGGGGCACACGACAGTCACCTTGTGGACCTCCCCGGCCCGCAGCAGCTCGACGGCCACGCGCAGGGCGAAGGTGGTCTTTCCGGCCCCAGGGGTGGCCACCGCCAGGAAGTCCTGCGGCATAGTGGTCATGTAGCGCTCGAGGGCCGCGGCCTGCCAGGCGCGCAGGGGCCGCGACGTGCCCCAGGCGGCGCGCTGCGGGTAGGCCGGGGAGAGATTCTCCGCGGCGAAGATCGAGGGCTGGGTCGGGTTCGCGGTGGCCTGGCTACGCCGGGCTCTCACTGACCGCCCCGGCCGAAAGGGAAGCGTGGGCGCCGCGGCCCTCCGCCGCCCTCGCCACCGGGTCGCATCTGCTCGAATATCTCCTTGCAGGTGGGGCATACGGGGTACTTCGACGGGTCGCGGCCCGGCCGCCACACCTTGCCGCACAGGGCGACGACGGGGCGGCCGGTGACGGCGGCCGCGGCGATCTTGTCCTTGCGCACGTAGTGGGCGAAGCGGTCCGCGTCGCCGTTGTCGGTGGACTGGAGCTCCTCGCGCTCGAGCACGGCCGTGCCCGCGGACCGGCTGGGCTCCAGGGAGGGGCTGCTAGGGGCGCCCGGGCCTGCGGGGTCTGACGTGTCGAGGGGTTCGCTCATAGGGTCAGTGTAGGCCGGGGCCGGGGTGCGCCACGGGGCCGACCCTGTGGGGAGACTCTCCTAAGCACTACCCGGCATCACCTGGTCGGCGGGCCGCGCCCTGGACATTGGACTGCCGGTGGCCGGCCTCCCCGCCGCCCGGGCGACTCCAGTGCCGTATCTCAGCGACTCAGGAGGCTGGCGGCCTCGGGGTCGACCAGGACCAGGGCGTCGCTGTGACGCTGCATCACAGTGGCCGGCCAGTCCGCACTGACCTCGCCCTCAATAAGTTGAGCAATGGCCTCAGCCTTGTTGCGGCCCGTGGCAATGAGCACGAGCTTGCGGGCCTCCATAATGGTGGCCAGGCCCTGGGTCAGGCAGTGGGTGGGGACGGCGTCAACGTCACCGTCGAAGAATCGGGCGTTGTCGCGGCGGGTCTGCTCGGCCAGGACCCCGACGTGCGTACGGGAGTCCAAAGGACCGCCGGGCTCGTTGAAACCGATGTGGCCGTCGGTGCCAATGCCCAGGATCTGCAGGTCGCAGTAGCCGGCGGCGCGCATCTGCTCCTCATAGGCGGCGCAGGCGGCCTCAAGGTCCTCGGCCAGGGCGTCGGGGCCGTGCAGGGCACCAGGGCGCATGTCGACCCGCGAGCGCAGGTTGCGCTCCATGAAGGTGGCGTAGCGCTCGGGGTGCCCCTCGGGCAGGCCCACGTACTCGTCGAGCATGAAGCCGGTGACGCCGGCGAAGGAGATGCGCCCGGCGGCGCAGCGGGCAGCGAGCTCGTCGTACAGGGGCAGGGGGCTGGAGCCGGTGGCGGTGCCCAGGACGGCATTGGGCTTGGAGGCCAAAAGCTCCTCGATGGCGTCAGCGGCCTTCTGGGCAATGGCCTCGGCGTGGTCCAGGACAATGAACTCCACAGTGCTTCCTCCGGTGTGAGACAACTAGCGCCGCGCTGATCCGGCAGGATCAAGCGCGTTGGATGCACCCCACGGCGCCTCCACGGCTTGATGGTACCCACTTGCGTTACTTTCCGGTCATGGCGGCTGTGTCGCGCGTACCGCACCCGGGGCGGGCGGGGCTCCTTCCTGACCGAGGGGCGCCCCGCCGCCGGGCAACGAACGGGCCGGCCTCAGCGCGTCTCCTCATGGCCGGACCAGGAGCGAATAGTGGTCAGGATCGCCACACTGCGGCCATCGAGTAGGCGCCCGCCGAGTCGGGCCCCGATCCAGGCGGCGGTGCAGCCCCAGGCGATGCCCGCTGGCAGGAGCAGCCACCCCCAGCCCCAGGCCCCGGTGATGGCCAGCGCGACCAAGGCGACGGCGGCGGGCAGGGCGATGACCACAATGGCCAGCATGCCGATCATCTGGACCACCGCAGCCAGCAGGGCCATGCCCGAGGTGCGCGACTTCAGGGGGCTTTCCCCGGGAGCGTTGACCTCGTAGGGGAAGATCACGCAGGTCAGTGCGGACCAGGCCAGGGCGCTGCCGTAAATGGCCGCGGCCGTCCCCAGGAAGGCCGGGACCATGTCCCAGCGCCCTGTCCAGGCGCCCACGCCCAGCTCGACGGCTATCACCAGGGGCACCTGCCACAGGGCCGCGGCCAGCGCGCGGCCGAGCAGGTCGTAGCGCCCAGGGACCGCCGCACTAATGTGGGTCCACACGGCGGTGGAATCGAAGGCGAGATCGTCGTGGACGGCCCAGCCGGTCATGAGCGCCGTGAATAGGCCAACGAATAATAGCCACCAGGGGGCGTGCCCCAGGGCGAGCGCGCCCGCCGCGCCCGGGCTGCCGACCTTGGAGGTCATGCTTCCAGTTGCGGCAGAGCCCAGAACCACTAGCGGGACAATGAGAATCGTCAGCGCTAAGACCAGGTAACGCGGGTCGGCGCGCCAGTATCGCAGGCAGCGGGCGGCTACGGCTGCGCTCGGGCCCGGCAGCAGCCGCGCCAGGCGACGCTGCCAGGGCAGAACCTCGGGCAGTCCCGCCGCGCCGTCCCCAGCACCGGCCTGGTCTCGGCCTTCGGCAGTTGCCCGCGGGCCTCGCCGCGCCTTGTAGGCGTGGGAGGAGCCCCCGGCGTGGGCGGGAGTGGTCATGACGCGTGTCACAACTCGTTCCCACAGGGGCAGGAGGGCCAGGGGGATCGCTACCGCACCGACCGCCAGCCCCAGGGCGGGGAGCACCTGCCCCTGAGCGAGGTAGCCGGGGGCGGCTGTGGCCCAACCGAAGGGGGTCAGTCCCACCACCCGGGCAATCCCTCCCAGCACGGGAATGTGCGGGCCGCCGTCGTGCATCGTAGAGACCGCGAAGACGTTGACGATGGAGGGCGCCAGGGAGCCGAACACCACCAGGATCACCGCGATTATCCCGACCATGTCGCGGCCTCGGCGGGTGGTGGACACGCCCGCCCCAATGACCACGACGCGCCCGGTCAGCACGCAGGTCGCCAGGGCGACCGGGCCCATGAGGAGGGCCAGGCCCGCCGCCAGTGGCTCACCGGCGGCGAGCCAGGTCAGTGCTGGCAGGAGTAGGGCGAAGGCGGTGACAATCCCGGGCAGCCCGGTTGCCCCCGCCACCGCCAGGCCCCGTGCCAGGCGCGCGGAGGGAGCAGTCCAGGCCGCCATGGCCCGCGGGTCCAAGGTGGTGTCCACGCCGGTAAGCAGTAGGGGGATGAGCGTCCAGCCCAGGATCATGAACGCCCCGAACACGGCCAGGACATTGGCAATGACCTCTGTGCTCGCCCGGCTCAGGGCCACGGCGCCGACCAGGAGCAGGGGGATGAGCCCGAGGGCGTAGAGGCCTCCGAGAATGGTGCCGATGAGCGCCCAGACGTTCTTCTTCAGGGCGTTGAGGGTCAGGCGCCATCTCAGTCGGATGAGGGTCGCAACCATGACAGCCCCTCCCTGGTCGTTGGGGCGCCCACGAGCTGGGCGAAGCGGGCATCCAGGTCCATGCCGTCAGCGACTTGCTCGGTGGTGCCGGCCGCCACCACGACGCCCTGGTTAATGATCGCCACATGGCTGCAGAAGCGCTGCACTGTAGCCATGACGTGACTGGAGATAATGACGGTTCCACCGGCCGCCGCGAAGTCGGCCAGGATCGCCTGGATGGTCTGAGCGGAGACCGGGTCCACGGCCTCGAAAGGCTCATCGAGCACCAGCACTGAGGGCGAGTGGACCAGGGCGCAGGCCAGGTGGACCTTCTTGCGCATACCGGCGGAGTAGTCGGTCACCAGCGTGGTGCCGGCCTCCCACAGATCCAGGACCTTGAGCAGTTCGGCGGCGCGCGGGACGACGACGTCGCGCTCCATGCCGCGCAGCAGCCCGGAGTAGGTCACCAGCTCGAGCCCGTTGAGGCGATCGAAGGTGCGCAGGCCGTCGGGCAGGACGCCCAGGTGCCGTTTGGCGCGCTGAGGCTGGCGCCACACGTCAATGCCGTCGACCAGGGCCCTGCCGGCGTCGGGGGCGAGTAGGCCGGTGGCCATGGACAAGGTAGTGGTCTTGCCTGCGCCGTTGGGGCCAACGACCCCGTAGACGCTGCCAGAGGGTACCGTGAGGCTGAGCAGGTTGACGGCAATCTTGCGGCCGAAGGCCTTACACAACCTGTCCAGGGACAGGGCGGGGGCCGACTTATTGGGGACGGCCTGGTCGACAGCAGCCGGTTGTCGTGAAGTGCTCATGGGGGAAAGCCTAGAAAAGCCGGTAGTAGCAGGACTCCTCCTGGTGGTGGAGCCGCACGTTTTCGTCACCTACGTCCACAGCAGGAAAGCGGCCCGACTCACGGCCAGCGGCGGCCGCCTTCGGGCCCCGGGATGGACGGAGGTGCGCCGCCCTGACGATGAGGGCGGCGCACCTCCGCGGTGCGGGCACGGGCCGCTGGGCCCGACCCCAATGATGCTCTCAGGCGGAGACGGCCTTCTTCAGGGCCGAGCCGACGGTCAGCTTGACGCCGTAGCCGGCCGGGATCTGAATCTCCTCGCCGGTGCGGGGGTTGCGGCCGGTGCGGGCGGCGCGCTCGACGCGCTCAACACCCATGAGGCCCGTGATCTTGACAGCCTCGCCCTTGGCCACGTTCTCCACCAGAACCTCCTGGAAGGCTCCGAGGAAGGCGTCAGCCTGGGTCTTGGTGAGGTTGGCCCGCTCGGCGATGGCGGCGATGAGCTCGGTGCGGTTGACGGACATGGTTAGCCTCTCAATCGTGGGTCGGCATCGTGTTGGTCGGTGCCGCTGACATCAACGCTAAGCACAAAACGAGCGTTCTGTCAGATTTGACGCCAGTTTCGGGGCTTTGGGTGCACAGGACCACATCACAGGGGTGGCTGGCGTCACATTATGTGGCCGGTTGTGGCATTCAATAACGATTTCTATGACGGTCGTCGGCCCCCGACCGGTGCCCGCCGTTAGTCAGCCGCGCGCGGCGAGGGCGTCAACAAACCAGGAGGTGATAGTCGTGGGGTGGGTGATGGCGGTGCCCACCACGACGGCGAAGGCGCCGTGGTCCAGGGCGACGGCCGCCTGGGCCGGTGTGTGAACACGGCCCTCGACCACCAGCGGCACCTGGGCGATGGCGGCGATCTGGTCGATGAGCTCAACGTCGGGACCTTCGGTCTTGGGCCGCTCGCCGGTGTATCCGGCCAGGGTGGTGCCCACAATGTCGGCGCCGCAGTCCTGGGCCATGCGGGCGTCCTCCAGGCTGCCGCAGTCGGCCATGACCAGGGTCTCGGGGCGGGCCTCCTTCAAACCGGCGATAGTCTGGGCGAAGGTCAGACCGTCGGGGCGCGGACGGCGAGTGGCGTCTATAGCCACAATCTGGCAGCCGGTGGCGGCCACGGCAATGGCGTGGGTGAGGGTCGGGGTAATGAAGACCCCCTCGTGCCCGTCCTTCCACAGGCCGATGACCGGGACCTTGACATGCTGGCAGATCAGGGCCAGGTCGGCCAGGCCCTGAGCCCTGATGCCGGCGGCGCCGCCGGCCACGCAGGCTTGGGCAACCTGATCCATGGTGCGCGGATCGCGCATGGGCTCACCGGGGTAGGCCTGGGCGGAGGCAATGAGCCCGCCCTTGAGTCGGGCCAGGACGGGGTGGAGCCCGGTCGACTCAGCAGGCTCTGCGGGCTCTGCGGATTCTGTGGGCTCTGTGGGCATGGTCACTGCCTCTCTCATCTTTCTCTTCGTCTTTCCTCGGCGGGACCGGCGCAAGGGCGCCGGGCCCGCGACTGGGCGGGCGGGGCGGCATTGAATGCCAGTTCAGTCGGGCTCAGTAGCTCAGTCGAGCAGAGCCAGGGCGCCGTGGGCGGCGCCGACAATAGGCGCCCTGGTGCCGAGCTCGGCGCCGACCAGGGGTACCCCGGCCAGGGGGTCAATGAGCTCGGCGCGGAAGGTCTGGCGCAGGGGCCCCCACCACAGCTGCCCGGCGCGGGCCAGTCCCCCGGAGACGACGACGCGGTCGGGGTCCAGGACGGTGACGACCCCTGCCAGGACCTTGCCCAGCGCCACCGCGGAGTCCCGGTAGACGCGGGCCGCTAGGGCGTCGCCGGCGTTGGCGCGCGTCTCGAGTTCGCGGGTGGTCAGGACCGTGGGGTCGCCGCCCGCGGCGAGGTAGCGGCGGTGGATCTGGGGGCCGGCGGCCACGGCCTCCACATGCCCCGGGCGCCCGCAGGTGCACGTCTCGCCCTCGGCGCCCGGGGCGGGCACGTGCCCAATCTCGCCGGCGACGTGGTGGGAGCCACGCACGGCGCTGCCGTTGATGAGGACCGCCCCGCCCACCCCGGTGCCCACGGCTACGACGAGCACGCTCGCGCAGCCCCGGCCCGCGCCCAGCCAGGCCTCCCCGGCGGCGTAGGCGTCGACGTCATTCTCGACATGGATGGGCAGGCGTCCCAGGCCCGCCGCCTCCAGGCGGGCCCTGACGCCGTCGGCGACACGGGTGCCCGCCCATTGGGCGATGGCGTCGGTGGCCGAGACAATGGTGCCGGTGGTCACGTCCACGACGCCGGCGGTGCCAATGCCCACGGCGCTAATGCGGGCTGGGATCCCTGGCGCCTGGCGGGTTCCGGCTTTGACCACAGTGCGGACCAGGGAGGCGATGGCGTCGAGCATGGCTTCACGGCCCTCGTGGGCCGGGGTGGGGATGGTGGCCAGGGGGCCGGCAAGTTCCCCGCTGGCCCGCACCAGGGCGGCGGCCATCTTGGTGCCGCCTAGATCAAGGCCGACCACGAGCGCGTGCTGCGCGTCCACAGGAGTTCCTTTCGCAAAACCGGTGCATCCGGGCGGTCATGGGCGGGTGTGGCCGTGGGGCGCCGCCGCTCACCAATGCGGCCCCACGGCGGGGATCACAGCAGACCCTGGCGCTTGAGCACCGCCACAATGCCCTCCTTGGTGGGGCCCTCCAGAGCCTTGACTGGGAAGGCCATGGTGTTGGAGGCGATCACCCCCAGAGCCTCCATGGCCGTCTTGAAGGCGCCCACGCCGGTGGCGTCACCAGAACGGCCTTGGGGGACGAAGACGATCTCGAACCCGGCGCAGATCCGGTCCTGGATGCGGCGGGCCCGCTCCCACTGCCCGGCATGCGCCGCAGCGTAAAGCTCGGCGTAGAGGGCGGGCTCGACATTGGCGTAGCCGGGGACCATGCCGTCGGCCCCCAGCAGGAGCATGCCGTCGACGACGCATTCGTGGCCGGTGAGCAGCGCCAGCGGGTGCCCGGCGGCTTCATTGGCGGCCACCAGGCGGCGGAAGGCGACGTCGTCGCCCGAGGAGTCCTTGACCCCGGCCAAAACGCCCTCGGTACCCAGGGAAACCAGCAGGTCCCGGCCGAGCTTCTTGCCGCCCAGGCGCACGGGGACGTCGTAGGCGAACAGTGGCACGTCGACGGCCGTGGCAATGGCACGGAAGTGGTCGGCGAACTCCGGCTGGTCGTTGAGGGTGTAGAAGGGGCAGGTGGACACCACGGCGTCGGCCCCAAGATCCTGGGCGCGTCTGGCCTGCGCGATAACCCGGTTCGGGGAGGTATCGATAACGCCTGACAGGACGGGAACGCGCCCGGCGGCGCGCGCCACCGTGCGCTCCAGCACGATGTCGCGCTGGGCGTCGGTGAGGTAGGCGACTTCCCCGGAGGATCCCAGGACGAACAGCCCGTCCGACCCTCCCCCAATAAGGTGGTCAATGACACGATCAAGGCTGTCGAGGTCGACGTCGCCCTGGGTGGTAAAAGGTGTGACGACCGGCGGTATAACGCCGGCGAAACGGGAATCCATGAGTTTTCCTTGATAGTTTTGATGGCTTTAATGATTTTGATGTTGCGGTGCGGTCGATTCATTGCGGCGATGGAGTCCGCTCACCCCTCCAACAGGGAGGGCACGGCCCCCAGAAGGGTGCGGGTGTAGTCCTGGCGCGGGTTGGAGAAGATCTCCTCGGTGGTGTTCAACTCCAAAATCTTGCCGAAGTACATGACGGCGATCCGGTCTGAGACGTAGCGCACGGTGTTAATGTCGTGGCTGATGAAAACCAGGCCCAGCCCCAGGGTGGCCTTGAGGTCCTGGAGGAGGTTGAGCACCTGGGCGCGCACCGAGACGTCCAGGGCGCTGGTGGGTTCGTCAGCCACAATAATGTCCGGGTCGAGAGCCAGCGCCCGGGCGATGGCCACGCGCTGGCGCTGGCCGCCGGAGATCTGACGGGGCAACACCTCCAGGGCGCTGGGGGGCAGGCCCACAAGGTGGAGCAGGTCACGTACGCGCGCCTGACGTTCCTCGGGGCTGCCGATGCCATGAACGTTGAGCGGGTCGATCAGGGTGTCGCGCACGATCATGCGCGGATTCAGGGCGGTGGCCGGGTCCTGGAAGACCACGGAGACGGAGCGCCCCAGAGCCTTGCGGTCGGCCGCCGAGTGGCCGATCTTGCGGCCCTTGAAGTGGACCTCGCCACTAGTCAGAGCCTGTAAGCCCACCATGACGCGGGCGGTAGTGGATTTTCCGCAGCCGGATTCGCCGACCAGGCCGAGAGTCTCCCCGCGGCGCACCGAGAGACTAACGTCGTTCACGGCATGGACGGTGTCGGGCCGGAAGAGTTTTCCAGTGCGCGATTTGTGGATGACGTGGGCGTGACGCAGTTCGACAACGGGGTCTGCCTCGGTCCAGGTGCCGGTCTTGTCAGCAGCCATTAGTGGGCCTCCTTTGCCAGAAGCTCCTCGAGTTCGGGGGTCGTCGCGTAGTAGTGGGTCTGCGTCCCGGCGACCCGCTTGAGCGTCGGGCGGGTGGTCAGGCCCACGGTGGGGTGAGCCGAGCGCGGAGCGAAGCGGTCGCCGGAGACGAACTCCGAGGGGCTCGGAACGGTGCCGCGCACCTGGTGGAGGCGCTTGGAGCCCGCCTCAATGGACAGCACGGCTCCCAGCAGGCCGCGGGTGTACTCGTGGACGGGGTTGGTCAGCAGTTCGCCGGTCTCGGCCTGCTCGACCACCTGTCCGGCGTACATGACGGTAATGCGGTGGGCGAGCTTGGCGACCAGCGCCAGATCGTGGGAGACGAAGACCATGGCGAAGCCGAGCTTCTCGCGCAACTCGTTGAGCAGGTCGACGACCTGTTTCTGGACGGTGACGTCCAGGGCGGTGGTGGGCTCGTCGGCAATGACCAAACTGGGGTCACGGGTCAGGGCCATGGCGATGAGGACGCGCTGGCGCTGACCTCCGGAGAGTTCGTGCGGGTAGCTCTTCAAAGTGCGCACCGGGTCCAGGCCGACCAGTTCCAGGAGGTCCTCGGCGGTGCGAGTGCCGCCGCGCTTGGTCAGCTGCTTCATCTGGGAGCGGATGAGCATGGAGGGGTTCAGGGAGGACAGGGCGTCCTGGTAGATCATGCTCATCTCATGGCCGCGCAGGGCGTTGTGCTCCTCGGGCTTCATGTCCAGGACATTGTGGCCCTTGAAAAGGATCTCACCGCGCATGCGGGCAGTGGAGGGCAGCAGCCCCATAACGGCCATGGAGGTAATGGATTTACCGCAGCCGGACTCGCCGACCAGTCCCATGGTCTCTCCGGGGCGCACCGAGAAGGAGACATTGTCAACAATGTCGACCTCGCCGTGCTGGGCGGGGAAGGCTATGGAGAGGTTCTTGACCTCTAGGACGGGTGCGGCCTCGGTGTCGTTGTAGACCAGGCGGTCGCTGCGCTTGCGCTCAGCGGCACGCAACTGCGCCAGGCGCTCCTCCAGGGCGACCTCCTCGGCGGCGGGCTCAACGAGGCCGGTGAGCGTCGAGGCCTCACCGCCTGCGGCGGACTCGGAGCCGCGGAGGGCATGGGAGTTGACGGCGGCACCGGCCTCCTCCCAGGCCGCCTGAGTCTCCAGGGCCTCCTCGTCGGCCTGGACGTCGATCTTCTTGCGAATGCGCGGGGAGGCCATGGCATCGGTCAGGCCCTCGGAAAGAATGTTGAGGCACAGGGTGGTGATGAGGATGAGCAGGCCGGGGAAGAAGGTCGGCCACCAGTGCCCTGACAGGAGCAGGGCCTTGCCCTCGGAGAGCATATTGCCCCAGGTGGGGGTGTTGACGGCCTGGATGCCGGCCCCGATGAAGGATAAGGAGGCCTCGAAGACAATGGCGTCGGCTACCAGCACGGTGGCGAAAACCATAATCGGGGCGATGCAGTTCCGGGCCACGTGCTTGACGAGGATCCAGGGGACCCCGGCGCCCATAACCTTGGACGCCGCCACGTAGTCCTCACCGAACTGGGAGATGATGTTGGCGCGCACGACGCGTGTGAGCTGAGGCGTATAGAGGACGGCGATGGCAATAATAATGACCGGCACCATTGGCAGGTGCGTGGACATGGCCGAAACGAGCACGGCCGCCAGGGCAATGCCGGGGAAGGACATGAGGACGTCAAGAATACGCATGAGGGTCTCAGCCACCCATTTGCGCGAGGTTGCGGCAATGGCCCCCAGGACCGAGGCGACGGCCAGGGCCAGGCCGGTGGCGGCCAGGCCGACCACCAGGGAGACGCGGGCCCCGTAGACGGCCCGGGAGAAGATGTCGCGACCGGTGGCGTCGGTACCGAAGAGATGGGCGAGGGAGGGGCCCACCGCCGGGTCGGAGGAGGTGACTTCTCCGACGCCCTCGATATAGCTGGTGCTCTCATTGGCGGCCAGGCCGGTGGCGCCGGGCGGGTAGGGGGCGATCAGAGGGGCGAGGATGGCAACCAGTGCGATGGCGCTCAGGATTACGACGGCGATCTTGGAGCCCAGCGGCAGGGCTTTCCACCCCTGGAAGCGCAGGCCGGGTGCTGCGGCCTTGTCGAGAGTGTGGCGGTGCAGCATCAGATGCTCCTGATTCGCGGGTTGACAAGCACATAGAGCATGTCGACGACAATGTTGATAATGATGAAGGCGAGGGCCACCGTAATGGACACGCCCTGGACAATGTTGACGTCATTGCGGGTGATGCCCTGGAAGATGAGCTGCCCCATGCCCTGAATGTTGAAAATCATCTCGATGACCACCGCGCCGCCCATGGCGTAGCCGATGCGCAGGCCCAGCACGGTCAGGGGTGTGATTAAAGCGTTGCGCAGGACGTTACGGGCCACGACAATCCATTTGGGAATACCTGCGCCAATGGCGGTGCGCACGTAGTCCCGGTCGAGTTCCTCGACCATGGCGGTGCGCACCACGCGGGTCAGCGAGCCGGTGTTGGGCACGGCGATGGCCAGGGCGGGCAGGAAGACCTGGTTGAGGTAGGCGCCGGGGTCATCGGAGAAGTGGACCCAGGTGGTGATGACCGCCGGGAAGGTCCCTGATCCTCCAGGGATGTCCCCGAACCACTGGATGAGCAGCAGCGCCAGCCAGAAGGAGGGGGTGGCCAGGCAGGCGATGGAGAAGACGCGGATGACCTGGTCCTGCCACTGGTCGCGGTAGAGGGCGGCGATAATGCCCAGGATGGTGGCGAAAATGACGGCGACGAAGATGCCGATAAAGGTCAGTTGGAGCGTAATCGGGAAGGCGTTGGCGACCATGCTGCTGATCTTGACGCCGGTGAAGGTGGTGCCCAGGTCTCCCTGGACCAGGTTGACCAGGTAGTCCCAGTAGCGTTGGAGAAGCGGGTCATCGAGGTGGTGGAGGATGCGGTACTGCTCGAGGGCCTCCGGGGTGGCGGCCTCACCCAGCGCTTGGCGGGCGGGGTCGGCCGAGGAGAACGACATGACGACGAAGACGAGCAGCGTCACGCCCAGCACCATGATCGGCAGCGCCACGAGGCGGCGCCCGATCAGGCGGAGGAGGTTGGACACTGAGATGTTCCTTTGCTTGAGCACCCGGCCGCCAGCTGGGGCGGCCGGTGGGAGGGGTCGGTCGGCTTCACTGCCAACCGCTCTTTAATTGTCGGACGTCTGATGTCTGATGGCAAGTCGGTTTGTAATGACCCATAGGAGACCTGCGCCGCCCCATTGAAAGACGGTTGAAAGACGGTCCGGGGCGCGCCCAACCAGCCGATGGGCGGTGATGCCGGGCGCCATGGACACGGCACCCGGCATCGTGGGGCCACGAATCTCAGGACTTCGACGAGCTGACGTCCACGAAGGACAGCCCGGTCAGTGCGATCGGCTTGAAGTTCTGCAGGGTCTCAGAGTTGTAGGCCGTCGGGGTCTTGCGGTGGAAAAGCGGGTAGAGGGGCGGGTTGTCCGACAGGGAGTTGAAGATCTCCTGCCACTTGGTGATCTGCGCGTCGCCCTCCAGTTGCACCCCCTCCTCGAGCGCGGTCTGGATAGTCGTGTAGGCCTCTGTGCCCTTCCAGTGCATGCGGGTGTCGGTCCACAGGTCCGCGCTGTACCACCAACGCAGCAGCAGGTCGGCGTCATTGCCGAAGACCGAGGGATCACCGGGGGCCACAAGGACATCCCAGGGCCCTTCGGGGGTGTCAATGTACTTGTAGGCGTCCGAGGACTTCTTCTCGTTGTAGGTGATCGTCACCCCTAGGGCCTCGAGGTTCTCCTTAATGATCGGGCGGACCGCGGAGAACCAGCCGTGGTCGGTGCACAGCACATTGAGACTGGTAATGCCGGCCTCGGCCAGGAGGGACTTGGCCTTCTGCGCATCGTAGCTGTAAACCGTCGAGGCCTCCTTGTAAGCCGGGTGCTCCTGCTGGACGAAACAGGTGGCCGGGGTGGCGAGACTGGCCATGCCGGTATCGCAGATCTTGGCGTAATCCAGGGCGTAGAGGATCGCCTGACGAGCCTTGAGGTCTCCGAGGGTCTCGTTGTTGAACATGATGAAGAGCAGGCCGAAGCCTTGCTGGGCCGCGACCTTGACGGGGTCCTTCATGGTCGACAGGTTGGCTGCCGGGACGGCGTCAATCGCCTGAACAGTGCCGGAGGTGATGGCGTTGGTGCGGGTGGTGTCATCGGGCATGACTTGCCAGGTCATGGACTTGGCCAGCGCTGGGCGCGGACCGTTGTAGAGGTCGTTGCGCTCAAAGACCAGCGCCTGGGAACCGGCGCCGTTATCAGTCATCTTGTAGGGGCCGGTGCCCACCGGGTTCATGTCGAAGGCCGCGCCATCCGCTTCCACAATGGCCTTGGGGACGATCTTGACCACACTGAGCCGCTCGGCCACCAACGAGTAGGGGAACTTCAGGGTGAAGGTGACGGTGGTGTCGTCCTTCTTGGCCACCGTGTCAATGAAGGCGATGAAGGGGGCGTACATGGAGTTGTTGCCGGGGTCGAGGATCCGCTCGAAGGAGAAGACGACATCCTCAATGGTCACCGCGGTGCCGTCGGAGAACTTGGCGCCGTCGCGCAGGGTCACCTCGTAGGTGGTGTCGTCCACCATAGTGGGCAGGTTGGCCCCCAGGGCGGCATAGACCTCACGGGTGGCCGGATGGAGTTCAGTGAGGCCCTCCATGGTGTGCCAGTTGGCGGCGACTGTGAGCGCCGAGCTCGTCGTCATTGGGTCGTAGCCATTGGTGCCCAGCTCGTAGGAGATGCCGGCGGTGATGACACCTTCCTTGGAGTTCTCCGAGCCACCGCAGGCAGCGAGGGTTGCGGCCAGGCCGGCAGCCAGACCGAGGGTGCCGGAAAGCCTGAAGAAGTCTCGGCGGCTGGTACCAGCCGGAGTAGCGATCGCCATTGATTCTCTCCTGAAGTCTGACGTCTTATGTCTGACGTTGGTATGATGACCATAGCAGGCAGGAGGATGTCTGACCACTCCCCGACAGCGAGGAGTGACCGACGAATCAGGCCTGGTCCTGGGCGCGGAGCTTGTAGCCCTGAAGTACAAGCAGAACGATGGAGCAGTGGTCACAATGACTGCCATGGAGACACCCCACGGCACCTATGCCTCCCTGACGGCGACGCCGACGACGCAGGCCTCGACCGCGATCACAGCCATCAAGGACTACATTCTGAAGTCCCGCCTTCAGCCCGGCGATGCCCTGCCCACCGAGTCGCGCCTGTGCAAGGACCTGGGCGTCTCACGATCCTCGGTGCGGGAGGCGGTGCGCACCCTCGTGGCTTTGGATATTGTGGAGGTCCGCCACGGCCACGGCATGTTCGTGGGACAAGTCTCCATGCGCCCCATGGTCGAGTCCCTGGTTTTCCGCGGCCTACTCAAGCCCGGCGATGACTACCGCGGCCTGCGCGACGTCGTGGAGATGCGCGTCACCCTGGACACTGCGCTGGCCGAGCAGGTCGTGACGGCCTGGCACAACCGCGCCGACGCCGCCTTGGACGACATTGTGAAGAAGATGGAGGGACTTGCCGTCCGGGGTCAGCTTTTCACCGAACAGGACCGCGCCTTCCACATGCGCCTGCTCGAACCGCTGCCCAATCACCTCTTCATGCATCTGACCGAGGCGTTCTGGGCCGTCCACACCCTGACCGTGCCGCTCCTGGACGCCCCCAGGCCCGAGGACATCGTTATCACCGCCAAGGCGCATCGCTCCATGCTCGAGGCCGCCCGCAAGGGCGACGTCAAGGCCTACCTGGAAGCCATAGAGGTGCACTACGCCCCTCTCATGGATGCTCTGGCAGCGGACTGACCCCAGGCCCTCCCCTCGCCTCGGCAACCCTCGGAGTCCAAGAGCATCTTGGTGAGCGCCGGGTAAGTACCGGCCCGAGCCACCGCCTCAACATTGACACACGGATCCTCTGGCTCCAGCAGCCGCTCAATCCACGAGTCGCGCGCCCGACCCAGATCGCGGGCCAGCCAGCGCGCATTAACTTCTTCCATGGCGTGCGTCCCCCCGGAGTAGACGTGGAGTTCGGCCTGCCCGCCGTCGCACCACACCCGGGAGGCGAAGGTGACAACCTCGTCGCGGAAGACCTCCGCAGAGGCCACGGACAAGAACACTGGCGGCAACCCGCCCAGGTTGGCGGCCCGCGCGGGCGCCTCATGGGGGGCGACCTGCGCAGTGCCACGACGCCGGCCCAAAGCGGCGTCCCAAGCTACATTGTTGTACGCCGTGGGCCAGGTCCCGTCGTCGGGGTACTGGCGTGCGGAAACTGAGCCCTCCCACTGGGGTAGGCCCGTGCGATCATCGAGCATGGGATAGTCCAGAAGCGCTCCCAGGAGGGCTGGTCCGCGGCGCTCGCGCGCCAAGAGCAGGACTCCGGCGGCGAGTCCAGCACCCGCGCTCGCACCCACGAGGATCACGCGCCGCGGATTGATACGGAGCTCGGCGGCGTGCTCAACGGCCCAATTCAGCGCTGCATAGCAGTCCTCGACCGCGCAGGGAGCGGGGTGCTCGGGGGCGAGCCGGTACTCAGGGCTGACAACCACACCGCCGTAACGGCGCTGCCAAGACACGGTGGTGCCCACGCCGTTGAAGCGGCAGCCCATAATGAGCCCACCGCCGTGAAGGTGGACGAAGAGCGGGCCGGCTTCATGCGCTGGAGCCCGGGAGTCGCGGACCACCGCTACCGGCAGGACCGCGCCATCGTGGGAGGCGAACTCGCACTGATCGAGCTCGATGTCCGGGTTCCTGCGCACCAATTCGGCACGGACTTCCTCAATGGGGCGACGCGAGGAGACGATCGACTCCGGCGTCAGCCCCGGGAAGAGGTTGAGGGGCTCAATGCTGGCCAAAAGGGCGGCAGTGGCCTCGTCATAGGGAGGGCGAGGATGTCGGTTGTCTGACATGAGACAACTATGTCATTGTCGAAATCGCTTCGCTGCACCACCGCACTCACAGCGGTCGCGCCTGCCCGGGGGTGGAACGGGGCGGACCAGGGCCGTGGCCGGGATGCCCATCTCACAGTGGTGGCCTCAACCAGCGGTCGCCTCAACCAGTGGTCGCCTCAACCAGGATGGGCGCGGGGGATCGCCGTCGTCCTTCAGCGCCCCTTCCCTGAAGGTCGGGGGCATGGGCGAGAGTCGTTGGCCAAGACCTCAGCGTGGGACAATCCCAGCGTGCGCCCCGTCCGGGTTGAGCCTCCCGGACCCCGGCATCCCACCGCCATCGCCCCGAGGAGAGAAACCATGCAACTCAGCCCTACGGCGCGTCTAAGCGCCATTGTGCTGATCCTGGCGGCCCTGGTCGCCGTCCAGGCTCCTGCCGCCTCCGCCGTGGATGTTCGCCATATACCGATCGTTGTCGACGCCGCGACGGAACCCGGAGACGGGAGCGGCGGCGGGACGGGTTCGAGCAGTGCTGAGTCCCTCGAGGTTGTCGGCGTTACCTTCGACACGGCCACCGGGCAGATCGTCATTGAGTTCACGAAGAACGTCAACGACGCCTCCGTGCGCGAGGCGAACCAGGCGCTGGTTCATGTCATAGGGGCTAATGGCCAACCGATCACCGCCCAGGTAGTCATGGCCGAGGACCGGGCAGAACCCGGCGACCGCCGACTCATCCACGTCATCCTCCCCGATGGGACGGCAACCCAAACGGTCACGGTGGTCCTGGACGCCGGGATCACCGCCAAGGACGGCCAGGTCCTCGCCGCCCAGCAGTCCCTGAGCGTCGACTTCGTTGGCGTGGACTCAGATGGAACAGCAGCCGGACCAGACACCCGGGCCGCATCCGCAACCACCCCGGCAAGCGCCGACACTGCGTCCTCCAAGGGGCCGGGCTTGTGGCTCTGGGGAGTGCCTATTCTACTGGTGTTAGCCGTGGGCGGGTGGTTCCTTTACCGGCGCGCGAGGACGGGCAAGAGCAGCACGACCCCGCAATAGGTCTCCGCCGCGGGCCGCCGCCCCGGTGACATGCCCCCGGTATTCCCTCCGGTAACGGTAGGTGTTCGATCGCAGGGCGCGGCGGCGCCATCCGCGTTGCACCAGCATCTTATGATTTGGTGCCGCAAACAGGCTCTTCCCAGTTGGGCGTGGTTGAGATGTGGCTCACCTGCGGCGTGGCGTGGGTGGGCGACATCACCTATCCCCAGGATCCGGTGCCCGGATCCCAGGCACCCCCCACGGAACTCCCAAGAATCGGGCCCACAAAGGAGACGCAGATGTTGAGGAGATCGCGGAATTGCTCCGGTGTGGTCTGCTCCAACCGTTGACGACGACGCCAGGCCTCCCATTTACGTTGTGCGAGTTCGGGCATTCCTGAGAGCAAAGTTCCGATTCCGGGCGAGGTTGCGCAGGTCGTCGTAGGCGCGCCCTGCTGGAGTGTCTCTGGACGGAGACGGAGGGGTCACAGAAGCACCTCCAGCGCCTGGCGGATCCGAGGGAGTGCCCTGGGGAACGATCCTGCGACCTTCAACAGTGCCGCTGGGGTGTTTCCTCTCTGGCGGAGCCATCGCCTCAACGTCTCGTACGCGACATCGCTGCCTTCCTGATGCATTAGCCGGAAGCAGTCGACGATGGTGCGCTCTGGCGAGTAGATCGCGACCGTGGCTCCTTCTCCGACCTCGACATGCTCGCGGCCGACCTGAAAGGTTCGTGGATCAAAGCTATGCCAGCTCACATTTGCAAGCCCCGCCGGATGGTGCGTGCCACGCGGTAACGCAATGTCGGAGGCGAAAGGGATAGCGTCGCTCAGATCATGGTGCACAAGAGCGCTCGTGAGACACAGCGTCGCATCGTTGTGAAGCCTCGCCGCGGCGGCAAGGGTGATGAAGGCGGGCGGGATCGAGCCGGGGCGCACATATACACCACGCCCCACGCGCTCGATCTTGTCCCGGCGTAGCAACGAGTAGATCCGATCCTTGCTCAGCCCCGCTTGTCGTGCATCCTCAAGTGTGAAGACGGGTGCAAGTTCACGTCCTAACACGACAGCCTCCTAACCCTCTACACATTAAGTGTATCTGTAGCGAGTTAGGAGGACAAGGGCATGTGACTAGCGAACAGCGTTGTCCTGGCGAGATGGATCCTTAAATGTCTCGCTGTGAGCCGCCAAGATCCTTGGGGGTGGCTGTCGCAGTCGGGCTCAAGAGGCTTAAGGGCAAGCGTCTGACCGATGACCTAAATGTCACTCTGGCTTCGTACCTCGATGCGGCGCAGCGGGCTGAGCTCACTGTGGGTCAGATCGACGGTCTGTCTGAGGCCATCGAACGGGTCAGGGGAAGACGTCGAAGGAGTCGATACTTATCGCCAAGCAGGTGGTGAAGCTCGTCAAGGCCTACACCGCTCAGCTTGCTGCGGCGAACGAGTCCTTCTGGGTGCCTGAGCAGGATGCGGACGTGGAACCGCTCATCCGTCTGGAACACTCTTTCGAGACCCGGCGTCAGATCCTTGGCGCCGCCTGAGGTCCATAAGGGACAGCGCCAGGTGTTTTCACCCGTCGCTGCCCCTTTCTTGTCTCGGGCCTTCACCACCTGCCGAACTCCTCGCCGATCTTCCTCTTCGCCCACCACACTATCGACACGAAGGCTGCGACCCCGCCGGGCGTGCCCAGGGCGATAAGGGTCTTCGCTTACCGGGTGCTCGCTTCTGTGAACGACGCCCACGTCCATCTGAGGAGCGGACCGATCTCGAGGGCGTGCACGGTACTAATCGCTATCCCGCTAACGACGAGGGTGGTGTCATAGGGTCGTAGCAACAGTGCTGGTTAGAGGCGGGAGGTTGTGTTGGGTGGGATGTTGACGATGTCGGATCGGGCTGCGATCGCACGGGGGCTGGAGCAGGGCTGGTCGTTGCGCAGG
>NZ_RYFV01000032.1 GCF_004104015.1 Actinomyces oricola | reverse complement strand
CTTGGTGTCAAGGGGTGGAAGCAACGAGGAGGCGTTCGAAGGCTTCTCGTGGGGTGAGGTAGTTCAGGGTGGCGCGGGGGCGTTCACCCGTGTTCTTCGGCGATGGCGGTCAGGTAGGGCTGGTGCTGGGGTACCTGGGTGCCCTTGGGGAGGTACTCCCGGATCAGTCCGCCTGTGTTCTCGTTGCTGCCTCGTTGCCATGGGCTGTGGGGATCGGCGAAGTAGACCGGCATGTCGGTGGCCCCGGTACAGGGCGGCGTGGCCGGTGCATCTCGCTACCCTGGTCCCAGGTCAGGGTGCCTTTCATCAGATCGGGCAGCCCGTTGACGTGGTCGATCAGCGCGTCGCACACCCCGGCGGAGTCCTTGCCCTTGGGCAGGGCCAGGATCGTCACGAACCGGGTGGTGCGCCCCCGCCAGGGTGATAGCGGCGCTGCGCCCGTGGGCGCCGATGATCAGGTCGCCCTCCCAGTGGCCCGCCACCCGCCGGTCGGTGGCTTCTTCGGGGCGCTCGTCGATGCTGATCATGCCGATGATCGGGGCTTTGCGCCCGCCCAGGGATCGGCGAGGTCGGCGCCGGGTGCGCCTGGAGCGCAGCATGATCCCGTGCTCGCGCAGCGTCGTGCGCGCCATAGCCCAGAATCCAGATGCAGGAGCGCCTCGTGAGACACAACCGCTCCCATCGCTTCTGGGGACCCCTTGCAGGGTCCCAGCGTCTCATCGGTGGCCTCGACTCGCAGTCCCCCCGGCGGGGTTCTGCCGAGGCGTGCGCGAGCGCGCCAGGTCGGCCAGCACCCTGGCCCCAAGGGCCGGGCAGGCGTCGATCATTTGGGGGTCTTAGGGCGTGATCTGCGCCGCTGCGCGGTCACGTCCGCGCCCACGGGCCGATACCCACAAGCCCTACTGGTTGCGGGCGATCTCCCGCGAGACCACCGAGACATCACGACCGATCCGCTCAGCGATCCTGCGCAACGACCAGCCCTGCTCCAGCCCCCGTGCGATCGCAGCCCGATCCGACATCGTCAACATCCGACGCAACACAACCTCCCGCCTCTAACCAGCACTGTTGCTACGACCCTATGACACCACCGAGGTCGTCGGGGAGATGGTCGAACCCGGCACCACGGAGGCCGAATGGGGCAAGTGACGCCGTGTGGAGACCCCGGGATGAGCCCGCGCACCCCAACAACCCCTTACCCCCCAACGAAATCCTCACAGCACAACGTCCACGGCTGTTGTGCTGTGAGGATTTCGTTGGAGGGAAGGTTGGAGGGGAAGGGGAGTGAGGGCGAGGGCTGAGGGATGAGAGGGCTTGCCCTGCGCGCCCTGAAAAGGGGAGCATCGAGCCGATGAAGCAGACACCCCAACCTCGCCCAGCAATCGGTCCCCTCCTGCGCCTGACGGCCTGTTGCTGCCTGGCAACCGGGACCCTGCTCCTGCCGGCCGGGGCCGCCGCAGTAGACACCTCGGCCATCGCAGTTCACGCCGGCACCGGCACTGAGATCCCCGCCGATACCGGGGCCCTGCCGGCCCCCGCTAAGACCAGCACCGTCCTGCGCACCACGGTCACAGACGACGCCGGGCTTCTGGACGACAACGACGCCCAGAAGGTGGTTGAGCGGATTGAGGACGACCACAACCTCACGGTCTGGATCGTCACCATCGCCGACACCTCCATGACCGCCGAGGACTTCGCCAAGCAGGCCTGGAAGGACTCGGCCCTGGGCACCTACTCGGCGATCCTGGTCATTAACGTGCCCGGCAACGACATCAACACCTACTACTTCGGTGCCGATACGGCGACAAACGCGCCCCTGACCGACGAGCAGCAGAAGGAGATCACGGCCGGCCTCAAGCCCTTCTTGTCCGACCACGACTTCGACGGCGCGGTGGCGGCGCTGCCCGACCTCATCCGTTCCGCCTTGGGATCAGGGGACTCGGCGCCCTCCGCGGACTCCCCCTCCTCCGCTCTGACCACGCTGGCCGTGGGCGGGGCGGCGGCCGCGGCAGTCGCCGGGGGCGCCTGGGCCTTTAGCCGTTCACGTCGCAAGAACCACGGCGCTCAGGCGGCGGGCACTGGGCCCGCGGGCGCGCCGCCCCCTGAGGCGACCCTGACCCTGGATGAACTGCGCACCGGGGCGGGCAACGCCTTGGTGGCCGCCGACGACGCCGTGCGCGCCGCTGACGAGGAGCTCTCCTACGCCCAGGCCCAGTTCGGCCTGTCGGCGACCGACTCCTTTACCGCAGCGCTCAAGGAGGCCCGCGCGCACCTGGCCCGTTCTTTCGAGTTGCGCAAGCTCCTGGATGACGACATCCCGGACACTGAGCAACAGCAGCGCTCCATGTACGGGGAGATCATTCAGCGCTGCCAGGCCGCAATGGAGGCCATCCGGGCTCAGGAGCAGCAGTTCAACGAGCGCCGTGGCATTGAGGCCGACCTGCCCTCCTCCATTGCCGAGACCTCCCAGCGCGCCGATGAGACCGAGCAGGCCATTGCCATGGCGGAGACGCTTCTGGTGACTCTGCACGCCACCTACCCGGAGACGGCCCTGACCAGTGTCTCGCAGGCGCCCGGCCAGGCCCGGCGCCTGCTGGAGGCCGGACGCACCGCCCTGGACCAGGCGCACGCCTCACTGGAGGCGGGACAGCAGGGCACGGCTGTGGAACAGGTGCGCATCGCTCAGGGCTCCATTGCGCAGGCCGGTGAGCTCACCACCCAAGTCACCGGGGCCCGCGAGCGCCTAGAACACGCGGCGGCGGACCTGGAGGCCGCCATCGCCTCGATCTCCTCGGACCTGGTAGACGCCCGCCGTCTGCGCAATCAGGTTCCGTCACTGACCCTGGACCCGCTGGTTAACGAGGCCGAGCAGGCCGTGGCCCAGGGGCGCGCGGCGTCCGGCCCGGCCGCCACCGGTGACCCGTTGGCCGCCCTGGACCGACTCGGGCGGGCAGAGGCGGCGATTGACGCAGCCCTGGCCCCCGCGCGGGCCAAGGAGGAGAACGACTCTCGGGCCCGTGCCGCCGTGGGCTCACGCCTGGCGCGCCTGAACTCCCAGGTCGACGCCGTTACCTCCTACATCACGACCCACCGTGGCGCGGTCGGCGCCCAGGCTCGGACAGCCTTGTCGGAGGCCTCCCGGCACGCCGCTGCTGCCACCGCACTGCAGGGCACTGACGCCGCCGCGGCGCTGGCGGAGGTCACCGCGGGCGAACCACTGGTCTCGCAGGCCCAGGCTCTGGCCGAGGCCGATGTGCGCAACTCGGGCGGTTTCGGCTCCTCCTACGGCTCAGGAGGTTCGGGCGGGGGCTTCGGCGGCCTGGACCTGGGGTCACTAATCCTGGGCGGCATTCTGCTGGGCGGTGGAGGTGGCGGCCGTGGCGGCTACGGCGGCTGGGGTTCGGGCCACCGCGGAGGCGGCTGGGGTTCGGACCACCGCGGAGGCGGCTGGAATCCAGGCCACCGCGGAGGCGGCTGGAATCCAGGCCACCGCGGAGGCGGCTTCGGCGGCGGAGGCGGGGGCCTGGGCGGCGGCGGGGACCGCTTTTGAGCCGTCCTTGAGTCCTCCGGGCCGGCTCCGTCGACGCTCGCACCGTGAAACCCCTCGTGATCTGCTGTGGCCTGCGGCCCCATGGGGCTCATGCCCAGAGCGATCAATCCCGCGCCGGCTGCCGCGGCGCCCATCGATCTGGGACGATTCGGATCGGAACCGGCCCCACCGGGCCGGTGCATGACGTGACAGACCCGGCGTCGTCGTCGCCGGGAACCAACTGAAGGGAAAAGCAACCCATGGCAGAGAAGCAGTCGATCCTGGGCCGCGTCGCCCAGCTGACCAGGGCCAATATCAACGCCATCCTGGACCGCGCCGAGGACCCGGAGAAGATGCTCAACCAGCTGGTGCGCGACTACACGGCCTCCATCGCTGAAGCGCGCGACGCCGTGGCCCAGACCATTGGCAACCTGCGCTTGGCGGAAAAGGACTACGAGGCCGACCTCGCCGAGGCCAAGGACTGGGGCGCCAAGGCGCTGGCGGCCTCGCGCAAGGGCGATGAGCTGCGCTTGCGCGGGGACACCGCCGGTGCGGACAAGTGGGACTCCCTGGCCAAGATCGCACTGACCAAGCAGATCAGCGCCGAGAATGAGGCCAAGGCCGCCGAGCCAATGATCACCTCTCAGCGTCAGGTGGTCGAGCAGCTCAAGACCGGCCTGCAGCAGATGGAGGTCAAGCTCGGTGAGCTGCGCTCCAAGCGCGACCAGCTCATCGCCCGCCAGAAGACCGCTGAAACGCAGGTCAAGGTCCAGGGGGCCATTCGTTCCATTAATGTCATGGACCCCTCCAGCGAACTGTCCCGCTACGAGGACCAGGTTCGTCGTGTCGAGGCCCAGGCCGCCGGACAGGCCGAGCTCGCCGGCTCCTCCCTGGAGGCGCAGTTCGCGGAGCTGGAGTCCTCCACCACCCAGATGGAGGCAGAGGCCCGATTGGCGGCCCTTAAGGGCGGTCCCGCTGCGCTTCCCTCCGCTTCTCAGCCCGCGCAGATCACCGACGGCGATCCCGTTGAGGAGGCCTTCGCCGCCCTTAAGGCGGAGCAGGCCCAGCAGGTCCCGACTGAGGAGGACCAGTCCTCCTACTGAGGGGACCGAGGGCCCGGGTCAGGTTCACGCGCCCTCGCCCGAACGCCGACTGTCCGTCCACCGCCCGGGCGAGCCGTCCACCGCCCGGGCGAGTTCAGCCATTGACGAGGCGAGAGGTCGTGAACCATGAGCACCGACTGCCCGCACCCCGTGGGCGAACGGGGCGCTGCCCGGCCTCTCGCCGAACCGGCGGCCCAACGCGCCGTGCCGTCATCCCTCCCGTAACATTGACTTATGAGCACCGCCACCTACCTTCTCGTCGACGGCGAGAACATTGACGCCACCCTGGGCATGAGTGTCCTGGGTCGCCGCCCCGAGCCGGAGGAGCGTCCCCGCTGGGACCGCGTGCTCTCCTTCTGCGACGAGCTCTCTGACAGTGCCGCGCTCAGCGGCCAGGGCGAGGACACTCGTGCCCTGTTCTTCCTCAATGCCACCAATGGGCACATGCCCATGGGTTTTGTCCAGGCGCTGCTGGCCATGGACTACCGCCCCGTCCCACTGGCTGGCTCGGGCAACCCCGAGGAGAAGGTCGTCGACATCGGTATCCAGCGCACCCTGGACGCCTTGGCCGAGCGCGCCGAGCAGGGTGAGCACTCCCACATACTGCTGGGCAGCCACGACGGCGACTACATCCCCCAGGTCGAGCGCTTGCTGGGGGCCGGGGCGCGGGTGGGCGTGCTGTGCTTCCGGGAGTTCCTCAACACGCACCTGGCGGCCCTGGAGTCCAAGGGCCTGGAGTTGCACGACCTGGAGACCGACGTGGGCGCTTTCACTATCGCCTTGCCACGGGTGCGCATCATCCCGCTAGCCGAGTTCGACCCGCGCAAGTTCCTCTGATTCCACTCCTCCTCCTTCAATCCGGCCCCCCTGTCCCCCAATCCTGCTCCTCAGCGGGCACCGGCTTGCAGCACACCCCCAGGAAACACCCAGGCAGGCGCGGCAGGGTGGCGTCCATGGACCGTTCCCAGGACTCTCACTCCGAGGCGCATCTGCTCGTCGTCGACGATGAGCCCAATATCCGCGACCTGTTGGCTTCGTCCCTACGTTTCGCCGGGTTCGAGGTGTCCACTGCCGCCGACGGCAGAGGGGCTCTGCACGGTGTGGAGGGCCAGGACCCCGACCTCATTGTCTTGGACGTCATGCTGCCCGACATGGATGGCTTCACCGTGGCCCGGCGCCTGCGCGAAAGGGACGTCACCACCCCAATCCTCTTCCTGACGGCCCGCGACGATATGGCCGACAAGGTCCAGGGCCTAACGGTCGGCGGGGACGACTACGTCACCAAACCCTTCGGCCTGGAGGAGGTCGTCGCCCGCATTCGAGCCATCCTGCGGCGAACGCGCGCCGTGGAGGGGGAGGATGACGGTGTGCTGCGCGTGTCCGACCTGGTCCTCGATGAGGACGCCCACGAGGTGCACCGCGGCGGGGTGGAGGTGGACCTGTCCCCCACCGAGTTCAAGCTCCTGCGCTATCTCATGCTCAACTCCGGGCGGGTGGTTTCCAAGGTCCAAATCCTGGATCACGTCTGGGAGTACGACTGGAATGGGGACGCCGCCATTGTGGAGTCCTACATCTCCTACCTGCGTCGCAAGATCGACCAGATTAAGGACCAGGAGGGCAACGCCGTCGCCCCCTTGATCCAGACCCGCCGGGGAGTGGGTTACATGCTGCGTGAGCCCAAGAGCGAGTGACCATCGTGAACGCACGGGCGCGGGTGAGGCGGGGCAGGCAGCACCGGCCCGTCAAACGGGGGCGCTGGCACCCGGTGACGACGGCGCGGCGGGCTTGGCATACCCAGCCGCTGCGCATTCGCCTGGTACTCATTACCACCGGGCTGCTGGCCATTGGCCTACTGGTCGCCTCCCTGGCCGTGACCTCCCTGCTGACCAGCCACCTGCTGGGGCAGGTCGACGACCAGCTGCGGGTCACCGCCCAGGCGGTCGGCACCCAGGGCCTGGCTGAGATCCACTCCGGCTCGGAATCGTCCATGCCCTCGACCTACTACGTCAAGGCCGAGTATGTCGATGGCCAGTCCGGTCACAGGATCAGTACCGACACCGCCGCCGAGAACGGCACCCCGCTGGTCGGGGACCTGTCCCTGAAAAGGGCGATCGCTCATGCTGACGACCCCGAACTCATTACCGTCGGCTCCACGCTCCCCGGCCGCCAGTGGCGCGTCATTATTCTGCCGATCTCCGACTCCTCGACCGGCTCCATGGTCGGGGTCGTGGCAATCGCCCTGCCCTTGAGCAACGTCTTGGAGACCGCGGAGCGCACGCGCCTCATCCTGGCGCTGGTGGATGTGGCGGTCATCCTGGTGGGCGCCATGGCCGCCACCTACCTGGTGCGCCGCTCCTTCCGCCCCCTGCGCCAAATCGAGGGGGTTGCGGGCAGGATCGCCACCGGTGACCTCTCGGCGCGAGTGCCGGTCACGGAGCCCTCCACCACGGAGGTCGGCTCCCTACAGCGGGCCCTGAACGCCATGCTCAGCCAGAACGAGAATGCTTTCTCCGTCCAGGTGGTCGCCCAGGAGCGCATGACCCGTTTCGTATCCGACGCCTCCCATGAGCTGCGCACCCCGTTAGCGGCCATCCGCGGCTACGGGGAGTTGTTCCGCATGGGCGGCGTCCCGCCCGAACGCACACCGGAGGTCATGGGTCGCATTGAGTCGGAGGCCACGCGCATGGGCCACCTGGTCGACGACCTCCTCCAGCTGGCCCGCATGGACGAGGGGCGCAAAATGGAGTACACGAGGGTGGATCTCACCACCATTGCCTCCGGGGCCCTGGCGGACATGACCGTGCTCGCCCCTGACCGGGTCTGTGAACTCCGGGCCCTGGACGGCAGCGCAGCCGAGCCCGGGCCGCTGGTGGTCATGGGCGACAAGGACCGCCTCTCCCAGGTGGTGACGAACCTGCTGGGCAATGTTGTGCAGCACACCCCGGCGGGTTCACCGGTGGAGATCGCCATCGGCTCCCTGCCCTCCCCGCAGCCGGGGAAAATGCCCATGGTGGTCATGGAGGTGCGCGACCACGGCCCCGGCGTCCCCGATCAGGAGATGGAGAAGGTCTTCCAGCGCTTCTACCGCTCCGACACCTCCCGCAATCGGGAGACCGGCGGCTCGGGGCTGGGCCTGGCCATTGTGGCCGCAATTGTGGCCCGTCACGGCGGCACGGTGGGCATGGCCCAGACCCCCGGCGGCGGAGCCACGGTTCGCATTGAGCTGCCCGCCGCCAAGAACGGCGACACGCCCGAGAGTGTGGGGCAGAACACCGCCGAATAAGGATTCTGCGCAGTTGACGGACGCCCTCCCCTTCGACAAGAGGCGGGTCGAGTCCTACGATGGCGAGCGTCCCGTCCCCGATCACGGAGGCTTCCTATGGGCGTCATCGACGCACCGCAGTGGCTGCTCCCCGCCTACACGCGCAGTGTGCGGGCCGTCGGGGCCACGGCACCGGCCGAACGGATCAACGCCTCAGGCGAGGCCCTTATCGACCGATGGAGCACGCCGGACCGTCATTTCCACAACCTTAGGCACGTCATCGACCTGCTGGCGCGCGTCGACGAACTCGCCGACGAGTCCCACAACCCGCATATTATGCGCCTGGCCGCCTGGTATCACGGTTGTGTTTTCTCCTCAGCCACCGAGGAGACCTACCGGCGCAACGGCGGGGAGGATGAGATCGCTTCGGCCGCCTACGCCGCCCAAGACCTTCAGGCCCTGGGGGTGCCCGACCGGGTGGTGGACCGGATCTGCGCCCTCATCCTTAACCTCAAGCGGCACAACCTGGCCCCTAATGACTTCGACGCCCTGGCCCTCAACGACGCCGACCTGGGCACCCTGGCCGTGGAGCCGCAGCGTTACAAGAGCTACCGGCAGCTGGTGCGCCAGGAGTACGCCCACATCCCCGATGAGGACTACCTGCGGGCTCGTCTGGCGATCGTCTCCCGGCTGCTGGACCGCGACCGACTCTTCTCCTCCCCTTTGGGTGCGCGTTGGGAGAAGGCGGCCCGGGAGAATCTTCATGCCGAGCGCCAGCGCCTGGAGCGGGCACTGGAGACCCTGCCGCTCACGCCGGGGGACTGCCGGGTCGACGACGTCGTGCTCACCGCCCCAGCGGCTCCCGCCACGACCACCCCACCACGGGGTGTGCCCGCGGCTCCCAGTACCTCTGCGGCATCTCCCGCCGAACCGTCCCCCTCCCCGGGCGCATCCCAGTCCCAGAGCCCACAAGACGACGGTGTCAAGGCCCGAAGCGCTCCTCCCCGGACCTCACTGCACTCCCGTCTTCATGCCTTGTCCGGCTCCGGCTCCGGTTCTGCGCACCCGCAGAAGACCGACCCCGAGAAGAAGAAGCGCGTCCATCACACCGCCTCCATGGAGTCCTGCGTCGAGGACATTGACCAGCTGCTGGGTTCCCCGCGCGCCCAGGCCACTCAGGGGGCCTCGGCTGCCGACGGGACTGAGGATCGGCAGGCCCGGATCGAGGCTGAACGGGCGCGCCTGGCCGAGAAAGTGCGGCGCCGTTCCGAGGAGGCCAAGATCCTGCGCGAGGCCCGCACCGGGGAGATCCTGCCCATCGCCGACACCGTACGCTCCTAAAGCCCACCCCCATGGAGGCCACCCGGCCACCCCGGCCGCCGCCCCCACCATCTCTCCTCTCCCCTCCAACGAAATCCTCACAGCACAACGTCCGCGGATGGTGTGCTGTGAGGATTTCGTTGGAGGGAGGGAGGGGGCCGGCGGGCGGGCGGATGGACGAGGGAGGGACGGCGTTGAACACCTGATCGACTCCGGGGAACCACAGGCATCCTGTGCTTCGGGTTATCCACAAGGGTCGATTCGGGCGAAGGCGCCGGTCCCGCCGGCGCACGTAGCCTGGAGGTGTCCGCACACCCGCGGTTCCTGCTAGGAAAGGTCCCTGTTATGCCCGTTTTCTCCGTCGACACTCAGGCCGTTGGCGACACCGCCGCCCGCGCCCGCGCCCGTATCTCCACCATCCAGACTGAGGTGGATGGCATGCAAGGCGACATCACCCTGCTCCAGTCCTCCTGGAGCGGCGGGGCCTCAGAGTCCATGGCGGCCTGCGCCTCGGATTGGCACCTCACCCAACTTCAGGTCCAGTCCTCCCTGGACTCCATTAGCCAGGCCCTTGACCTGGCCGCCGTATCCTACGACGACGCCGAGACCGCCAATGTTGGCCGCTTCGGTGCGCAAGCCCCCATGGCCTAATCCCACTGGCGAGGTGGGCGGGCCCGCCCTCTATCGGGGAAGGGCACGACGGCGGCATTGGCGTCGCCGGTTCGGTCAGGCGCGGCGTCGCCGTCGCACCAGGGCGAGGCCGGCGACGACCAGGCCCAGTGCCGTCAGGCCCACGGCAAGGTTGGGGCCGGTCAGGGCCAGGCCATTGGGTCGACCGGACTCGCCGCGCTGTCCCGCCGCCGCGGCTGGGGTTGCGGACGATGCGGTCATGGCGTCGGCTGCGGCCTCAGCGGCCGAGACCCGCACAGCCGGAGCCAAGGAGGCCTCGGCCAAGGCGGCTGGAGCGGCCTGCTCAAGGGTCGGAGTGCCAGCAGACTCCGCGGGGTCGCCGGAGTCCGCTGAAGGAGCCGACTCAGCGGCACCGGACTCGCCGGAACCGGTCTGTTGCGCTGACTCCGCGGGGTCGCCGGAGCCATTCGGCTCACCGGGTTCAGCCGCCCCAACCGGTTCACCGGACTGGGCGACGTCACCAGACCCGCTAGACCCAGCTGCCTCGGCAAACCCATTGGAATCAGCCGCCTCAACCGACTCATCAGAACCAGCCGTCCCGGCAGACTCAGCAGGCTCAGCGACACCACCAGTCCCAGCAGACTCATCGGCTCCGGTATTTCCAGCGGGTTCAGCCGTCTCAGGGGAACCGGCGGCCCCGGCGGCGGGCGCAGGTGCATTGGATTCTGGGGTCGGTTCGGCACCGGCAGCCGCAGTGGGCAACCCGGCCGAGGCGGCGGGGGCCGGTGCACTGGCCTGGCTCGGGGCGGCCGGGGTCAGCCCACTGACGTCCTCGTAGGTGCCGAAGTTCTGGGTGGCGTACCAACTCCCCGTCGAGGAGTTGTAGGCGATACCGACGCCAATGGCGTTGGTATCAGGGTCGGTCATGTTCTGGTAGTGGCCCGGGGAGCTGCGCCACTGCTCAAACAGGAGCGCACCAATATCTTCTCCGCTCGAACTCGAACCGCGCATGGCCACGTTCTCCGCCGCCCACGACCAGCCCGTGGGGTATTGGCCGCTGAAGTCGGGGTTATGGGTCATGGTGCCGCCGCCGGCCATCTGCTCCGACCAGGTCTGGGCAATGGTGTCGAGCTCGGTGTAGCGGGTCACCGGCGCCAGTCCGAGCTCAGAGCGCAGCGCGTTGACCCTGGTCAGGATCGTCTGGGCGTAGGCAGCGCTCTCAGTGCCGGCGGCACTCTGGGAGCTCTGAGCGCCGAGGGCGGCGGGCTGAATCACTGTGGTCGTAGCGGCCTGGCCGGCTGCCGGCGCCAATGGCGCGCCATAGGCGACCGAGGAGGCAGTCAATGGCAGGACGGCTAGCAGGGTGGCTCCGACTCCGCGTAAGAGACTCATGTGAGGGCTCTCTTCGTTCGGGGACACAGGCGTCACGGCATTGCCACAGCAACTGGCGATCCACCAGTGCACAAGGTCGATGTGACGCCCCGGACATGGTGCGCCCTACCCAATCACGCGCCCGCACGCCCGGGCACGTTATTGATCTGTGACCTTTCTGACGCCGCTTCCCCCGGCCTGGTGGACCTTCCCCAATGCCCGCCAAGCCGGAGGAAACAAGGAATGGCACTGCCCTTCCGCGCAGAGTGAAGGCGCATGACACGCGGGCGGACGACGGCGGGCCACCCCGTTACAGGGTAGCCCGCCGTCGTCTCATATCGTCAGGTTCAGCGCCTGAGCATCCGGTCAGTGACCAGTAACTCAGTACATGCCGCCCATGTCCTCGCCACCGCCGGCGGCCGGGGGGGCCGGGGGCTCGGGCTTGTCGGCCACGACGGCCTCGGTGGTCAGGAACAGGCCGGCAATGGAGGCGGCGTTCTGCAGAGCGGAGCGGGTCACCTTGACCGGATCGGCAATACCGGCGGTCAGGAGGTTGACGTACTCCCCGGTGGCGGCGTTCAGGCCCTCACCGGCGGCCAGGTTGCGCACGCGGTCGACAATGACGCCGCCCTCGAAGCCGGCGTTAATGGCGATCTGCTTCAGCGGCGACTCCAAGGCGACCCTGACAATGGTGGCGCCAGTGGCCTCGTCGCCCTCCAGGGCGAGGTCGTCAAGGGCCCCGGCGGCCTGGAGGAGCGCCACGCCGCCTCCGGCGACAATGCCCTCCTCAATGGCGGCCTTGGCGTTGCGCACGGCGTCCTCAATGCGGTGCTTGCGCTCCTTGAGCTCAACCTCCGTGGCGGCGCCGGACTTCAGCACGGCCACGCCACCGGCCAGCTTGGCCAGGCGCTCGGAGAGCTTCTCCCGGTCGTACTCGGAGTCGGACTTCTCAATCTCGGCGCGGATCTGGCTCACGCGGGCCTCAATGGCGTCCTTGTCCCCGGCGCCCTCAACAATCGTGGTCTCGTCCTTGGTGACGACCACCTTGCGGGCCTGCCCCAGGTCCTCGATGGTGGCGTTCTCCAGCTTGAGGCCGACGGTCTCGGAGATCACGGTGCCGCCGGTGAGGATGGCCATGTCCTGGAGCATCGCCTTGCGGCGGTCGCCGAAGCCGGGGGCCTTGACGGCCACGGACTTGAAGGTGCCGCGGATGCGGTTGACCACGAGGGTGGCCAGGGCCTCGGCCTCAACATCCTCAGCAATGATGGCCAGCGGCTTGCCGGCCTGCATGACCTTCTCCAGGAGGGGCAGCAGGTCCTTGACGTTGGAGATCTTGGACTCCACCAGCAGGACGTAGGCGTCCTCCAGGACTGCCTCCTGGCGGTCGGCGTCAGTGACGAAGTAGGGGGAGATGAAGCCCTTGTCGAAGCGCATGCCCTCGGTGACCTCGAGCTCCAGGCCGAAGGTGTTGGACTCCTCGACGGTCACAACGCCCTCGTGGCCGACCTTCTCCAGGGCCTCGGCGATGAGCTCGCCGATCTGCTCGTCGGCGGCGGAGATGGAGGCGGTGGCCGCGATCTCCTCGGGGGTCTCGACCTCCTTGGCGTCGGCGAGCAGGCGCTCGACGACGACGGCGACGGCCTTGTCAATGCCGCGGCGCAGGGCGATCGGGTTGGCGCCGGCCGCAACGTTGCGCAGGCCCTCGCGCACGAGCGACTGGGCCAGCACGGTGGCGGTGGTGGTGCCGTCACCGGCGACGTCGTCGGTCTTCTTGGCGACCTCCTTGACCAGCTCGGCGCCGATCTTCTCGTAGGGGTCCTCCAACTCGATCTCCTTGGCGATGGTCACGCCGTCGTTGGTGATCGTGGGGGCGCCCCACTTCTTGTCGAGCACGACATTGCGGCCCTTGGGGCCGAGTGTGACCTTGACGGTGTCGGCGAGGACATTGAGGCCCCGCTCCATCCCGCGGCGGGCCTCCTCATCGAAGGCGATGATCTTGGGCATTGAGTTTCCTCCACTGCACGGTGGTGGCCGGTCGGTGCCCGCGACGGACGGACCAACTCGGGGCGTTCACGTCACGCCCTGGGCCGATCCTCACCTCTCAGCCTCGGTTTTGTCACTCGTTGGCTCCGAGTGCTAACCGCAATGCTGGCACTCTCGCTCCTCGAGTGCAAGGCGCCGGCCGTCCGCCGCTCCCCGCTCCTCCCATGGCGAAGCGGAACGCCCGCTACGGAGATCCGCCACACGGATCGGGGTCACTGCATGTATGGCGTGTACGGCGTCACTCCGTGTAGTCCTCGCGCAGCACCACCACGATCGGGTTGGATGCCGCTTCGTCGGCGGACTCCACCACCGCGGTAATACCGAGCTGGGAGGCCACGGCCCGAGCGGTCGCCTCGTACTCGGCGGAGGCGTAGAAGACGGTGCTGGCCGCGGGCTCGTCAGCGGAGTACATGCCCTGGGAGACGGAGACGCCGGTGAATCCGGCACTAGCGAGACGATCCCCGGTGCGCCCGGCCAGGCCGGTGGTTGGTGTGCCGTTGTGAACCGTGACACCTGTGTCGTAATCAACATTCGCCGCCGGGGTCTCCTCCTGGGTCGGGGTCGCCGACGGCGCGGCCGAGCTGGGGGTAGCAGCCTTCTGGGAGGGAGTCGAGGGGGCCTGGGGGCTCGGCTGGGCGGTCTCGGCCACGCTAGGCGCACTGGAGGAAGTGCCGCCGGGCGCCGAGAGGCCCGCGTTCCTCCCCAGCAAGCGCACAGCGCCCCACGCCAGCGCCGGCACCACTATGAGGACAATGAGCAGGGGTATCCAGCTGCGCCATGCAGGAACCTCGGCGCGGTGGACGCCGACAGGCACCGGTCCATCATCGGGCTTGGCGTCGAACTCGTCCTCGGGGTACTCGTAGCGGCTCACCCGGCGAGAATACCGGGCTCACGGCCTCACCGGCGCACGATCCCCTGCGACACCCCGTCGATCTGCGCATGAACCGCCCTCGGCCCGGGGCCAGACGGGTCTCAGCGGCCCATGCGGCCCGCCCCGGGCAGGCACCGGCCGGGCTTCGGGCGGGCCGCCCTGAAGGCCTGGACCGACCGGGTCGTCCGGGCCCATCCCGGCCGGCCCCCGGCCAGGCCCCGGCCGGCGCGCGCGGCTGTGACGGAGCAGTCGGTGGGGTCGGTGCGTCCCGGCGCCGTCGGGATTAGGGCAGGCGCCAGTCCACGGGCTCAGCCCCCTGCTCGGTGAGCATGGTGTTGGCCCGGGAGAAGGGACGCGAACCGAAGAAGCCCCGCGAGGCGCTGAGGGGCGAGGGGTGCGGGGAGGCGACAATCGGCGTCGAACCGAGCATTGGGGTCAGGGACTGGGCGGGGCGCCCCCATAGGATCGCCACCAGTGGGGCGTCCCGCTCAACCAGGGCCTCAATGGCGCGGGCGGTCACCGTCTCCCAGCCCCACCCCTTGTGGGAGGCCGGGGCGCCGGGGCGCACCGTGAGCACACGGTTGAGGAGCATGACGCCCTGCTGGGACCACGGCGTGAGGTCGCCGGAGGTGGGGCGCTCAACGCCGAGGTCGTTAACCAGCTCAGTAAAGATGTTCTCCAGGCTCCGCGGGGGCTTGACCCCTGGCTGGACGGAGAAGCTCAGGCCCATGGGGTGACCCGGGGTCGGGTAGGGGTCCTGGCCCACAATGAGGACGCGGACCTCATCGAGTGGATAGGTGAAGGCGCGCAGCACATCGGTGCCGGCGGGCAGGTAGCCGACGCCGGAGGCGACCTCCTGGCGCAGCTTCACCCCGATCTCGTGGATAGTCGGTTCCACGGGGGCCAGGGCCTGGGCCCAGGAGGGGTGCACAATCTCGGACAGGGGCTTGGGATCACTCACAGCCCAGAGCGTAGCGGTCCCGGGGTGCGCCCGGACACAGACACATGAGAGGTGCTCGACATTGCTCCCCCGGGGCCGGGAACGCGGTCATGCAGGCGTGAACCGTTGGGGTCCTACGAGATTCTTGGAGCCGCGTATCGGACTCGAACCGATGACCTGCTGTTTACAAGACAGCTGCTCTACCAACTGAGCTAACACGGCGCTGTCGCGATGGGCCCGCGACCGCCAGGGGCAAGTCTGGCACATGCGCGGCCAGGGCCCGAATCGGCCGGGCGCGTCCTGGCGCTGCCGCTCGACCCGGGACTACTGGGACCCGGATCGGGGAACGGGTCAGGAGGGCTCTGCCTCCTGGAGGCCGCACCGGCGGGCGGGCCGACCCGCTTCGCGCGGCGTGCCGCCCGTCAAGCCCTTAGTTGTTGTCGCCCTTGACGACGCGTGTCAGGGCGTCGGCGGTGGCGAGCGTGGCCAGGTCGAGCACCTGGCCGTCAAGCATGACCGTCGGCGTCCCCAGCAGGTTCTCGTCCTGGAAGGCCCGGGTGGAGGTCTCGACCCATGTGCTGTAGGTGCCGGCGTCGATGGTCTCCTGGAAGAGGCCCGTGACACTTGTGGAAACGCCGACTCCCTCTGCGGCGGCCATTAAGTCCTTCGTGGTCAGCGCGGATTTCGCAGTGGCCCGCAGGGTCATAACGGACTCGTGGAAGTCCAGCGCGGAGTCCGGGGCCTGGTCGAGCACCAGTCCCATGGCGTTCATGACCATATCCGTCCATGGCTGGCCCAGGATCTTGCACGGGTGGAGGACCAGGGTGATGGCCCCCTCCGCCAAGAGGGTGTTGATCTCGTCGGCGTGAAGGACGTCGAAGTTGGCGCAGTGGCCGCACGAGTAGTCGAAATAGATCTCCAGCAGGGGAATCTCAGGGCTTCCCTGCCCGATCGCCGCCCCCTTGACGTAAGTCCAGGAGCCATCGGCGTTGACAGGAGCCGGCATACCCGCGACCGGGGTCGCCATGGGGCTGGGCAGCCTGTCCGCGCGGCCCTCATTCTCCTTCTCATTCTCCTTCTTCTTGTTCCCCAAGGAGATGAGCCCGGTGCCGACCCCGACCCCGACTCCGACGACGCCAAGCGCGCCCACAGCACCGCCGGCGAGCAGAGCCCGGCGGGTGATCGTCTTCCGCCGTTCCTTCCGCGCCTGCTCGGCGCGCATCTTCTGAGCCATGGCGCGGGCGGCCTCACGGCGCTCAGCCTTCGTAGGACGGGGGTGGTTCGAGGCCACGGGGCTCCTCCGATTCGATTTCGGCACCATGCACGACGACGCGGCGCGCCACCGGCTGTGAACAGACAGTAGGCATTGTGCCTGGCTTTTGCCGCGAAGGGCAGCCCCGCCCCTGCGGCCTGTCTCACGCGCCCAGTGCCCCGATCCCTCAGGAGACGTACCAGCTCTCCGGGATCGGGGACAATGTAACGGGCAGGAGCTGGAGTAGATGCAGGAGCACGAACACCGCCGCCACCGCCACCAAGGTGATGGCCACCGCTATACGGACCATCTTGGTGGGCATGATCGTCTCAATGGCGAGGGCCCCACCGCGACGCGTCGACGCCGCCCAGGGCGCGAACCAGACCCCGACCTCCAGAATCACGATAATGAGAACGATGATCCGCATTGCGCCGTGGGGGGAGATGTCCTCGGTCGACCCTTGGGCGTTGGTGGCCACGTAAAACACGACCACCGCCACCACGAGGGACAGGAGGAAGGCGAAGAAGGTCGACAGCAGTGAGCGCAGCAGATACCAGGGCAGCGCCGCCGCCATCCGGGTGTTATCGCTCGGTGAGATCCGCCCCATCCGCAGGCGGCGCCAGCGACGCGCATCGTCGGCTCGACCGACGGTGCCGACGATCAGGGTGAGGACCGCCAGCACAATGGGCATCCAGACGGGGGCGAAGAAGCTCACCGCAGCAATGAACGCCCCAATGGCGCCAACCACCCCGGGGTGACGGTCGGGTTCACGCGCCCAGCTGGGCAAGTTGCTGGCGGGCTGCCCGGGCATGACGGCCGGGCGGGCCATTGGCTGGGGCATGGCGGCGGGCGCCGGCGCTGCCATCGGGGGAGGTGTGGGCACCGGGGGCTGCGGGCGGGCCATTGGCGCCGGCTGCATGGCCGCTTGCGGCACCATTGCGGAGCGCATGGCCGGCGTAGGGGGCTGCGGCCCGCTCTGGACGGCCGGCGAGAACGCCTGCATCGAGGCCGCCGGAGCCACCTGGTGCGGGCCGGTGCCGCCATTGGTCACCGGCTGAGCACCAGTCACCGACTGAGCACCAGTCGCCGGTTGAGCACCAGGGGCTATTGAGGCGGGGGCTGCTTCCACCGGCGAGAGGATCGAGGTTCCGCTGGAGGCCTCCCCCGACGCCGAACCGTAGCCGCTGGGCGGGAAGGAGGGCGGTGGCGCGGACGGGGAGGCGGCGGGCTTGGAGTCCCCCACCACACCGTAGGACGCCGAGGACGCCGGGGAGGAGGACGCCGAGGACACTGCGCCGTAACCGCCGGTGGCCTCGTGGCCGTTAGGGCTGGGCGCCGCGTGTCTTCCGCTGGGGGCGGCGGGCTCGGCGCTGGGGGCGGCGTGCCTGCCACTGGAAGAGGAGGGCGACTGCGAGGCGGGGGACTGCGCCGCTGGGGATGGTGCGGCGCGGGAATCCGCAGCGGCGGGATCGGGGAGCATCCCGTAACCCAGGTCGAAGGCGCCGGTGTCCACGGCGGCCTCCTGGGCCAGGCTCTCCCCCAGGGCGTGGGCGAGGGCCTTCTCCCCGGTGCCGCCGTCGGCGATCTCGTCAATGACGGCCAGGAGGTCCTCAATGGGCAGGCGGTCCTTGCTCGTGGGGGCCAGGGCGGCGGCGAAGGCGCGGGCCAGGGCGGGGCTGTCCCCCTCCAAGTTCCCCAACTCGGGGGTGCCGGCGTAAACGCGCCGGAAGACGGCCTGCCAGGGGCCGGAGCCGAAGGGGGCGCGCCCAGTGACCGCGAAAAGCAGGACCCCGGCGCAGGCGTACCAGTCCACCCCGGGGCTGGGATCGTCGCCGTCGAGCATCTCGGGCGGGATGAACCCGGGCGTGCCGGTGACCTGGCCGGTCTGGGTCAGGCGGACGTCGTCGGCGACCTGGGCAATGCCGAAGTCGATGAGGACCGGCCCCTGAGCCCCGAGCATGACATTGGAGGGCTTGAGGTCGCGGTGAATGACGCCGGCCGTGTGAACCTCGGTGAGAGCCTCGACCAGGCCGTGGGCGAGGTCGGACAGGTCGCGGATATCGGTGGTCAGGTCGTAGGCGCCCTCGTGGTCGACTTCGTACTGCAGGGTCGGCCCGTCAACCAGCTCGGTAATGACAAAGGTCACACCACTGCCGCCGTCGGAGTCGCCGGTCTCAATGTCCAGGATGCGGGCGACGCTGGAGTGGCGGACCCGCGCCAGGACGGAGGCCTCCCTGTCCAAACGGCGGCGGGCAGTGGGGTCGGCGGCGATCTGGGGGTGGAGGATCTTCATCGCAACGTGATTGCCCTCGCCGTCGGCGACCTCCCACACCACCCCCATGCCGCCGGCGCCCAGGCGCCGGACCAGCCGGTAGCCGCCAATGAGACTTCCGGCGCGCAATGCGGACAGGGGCGGCGAGGCGGCGGCCCGGGCGTCGGGAATCTGCGTCATGCCGAACACACTACCGGCAGGCCCGCCAGAGCCTCAGGAGGTGAGTGGACTCACACATCGGTATTCACTCATTTTGAAATCACTATGGCTGATCGTCGCCCTCCTGTGACAACATGAGCCTTACCGCGGGGCTCCCGCCCGGCGGTACGTGTCAATGCGGACACGCATCGGCACCTCCCACTTCGGATCGTCCGGCACGTACCTGCCGGTGAGAGGGATCAAATAGCCCATGGCAACTGTCACCTTCGACCACGCTACCCGCATCTACCCCGGCAATGACCGCCCCAGCGTGGACGCCCTCAACCTCGAGATCGCCGACGGCGAATTCCTGGTCCTGGTTGGGCCCTCCGGTTGCGGCAAGTCAACATCACTGCGGATGCTCGCGGGCCTGGAGGATGTCAACTCCGGCCGGATCCTCATCGGTGACCGTGATGTCACCGACGTCCAGCCCAAGGACCGCGACATCGCAATGGTCTTCCAGAACTACGCCCTGTACCCCCACATGTCAGTGCACGACAATATGGGCTTCGCCCTGAAGATCGCGGGCACCCCCAAGGATGAGATCGACAAGCGCGTGCGCGATGCCGCCAAGATCCTGGGCCTGACGGAGTACCTGGATCGCAAGCCCAAAGCCCTTTCCGGCGGCCAGCGCCAGCGCGTGGCCATGGGTCGGGCCATTGTGCGCAAGCCGAAGGTCTTCCTCATGGACGAGCCCCTGTCCAACTTGGACGCCAAGCTCCGTGTGCAGACCCGCACCCAGATCGCCTCCTTGCAGCGCTCACTGGGCGTGACCACCGTCTACGTCACCCACGACCAGACCGAGGCCCTGACCATGGGCGACCGCATTGCGGTCCTCAAGGACGGAATCCTTCAGCAGGTCGGCACCCCCCGTGAGATGTACGACAAGCCCGCCAACGAGTTCGTCGCCGGCTTCATTGGCTCGCCGGCCATGAACCTGGGCAAGTTCACGGTCTCCGGTGACGTGGCCACCCTCGGCTCGGCCAGCATTCGGCTCTCCCGGGCCACCCTGGACGCCATCACCCCGGAGGACGAGGGCAAGGTCACCATTGGTTTCCGCCCCGAGTCACTGGATGTCGTCTCGGCCACCGACAAGCTGTCCATCCCGGTGCGCATCTCCTTCGTGGAGGAGCTCGGTTCAGACGCCTACGTCTACGGGGAACTCGTGGGCAATGAGGGATCGGACTCCAAGCTCGGCAGTGGTGAGGACTCCAGCCAGGTGATTGTGCGCGTGCCCCCGCGCACCGCCCCGGACGCTGGTGAGACCATCTACGTGCGCATCCGCCCCGGACAGGAGCACATCTTCTCCGCCTCCACCGGCGACCGTCTGCCTGTCTGACCGGACGCATCAACTGGCGCACAGTGCCGCCATCCGGGAGCCCCGCCCCAGTGCGGGGCTCCCGCTCGTCTCCGCCCGCCTTCTCCCGTCCCGGTCTCCCCTGTCTTTCCCCTGTCCCCATCCCGTCTCCGTTTCCCCGTCCTCCCTTGTTGTCTCATCCCCCGACTCCCGGAGCACCGGAACAGCCATGATCATCAACCCGCCGAAGATCGTCGAGTACGAGCTGCACCTGGCGCGCCCCATCACCCCGACCGACCTCGCCGCGGCCTTCGGACCCGATCTCGTCTTCGAGGAGTCCCCCGACGACGGGAGCCTCACCTTCTCCCACCCCTTCCACACCATCAGCATCCGCCCGCTGGATCCGGCCGACAGCTTCCTCGGGCCCAAGAGGGACTGGTCGGGACTGTGGTGGGAGGAGTGGTGGGACGATGAGCTGTACTGGGAGAAGATCATGGAGAAGATGCGGGAGGACGAGGACTTCACCCCTCCGCTCCCGATCCCCCGGGACGTACTGGCGACCTTCACCCACCCCTACACCCTGGAGATGTCCGGCTGGTCCTCGGCCCCCTCGGGACTGTCCAGCGGCCCGGACACCCTGGTCTCCCGAGTCGGCGGGCTCCAAATCGACGAGGAAGCCTATGTTGTCCTAACCGAGAACACCAAGGAGTGGGTCGAGAAGGCCAGGGCTCAGGCCGAGCACGACACCGCGCAACAGTGGGAGGACGCACCTGCTGCCCGCCCCGCGGAGGACGACGAGCCGTCGGTTCTGCGCCGGTGGATGACGAGGCTCGTTCTCGGCATGATCCTGGTGGTGCTGCTGGTCGGTCCCTGGGCGCTGGTGGCCTGGGGGTGGGCGATCGACAGCGAGAGACTCATGACCGTCGGGATGGCCTTCATCCTCCTCATCTATATGTTCATCTTGTACCTGGTCCTGGAGGAAGCGGGGAGCGCGCGCATGGCCGTCCTGCTGCGCGTGCTCCTCGTCGGGGTACCCGAGGCAGCGCTGTGCACCGCGGTCTGGCTGGCAGCGCGGGCGGGCAATATGGATCTCATGGCCTACTTCGCAGCCATGGCGATCTTAGTCCTCCTTCTCTGCTGGCTGCCCGTCGAGGTGGGCCTGCGCCTCGAGCCCGACGAGACCGGCGCGCCAGCCGGCCGGCACATCTCCTGGCGCCGCCTGGAACGGAGTCTGCGCAGAGAGACACGCCGCCTGGAACGGAGCCGGCGCCGGGAGATGCGTCGTAGCGGACAGGGGCCCGGCCAGGTCGGCGAGCAGGTCCTCGTACTGCCGGTCGTCGCCGTCGGGCGCCGGCGCATGAGGAGCATGCGCCGCAGTCGTCGCAGTCGCCTCTGTCTCCTCGTTGCCGACGCCCAGGGCGTGCGGCTGCGCACCGCGGGCCGCTTCCGGAGCCGGACCGTGCTGGAGACACCCGTGAACCGCCTGTCCCTGTGGGCCATGGCGGAGTACTCCACTGATGGCCCCTGCCTGGACATCGACCAGCCGGTACTCATCCTCGAGACCCCCGAGGGCTGCCTCCCGCTCGCGGTGCTCACCAGGCGCCGCGAGCGCAGCGCGGTGACCTGCGGGCACGGCAGGTCCTCATGTGATGTTGACGTGGTCGGTGTCGATGAGGCCGCCACCGCGGCCGCCGGCCAGGACCTCGCGCGGAGCCTCGGCCTCGGGGCGCCCACGCCCCTGCCGCGCCTCCTGCGCCGACCCAACCGAACACCCAGCCACGACACCCGGCCGTGACTGACTCACTGCCTCGATCCGCGCGGCCAACGCACCGTCGTCGTGGTTTCCTGAAAGAATGTGCCCATGTCCCAGTCCATGCAGATTACCGCGGCAACCATTGACCCCGCCCTGCTTGACCTCCCCTGGGAAATCCCGCTGGAGAAGTGGCCCACCGAGGTTCTGGCCGCCCTGGCGCGGGGCCTGTCGAGGCACATCGTCCGCTTCGTCAACCTCTCCGAGCGGGTGATCGCCGTCAAGGAGATCGGCGAGCACGTCGCCTACCGGGAGTATGAACTGCTGCGGAATCTGCTGCGCCTGGGAGCCCCCTGCGTGACCCCCACCGCGGTTATTACCGGCCGCCGTGACGTCAATGGGGAGGAGCTCAACTCCGTACTCGTCACCGAGCACCTGTCCTACTCCCTGCCCTACCGCGCCCTGTTCAGCCAGTACATGCGCCCCGAGACCGCCACCCGGCTCATTGACGCCCTGGCGGTGCTCCTGGTGCGCCTGCACCTGCTGGGCTTCTTCTGGGGGGATGTCTCCCTCTCCAATACCCTCTTCCGCCGCGACGCCGGCGCCTTCGCCGCCTACCTGGTGGACGCTGAGACCGGGGAGCTCTACCCGGAGGGCCTCACCGAAGGCAAGCGCCTCTACGACATTGACGTGGCGCGCACCAATATCATTGGCGAGCTCATGGACCTCCAGGCCGGTGCGCTACTGGAGCCCAGTGTGGACACCATTGAGGTCGGGGACCGCATTGTGACCCGCTACACCGACCTGTGGGACGTGCTCACCGCTGAGGAGTCCTTCTCCCTGGCCGACCGCTGGCGGGTGCGCTCACGCATTGAGCGGCTCAATGAACTGGGCTACGACGTCGGCGAACTCACCATGCGCACCGACGCCCAGGGCCAGTACATGGTGATTCAGCCCAAGGTCGTGGACGCCGGCCACTACCACCGCCAGGTCATGCGCCTGACGGGCCTGGACGTCCAGGAGCGCCAGGGCCAGCGCATGCTCAACGACCTGGAGGCCTTCCGCACAATCCGGGGCCTCAAGGACGCGCCCATTGAGCAAGTGGCGCACGCCTGGCTCGCGGAGGTCTTCGAGCCGACCATTCGGGCCGTGCCCATGGAACTACGGCGCAAACTGGAGCCCGCTGAGATCTTCCACGAGGTCCTGGAGCACCGTTGGTACATGTCCGAGCAGCAGCAGCGGGACGTGAGCACCGAGGAGGCCGTGGCGGACTACGTGGCGCACGTCCTGCCCCAGCACTGGGACGAGCAGTCCTACCTCTCCCTGGGGGACACCCACGAGATGACGGCGATCTTCTCCGACGATGAGGAGGAGCACCTCGAGGACGACGCCGAGTTCGCCGCCCGCGACGAAGAGACAGCCGCCGCCTACGAGGCCAACCCCATGGGCTTCACCGCCGGCCTGCGCTTCAAGGGCGAGTAGCGCCCGCCCCGGCCACGAGTAGCGCCACCTGGACCGGCAAGGGCGGGCATTGACCACGCGCCCCGCCCGGTCGGGCCCGTGCGCGTGGCCCCCTTCTTCGTCTCAGGCCCCGAGCTCCTCGGCAACCATGGCCATCTCCTCGTCGGCCCGGCGCCGCAATTCGCGGTGACGGGTCCAGGAGGCCAGGGAGGTTTCGGCGACGGCGTCCAGGAGCAGGAAGGTCCCGAAAGCCACCATGCCCACGGGCAGCGCCCCGGTGCGGCGACGACGGCGCAGCGCGGTGCCCAGCAGCGCCCCGCCCACGCCGGCCTCCAGGATGGCCCCCACGCGCACCGCCCACGGCATCTCAGTGACGGTGCGAACATAGGAGCGCCAGAAGGCCGAGCCAGGAGTGGAGGGGTCGGCGAGCATGAGCCCCACCGAACGGCCCACCGCGTTGGACAGGCCCCGCGGCTCGTGGACGACGGCGCCCGGCACCTCGGCGGGGGCCAGGCGGCCGGTGAGAACGGCCTCCACCCAGGCCGGTAGACCCAGCGCCTCCACCAGGGCGACCATGCCGTCAATGCCCGGCGTCGCCAGGGCGGCGGCCACCGCCTCCTGGTCAGCCCCGGGCACGGCCCCGGCGATGGCCGAAGCATCGGTGACGTCAGTGAGAAGATCCTCGACGATCCCCTTCAGGGCGGGTCCGGGATTGTCCACCCCGCCCCACACGTAGCGCGAGGTCATGCCCCAGGAGAAGACGGCGTCGTCCTCCTGGTCATCGGTGGTCACCGCGCGCACAGTCATGTCCTCCAGGTCGGCGCGCAGAATGAGTGCCGGAAGGGACTCCTCATCCCAACCGTAGGTGCCCAGATCCGGCCCCTCCCCGGAGTACATGACCAGTCGCCGCTCCAGGCCGGGCATTGAGGCCACCGCCAAGGGCCGCTCGAGAAGCGTGGCCTGCAGGGGCACCATGTAGGCGCTCAAAGGAGAAACCACAATGGTGCGCGAGGTGGCGGCGCCGTGCGAGGAGACCTCGGGCAGGTCCGTGCCGGCGGGCAGGGCGTTGAAGGTGGCCGGGCCAATGGTGGCCACCGCGGAGAACTCCCGGGCCAGGCTCTCGCAGAGCTCGGAGACCCCGACGCCGGCCATGACCCCGCCCCGAGTGGGCGGGGTGACGGCCACACGGCCCTCGACGTCGGCCAGCAGGGTCACCGACAGCAGGTGCGGGGTGGAGGGGTACCACTCCAGACGGGCGACGACGCGCTCGGCCTCCAGGCGCGCAGCGACGTCCTCGGGCTGGGTACCCGGTGCGATAACCACGCCCTCGGTGCGGTTCCAGCGCTGGGCGGCGTCCTGAGCCATGGCGGTCTCCTTGTGTTGCGTGCGCCCCATTGTGTCAGCATCGGCCGCCCGGTGGGGGTCGGCCGGGCCCCGAGGCGCGGGGATCGGTCGGGGGTCTCAGTTCTGGGAGGCCCGGGCGGCGCGCCGGAGCCGGTCAACCTCGTACAGGGCGATACCGGTGGCCACAGCGGCGTTAAGGGACTCCACGGTGCGGGAGATGGGGATGGAGACCACAACGTCGCAGGCCTGGCGCACCAGGCGGGACAGGCCCGCCCCCTCGGCACCGGTGACCAGAACCAGCGGCATGTCCGCCACGGTGAGGTTCTCCAGGCTCTCCTGGCCCCGGCCATCGAGTCCGACGACGAAGCAGCCCTTCTTCTTAAGCGCCTCCAGGGTGCGCACGAGGTTGGTCTCGCGGGCCACCGGGACGCGGGCGGCCGCCCCGGCGGAGACCTTCCAGGCGGCGGCGGTCACCCCGGCGCTGCGGCGTTCGGTGACAATGACGCCGTCGGCGCCGAAGGCGCCGGCGCTACGCAGAACCGCCCCGAGGTTGTGGGGGTCGGTGACCTGGTCGAGGGCCACGAGCAGGGGCGTGCGGCCCGCGTCCCGGGAGTGTTCCAGGAGGCCGGCGGCGTCGGTGTACTCGTAGGCGGGGATCTCCGCGGCGACGCCCTGGTGGGCGGCGCCCTCGGTGAGGGCGTCCAAGCCCATCCTGGTGGTGTCCAGGACGGGGGCTCCCAGCAGGGCGGCACGGCGCACAACCGCCTCCAGGCGCTCATCGGAGTCGGCCGGCACCGCCATAAAGACCCGGGTCATGGGGATTGCGGCGCGGGCGGCCTCGGCCACGGCGTTGCGTCCGCAGATGATCTCGTGGTCGGCCGGCACCGCGAAGCGGCTGCGCATCCTCTCCAGCCGCTGGGCGCGGGTGGGTTGGGCGGCGCGGGCCTCGGCCCGCGCCCGGGCCCGGGCTTTAGGGTGGCCGACGCGGTTCTCGGCCCGCGGGGTGGGGCCCTTGCCCTCCAGGCCCTGGCGGCGGTTGCCGCCTGAGCCCTTGGTGGGGCCCTTCTTCTTCCCGGGCTTGCGCAGAGCGCCGTGCGGGCGGTCGTTTCCAGGCATCGCAGCGGGCCTCCTCAATCTCAATTCTGTGCGCGGCGGGCCCCGGGCCCGCCGGTGGGTCGGTACCGCCCAGGACCGGGCGGTTGGGGATGGAGTTGTCGGTGGCGGGCCGGGCCCGCCGGGGCGGCTCAGCCCAGGTGCCAGCGGACGCCCGAGGCCGAATCCTCGACGACGACGCCGGCGCGGGCCAACTCCTCGCGCAGGGCGTCGGCGCGGGCCCAGTCCTTGGCGGCACGAGCCCGGGCGCGCTCGGCGAGCAGGGAGGTCACCAGGTGGTCCAGGGCGTCCATGGCGGCTGAGGACCCCGAGGAGGTGGCGCCGTCGAGCACCCTGGTGCGCCACGGCTCGGCCAGGGGGTCCAGGCCCAGCACGTCGAGTTGGGAGCGCAGGTCCAGGGCCAGGGCGGCAACCAGGGCGCCCAGGGTGGGGGCGGCCGCCAGGTGCGCAGCCGGGTCCCGCCCGACGACGGCGACGCGCTGCTTGGCGCTCAGAGGCACCGCAGCGTCCTGGTCCAGGGCCATGGCCGTGTTGAGGGCCTTGAGGGTGGCATGGACGGTGGTCATGGCCCCGGCGAGGTTGAGGTCTTCGTCCATAGCGGCGGTGAAGGCCGCGGGCAGGGGACGGGAGCGCACCTCCCGGCTCGGGGCGTCCACGGCGTCGTCGTAGGTCAGGGCCCGCACCACGGCGCCGCTAAGGCGCTCCCACAAGGAGGCCGCCTCGGCGAGGGTCTCGGCGGAGAACTCCACGGTGGAGCGGTGGTGGACGGTGCCCAGGGCCAGGCGCAGGACGGCCGGCTCGTGGTGTGTGAGCAGTTCGGCGACCACCAGGGAGTTGCCCAGGGATTTGCTCATCTTCTCGCCTTTGACGGTGACCCAGGCGTTGTGCACCCAGTGGCGGGCGAAGCCCCAGCCGGCGCCATGGGACTGGGCCTGCTCGTTCTCGTGGTGGGGGAAGCGCAAGTCGATCCCGCCGCCGTGAATGTCGAATTCCTCACCGAGGTAGCGCCAACTCATGGCGGAGCACTCCAGGTGCCAACCGGGCCGGCCGCGCCCCCAGGGGGCGTGCCAGGCGGCGTCAGCCGGCTCAGAGGGCTTAATGGCCTTCCACAGGGCGAAGTCGCGCCGGTCGCGCTTGTCGGCTTCCATGGCGTCGTCGATCTGAGACTCGTCTTCGGTGGTGGCCAGGTCCTCAGGGCGCTGGTTGGTCAGCGAGCCGTAATCGGGCAGGGAGGAGACGTCGAAGTAGACATTGCCGGCCTGACCGATGTAGGCGTGGCCGCGGTCCAGGAGCCGGGCGACCAGTTCAATCATCTCGGGGATGTGGCCGGTAGCGCGCGGCTCGTAGGTGGGGGCGTCCACTCCCAGGGCGCGGTAGGCGGCGTCGAACTCGCGCTCGTGGCGCTGCGCCCAAGCCCACCATGGGATGGGGGGCTTGGCGGCCGCGGACTTGGTCAGGATCTTGTCGTCAATGTCGGTGACGTTGCGGATGAGGCGCACCTCCACGCCGCTGCGCTCCAGCCAGCGGCGCAGGACGTCGAAGGCGATGGCGCTGCGCATGTGGCCAATATGGGGCGACCCCTGGACGGTGGCACCGCACAGGTAGATCGTGACAACTCCGGGCGTGACAGTGGGCGCCAGGGGCACCACTGCGCGGGCGGCGGAGTCGTACAGGCGCAAGGCGGGCTGGGCGGCCGCTGCGGTGGCTGCCGGGGCGGCGCTGGTCGGCTCGGAGGTCACGGGCTCAGGCTACCCGGCCCGCCCACCGGCTCTGTCACCGGCCCGAGGCGGGTCCATTCGCAGTGCCGCCAGTCTGAGCGCAACCGCCTGGCCCACCGTTGCCGCTGGGGTAGACCAGCGCGGCGGCAATGGCCAGCAGGCCCTCCTGGCGTCCCAGGAACCCCAGGCGGTCAGTGGTGGTGGCCGAGAACTGGACCGGGGCGCCGGCGGCGGCGCTCAGGGCGGCGGTGGCCTCGGCCATGCGCCCGACCACCCGGGGGCGCTCTCCGACGAGTTGGACGGCGACGTTGCCGATCTCGAATCCGGCCTCGCGCACGCGCCGGGCGGCCTCGGCCAGAAGAGTGGCACCCGGGGCCCCAGCCCACTGCGGCTCCGCGGTACCGAAGTTGCTCCCCAGGTCCCCCAGAGCAGCGGCCGAGAAAAGGGCGTCGCAGCAGGCGTGGGCGACGACGTCACCGTCGGAGTGCCCGCTCAAGCCCACCTGTCCGGGCCACTCCAGGCACGCCAGGCGCATGGGGGTGCCGGAATCAGCGGCCGCAAAAGCGTGGACGTCCACGCCTATGCCAGTGCGCGGCAGGACCGGCACCGGCGGGCCGGGAGGAGTCTCAAGGGTGGGGCGGCTCATGGCCTCAGTGTGCCTCACGGCGGCCTCTGGACGGGCCGGAGTCTGCGCCTGTGCGGACGCGTGGCCCCGGCGGCCGGTCATCGACGCGACACTGTGTCCAGGCACGCCTCCCGACCGGGCACGTCTCCTGGCCGGGCACGCCCGCATCGAGAAGGCATCCCTGATGCTCTTCGACGTCACGGCCCTTAATGAGCCTTTCTCACTGGGAGTGGGGGTCGAGGGGTGAAGATGGTTGGAGTGGTGCGGGGAGGTGGGTGTGTCGTAGACGAAGGCACGCGGAGCCGTGCGTCAGAGTTGTTTTCGACCAAGAAAAC
>NZ_RYFV01000031.1 GCF_004104015.1 Actinomyces oricola | reverse complement strand
AACACGACACCCCCGAGCAGACCTACACCGCGTTCACCGACTACATCACCAGCCGCACCTTCGACTACGACTTCGAACACCTACCAACAATACGGCCCGACAACGATCTTGTTTAAAGCCGGCCATACTCACGTACATTGAAGAGCCGAAGCCGATCGACACGCCGCTACCCGATACAGCCAACCTCGAACTCCGGCGTGTCGAAGTGCGACCCCCACAGTACGACGACTACCGCGCGTGGCGAAACAGAACAATCTTTGATGTCGTGCGAGCCGCACCAGAAGTGTCGACATTCTCCGCCTACCACACGGTGTTCTCCACGCATCCAGGCGTTCTGTTTCTCTCGGGATTTGATGGGAGCCTGAACGACTATCGCCAGGTCTTCTCTTCAGCTAGATACCGCCAAATCGTCCAGGCAGCAGGAGCGAAATATATCACCAGGGGCGAACAGGGCTTAGACACTCGCATCTTCCGTCTAGTTAGGAGCATTTGATATGCACGGACCAGCGGTGATATCAGGAGCCACGGGCGGGATCGGCAGCGCTATCGCGAGGTCGTTCGTCGTCGACGGGACGTCCGTTGTGCTGTTGGGGCGCCACCAGGAAACTCTCGACGTACTCGCTAGGCGACTCCAGAGCGTCTCCAGATCCGGAGTCTGGGTCGATACTGAAAGAGTTGATATCAATACCTCCGAATCCGTCAACGACGCGGCTGTTGCCATAACTACACGACACGGTCCACCACGATCACTCGTTCACGCCGCGGGCGACCATCCCGTCATGCCGGTAAAGGATACGACTGACGCTGATTGGCGGACTGCCTTTGAAGGAAAGTTCATGGGCGCCGTGCGTCTCATTAAGGCCTTCGAGGAGTCGTTGCGTTCAGCGAAGGAGGGGTCGATCGTTCTAATTTCTGGACTGTTCCGTGCGGAACCGTCGCCGATGTTCCCAATTGGCAGTAGTATCAACGCTGCTCTCGGTGCCCTGGCCAAGGCAGCATCGAAAGAACTCGCATGTGCGAATGTGCGCGTTAATGTTGTTGACCCGGGACCTGTCGCCACCACTCGGTGGATGCACACTTGCGAGGAACTTGCGGCATACGGCACTTCCGACGCGAACGAGATTAATGAGAAGACCATGTCCAGGATCCCAATGGGCAGACTCGCGAGGCCGGAGGATGTCGCTGCCATGGTGCGATTCCTCTGTTCGAGTGATGCATCGTATATCACCGGCGGTTCCTTTCTCGTTGACGGCGGGATGGCAGCCGGCCTTGCATAAAGACCCCGCATTTCAGAATCACCACCATCGTAATCGGACGTCGGTCGGGACCCGTACTTATAGTTCGACCTTTTTCCGGATGACCGCCAGGCTATTGGGCGTCCAAACACCAACAACCAAAGCAGTTTTCACGTATCGGCATCGAGTTTGTTCAGACATTATTCGTCTTTCGGTCGCGAAAACTACCTGCTCTTTGCTCGAGTACTTGCCTTTATGATACGTTCGGCATCATAATCGATAGTTTTTTGACGCTTTTGTAGCCTGCTTTTCTAAAGCTCGGATCCAGGCCTGACCCTGCCTCTCTTCCTAACCTATTCATGTGCGGAAGGAACAAAATTCCTGAAGTGTATTCGGAGCGGAGCATCATTCCGATGACTAGAGTTGATCGCGATTGGCACGTCATACGGGCGTCGAAATCTGTCTCATATCAATTATCGCTACACTTGAGCCGAATTTAGGATCAGGTCGAAACCATTAAGGATGTCGTGTGCCTACCAAAACCTTCAAATTGTCGCCTACAACTCAGGGGCCTTTCTACCCGCCAAGTGAAGCGATGGACCAGCACGGAAATTTCGTAGTGGTCGGCAGAATTAATCGTGAAACTTCCCTCGGGGTTGATGCTCAGTGGGGCGCTGCGATTGTGGCACCCTCTCCGGCACCAGATTTCGGATCACACGCGCCTTACCACATCCTTGAGGAACTCGACATAAACGACGAGCGTAGTCTGGCTAAGATTGTTCTTCACACGTTACCGCTTCCTCTTCTCTCGAACAACTACGACATGCTATTCGCCCCGGAGCAAAATCCGAATGCACACGCTGCTCATCGTCCGAGCATACCGCTCCATGCGGTCCCCTACCCAGACGAACGCGCCATCGATGGCCCAAAGCGGCTTCCTCCTATCACACTCCAGACGTGGTTACAGGCGAAAGGAGAAGTCTTGGTGCAATGGAGCCCCGGCTGTCCGGCAGCAGAGTTTGAGCTCAACATGGATGGACTGCTTCCGAATAGTTTGTATACAGTCATGACGTTGAAAGCCTGGGATCTTAGGCCCAAAAATCCGACCCGACCCGGGCCACTAGGAATCCCCAATGTGTTCATCTCAAACGAAGCCGGAACTGGCCATTATAGCGCGCAGCTTCCGTGCCCGTTCCCGAGGGGAGGAAACCGAGTTGTGAATGTCGTAGTTCTTTGGATGTCCGAGCAGCGCAGCCATGCTGGCGCTATCGGCAGTTTCGGGCTCGGAGGAGACGTCCACGCACAACTAAAGATCAAAGACAATACCTTCTTTGATATCAACCCCTGACGAAAGGATGCCATGCCGATCTTAAATGTCACCACTTGGGATGGACAGACCGATGAAGAGGCCCGCGAGCTCATGGTTGCGCTAACGCAAACCATGAAGGAAGTGACTGGGGTACCTCTGGATAAGATAACGGTCTATATTCAGGAGATCCCGCGAAATCGTTGGGCCGAGGCTGGAAGCCTCGGATCGGATCCCGACTTTCCTGTCGCATCACGGAGACAATAGACAACAATGCTGATGAAAGGAACCGATACGCAATGGCACAGCAGAATAGGTACGCGCGGGGCAAGCTAGTCCTTGCCGAGGTTGAAGGAAATCCGGACGGTTCGATTCTCGACAGCGTTGCTGACTTTTGTCCAGACCTCGCAAGATTTGTTGTCGAGTTTGGGTATGCCGACGTCTTCGACCGGCCGGGTCTCTCCAGACCAGAACGTCAGCTGGCGACGATCGCAGCGCTCGCCGCGCTGGGCAACGCACCCGGACAACTGCGCTTTCACATCAAAGGTGCTCTGAACGTAGGTTGCACACCGGAACAAGTGGTTGAGGCATTCGTACATATCTCCATCTACGCGGGGTTCCCGGCTGCTCTCAATGCAGTCGCCGCAGCACGTGAGGTTTTCGCTGCTGAAGGTGTAAGTCCGGTGGCTAGGCATCACCAGACCGACGCTTCGTCCCGTTTCGAGACAGGCTCGGAGCTCTTGCGAAAGATTGATGGAGCAGATGGTAACGCGGTTGTCGCGTCCTTGGCCGACATCGCGCCGGATCTGGGACGATTCATCATCGAGTACTCGTTCGGTGACGTCTACGCAAGGCCCGGCCTAAGGCTACAGGAACGAGAGTTGGTCACCGTAGCGGCGTGTATTGCGCTGGGCACTTGTGTGCCACAGCTCCGTTTGCACATGCGGGGCTACCTCAACGTTGGCGGAACCGACGAGAAGCTTGTGGAGCTCGTCATCCAGATGGCCGTGTACGCGGGTTTCCCTGCCGCGCTGAACGGACTCAGTGTTCTCCGTGATGCGCTCGCTGAGCGCGGCACGATTGAGGCTGATTGCAAGTAAGCGCGAGCATGGACATTAGCAATGCAAGCAAATGCGTGGGATCCGCTGGGGTGTCAAGCAATATCATTCCTGGCCTTACGCTTCCGTTCAGGACGGCGGCGATGCGGCCTCGGAGCGTGCAGATAATCGGGACGGGGGCGTTTGTACCTGAGCGGACTGTATCTAACGAGGAGGTCGGTTATCCAGCGGGCGTCGATGATGCCTGGATTCGCCGCAAGGCAGGGATCGTTTCGAGGCGTTGGGCCGATCCGGCCACAGCTACCAGTGATCTCGCGGCGCGGGCGGCATCGGAGGCGTTAGCTGACGCTGGTGTCGCTGCTTCGGAGATCTCACATCTTGTAGTCGCCACATCGACTCCGGACCATTCCCAGCCTCCCACAGCCGCGATCGTCCAGGACATGATCCACGCAGAGAACGCTGCGGGATATGATCTTAATTCGGTGTGTAGCGGCTTCGAGTTCGCTTTCAATACGGTAGCACAGTTGAACTCGATCAATCACGGATACTCCTTGGTTATCGGTGCGGACGTGTATTCCCGCATCCTCAATCCTCTTGATCGTCGAACTGTGATTCTCTTTGGTGATGGCGCTGGAGCGGTCGTGTTGGGATCCTCTCGAAGTGGTAATGCTCCGACAGTCATCGCTGGAAAACTGTGCACCTATGGTCGTTTATCAGGCGTCATACGGGTCCCGATGGGAGGGTCCAGGTTGCCCTTCGGAACCGACGCCAACGACGAGCGTCGCTATTTTCAGATGGATGGCCGTAGCGTGCGAGCATTCGTGACGACGATGCTTCCCAAGGTCATCCGTTCTTTTCTCTCCGAGGTGGGAATTGTCCCCGACGAGGTTCGTCATCTCATTCCTCACCAGGCAAACGGTGTCATGCTACAGGAACTGGTCGATGCCATGCAGTTCTGCAATCTCACACAACACCTTATTGTTGACCAGTATGCAAATACGGGATCTGCATCGATTCCTTTAACGCTCGACTATGTGCGACGTAGAAATCACATCGCTTCCGGCGATCTGGTCCTAATGGCGGGTTTCGGTGGCGGCATGTCCGTCGGCCTCACGTTGATTCGGTGGTAATGACTCCGACCTCATGCGATAATGCTTTACGCAAGGAGATGTCAGATCTTTTTCGGCTGTTGTTTGGATGCGCGCCAAGCTTCGATTTCACATCCCAGCGTTTCGCGTTCGACGCGTTCTGGAGTGAGCGGTCGAGTCGTCGACATTATGTCAAACCCGGGCTTGATGGAAGCGGTGAATGCAGGACGGATCACTGTTTCAGGATTTGAGGAGTGTCCGATGGGACGGCGTGAGCCGCCGCCTGGGATGGTGTCGGCAGGCCCGGTAGGCCCTTATCGTTCTGGGACGGCAGCCGGTCGGGTGGCTGGGGATCTGGGCATTGGCCCGGATCCTCGGCGAAACTCGTGAGGGAACCGAACGTGCGCGTTGTCCTGTTGCAGCTCCTCGTGCCCGTCTTGCTCCTCACCTTCGTCTTGGGCTCCGCAGAGGCGGCCCTCATCACGGGTCAGGTGACGACCGCAGTGAGATTGGGCGCTACATTGGCCTGTGCGGCTCGCTTTGCCACTTGGCTCCCGCTGTGGACTGTCCCAGGTTCGATTGTCGCAGGCGCGGGAGTCGACAAGGAGGGCGACGCACGAGCACTGGTGGGGTCGGGCAGCGTAGCGAACTTCGCGGTCCTCGGCCTCGTCGCGTGCTGCACACCGGCTGGTGCTATGACTTCCCCGATTTCGCCCCCTTTCTCGGCCGGCGAGATCTCTGACGGAGCCTGGTCTCGCACACGGCGTCCTTCTTCTCAGTCGGCGTCGTCCTGGCGCCGCCGACGTCTTTCTCGCGAATGACCCGGGCCGGTACCCCGGCGACGACGGCGTGGGCCGGGACGTCCTTGGTGACCACCGCCCCGCCGGCAATGACGGCATCGTCCCCGACGGTGACGCCCGGCATAATGGAAGCGCCCGCCCCGATCCACACACCACGTCCCACGGACACGGGATGGCAGTTGAGGATCGTGACGTCGTCGCCGTCGCGCAGCCGGTCCCAGATGTCCTTGTGCGCGGGGCGCTCGGGCCTCACCGCCTGTGCCATCGTATCCTCGCTCACCCGCGCAGCCGCGCGACGTCGGCCTGGACGAATGCCGGCTCCTCACCCAGGGGGACGTTGCCGGTGTCCAGCACCCCGTCGAGCGCCCCGGGCTCATCCGCGCGCGTGGCGGCGAAAAGCGCCTCGAAGTCGGTGACGGGATCGCCGGCCGCGCTGAAGACCTCGACGGTGCGCCCCGCCCCGGAGGGGACGGTCGCGCCCTCCAGGAGGATCTGGGCAATGTGGTGGCGGTCCACGCCGGGCCGCCCGGTGACGAGATCGCCCTGACGCAGATCGATCCGCTGATCCCGGGGCCCCTGATAGTCGAACCAGCCGGGCCGCACGATCGTGTACGGGCGGCCGCTGACACGCAGAAGACGCTCAGCGCGCCGCTTCCACTCCACGAATTCATAGCGGCTCGGCCCGGTCGAACGGCTCGTGCCCATGGCGGTCATGAGGCTGATGTGGGTCCTGCCGTCCGCCCGGGCATCCAGGAGCGCCCGGACCGTCTCGTAGAAGCTCACTCCCCCACGGCCGTCCACGTCCCCGCCATGGGTGAGAACGACGACGTCGATCCCCTGCACCAGGGGACGCAGCGCCTCAGCGGAGCCGGGATCAGCTTCGACCACCTCCACCTCGCTGGGCAGCGAGCGCCGGGCCCGCCCGGCGTCCCGGCTCTGGGCTCGCACGCTCAGTCCGCGCCCAAGGGCTTCCTCCACGACCAGGCGGCCGACCTGGCCGGTGGCTCCAATCACAAGAACAGCTGTCATGACACAACTCCACATCGCTGGACGGGGCCCTGCCCGGATGCGCCTGCCGGCACCGTCTCCTATCGCCTCTATCGCCTCAAGCATGCACCCCGCCGGCCATCCGAGCCAGGTACTACCGCACCCTGGCAAAGGACCGATCGTCCCGATCGGGGACCTGCGGGTCTATCGCGTTAACGGTGTAAGTGGCCCTATCGCCCCGGTTGGGGCAGGAGGGTCGTCATGACCGAGACACTGGTGGCTGTGAGTCCACCTTTACCGCAGAAGGGGGAGGCTGCCGGTGAGGCGTTGGACGCCTTTTCGGGGGCCGCAGATGGCGATGGCGTGGTAGGTGAGTTGGTCGTGACTGGTGGCTCGCAGGCGGGTGGCGTAGTCGTCATAGGTCCGGGTTTGCAGTGCGCAGTCGGTGAAGTCGATGACCGTCGTGTCGGCGGTGTTGCCGGTGTCTGCAGCCTCCTTGATCTGTTTGATGCGCTCGGGGTCTGCGGTGAGGATGGGGATGGGGACGGTCGTGATCCCGGGATGAACGGTGTTGCTCCGGTCGGTGAGGTCTGGGCCGATCAGGCGGTCGCCGTGCAGGTGTCCGAGGGTGAGGGTCATGACGGCCGCCGCGTTGGCGGCCAGGCCGGCCGGCAGGGTGTTGTCGACCACGACGGCGAGTTTGAATGCAGGTTGAGTCATTGGGCCTGGTTGTCTTTCTGCTGCTGGATGGGCTGTTGGTCGCGGCGAATGCTGTGACTGCTGTGACTAATGCCGGTGATCACGACGAGTCCGGTCACGCCGTTCGGATTGGACGGGCAACACCCTTCGTCACGCTCATCGCATCTCGTCTCCCGAAGCGTATACGGTGCGTAGCCACTGTAGTGGTTACGTCTAGGTTAGAGGTTGGGCACCTGCTACTGTCAAGGCTGTCGGGGCCGCAGCGCGGCGCTCATTGAGGATGCTCATCGAGGATGTGGAGATGACCACGCGGCATGGCAAGCACCGCTGAACACCTGCAGGCTCTCGGGATGACCGAGTGGGAGGCCAAGGCATACCTTGCCCTGCTGGACGAGGCCCCCCTGTCCGGCTACGCCGTGGCCAAGAACTCCGGTGTCCCCCGCGCCAAGGTTTACGAGGTACTGGCATCACTGGTGGACAAGGGAGTCGTCCACCTGGCCAGGGGCGAACCCACGTTGTACGGGGCGCTGCCGCCCAAGGAACTGGTTGCTCGGTTGCGTGAGGACTTCTCCCAGAAGCTGGACGACGCCGACCAAGCGCTGGCGCAGTACGCCGAGACCGTCGACGCGAACGCCGTCATCTGGGACATCAAGGGCCGCAGCGCCATCGTGCAACGCGCCCGACAACTAGTCGGGTCCGCCCGCCGCAGCGTGCTGGTTGAGATATGGCAGGCAGACGCCCCCGAACTGCACGATGCGCTGCTCGCTGCTTCCCAGCGGGGAGTCAAGATCACCGTCGTCGCCTACGGTGACCCCGGCTACGCTTTCGCGGACGTTCACCTCCACCCGTCCACAGACGAAGTGACCCGTGGGCTCGGTGGCCGTTGGTTGGTGGTCAGCGTTGACGACCATGAAATCGTGGCGGGCAACGTCTCAGCGGGCAGCATGAGCCGTGCCGCTTGGACGAGTCATCCCGGGTTGGCCGTACCCATCACGGAGCTCATCATCCACGACCTCTACAAACTTGAAATGCTGGCGGCCCACCAACAGGCCCTCGAAGCCACCTTCGGCCCAGGGCTCAGCGAACTGCGCGAAAAGTACGGCAGAGCCGACCACCGAATCAGCCCCAGCTAACCGATCACAGCACCTCCGCCGAAGTAACCTTGGAGTGATCGATGGCTGCGCGTGTGGATGACACGGCCCTGTTGAACCCCTTTCGCAATTGGAGCCGGCCACCAGCATGCCGTCGGTAGTGGCGACCTGGACACTCGGGCACTGGGCGCGGGCTTGCCCAAGTGAACAAGTGAACCGGCCTTCGCCACCTGCTGATCAGCCATCACCCGGTCGCCTCCCGGCCACTCACCCCAATGGTAGAAAGTCCGGCTCCCGCGACTGTCGGAGTCGGCGCCGTGGGCGAGGGCGACGGCATCAACGCCGTCGGCGGCCCTGGTGGTGTCGGCCCCCAATGATCTCGACGCCGTCGAGCAGGGGGCGGCGGGCGTGTGAGGCGTTGCGGGGCAACGCCCGGCCCGCAACGCCCGCGAACACCTCACGTCCTTTTAGTACGACTAGTATTATTAGTCACACTAGTCGTACTTGCGGTATTATGGTCACATGGATCCGTTGAAGGGAACCCCGCCGCCGGGGAAGTTCGCCGCCACCGTCACCCTGGGAGAGAAGGGGCAGATCGTCATCCCCAAAGGTGCCCGAGATCTGTTCGGCATCAAGCCCGGGGACACAGTCCTCCTTCTGGCCGACACTGAGCGCGGCATCGCCATTATGCCGCCCGATCTCTCCGCCCAGGTCATTGCCCGCACCATGGACACGGTCGGCAGGCCGCACAAGGAAGAGCCCTGAGGGCCACCCCCGCCAGGGCGTCACCCGCCGCGCCGACAGCCTCATCGCCATCGGCGCGGCGAGCCCGGAGGCGATGAGAACGGTCATCGCGGCCAAGACTGTCGCGCTCCAACGCCGCCTGGTGGCGCCCGCCACGTACCGCACACCTCTCCTACCGTCTTAACTTTCCTTAAGTTCACACTTGTCATACTTTTCCTACTCATGTAACCTGTGAGCATGAGCGCACCACCGTTACTCTCGCCAGAGAAGTTCGCCTCCACCATTACCCTCGGCCCCAAGGGCCAGATCGTCATCCCCAAGGCCGCCCGCGACCTGGTCGGGCTCCGACCCGGCGACAGCGCCCTTCTCCTGGCCGACGCCGATCAGGGCGTCACCATCGCCCACCAGGACCTCATCCAGGACCTCATGGCCAGGGCCCTGGGCGGCCACTCCCGGCCACCCGCCCCGCCGCGTCCCGAGGAGGAGCCGTGAGCGCCATCTCATGCCGGGAAGTCACCCACCGCTTCGGCACCCTCACCGCCGTGGACACGGTGAGCCTGGAGGTGGAGAACAACGAGGTCTTCGGCGTCATCGGCCCCAACGGCGCGGGCAAGACCACGCTCCTGAGCTGCCTCGAGGGCCTGCGCAGCCCCACGTCCGGGACCATTGAGGTTCTGGGCCTGCACCCGATCAGGGATGCGCGCACCCTGGTGAAGCGCACCGGCATCCAGCTCCAGCAGGCCGCGCTCCCACCCCGCCTGAAGGTCGGCGAGGCGCTCGAGCTCTTCTCCACCTTCTACGAGCACTGCCTGCCATGGCGCCCACTCCTGGAGCGGCTTGGCATTGCCGCCAAGGAGAAGTCATACGTGACCAAGCTGTCCGGGGGTGAGCGCCAGCGAGTGTTCATCGCCCTGGCCCTCATCCACGACCCCGAGCTCCTCTTCCTCGACGAACTCACCACGGCGCTCGACCCGCAGGCGCGCCTGGCCATGTGGGATGTGGTCCGCGACATCCGTGGACGCGGCAAGACAGTGGTGCTGACCACCCACTACATGGAGGAGGCCGAGGCCCTGTGCGATCGGGTGGCCATTATCGACCACGGACGGCTGATCGCCTGTGACACCGTCCCGGCCCTCATCGCCGCCCACGGCGGGGACACCTGCCTGCGGCTCTCACTGGACAGGCCGGCGCCGGGCTCCCTCGCCACCGTCGAGCACGTCTCCTCGGTGGAGGCCGACGGCGCGGCCACGGTGGTGCGCGGTAGCGGCGCCTTCGTCCAGAACGCGCTGGCGCACCTGACTGAGACGGGCGTCGGCGTCACGAGCATGTCCACCAGCTCACCCGGCCTGGAGGACGTCTTCCTCAACCTCACCGGACGCGCCCTGAGAGAGGCACACTAATGCGCACCTACCGGACACTGGTCGTCATGCTCGCCCGCTCGTCCCTGCGCGAGCCGGTGAGCCTGTTCTTCTCCATCGTCTTCGCCCCCATGCTGGTCATCGTCCTCGGGCTGATCTTCGGCAACGACCCCAACCCCCAGTTCGGTGGGCGCGGCTTCGTGGAGGCCACCCTGCCCGCCTACGCGGCGCTCGTGGTAGCGGTCATGGGGATCATGATCCTGCCGGTCAACCAGCTGCAGCTGCGTGAGAGCGGGGCCCTGACCCGCATGCGGGCCACACCGCTGCGACCGAGGACCTACGTGGCAGCCGACATCACCGTCAACGTCCTGACCGGTATGGCGGGGATCGTCCTGGCCCTCCTGGTGGGGACGGTCGGCTTCGGCGTGCGGTTGCAGGGCAGCCCGGTACTGGTCCTGGCCGCTGCCGCGCTGGGGCTCGTCGCCTTCCTGGCGCTCGGCTACACCCTGGCGGCGGTCTACCCCTCCGCCAACGCCGCCACGGGCATCGGCAACGGCCTCATGATCGTGCTCATGCTGACCAGTGGCGCGTTCGTCCCCATGAGCGCCCTGTCACCAGGGGTCCGGCGGGCCGTAGCCCTCTCGCCGCTGCGCCAGATGGTCCTGCTGGTCCAGGGGGTGTGGAACGGCTCGGGCTGGTCGGAGGTCCTTGCGCCCCTGGCTGTGCTCGTGGGCATGACCGTTGTCTTCGGGGCGCTGGGGGCGCGCCTGTTCAGGTGGGACGCCCTCACGGAGCCGACGACGGCGCCTGGCCGACGCGGTCGCGGGCATCGGCCCCCGCACCGTCGCTAAGGGCGAGTGCTGCCGGGCAGCCGGGGCCGGCGGGGGCACTCATGGCACCGCTCACAGGTGCCTGGGCGCCTCGCGCCGGCCCGTCGGGGACAGTCGCAGGTGGTTCGTTCAAGAGCACCTCGCGGACCGCTCCCCCGGCGCGTGCCGTAACCCCGCTCGGTCCGGCCGCACGCCCTGTGGGGCCCTCGCCGCTCAGGCCAGGTGGTCGTCCATCCAGACGGCGATCGCCTCGGGCACCTCGGCGGCCAGCGTGTTGGGCGTGTCATAGTCGAGGGGGCCTCCGGCACCGGCAGTGGGCATGAACAGGTGGTTGAGGCCGTCGAAGAGCTGGAACTGGGCGTCCTTGCCAGCCAGGGCCTCCTGCCACGCCGGGTAGTCCACTGCGGGGTCGACCTGAGCATCCTCGGCGCCCTGGAGGATGAGCCAGGGGACATCGACGGCGGCGATATCGGTGGCAAGCCCCTGGTGCATCTCGTTGAGGCTGGCGATGTAGCTCGCCGGCATGTCCATGACCGGCTCGGCCTGGGGGTCGGTGATGGCCTTGGCGGCCTCGACCTGGGCTCGCATGGCGGCGAGTTCGGCGTCCTGCTCCTCCTGGCTCACGCCCGAGGCGGAGATCTGGGCGGCGCGCTGGTCGGCGATGATGTCGAAGAGACTGCGCGGACTGCCGGCCAGCGCCACTCCTGCGGCGAGTCCGGGATCCGAGGCGAGGATGCGCGGGAGCAGCATGCCGCCCAGGCTGTGCCCGGCCACGACGATCCTGTAGCCGGCGACGTGGCTGCTGGAGCGCAGCAACGCAATGGCCGAGGCGACGTCGTCGAGCACCTCGGTGCCCAGGGTCCACTGACCGTCATCGGCTCCTGGATCCTGGTAGTAGCGCTTGTGGTAGCGCAGCGAGCTGATGCCGCGAGCGGCCAGGCCGTCGGCCAGGTCCCGCAAGGGCTTGTTGGCGGCCGCCCCGATCGTCTCATCCATGTCCTGCGGACCCGAGCCGGCCACGAGGAGGACGACGATGTCGCGAGCCTCAATGCCCGTTGCGGGCGTGACGAGCAGGCCCGTGAGCTGGTGCCCACCGACCTGGACCACATGGTCGATGCTGTGCTCGCCGGTCGAGGGCGGGGTCGTTGAGGCGGCTGCGCCCGCGGCGATACGAGCCAGGTCGGCCTGCGTGGCGTCGCGCAGGTAGAGGCCGTTGATCCTGTCCTCCTCATCGAAGCTGATCTGGGCCGTGACCCGGCCGGAGTCGAAGTCCGCGACGACGATGACGACGACGGACCCTCCCATGGGCTCAGCGGCGGTGCCGGCGATCGAACGGTAGGAACCCTTGCCCGCCACGGCCTGCTCCCACGCGGACTGGAGGCCCGCCTCATCCAGGGAAGCGCTCACCGCGGCATCGGCCAGGGCAATCGTCGAGGCGAAGTCACCGGCCGCCATATCCTCCACCAAACCGGCGGCCAGCGAGGACAGGCGCTGCGAGCGGGCGTCGGGCGTGGACGAGGGCCCGTCGCCCGGGGCGCGCGAGCAGGCGGCCAGGAGGGCGGCGCCACCGGCCCCAGCGAGGCAGGCCGTCAGCAGCCTGCGGCGTGTCAAGGACTTGAGCGCACTCATGGGGTCAGTCTTCCACGCCGGAAGCGGGGCATTGCCCGGGTGATGGTGATGACGATGAGTTCGCGGCCGGGTGGCATCGGACACGTGCCCTCCTCGGTCCTGTACTCGTGGAAAACTATGCGCGTCCATCCCTTGAGCGCAAGGATCCCCCCGTGCCCGATGACCGACAGCTCCTTCCGGGTTCCGAGCCCGACGTAGCTCCACAGCCGCTCGCTACTGGCCCCGCCACGACCCCGCTCGCCACCTCGACTCATGTCGCGGGTGCGGTCGGAGCCGTGGAGGCCCCGACAGGAGCAGAACTCGACGATCTCGATATCGCCGCCGACATGCCTGCGGTGCTCTCCTATGCGCACTCGGTTGCGGGGCGGCGGCTCGCCAGCACTATCAGGCTGCGCCCAGTGCAGGACACGCGTCTCCCCGCCGACCTGCCGGATCAGCGGTCGCCCATAGGAGACCTTCGGCTGACGGTGGGCGTGGAGGTGGACGCAGTGGGCGTGGCCAGTGCGGAGCCGATCTTCCTGTCCAGCCTCGACCCCGACGGCCAGGACCTTGCGGTCACTCTTGTTCCCGAGCGCTCAGCCCTCCTCCAACTCGACACCCAGAGCGCCTCCCGACTTCACGTGCGCCTGGAGACGGCCGGGGCGCAGCGCGATGTCTACCTCGACGGCCCGGTCGTCCTGTCCCCGAGGCAGTGGGTGATGCGCGGCCTGCCCTCTGATGCGGCTGCGGCGCTCGTCACCTTCGTCCAGCCTCAGCAGCCGCGTCTCGCACCCCTGTGCTCGCGGGCCGCGCAGTTGCTGGGGGCCGTCACCGGATCCACGTCCCTTGATGGCTACGAATCAGGGCCGGAGCGTGTCACGGAGATCGTCGGGGCCGTGTGCAGTGCGATCCAGGAGGAGTCGGTTGCTTATGCGATGCCCCCGACCAGTTGGGCGGAGAGCGGGCAGCGCATCCGCACCGCGGAGGACGTTCTCGACCACCGTCTGGGCACGTGCCTGGACACCACCGTACTCATGGCCAGCGCTCTGGAGTACCTCGATATCGAACCACTGATCATCCTCCTGCCCGGTCACTCCCTCCTCGGCTATTGGCGCACCAAGAACCACATCTCCGAAGACCTGACAATGCCCGGGTGGGAACTGCTCAACCAGATCGACCGCGGTGAGATCGGCCTGGTCGAGACCACTCTTCTCACCGGTGACGCCGGCCAGTCCCCTGAGCAGATGCACCAGGCGGCCCGCAACCGTATCGGCGTTGATGCCTCTGAGATCGACGTCATTATTCCTGTGCGTGAGGCTCGCCAGAGCGGCATACTGCCGATGCCGTTGCGCAGCCGCAATGAGGACGGCGAGGTTGTCGAGAGCACCTACATCGCCGCGCCGCGCCCGAATACTATTGTCTTGCCCGACGAGCTCCTGGAGGCGGCCCGCCCCCGCCCGAGGCGCAGCAAAGCCCCGGAGCGCGTCGAGGCCTGGAAGGCGCAGCTGCTCGACCTCAGCCTGCGCAACCGGCTCATCGACTGCTCCGATAACGCAATCCGGACCCACAAGATCGTTGAGTTGGCTATCCCCGAGGCCGTCATCGGCACCTTCGAGGACCTCGTCAACACCGGGCGTGCGATCACCCTGCGGGCCGCCGGTGAGCGCGCCTCCGCCGCCCGCCGCACCGGCGCCCTGTTCCGCGACGAGCTCGACCCACCGCGCCTCGCCCCCCTGCTCGGCGATCACCGCGAGGTGGAGGTGGACCTCAAGGATGAGGATTACGATGGGGTTCTGCGGCGCCTGCGCTCCAACGCGCGCACCCTGACCGAGGAAACCGGCGCCAACAACCTCTACCTCGCGCTCGGCTCCCTCGTCTGGCAGACCAAGGGCAAGACGATCCGTTCGCCCCTCGTCTTCATCCCCGTTGATCTCGAACGGCGCTCTGCGCGCAGCCTTTTCCGCCTGCGAATCGACCCCTCGGGCACGACGACGCCGAACTACTCCCTCATCGAACGGTTGCGGGTCGATCTCGGCCTTGACCTCACCGAGTTGAGCGAGCCCGCGGAGGACGATGCCGGCCTCGACCTTCCGGCTCTTTTCGACGTCGTACGCACAGTCCTCGCCGAGAACCGCCTGCCTTTCCACGTCGAGACCACGACCTACCTCGGGCTCTTCCAGTTCGGCACCTTCCGTTTGTGGAAGGACCTTGAGGAGTCCTGGCAGGATATTGCGCGCAACCCGCTGGTGCGACATCTCATCAATACTCCGGACCAGGAGTTCGCCGACCCTCACATCGGTGCACCGGTGACGGACCTGGAACGTCTCCTGCCGCGCTTGCCCGTCCCCGCGGACGCATCCCAGACGGAGGTCGTTGCGCAGGCTTTGGCCGGCCGGACGATTGTCGTCGAAGGGCCTCCTGGAACGGGGAAGTCGCAGACGATCACGAACGTGATCGTCAGCGCCGTCGCCAACGGCAAGAAAGTCCTCTTCGTCGCCGAGAAGCAGGCCGCCCTCGAGGTCGTCGCGCGGCGCCTGCGGGAGGTGGGCGTTGGCGGGCTGGTCCTCGACCTTCACGACCGCAAGCAGTCCCCGGATGCCGTGAGGCGGAAGATCATCGCGGCGATGGACCTTGAGGCCCACCCGGACGACGCCAGGCTCCAATCGCGTTGGGCATTCGCGGAAACAGGCCGTGCGCGCCTGGCGGAGTACCGCTCCTCATTGCACCGCCACGGACCTGCCGGAACGTCCTTCTACCGGGCGCGCGCCGAGCAGATCGCCTACTCGGATCTGGACGTCGATCCCTTCACGATCACCCCGGCCCAGCTCGACGCCCTCTCCGAAGACGACGTCCGCGCCCTGCGCGCGAGCGCGCCAGTCCTCGGGGCGTGCGTCGAGGAGTACGGCGACGTCCTCCTCGGCTCGGACCCGGTTGTCACCAGAGGTCTTGACGCGCCGGGCCTGACCGGAGTCCTCACCCGGTTGAACACGTGGGACGCCATCAAGGCGTCGGGCGATGATGAGCTTCTGGCCTTGGCCGGTGCCATCCCCGACGAGCAGCTCGAAACCGCGGCTCTCATTCTGGCGGACACTGTCCTTGATGCTCCGACCCTCAACCACCTCGCGGATCCCGCCTGGGTGCGCGACGCCCGGTGGCTGCTGGAGCAACTGGATGCCGAGTGTGCGGCGCCTCACCCGGCATTCGCCTACTACCGCGAGTCCGTCCTCGATGCTCCGCTCATGATGGTCCGCGAGACGCTCATCGACGCCAAGCACGCCCTCTTCGGCAGGGCGAGGAAGGCGGAGAAGGCCCTCGCCCCACTGGCCGGCCACCGCACCGGCAACCCCATGCCGGAGAACAGTGGCGCGCTGCTCACCGTCGTCGATGAACTCACCGCGCTGGCGGCCCGCCGCGACCAGTTGCGTCAAGCGCACGCGGCCCTCCTGCCCTCAACGGCTTCGACCACGCGCAGTTGGAGTCCTTTTGACCAGCACGCAGTCTCGCTGTCCACGATGCATCTTCGACAGCTCCTCGAGCGTGCGAACCTCGCCGTGGCCGGGCAGCACGCCCAGGTTCGCGCCGCCATCGACGCACTCCTCGCACGACCCGATCGCACCTCCGTCGCCCAGTGGCTGCGCTCCTACTCCCGGGCCCGCCGCGGTCTTGCCGAGCTGAAGCGGATCGGCGTGCGCCCCGAGGCTGTCGACGAACTCCTCACCTACCCCGCCGCGCGTCGCGAGAGGGTGCTGCGGGCCTGGAGCGATTTCCTCGCCCACGGCACTACGTTCCACCGGCTCGGGCTCGGCTCCTGCCTGGACCAGCTGCTCGGCGGGGAGGTGCGCGCCACCGACACCTCGCAGGCCCTCGATATCGGGATCGTGAACGCTACCCTGGAACTCCAGGGCCAGCGCGGGCGCTTTGACTCCTTCTCCGCGGAGCGGCTCAACAAGACCGTCGCGGACTATGCCAAGGTGCTCGAGGATATCCGCACAATGCTGCCGGAGGCCCTCATCAAGGACGCCCTCGTGGCACGTCACCATGCGATCGCGGGAGACAGGCTCCGCCTGGCCAATCTGCGCGCCGCCCTGGAGCGCAAGCGCAAGAAGCGCAAGATACGCGACCTCGTCAACGAGTTCGGTGATCTCATCACTGCGCTCACGCCCTGCGTGCTCGTCTCCCCCGACTCCGTGGCGCGCTTCTTCCCGCCCGATCGGCAGCACTTCGACATGGTCGTCTTCGACGAGGCCTCGCAGATCACCGTCGCCGCCGCTGTCGGCGCCATGGGCCGAGGCCGCTCGGTCATTGTGTGCGGCGATTCCAAGCAGATGCCGCCGACTTCCTTCGCGCAACTCTCCCGTGACGAGGACGCCGAGGACGATCTCATTGACGAGGAGTCCATCCTCAGCGAGTGCGTCGCCGCCCACGTACCGCGCCTGTGGCTGTCCTGGCACTATCGCAGCCGGGTCGAGTCCCTCATCGCCTTCTCCAACGCGGCCTACTACCAGGGCAGGCTGTCCTCCTTCCCGAGCCCTGTGATCATGGAGCGCGACGATGGCGTCGACGGTTTTGGCATCAACCTGCGGCGGGTCGAGGGGTACTTCGTGCGTTCGGTGCCACGCGGCCGGCCGCGCAGGACCTATCGCACCAACCCGGCTGAGGCTGAGGCGATCGTCGAGGAGATCCGCCGCCGCTTCACCGAGGGGGGCCATGGCCCCGGGGGGCCGTCGGTCGGCGTGGTGACCTTCAATATCCAGCAGCGCGACCTCATCGAGACGAAACTGCGCGCGTTGGACGACCCGCAGATCACGGCCTCACTGGACGCCGACGATGGCGTGTTCATTAAGAACCTCGAGAACGTTCAGGGCGACGAGCGCGACACGATCCTCTTCTCCGTGGCCTTCTCAGCGAGGGAGGACGGGCAGATACCGCTCAACTTCGGCCCCCTCAACCGGCAGGGCGGCGAACGGAGGCTCAACGTCGCCATCACGCGCGCCCGCCAGCAGGTTATCCTCTTCTGCTCCTTCGACCCGGCCCGGCTCCAGGCGGAGCGCAGCGCCTCCGTTGGTCTGCACGATCTCAAGAGTTACCTGCTGCTCGCTCAGCACGGTACGGCCGCACTCCCAGTCCACTCCACACGACCGGCGCTCCCCGACGGACACCGCGAGGAGATCGCCCGGGCCCTGCGCGAGCGCGGCCTGAGCGTACGCACCGACGTCGGCCTGTCCGACTTCAGAGTCGACCTGGTCCTCGCCAGTCAAGACGAACCCGATACTCCGCGTGTTGCTGTTCTGCTTGACGGCGAGGGCTGGCACCGCCGCCGCACTGCCTATGACCGGGACGTCATGCCCACGCGGGTGCTCGCGCACATAATGCACTGGCCCCACGTTGAGCGGGTCTGGTTGCCGGAGTGGCTCCAGGACCGGGACTCCGTCATCCGCCGTCTCAGCGAGGCGGCGGAGGCGGCAGTGGAGGCCGATGGAGTCCCCGGCCCCGTCTTGGACGGAACGGCCAATGCGCGGGGAAACGGCAGGGCTGGGGAAGCGAGCGGCAGCCTCACTCGCCGTAGTGGTGGCGGCAGGCGATGACGTGGATGTTCCCATCCTCGTCGACGCGGTAGACGAGCCGGTGCTCACTGGTGATGCGTCTCGACCAGTACCCGGACAACTGGAATCGCAGGGGCTCAGGCTTCCCTATCCCGTCATGACCCGACCGGTGGATGTCGCGCAGCAGGAGGTTGATGCGTTTAAGGACCTTGCGGTCGTTCGCCTGCCACCACAGGTAGTCCTCCCAAGCGGAATCATCCCAAGCGACCCCCACGTCACTCCTCCTCGATGAGCTCGCGGTACGTGTCCTGACCGGCCTGGGACCGAGCGATCGACGCGAGGAGGCGCTTGGCGTTGGCGGGGTTGCGCAGGAGGTAATCGGTCTCCTTCAGGGACTGGTACTCGGCGAGGGAGACGATGACGGCCGGCTCGCGGCCAGCGCGCGTAATGACGACCTCCTCGCAGTCGTCGACGACGGAGTCGAGGACCTCCGCGTAGCGGGCGCGCGACTCGGTGTAGCTCATGGTCTTCATGGCAATGGTCCTCTCAATGCTGTACGTACAGAAAAGTGTACATCCCCCGCGGAGTCGCCTGCCCGAGGACATCGTGCTCGCCCATCTGCCTAGTAGAACCTCGCCCATCTGCCTAGTAGAACCTCGCCCATCTGCCTAGTAGAACCTCATATCTCTGCTATTCTGCGGAATATGAAGTATCGGACTCGGGTCGTTGACGCATTGCTCGACGGCATGCTGACCGAGCTTCCAGCCGTAGCCATCGAAGGGGCCAAGGGCGTAGGGAAGACTGCCACAGCCAGCCGTCGCGCCCGCACGGTGCTGACCCTCAGCGACCCTCGCGCTCGCTCCAGTGTGGCCGCGAACTACGACCTCATTACACAGGTCCCCGCCCCTGTGCTCATCGACGAGTGGCAGCTGGAACCAAGCGTGTGGGAACGAGTGCGCGCTGCCGTCGACCAGGATCCGCTGGCAGGGGCTCGATTCCTCCTCGCCGGCTCGGCCGGGGTCTCCAGCGACGTCCGCCTGCACAGCGGCGCGGGCAGGATCGTGCGCCTCCTGTTACGCCCCATGGCGCTCAGCGAGCGCGGCCTCGATACTGGATCCTCTATCTCCCTAGCGGCCCTCCATAGCGGCCACGCCTCCATTGAGGGCGCCTGTCCCCTGGACCTGCCCGACTATGTCGACGAGATCCTGCGCTCGGGCCTGCCCGGTATCCGGGACCTGTCGGATGCCAACCGGGGACGCCAGCTTGACGGCTACATCACCCGCATCATCGAGCACGACATGCCGGACAACGGCATGACCGTCCGTCGCCCCGCGGCGCTGCGGGCGTGGATGCGCGCCTACGCCGCAGCGACCGCCTCAACAGCCAGCTACACCACGATTCTCGACGCCGCCACGGCAACCCAGCCGGACAAGCCCGCACGGGCGACGATCGACCTGTACCGCGAGCACCTCACCCGACTGTTCATCCTCGACCCGCTTGAGTCCTGGGCCCCGACCTTCGCACCTCTGAAGAACCTCGTCGGCGCCCCCAAGCACCACCTGGTCGACCCCGCTCTGGCAGCCCGGCTCGTCGGGGTCGGCAAGCAGGGTCTCCTCCAGGGCGACGGTCAGCAGGTCCCACCCACCACATCGACCTGGCTGGGCGCCCTGTTCGAGTCGCTCGCCGTTCAGTCCGTTCGCGTCTACGCCGAGGCCTTTGGAGCACACGTCGGGCACCTGCGCACCAAGCGGGGAGAGCATGAGGTCGACATCATCGTCGAGACCCCGGACACTCGAGCCACGGCCCTGGAGGTCAAGCTCGCCGACACCGTGCGGGACCGGGACGTGCGTCACCTGACGTGGCTGCGGGACCGACTCGGGGACCGGCTCATGGACGCCGTCGTGCTGTACACCGGCCCCTACGCCTACCGTCGACCCGACGGCGTCGCTGTCGTCCCGCTGGCGCTACTGGGTCCGTAGGTCCTTGACCCCAGGGGCGCACCCGGACCAGTCATGGTCGGCCTGCGGTCGTGGGCGTTCTCGATGCCGTCGGACATCATGGTGGTGCAGAAGGGGCGGGCGGTCGCCAAAGTCCGCACACCCGAGGCTGTGGCTGCGCCGTTTTGGACGAAGCGGACAGGTCTGCGTCCGGTCCCCCGTGTGGGCGGCCCGCCCCTGTGCCAGGATGGTCACGTGTTCACTGAGGCCTGCCTGGGGCCCGGGGCGGTCGTGTGGCGCTCTCGGAACGACGCCCCCGCAGAGGTCCCTGCCGATGGCTGCGTCGACCTCATCGCCGACGGCGACGCCGTGCGGGTGTGTGGCCCGCAGACCCGGTGGCTGTGCTCGCCCGGGACCGATGCGCGAGGGATGCTCGGCCTGCGGCTGTCCGCGGGGACGGCACTGCGGCTCCTGCCCGAGTGCCTGCCCGAACTGCGAGACCAGGTCGTCGGCCTCGACTCCGAGCTCGGCGGCTCCGCTCCCCTGCGCGATCTCATGCTGAGGGCGTGGGAATCGGCGGACCCACTCGCGGGGCTCGATTCCCTGCTGCCGGCGCTGGACGTCCCCGAGCCGTGGATCCTCCTGGCCTCAAGGGCGGCGAGCGCGGGCCTGCGGGCTCCGGAGGCGGCTCGCCGCCTGGACTGCTCGGAGAGGACGCTGCGCCGTCGGATGCTGTCCGCCTTCGGCTACAGCTACACCACCTTGCTGCGGATACGACGGGCCGAGCGCACCCGGACGCTGATCGCGGGCGGCACGGGCCTGGCCGGGGCGGCCGCCCATGCGGGCTATGCCGATCAGGCCCATATGTGCCGGGACTTCGCGCGCCTGGTGGGGGCGAGCCCGGGTCAGTGGGAGGACAGGGCCGCGAAGAGATCGACGGCGTTACCGTCGGGGTCGAGCACGGTGGCGTAGCGCTGGCCCCAGAAGGCGTCCCAGGGCTCGACGACGCCCTCGTAGCCGGCCGCGGTGAGCCTGGAGTAGAGGGCGTCGACCTCCTCAGGGCTCTCCTGGCGGAATGCCAGGGCGATGCGGTGGCCGCCCTCGGGCAGGGCGTAGTCGGGGTGGAAGGAGCGGATGACGTCGACCGTGTCCCAGGCGAGCGTGGTGCCGTCAGCCAGGCGGGCATCCACGTGCGGCTCGGTCTGCGCGCCCGCGGGGACGGGCGCGCCGAGCGCGCGGTAGAAGTCGAGGGAGGCGGCCATGTCGCGGGTGACGATCCCGATGAATCCCAGTGTCAGTGCCATGGCGCGAACGTAGTGATGAGGGAGCGGCCCCGTCTTGGACGGAACGGCCAGCGCGGCAACCAGCGGCGGGGAACGACGCTTCAAGAGGAGGCCCGGCAACGTGCACTCAGCCTCCTCGCCAACCCTGCATCCTGTAACGGGATGCAGTTCGCTACACTTGCGGCGTGAGCACTCAGATCGCAGTTCGACTGCCGGACGATATCGTGGCCTTCCTCGATGAGACGGTCGCCCGCGGACAGGCTCCGAGCCGTGCCGCGATCGTCAACCGGGCGCTGGAGCGCGAGCGTCGTGAGCGCGCAGCCGTCGAGGACGCGCGCATCCTCGAAGAGGTCGGTCCGCAGGACGATCTGGATGACCTCGTCGAGTGGACCGCCGGGGCTACTCGTTTCGAGGACTGACATCCGTGCGGGAGATCGCGCTGGCGAGACTGGACAAGACGCGCCCGGTACTGATTCTCACCCGGGACCGCGCGCGCGGCGCCATGACGAAGGTGACCGTCGCCCCCATCACCACCACCGCCAAGGGCCTGAGCAGTGAGCTGCCGCTGGGGAGGCGCAACGGACTGGACCACGGCTGCGTCGCGGCGATGGACAACATCACGACGATCCCCTCGCGATGCCTCAGACAGACTATCGGCTTCCTCACCGCCGACCAGGAGCCGGCGCTCGCCCGGGCCCTCATCCTGGCCTTCGACCTCGACCTTCCTCTCGCAAGGCACTTCTGAGCCGAGGGGCCGCCAGCGGGAGAGCATCCCTGGCGAGCGCGGGGCTCGACTGGTCCTGGCCTGAGGCCAATTCGTGTCAGGCGCGGGTGGGACGATGACCCTAGCCCCGCCCGGCTCGACCTGCTGAAGTCTCGTTCACCCCGTCAACGGCCACCCGCAAGAGGGTCGGCATCGTGACGCTCTCCGTCCTGTTGTCATTTGACAACAGGATCGGCCGCGACTCATCCTGGTTCCAGGAGCACTCAGTCGCCGACGCAGCACACAGGCCCCGCTGCTGCTGAGAGCGTCCCCTGAGGAGCCCCATCATGAACCTGCACGAGATGACCTTCCACGTGGAGCACGTTGACGACAGCCTCGTCGACACGCTCATCGACGACTACGACGGGACTGTCGGAACCGATCACACCGGCCATGAGTTCGTGACCGTCCTGGGCGAGGGCGCCAATTTCGACGTCGCTGCCCGCACCATGATCACCGAGCTTCAGTCCCTCGGGCTGCGTCTGCTGCGCCTGGTCCCCGACCTGGCCACCCGACCTGAGATCGCCTCCCGGCTGGGCGTCACCCGGCAGGCAGTGCAGAACTGGACCTCCGGCAAGCGCCAGAACGGCTTCCCACTAGCGATCAACCCAGTCGGCGGCGGCGTGTGGTCCTGGCACGACATCTGGGACTGGGCCATCACGCATGGGCACGCAATCGGAGACGACGTGCACTACCCCAGCCAGGCAGAGGTAGACATTATCAACGCCTGGCTTGAGTCCAGTATGACCAGCACTCCAGTCGCTCACCGGACACAGCGCAGGACCGGCGCGCGCGTCACCTCAGGGACTCTTCGGCCTCGTCGAGCAACTGCTCCAGCAATGCAGACAGCCCCGGGATCCTGCTCGTAACCGCATCCCAGACCAGGCGGTCATCAACGTGGCCATACTCGTGGACAATGATGTTCCTCTGAGCCGGCATCTCAGACCGCTTAGACGTCCTCCGCGGTTGCTAACGCCGAGGCGCGAAAATACGGGTTCCGAAGGGCATCAGCAATCACCAGGTCGACGGATCTACCGGTCAGTCGAGACAGGTCCGCCTGAAGCCCAAGGTAGTCTGCCAACCGATCTTGCCGGCCCGGCAGAAAATCCACGAGAAAGTCAAGGTCACTCTGCTCGGGATCGAAGTGCTCGGTCGTCGCCGACACCTGCGGGATGCCGAGACCGCACTCTCCATCGCGGACTCGATGACCACGACCGTGGCGCCCTCGTAGAGGGCGCCACGCGCTCGGGCGGTCGTGCCCGTCTCTGCACACCCGTCTAGGTCGATCTCAGCTGCTCGCCCCACCCTTCGCGAGGCGCTTCTCAGCGCGCCAAGTACGCCCCCCGCAGGTAGGCGCACGTCCGCAGGGCGATCGGGAAGGGCGCGTCCGGATGGCAGGGGAACATGTCCTGCTCGACGATGACGAACACTTCCGGGTCGAGGCGGTGCATCTCGCGGGCGATGGACTCCACGGTCGGGACCCCGCCGGGCGGCTCGCAAATGGCGCCGAGTTGTACGGCGTCGTAGAAGCCCAGGTCCTTGTCCACGACGATGGACATCTTGGCGGGGTCGACCTGCTTGAAGTGGATGTACTCGACCCGTTCGGGGTAGCGGCGGATGATCTCGGCGGAGTCGCCGCGGCAGTACTCGATGTGGCCGGTGTCCAGGCACAGGCCGACTCTGGCCGGATCGGTGTCCTCGAGCCACCGATAGGTCTGAGACTGCGTTTCCACGTGGGAATCGGCGTGCGGATGGAACACGGCGCGCAGCCCCGTCTCCTCCGCGACGATGTCGGAGAGTTCTTGAATGGACTTGATGAGCTGGTTCCAACCCTCGACGTCAAGCTCCTTGTCCTCGAGGTACTCCCCGGAGAACAGGTCCCTGTACATCGCCGGCAGGAGGACGAGGTAGGTGCCGCCGACGGCGGCGGCGAGGCGCGCCGTCGCGAGCGCCTCCTCCTTGATCGTCTCGAAGTCATCGGCGCGGTGGAATGCTCCACCGGTCGTGCCGGCCGAGACGCGAAGGTCCCGCTTGGCCAGTTCGTCGGCAAGCTCCACGGGGTCGGTGGGCAGGAATCCGTACGGGCCGAGCTCCATGTAGCGGTAACCCGCCTGTGCGATCTCATCGAGATAGCGAGTGCCGGAGGTCTGCCTGGGACTGTCGGGCATCCATACGCCCCACGAGTCGGGGGCTGAGCCGAGGCGGGCTCGTGTGATCGTTGAGGACATCGTTGTCTCCTTCATGCGTTGGCGTTCCCTGTTGCAGCACCGGCGACCGCCACCGGGTGCGACGGCCTGCCAGGACCCACAGGTCGGTCCGACGACGCCGAGAAGACATTTTCGGCGGGACCGGTCCCAATTCTTCCCTCCCCGACCACAACCGTCAAGACTAGTCGCAAAATGGCGAATGCCTTCAATGCTCGCACGGCCCGGCCGCCACGGGATGACGGCCCATCTCGCACGAAGTGCGGGACCGAGACCATCCACGTTGGCTATACTCCTCCGGTGAGCTGGAGCGCCTGAGCCCAGGGGCTCACGATCGATATCGATGAGGGACCATGGCACGTCACCCAGACATCCGCGGCAGTGCGACGATCCGGCAGGTCGCTGAGCGAGCCCGCGTCTCGAAGTCCTCCGTCTCCCGGTATTTGCAGGACCCATCCCGAGTGAGCGCCTCAGCGCGCCATGCCATTGCCGAAGCGATCGCCGAGCTCGACTACCGACCCTCGGCGGCAGCGAGAAGTCTGACCAGACGCCAGTCCGAGGCGATAGGCGTTCTCATCCACGATCTGCGCCAGCCGTGGTTCGTCGACTTCCTCGACGCGTTGGCTCAGGTCCTGCACGAATCCGGCTACTCGATGCTGATGTGCGACACGCGCCTGGACGGTTCAATGGGAGAGAGCCTCATCAGCGCCTTTGCGCAGCGACAGGTCGACGGGATCGTCCTGGCCGGCACCATGCCCGTCTCGCAACGCCTCGTGGAGGCGATTCGCTCCGTGCCGACGGTCGTGGCTGGGAATCATGAGTTCGACGACTCCTCCCTTGACGTCGTCATCCCGGATGACGCCGCCGCCGCCCGCCTCGCCATGACGCATCTCTACGGGCTCGGACACCGACGGATCGCGCATGTTCGCGGCCCGAGCAATGGCACCTTCGACATCAGGGCACGCACCTATGAGGAATTCATGGCCGAGCACGACATCGCGTCTCACGCGGCCGTGGTGCCCTCAGATTCCACTGCTGAGGGCGGTCGGGCCGCCGCCCTCGATCTTTTCGCGCGTCGCGCCCAGCCTCCGACGGCCGTCTTCGCCTCGAATGACCTGGCCGCCATCGGCGTGCTCTCGGCGGCCAAAGACCTAGGGATCGCTTGCCCCGAGGACCTCAGCGTCGTGGGTATTGACGACTCGTACCTCGCCGCCCTGCCACCGCTCAACCTCACATCGGTCGGCTTGTCGACGGCGGCGCAAGGTCGCTTCGCCGGGCAGATGATCGTCGAACGCATCGCCGAGCCGAATGCGTCCAGACGCATTGAGACCCTGCCCCCGGGCCGGCTCAGCGTCCGGGGGTCAACGGGCAACGCCCGCTGACCGAAGGTCCTCGGGGCGCCGCGGCCCGGTTGTACGGCGTTCGACGAGTGTGGGGGGCACCCTTCTGCGCGATTCCGGGCGATCCGGCTCATCATCGCCGCTCGCCGCCGAAGCGTTGAGCAAGGCGCAGGTGAGCACGCCCGCGAGCCTTCCCTGCTCCACGACGTGCTGACTGACGGTCGTGAGCCCGACGGCGCGTGAAACCAGCTGATCGTCGTAGCCGATCACGGAGACCTCGCCGGGAACCGACACATGCTCGTCCTCCAAAGCGGCGAGGACCCCGAATGCCATGTGGTCACTGCCGCAGAAGATCGCCGTCGGATGGTCCGACTGCGCCCAGATTCCGCGCACGGCGGCATATGCGGCATCCGGAGTCGCCGCCCGCGGGGTGATGATCGATGGCTCGAGCCCGGCCCTTTGCATTGCCGCAACGTATCCATCCGCCCGTTCTTCGTAGGGTATGGACGCCGGGAGCCGAAGGTGAGCAATGCGAGTGTGCCCCAGGTCGACCAGATGGCCGACGGCGATCGCCGCACCGGCTCGATCATCTCCGTCGACTGAGACAACGCCGTCCTGCTCGATCCGACGCGTCACTGACACGATGGGGATGGACCGCGCAGAAGCCCGCAGAGCCTCTGTGGACCCGGCGTAGCCCGCTACAACGATGCAGTCCGGAGCCAAGGACACGAGCTCCCGCAAGCGCACGTCCTCCTGCCCGGCATCAAAGTCGCCTTCGACAACGACCAAGCGGTGCCCGTGAGGCTCCAAGACGCTCTTGAGACCGTGGTACACGTCGGAGAAGACCCCGTTGGCGATCTCCTGCGGGAAGAAGCCAACGAGGCGACTGCGCCGGTTGCCCGCCAGCGCCGTTGCCAGCCCGTTGTCGATGTAGCCGAGCTCGCGCGCCGCCTCTTGAACCCTCTCCCGCTTGTCGTCACTGACCTTGTCCAGGCCACGCAGGACACGGGAGACGCACGAACGTGACACACCCGCACGGGAGGCCAGATCGGCTTGGGTGACGCGGCGGGGTGCACGGGTCACGGCGCCTCCTCGAGCGGGCGGTTGGGGGCGGAACCTGCCTGCGCAGGCCCGCCCCCAACTGTATCCGGATCCGCGGTGCGGATCGCTGGGTGTCATCTCAGTCCAATCGCACCGGTGCGCCGGTTTCCGCCGCCCGCTGCGCGGCCTCGATGATCCGCATTGTGGGAATCGCCTCGGCGAAAGGCACCGTCACCTCGCCGATCCCCATGACGGCAGCGACGAACTCTTGAATCTCGCCGATGAGGTTCTCCCCGTAGCCCGTCCCCACACCGCGGCCCGGCATGCAGGCGACGTCGGCGAAATAGGGGAAGGCGGGACCGGCGATGATTTGACGCGGCCCATCGAATCCGGGCGCTGATTGTTCGGGCTGGCACAGGTAGAACTCGTCGGAGTGCGGTGACTCGAACTTCGCCCAGCCCTTGTCACCGTAGACCTCCAGGGCGAAGACATCGGTGATGCCCGTCGCGATCCGAGAGAGGTTGACCGAACCGATGGCCCCGCCGCGGGTGCGCAAGGAGACGACGGCGTTATCGTCGTTCTCCACCGGGCCGGTCTCCGTTTCCGAGGCGCCTTGACTGTGCCCCGTGCCGCCGGTGGGCAGCGGACGATCCGTGATGACCGTGTCGAGCTGGCAGGCCACCACCTCCTCGACGTCGCCGAGAACGAACCGGACCGTGTCGATGATGTGGGCTCCGATATCGGCCACCGCTCCACCTCCGGCGACGCTCTTGACGAAGCGCCACGTGCGCGGTGACTTCGGATTGGCCGCGTAGTCGGCGAAGTAACTGGCACGGAAGGAATGAACAGTGCCGATGCCGCCCTCCCGGACGACCTGGGCGAGGGCCGCCAGAGCCGGCACCCGCCGCCGGCAGAAGCCCACGGATGTCACCACCCCGGCCTGAGCCGCGGCCGCCGTCATCTCCTCGGCTTCGGCGGCGTTGAGACCGAGCGGCTTTTCGCAGAAGACGTGCTTGCCTGCGCGCAGGAGCCGGGGCACGACGTCGATGTATGCATTGTTGGGCAATGCCAGCGAAACGGCCTTGATCTCCGGGCGGTCGATGATGTCGTCCACCGAGGAGGCGGTGCGCGCGAAGCCGTACTTGGCGGCGACGGTCTGGGCGAGCGCCTCGTTGGGCTCCACCAGTGTGTCCATGATGACGTTGACGCCCTTGAGGGCGGGCAGCATCTGGGCGTTGCGGAATCCGAAGGCGTGGCCCTGGCCGGCGAATCCGGCTCCGACGACGGCAATGTGAAGGTCTTGAGACATGATGGGTTCCTTTCTGGGTTGTGGTGGTCGCGAAGCGGCCGGTGTCGAGTGCGGCGTGGATGATGCGTGCTGGGGGCTGGGGAAGACCCGGATGAGACGCGCCTCGGGCGGTCGTCGTCGTCGTTGAGGTGTTCAGCCGACGGCGAGGGGGCCCGGCTGGCGCCCATCGGAGCCCGAGGCGAGTTCCTCCTCGAGGTACTCCAGGGACTTCCCCTTGGTCTCCGGCAAGTACCGTTGCTCCCACAGCAGGACGATGAAGTTGATGACGGCGAAGATGAAGAATGTCCTCATGCCGATGCGGTCAAGGAGGATCGGGAACAACAGGGTCACGATCCCATTGGAGAGCCACTGGCAGAACACTGCGATCCCCATGGCCAGACCCCGGACGCGAAGGGGGAAGATCTCCGCCATCATGAGCCAGAATGCGATGCCGCAGAACATCTGCATGAACCACAGGAAGAAGAGCATGAGGAGGAGGATGAGGTAGCCGCGCCACGGAGCCTCGGGGAGCAGGAAGGCCAGTCCCAAGAGGATCTGGGAGACAACGAGGCCGGTCATCCCGATGCGCAGCATGGTTCGCCGATTCGTGCGTCCAATGACAACGAGACCACAGGCCACCGCAACCACGGACACCACGCCGTTGGCAATGGTGGCCACGAGAGAGGCCTGCGTGCCCATCCCGGTGCTCATGAGGACCGTCGGGGCGAAGTACATGATGGCGTTGACCCCGGTGAGTTGGATGACTATCCCGAAGCCGATTCCAATGAGAGTGATGCGCCGAATCCATGGGGTCTTGAGGTGGCCCCAGGCGTTGGATTGCGCCTTGGCGGTCCGGTCGACGATCTCCACGATCTCGTTGAGTTCCGGCCGCGGATCCGTGGTGCGCAACTGACGGAGGACGTCCAGCGCCTCCTCATTGCGCCCCTTGGCCACGAGCCATCGCGGCGACTCCGGGACGAAGAACACCCCGAGCCACAGAGCAGCAGCCGGCAATGTGGCCAGTCCCAGCATGATCCGCCAGGCGTGGCCGCCTTCGGAGACGAAGCCGATGATCGCATTGGAGGTGTAGGCCACGAGCTGGCCGGTGACGATCATGAGCTCATTGCGAGAGACGAGCGGACCACGTCGCTCGGCGGGGGCCAACTCGCCGATGAACATGGGGACTGTGGCCGAAGCGCCGCCGACGGCGAAGCCGAGGATGATCCGGCACATGACCATGATCTCGTAGGTGGGCGCCAGAGCGCATCCCAGGGCGCCTGCGAAGAAGACGAAGGCCAGCATCTTGACGTTGCGCCGGCGACCCTGGTAGTCGGAGAGTCTGCCGCCGACGATGGCTCCGAAGGCTGCTCCGAGAAGGAGCGAGGAGGTTACAACCCCCTCGGTGACGGGTGTGAGATCAAGGCCGCCTTCGGCCGTCGGACGAGTCATGAAGGGCAGGGCGCCGGAGATGACGCCCGTGTCGTAACCGAAGGCCAGAACGCCGAAGGTCACGACGATGGTGGCGACATTGAGGCGGCGCTTGACCGCCTTCGCCGCCTCTGGCCCCAGCGAGTGTTGGGTGGTCTGTGGAGTCATGGTCATCCTCGTTGATGCGCAGTAGAGAGGCAGTTGTCACGTGACAACTTCGTGACAACAGTGTGTCGCCAGTACGGGACCGGTGTCAAGATCAAGCTACAAGGTCAGATGACCGGACTCCGAGCGGGACCACGAGACAGCGGAAGGCATGTCGCAACAGGTCTTCGCACACCCGCGCCACCTCGGCGGATACAGTCATTAATTCCTGTCATGACGCCGTTTTCACGATCCCACTGCGGATCGAGGCAGGACCTTGGACATTGCTCGACACCAGGGGCCACGAGCTCATCGTCCGAACAAATCAGATAGATCAACCTAGCGGTACCGGTCCCAGGAATCTTCGCAGCCGCTGTCTCCGACCCAAGGAACCGTACTCAGTGCTACTGGTACTCCCGGCTTCGACGACCCGCCCGACCCCAGCGCCCCGGGCGCACCTGCCTCCGGCTCCGGTTGGTGATCGAGGACGACCCTTTTGACCCCAAGGCCCCGGGTCAAGGCGGGGTACTCGGGCTCATAGGGTCGTCCTCGGCGTCGGTGGGGGTGCCCCGGCCCTGTCGGCGCGTGCTCCGGCCCGGTTGGTACGGGGCCCGCCCGGCGGGCGCGAGAGCCCGAGCCCGCCGGTGCCCGTGCCGGCCCGAGCCGAGTCACAGGTGCTTGAGCGCCTCGCGCCGACTCAGCGGGGACGGGCCCGGGTGGTTCTCGACGAAAGCCCGCACCCACAGATCCGCATCCCTCGCCCAAGCGCGCACACGGGCGGACTTCAGGCAGCGGCGCCGCTGCTCGACATGGGCCGGATCACCAGCGGCCGCCATGGCGGCCCGCAGATCGCGGACGATGACGCCCATCTCCTGCTCATGCTCGACGCCTGTCACTGAAGCCATGTCGACACGACAGCCGACGACACGGAAGCGATTTCTCGATGCCGCTCCCACCCTCGCCCGTGCGGGAGCGCGTTTTGATAGCAGGCTCATCACAATATCCTCTGGTAATGGATCGCGGAAACAGGTTAGAATACAGTTCGACCACAGCGACCCGGCATCGGATGAGGAGGCGAGATGGCTGTCAATGTGACCACCCTGACCATCGAGGACATCAAAAAACGCCGCGCTGAGATCCACCGCATCATCGACACGCCGGAATTCAAAGAGCGGCGCATCGAGGGAGTACTTCTCCGACGCGAAGAGCTACTGCTAGAGGAACTCGAAGACCTGGATTATCTTCAATATGGACGAGTTGAAACTCACTGATCAGGCAAGGCGATTTGCCGAGGAAGTCCAGGATCTTCTGGCCAGAACAGTCTGCCCCGGCGTTGAACTCGATCTACAGGAGGCGCCAACAGCCAGAGGATTGTCTGTCGTCATTAGAATCACGAAACGAGAATCTAACGGGCGCCGCTCTTGCTATCTCACCGTTGAGAATATACCACTTCTCGAACTGGAGATTTTCTACCGCATTCTCCTTGAAAGGGAACTACGTTATCTTCGGGTGGAAGAGTCGAGTTTTCAGATCCAGACAACCAAAGGACGCCCACTTTTCCGATACGATTACGTATCACATCCCGAGTCATCCGCGATACCAGTAGCCCACATCCAGATCCACGCGCATCGCGACGAACTGTTGCACGCGATGTATGTTTCCGACAAGTCTCGCTCTAAAAAGAGTAAGAAAAAAGATCTCGATCCAGCTTCACCCCGTGGCCTTCACATGATCCATAGCCGAAATGAAACAAAATCGTATTCTGTGGTTTAGTAGTCTGGAAATCATGTGCCGCTCGCTGTAGAATACCTGCATGCAAGTGGATGTGACGCAGAAGGAACACGATGTTCTTCTGAGATGGA